>NZ_JBWDNM010000006.1:0-318051 GCF_056269185.1 Paenibacillus sp. J31R122
ATTCATAGGGAAGACCTCTCTTCTGTGAATGGTGTTGTGGTGACTTCATTCTACAAGAAAAGGTCTTCCTTTTTGCTATTTATCTATTTACACAAGATATTTTACGCTCTCCACGAAACCCTTGACCAACTGAATAATGTTTTATAAGGTGATTGAGGGAACCAATTTCGTGCAAATCTTTCTTGAGGTGATGAATGTGAATATAAAGGCAATGACGTTTAATTTGCGACTTAATGTGGAATCGGATGGGGTGAATGCTTGGCCATTTCGGCACCCTGCTGCTGCACAAGCTATCTTACATCATGAGGCGGATATCGTTTGCACCCAGGAAGGGCAGTATGCCATGCTGCTAGACTTGGAACCGCATCTCTCGGAGTACACCTGGATTGGTGAAGGTCGACAAGGCGGACATGCGGATGAATTTTGTGCGATCTTTTATAAGAAGGAAAAATTGCAAGTAGTGGAATATGGACACTTCAGTTTGTCGGAGACTCCCGATCGATTGGGTGTGCAAAGCTGGAATTCCGCCTGTCCGCGCATGTGCACTTGGGCACGATTCAAGTCCGCATCGGAGTCAGAGTTCCTGGTCTTTAACACTCATTTGGATCATATCAGCGAGGAAGCCCAAATAGAGGGCATGAATTTGATTAAGAAAAAAATTAGCCATTTGCGGGAGTGTACCGGACTTCCCGCCATTATTACGGGAGATTTCAACGTAGGTCCCGATCATGCTGTAGTTCGTGGACTAGTGCAATCCGGGTACCGGGACGCTTTTTCCGCATTGCAGGGAGGAGTAGGGGAAGCGGGACAAACCTTTCATGATTTCCAGGGCGGCGCAGCCGGGGAGCCGATAGATTATATTTTCACCACGCCGGACGTCGCTGTTGACAAGGTTGAGGTGGATCGGCAAAAATACGAGAACCGTTATCCTTCCGACCACTATCCCGTATGCGCAATATTGTCCTCGGATAGGTAATCTCCCCGTCTAATGTTCATTTTAACGCAAAAAATGAGGTTAACCAGACTTAGCTGGTTAGCCTCATAATTTTTTACAGACTCAAATACTGGGACCATTGCTCATGCAGCTCTGACTCTGAACGTTGAAAGATCCCATTAAAATCTTTGGGATCCCTAATGATTTTGTTTAAAGTGTCTAATCCATATATTTCAACAATGAATTCTACAATCAAATAAGAAAATTGAAATCCGTTCATTGTTCCAAAATCCCAAGTATCGTTGTTTAATTGTTGAAATGTCGGAATATCATGATTGCGAATTGCATCTGAAGTAGTGCTTTTAATATATTCTGGTGTCATTTGTTTCGCTTCATATCCACCAATGCCCTGGCGCAGCCATTTGGGAGCAAGAGGATTAATGTCGCTAATTAACCACATTGTAAACAGGTGTGTTGTGGATTTAAGAATGGTTTGATACGTATGCTCTGGTCCCGGGTTCAAAGGAGAAACAATTTTTAATATATTTCCCTCAATTGTGCCCATGAACCAATTTGGGGCATCTGCTTCTCCGACAGCTTGATGGAAGGTCGGGAGATCCGGATAAATTTCTATAATAATTTTTTTGGATGGTTGATGATTGAATTTTGATGAAATTTTTTCAACATTATCCTTAAGTTCATTAAATAAGTCTTGGTGCACTTTCTTCAAACTATCATTCATGTCATTTGCTTCACTTTTGTTTACGATTGATATCATATCTTGAATAGACATTATAGTAATGTCACCCCATTCTTTCAATTCTCTTCTTAATTTCTCTAACGATCGGTACAATCTGTTCTTTACCGCACTTTCACGCATTCCAATGATCTTGGAAATTTCCAACAGGGTACAGTCAACGAAGAAACGTAATGAAATAATCTGTTGGTCTAACTCATTTAATTTTTTTAACGCGGAACTAATATCAATGCGAATTTCGACATACTTAGCAAAATCTAGGGATACAGATTGTGATTCATATTCTGTAAAGTCACGGGTAATTTCTTTGTTTCGTGATAAGCTTCGATATTCGTTTTTCACTATATTTTGAGCGATTTTGAAAATCCAAGTGAATAAACTGGAATTCTCTTTAAAAGTATGAAGGTTTTCTATTGCCTTTAAGAAAACCTGTTGCGTTAAGTCATCCGCAGCATTAGGGTTTACTTTCAACGAAAGATAGTTGCGGATTCTTTTGCGATATTGATCATAGTCATTCTCGAACTTTTTGATGTTTCCCTGTTCTTCCGGATAAACAGGAACTTTGTCATGAGCTCCAGACATTGTAAGAACCTCCTCTTGACCTTACGTTTAATTAGACACCGCTGAGGGGCAAAAAGCCACATACGAGTAAAAAAACTTTTTTGGTGTGATATACCAGATGAAGTGATGCAAATCGAATAGGAGAATTGGGTTGTCTTATATAGCATTTACAAACTATACACATAAAGCGAATACTCTGTTAACAATTCCCGGATATAGTATGGATATCAAGCAATTGAATACCTGAGCAGTGGGCCTTAATTGCAGAGAATGCCCGTGACTACCCTCCTCCATTCCTGATGGAGTTTTGAGGGGAGTCACGGGCTTTGTTGTGTTTATTTCAGCTTAGAGGAGGCGTAGGATGAGACGAATTTCTTGGCAGCCATATTTGTATTTGTCACCCGTGTTACTGCTTTACGCAATATTTTTTGTTTTCCCTTTTTTCTTCTCCCTGTATATCAGCTTTATGGAGTGGGACCTGCTCCTTGATAAGAAGCGATTTGTCGGCTGGAGTAACTATGCAGAGGTGCTGAGCAAGCCTTTGTTCTGGAAGGTCATCGGCAATACGCTGCAGTACATGGCGCTTACGGTACCTTTATCTGCTGTACTGGGACTTCTTTATGCGCTTGCCATAGAACGGGCTGGCAAGCTTCGCTCTTTGTATCGAGTATTGTTTTTTGTTCCTGTAGTCGTGAGCGTCTCGGTGGCCGGTCTGGTGTTTTCCTTAATGTTCTCTCCGCAGAACGGACTGATCAACCAATGGCTTGGAGTATTCGGAATCGGCAATCTGGCATGGCTTCAAGATACCCGGCTGGCGATTATCGGGGTAGCTATCGTAGGGGTGTGGATGTCCTTTGGCTATAACGTCATCTTGTACATTTCCGGCTTGAAGCAACTGAGTATTGAGGTGAAGGAAGCAGCGGCTCTAGACGGTGCGAATGGTTGGCAATCCTTCCGCCATATGACGTTTCCAATGTTGATGCCTGTTCATATGTTCGTCTGGACGATCACTCTGCTTCATTCCTTGCAGGTGTTTGCTACGGTGCAAATTATGACGCTCGGGGGTCCGAACAACTCGACAAACGTATGGGCGTTCTTTATCTGGCAGGAGGCGTTTCAATTTTTCAGCACAGGCACGGCCAGCGCAGCGGCGACGCTATTGTTTATCATCGTGCTGGCTTTGACTGTCATACAGGTGCGCTGGATGCAGAAGCGCACGCAATGGGTGTAGAAGGGGGTTGGCAACTTGAAGTCACGAAATAATCTGTTGTTGCATGTGTTGTTGCTGATCTCTTTACTGGTGGTGCTGGTACCGTTTATCTGGATGCTTACGGTTTCCTTGTCCCCCAGCTCTGATCCGTTCCGTCGCGTCGCGCTTCTTATTCCGACAAGCTTAAGTCTGGAAGGTTACCTGCAAGTGTTCCGTGAGGCACCGATAGCCCGCTGGTTTACTAATAGCATGCTGCTTACGTGCATATTGACGTTTGGTCAACTGCTGCTCGGCGTACTCGCGGCCTATGCCTTTGCCCGATATCAATTTCGGGGACGAGAAGCTTTGTTCTTCTTCGTCTTGTGTACGATGATGATCCCGCCGCAGGCCATCATGCTTCCGGTCTATCTGGTTGTCAATTCATTTGACTGGGTGAATTCATACAAGGGGGTGATTATACCTCATATCGCAAGCGCGTACGCTATTTTTGTTCTTCGCCAATTTTTTATGGCCATTCCTCGCGAGCTGGAGGAGGCGTCGAGAGTAGACGGCTGTCATTCCGTCCAAACCTTGTATCATATCTACCTGCGGGCCTCGGCGCCTACTTTGTTTGGTGTTGGACTCATACAGTTTGTGAACAACTGGAACGATTACTATTGGCCGTTCCTAATATTGAACGATGAGATAAAGATGACGCTGCCGATAGCTATTGTTCAGTTTCGCAATGACAGCTATATCGAATGGGTCCCGACAATGGCGGCCGCCACTTTGTCAGTGCTGCCGGTCATTGCAATCTACATTTTGGCGCAGCGGCACTTTACGGAAAGCTCGTTACAAAGCGGCATAAAATAAAAAATATAGGAGGAATAGAAATGAAACAACGTATCAGTTTGAGCATCCTTTTGGTTACAGCTTTAATGTGGCTTTTGGCGGGTTGTGGACAAGGAAATACAGGTTCAGAAAGCAGTTCGGAATCGTCTGCGTCACCCGCAGCAACAGAGAGCGGGGCAGCCAATACGGGGAAAGCAGTAGAGATCAAATTCATGCATGTATTTGGCGGCTCGCAGGGTGAAGCGATAGAGGAGCTTGTCAATCAATACAACGCCTCGCAGAACAAGGTTATTGTTCGAGCTGAACAGACACAGGGCTTCTATGACGGGCTGCTGGAGAAGCTTCAAACGCTGGCGGTGGCGAACCAACTGCCGGAGGTGGCGATTGGGAGTTACGCAAATGGGGAGTTTATGTCCACCCGGATGCCGATTAGGCCGTTACACACCTTTATTGATAAGGAAGGTTATGCTACCGAAGACTTTACGGAACAGATGCTGAAGCTGGGCCAAGATATAGACGGCAAGCAGCAGTCACTGCCGTTTCTCGTCAGCACGCCTTTAATCTATGTCAACCTGGATCACTTCAAGGAAGCTGGAATTCCAGTAGTTGAGCAGCCTGAGAGCTGGGAGCAAGTTCAGGAATGGGCGAAGAAGCTTGCCGCTGTAAAACCGAATCGCGGGGGAGTATTCTTCCAAATGGACTTTGACACGTGGATGTTCCAAACTCTTCTTGAGACCAAAGGGGGAAGCTACGCTTCCATCAAAGATAAAGACGTGCAATTCAATGACGAGGCTGGAAAAGAAGTGCTTAACTATTGGCTAAAGATGATGCGAGAGGATAAGTCCATTCCACAAATGAACGGCACACAGGCGGCGGAAGCTTTCCAAAGCGGCAATTTGTCCATGCTGGTCGCAACGACAGGCAATCTGGCTAATCTGTCGAAGAACTCTTCATTTAATCTAGGCATTATGATGCTCCCGACTTGGGAGGAGGAGCAAACGCCTCGACGCTTGCCAGCTGGCGGAGCGGGACTGTATGTGTTCCAAAGCGACGAGGAGAAGGAAGCGGCTGCGTGGGATTTTGTGAAATACGCGACCTCTCCGGAATCCTCAGCTATGCTAGCGCAGAAGATGGGGTACATGACCGTGCGTGATAGCGCGCGTGAGCAATTGATGTCCGATTATTTGAAAGAGAATCCGCTGGCGGCTGCAACTTATAAGCAGGCAGAGGATATTGTGCCTTGGTTCAACTGGCCTGGCGATGCGGGAACACGGGCGACGCGAGTGATGCTTGATCATATCCAGGGAGCCTTCTCCGGTGATATAGACGGCGATGTAGCGCTGGACAAGGCAGCAGCAGAAATAGAAAAGATATTGGGGTGGTAACAGGTGAAGCGTCCAGCTGCAATCGGTTGGGCGCTGCCTCTTCTAACAGGCTTGTCGATGCTGGTAACCGGGATGATGGAGTCTATGAAGGGCTTTTTGCCTGACTTTTTTCTAGGTGAATACCAGTTTGACGCGAAAACAAGCGGACTAATATTTGCGTTTAGTTCCGCTGGATTGCTGGCAGCCAATGTGCTTGCCGGCCGTGTAACGGCATTGTGGGGATGGCAGAGAGCCTATAGTAGACACCAAGTAATTTTTGCCTTCGGCATGGGCCTATTGGCGCTTCTGTCCGCTTCTAGTTCGGCGGTTTGGTGCAGTTTGTTCTTTATCGTGGGATATGCAAATGGAATCGTTGGCATGGTTTGCAATGTGGCACTGCCCTCTGCCTCACCGGAACGAGCGGGACAGCTGCTGGGGCGGCTGCACTTTATGATGGGCTGCGGTTTTATTATAGGGCCGCTTGCGCTTGATCTTGTGCTTAGCGGGAGGTCGTCCTCTGAGTCTGCGGCGGCTTGGCCGCTTATCCTGTTTTCTTTTGCGATATTCGGTGTGCTGCTGGCTTTTACCGGCAGAAGACTTGCTTGGCCGCCAAGCGAGGCAGATCGGTCAAGTGGGAAGCTCACGGGAGAGATTCCAACCGCGAGCCATCAGAAGAGGGGCGCTGCACAGCACACAAGGCGAGATTCTGTTCTGCCGCTTGCGTGCTTCGGACTGCTGTATTTTTGTTATGTTGGTGCAGAGGTCGGTCTTACCGTATGGTACCGTCCTTTATTGATGAGCAGCTATAATTTGGAACCATCGTTTGCGACATGGCTCTTTACAATTGCTTTTGCAGGCTTCACTGCAAGCAGGCTTGGCGTGAACCGCAGCGTAAAGCGTTGGGGTTATGGCGGCAGTATTAAACGGTGCGTGGCGCTTGGTGTATTGTGTCTAACGTGGGGAACTTTTGTTCCAGGTGTGGTTGGCGCAATAGGATATGCGGCATTCCTGATGGCCATTGCGATGATCTTTCCTATCATGACGGCACTTGCCGTTCAATATTGGGGGACGCTTGCCGCTTCCCGCATGGGTTTGTTTTTTGCTTGTGGCTTTGCGGGGGGAGCGTGCTCCACGTGGCTCATTGGCGTGCAGCAGCAGTCCGTTTCATCCGGTCATGCCTTCTTTATAGTAACCAGCTTGTTTCTAGCATTCGCGGCAGTATTTTTCGGGGTACTGCGTTTACGACCTATTACCGGGGGGAGACATTATGAAATTACATCATCTTTTTAGTCCGTTTTCGGTTATTGCGGCAGTCAAGACGGAGCTGGATATGGTACGAGCCGAGCGCATGGGAGTGCGTCATGTATTTCTGGTACGTTCAACGCTGAGCGAGCTAAAGGTCTTCAGCAAGCAGGCGGAACGAAGCGGTATGCACTTATTTGTGTATTTTGATATGATCCGGGGATTATCCCAGGATAAGGAAGCCGTTCAATTTCTGCTTAACGAGGTTGCTGTTAGCGGCATTGTCAGCAACAAGGCGCATGTGGTGAAAGAGGCGAAGCGGCTCGGTGTATTCGGCATACTGACGATGTTTCTGCTTGACAGCCATTCTCTGGATCTGAGCGGCAAAGTCATTGCCGATCTGCAGCCTGATGCCATCAATATTGCACCGGGCAACTTACCGAAGAACGTTCGGGAGCTGTCCGAACAGTACAATGTACCGATTATCGCGAGCGGGCTCATTACTTTGCCGGAGGAAGTAGGGGTGCTCTATGAAGCGGGCGCTTGCGCAGTTTCAACCAGCCAATCAGAGCTGTGGTCCATTGAGTGGAATACGTTGGAGAGGGAACATCATGCACCGTAAAGAAGAGACGATATGCTTACTTTACACCAGCGATGTGCATGGACATTGGACGCGGGGAGATGGCCAGTCTGATGGTTCATTGGCTTGCGCTGCTAACTACGCCTTCAGCAGGCGCAAGTCGCAGGAGCACGTCTGGTTGATAGATAACGGTGATTTGCTCCAAGGAACGCCGCTTGCGCATCATGTCGCCTTGAACGAGGAGGAAAGAGGCACGAGGATGATCGGCAATCTTCTTCAAGCAAGCGGAGTAGATATGGTGGTGCCCGGCAACCATGATTTTGACTATGGATTTCCTTATTTGAAAGGGGTAATTGCCGCCTCTTCGTGCATATGGATTGCTGCCAACGTTCGTCACCGCTCAGGAAAAAATCTAACGCAACCTTATTATATTGCTGCATTCGGGACGAGACGGGTCGCTTTCATCGGGGTGACCACGCGAGTTCCGGCTTGGCAATACAAGGAACGGCTGGAAGGTTGGGAATGGCTTGACGAGGTGGATACGGTTAAATCCGTGGTGAAGCATCTTAGACCCATTGTCGATGCCATCGTCGTTTGCTATCACGGTGGATTGGAACAGGATGATGGAGCGACGGATCAAGAGAATGCCGCGCTGCGCATGGCGCGTGAGGTGGAAGGCATTGATGTTCTGCTAACCGGTCACCAGCATAATCGCTGGGTTCGACGGGAGGGTGACACGCTGATGCTGCAGCCCGGGGCACACGGTGCCGCTATTGGAGAAGTGATGCTAAGATTTTCTTCTCACGAAGAGGAAAAGGTGCAAACGGAAGGACGGATAGTCGATATTACCGCCCAGCAGGAATCGGCAGAGGTGCTTGCTGAAGTGCTGGATATTCGTAACAGGGCGAGGGATCAGCTTAACAAAGCTTTATGCTGCTGTGATCCGCTTCTTCAGCTTCATGATTGGCGAGAGCTGGCACGCCTTGAGCATCCCCTTGTGGAGTGGCTGCATCAGGTTCAATTGAAGGAGAGCCGCGCGCAGCTGTCAGCGGTAGCTTATACCGGAGAAAAGAGGCTGCAGCTTCAATCTGGACAACTAACTCGTGGCGATGTACAGCGAATATTTCCTTACATGGATTCGCTGAGTGTTTTCCAGATAGAGGGGTCGATGCTGCTTGAGGCTCTGGAAGTCAGTGCTTCATGGTATGACGCACATACCTTGGAGCCGCAAGCGGAATGGCTTAAGCCGCATCTTCAGCTTTATCAGTTCATTATGTTCGAAGGCATTCAGTATACGATCGATGTTTCGCGTTCGATTGGCAATCGTCTTCAGGCGTGCGAGTATCAGGGACAAGCGGTGCGGTATACCGACATGTTCACGATAGTCATGACAAACTATTTGGCCGAACAAGCTTCCCGTTATCCGATGTTACGAAGAATGAAACGGCTTTTCGAGCTGGACGAGCCTTTTTTACAACAACTTGAGAGGGACGCGGGCTCGCATCGCGTTCTGCAATTGGATTATACGCCGAACTGGCGGATAATAGGGGGGGAATGGGTTGATTAACACAACAAGAAGAACACCCAAAGCGGCGGCCTTCGATATGGATGGTACGCTGCTGCGCTCGGATGGAACTCTGTCGGAACGAACAGTTATGGCGCTGCAACGTTACAGTGACAGCGGTGGCATTATCATAATAGCAACGGGAAGGCCGCCGCGCTTGGTGCTTCCATTATTTCCGCAATTGGCGGTTGCAAGCTATTTCATTTATAACAACGGAGCGATCTTGGTTAATGCAGAAGGAGACTGGCGAGTAGAGCAGCCGATCACTAACGTTACGGCGCACCTTGTTCATCAACATGTGCTAAAGCATCATGCGGATGGTATTTGTATTTGGGAAGTAGAGGATCGCTGGCATGCGAACCGTCTCTTAAGCGAGGAAGAGAAGGGTTGTTTCCTTGGTCCCGCTAATCAATTGGATCCGATTATCCTCACAGACGAAACCATACGGGAGCTTCAACCGTCGAAGATGCTTCTCCCTCATCAATATGATGTCGACAACTTAACCGAAACCTTTCGGGATGAGCTAAATATATACAGGCTGTCCAGTGCTCCTTGTGTGGAGCTAGCTCCACGAACCAGCAGTAAGGCAACAGGCGTAGAAGGAATCGCCCTCAGGCTGGGATTGTCCCGTTCGGAAATCGGGGCCTTCGGCGATGACTTCAACGATGTAGCGATGTTTCATTACTGCGGTCATACAGTGGCTATGCATAATGCGATTCCCGAGCTGGCTTCCATTGCAACAGAAATGACAGCCAGCAATGAAGAGGATGGCGTTGCTGTCAAGCTGGAGCAATGGTTGAAGGACATGGAACAATAAATGTATTTTGCAGCTAACGGATTCTGTAGCTTCAAAAACGGCATGATCAAGGAGATGACCTCCGAAAGTATCAATTTCATGGGCAAAGGATAACGCCGCAAATTAGCAATAATCAAAAAATAGTCGCTTATCCGCCAGCAAAGCGGAGTAAGCGACTATTTCATTTCTATGCGTATGCCTAACATCATTTCCTTCTCCTCTAAATGAAACAGACGAATGCTGACGATAAAGGTTGCGGGGAATGTAAGGAGGGGAAATCTCCCAATAAGAAGGATTTCCCAAAAAATAAATCGAATGAATATAGCTGAACGGAACGAGTAAAGATTCGTTCAGTCCGAAGGGCACTTATACGCGTCAGCAAGCTTATCTGACCATTGCGCGTTTGAATAGTGTACTAGAATAAATTGCTCTTAATATAAAATCGATAGTTCACTATTTTTGATTAGAGTCACTAGATGAAGGTATTAAACTTGCAAAGGCTTTCCATTGCTACGAGAGCAGACGGAAAGCCGTTTCCTTCGGATTACTGAGCAGTATAACCGCCATCGATCACGATTGCTTGCCCAGTAACTCCCTTCGCGTGTTCACTGGACAAGAAGATGGCATATTCCGCTACTTCTTTCATGTCAATAAGTCTGCGCTGCGGGACCATAGGCAAAATAATTTTGTCCAAGGCGTCATCGGGAGAGATTTGATGCAATGCAGCCACATCCGCTAATTGATCTCTCACCAAGACCGTATCCACGTATCCGGGACATAGCGCGTTCACTGTTATCCCGTCTGCTGCTGTTTCCAGCGCAACGGCTTTGGTCAAACCGATGACGCCATGCTTCGCGCTATTGTAGGCGGTTTTCCCGGCGAATCCGACTAATCCGTTGATGGACGCGATATTGATGATTCTTCCGTATTGCCGTCTCTTCATGCCAGGAATAACTAACTTGGTTAAAATAAAAGGGGCTACGAGCATAATTTGAATCATCCGTTCGAAGGTTTCTGTCGGAAAATGTTCAACAGGGGAAACGTATTGCATTCCAGCGTTGTTAATGAGAATGTCTAGCTTTCCCCAGTTGGCTTCGACAGTGTGAATAACGTCAACGATCTCGGCTTCTGAAGTCACATCCAATTTAATCCCAAAGGCATCGAATCCCGATTGTCTAAGGGACTCCGCCGATTGCTCCACCGACGGTCCGTCGAGATCCGTCAGTACAACAGTAGCTCCTGATTCGGCGAATCGTTTTCCGATTTCAAACCCGATTCCTCTTGCAGAACCCGTAATAAGCACGACTTGTTTGCTCGGCACCTCTTTGCCCCCCTTATTTTAGTAAGCATCTAAAAGCACATTGTCCGCGATACGGAGAAGCGGCTCAGTCGCATTTAAAATATCGTCGCATGTGTATCCTATAGCCACTTCCACTAGTATAAGTCCTTGTGTAGTGACATCGATGACTGCCCGATCGGTTATGATTCTATCTACGACGGACTTGCCAGTGAGGGGGAGCGTGCATTGATTTAGTATTTTCGACTTGCCGTCTTTATTCACATGATCCATAATGACAACGATTCGTTTGGCGCCATGGACCAAGTCCATCGCTCCCCCCATTCCTTTGACCATCTTGCCTGGAATCATCCAATTGGCCAGGTCTCCGGACTCTGACACTTCCATGCCGCCAAGAATGGCGAGATCGATATGTCCACCGCGGATCATGGCAAAAGAGTCGGAGCTATCGAAATACGAGGCTCCCGAAATAGCGGTTATTGTTTCTTTGCCGGCATTGATCAGATCAGGGTCGACTTGAGCTTGGCTTGGATACGGGCCGATGCCGAGCAGACCGTTCTCGGATTGAAGCAAGACCTGTTTCTCCCTGGGAATGAAATTGGCGACTAATGTTGGAATTCCAATTCCAAGATTGACGTAGTTACCGTCTGCAATCTCTTTCTCTGCGCGGATCGCGATTTTCTCGCGACTGGACAACTCTGACATGGGGCTCCTCCTTCGTTATCTTCGTTATTCCTTTCGTTGTGTAAGCGTTAGTTTCTCGATTCGTTTCTGCTGCTGGCCTACGATCAGTGTCTGCACGTAAATTCCCGGCGTATGGATTTGATCGGTATCGAGAAAGCCATCATCGATTAATATCTCCGTCTCCGCGATCGTCGTACGTCCTGCAGCAGCCATCAAGGGGTTGAAGTTTCGAGCGGTTTTGTTGTAAGACAGATTCCCCATTTTATCCGCAGCAGCAGCGCGAATCAGGGCGAAGTCGGCGATCAGTGCATCCTCCAGAAGATAGGTTTTTCCGCCGAACACGCGCGTTTCCTTATGCTCTTCAAGAGGTGTTCCGACGCCGGCAGGGGTATAAAAGGCGGGAATACCGGCACCGCCAGCTCTGATTTTCTCCGCGAGTGTACCTTGAGGCAGCAGCTCTACCTCGATTTCTCCCGAGAGTACTTGCCGTTCGAACTCCTTGTTCTCGCCGACATAAGAGGCGACAATTTTTTTTATCTGCTTATTGCGAAGCAACAAGCCCAGTCCCCAATCGTCAACTCCGCAATTATTGGAGATGACGGTTAAGTTTTTCACTCCGCTCTCAGACAAGGCCAGAATTAGATTTTCGGGAATGCCGACGAGGCCGAAGCCGCCGACCATCAGAGTTGCGCCGTCTTGAATGCCGGCAACCGCTTCTTTGAACGATGTCAGTACTTTTTTCATTTTGTCAGCTCCTTTCTTGCTTATTCGCAGCTTTCCACGATGACAGCGATCCCTTGTCCGCCGCCGATGCATAGTGTTGCCAGGCCATACCGTGAATCCCGACGCTGCATCTCGTATAGTAGAGAGACCATCACTCTAGCCCCGCTTGCTCCGATCGGATGTCCTAGGGCGATTGCGCCGCCGTTGACGTTAAGCTTGCGGTCGTCCAGTTCAAAATGCTGGGAGAACGGGAGCGCCTGGGAGGCAAAAGCTTCGTTTGCTTCAATTAAATCGATGTCGGACATGGTCAAGCCAGCTTTCTTCAGCGCTTTTTCAGTGGCTGGAATTGGACCGATTCCCATATAAGCAGGATCTACGCCGATTACGGAGCAGGAACGTATGACGGCCAGAGGACGGATGCCATGCGATTGTGCAAGCGACCTGCTCATTACTAATAAAGCCGCGGCGCCGTCATTGATGCCGGATGAGTTACCCGCTGTAACTTTTCCGTCTGGCTTGAATGCTGGCCTTAGATTGGCGAGCCCCTCCATCGTCGTGTCTGGACGCAAATACTCGTCTTGATCGGCACGAATAACCGTTCCTTTGCGAGCTGGTACGTTCACGGCGACGATTTCATCCTTAAAATTTCCTTGGGCGACGGCTTCGGCGGCTTTTCTCTGGCTGCCTAACGCAAATTGATCCAGCTGTTCGCGCGTAAGATTGTACTTTTCACATAAATTCTCCGCAGTGAGTCCCATATGATAATCGTTCTGCGCACACCATAATCCATCCTTAATCATACTATCCTGAAGTGTTCGGTCGCCCATGACGTAACCCGAACGCGCTCCTTGGAGTAGATAGGGGGATTGACTCATATTTTCCATTCCGCCCGCGACGAGGATGTCGCACTCACCGCTTTGAATGGATCGGTAGGCGATTTGAAGCGCCATAAGCCCAGAGCCGCATACTTGATTCACCGTTGTAGCGGGGACATCCACGGATAAACCGGCTTGAATCGAGGCCTGCCGTGCTGGATTCTGACCAAGTCCGGCTTGCAGGACGTTGCCCATGAGTACTTCTTGCACGAGAGAGGCGGTAATGCCCGCACGCTCGATAACCGCTTGTATGGCAGCAGCTCCTAGCTGAACGGCAGAGACATCTTTGAATATACCGTTGAATTTTCCGATTGGCGTTCGGGCTGCGCTTACGATGACGACTTCATTTTCACTCATGTGCGGTTCACTCCCTAATGAATTGAATAGTGCCAAAAATCTTCCTTTTATAAAATTGTACGGGATCGACATTTATGTGTAAAATACAGATAATGAATACTATTTATTCCAATTAAGAATATATTGGAGGGGTGAGTAAATGGAATTTCAACAGCTGCGTTTTCTCGCTGAAATTGCCAAACAGCATAGTTTCTCGAAAGCGGCACTCTCGCTTCATATTTCACAGCCTTCGTTAAGTAAAGGCATTAAAAATCTGGAGGAAGAGCTAGGAGTTGTACTGTTCAATCGTACGACCCGAAATCTGCAATTAACGGATGATGGAGAGGTCGTTCTAAAATACGCGGCAGCAACGATAGCGATGTCTCGAGATCTCCAGTCGTCCTTAAATGAAGGAAGGTTATTGAAGAGAGGAACACTATCGTTAGGTCTGCCTCCCGTCATTGGCTCGAGTTTCTTCCCAAAGATGATCGCGGACTTTCGCGGTGAGTATCCGGGCGTTCAGCTTCGATTGATTGAAGAGGGCGGCAAAATCGTGGAGCAATTGGTGCGGGAAGCCAAACTTGATCTGGGGGTTGTCGTCTTACCTGTAGACGAGGAAGAATTCGAGGTGTTTCCTCTTGCCGAGCGTCAGCTCTCGTTAATCGTGAATTCGAATCACAACTTAGCAGAGAAAATAGCCGTCCATTTGTCAGACTTGAGAGAGGAGTCGTTTATTTTATTCAAGGAGGGTTTTTCTCTCTATGATCGAGTTAGGGAGGCTTGTATACAGGAGGGATTCGAGCCAGTCATTTCCTATGAAAGCTCGCAATGGGACTTTATCGGGGAAATGGTCGGAGCGGGGCTGGGAATCGTCGTTTCTTCCAGATACTGTGTCAAGGAAGATCGATTCGAAGTTGGTTAGCGTGATTCCAGAGACGATCCCTCCAATTCGTTGGGATCTCGCCGCGATTTGGAGCAAGAATCATTACTTATCGCATGCCACCAGAGGTTGGATTCAATTTATGAAGCAGTGGAAGTTGGGATAGATATGTCTATTTCCAAAAATTGTTTATGCAAGGTAAAATCATAATTATGACAAGAGTATTCAAAAAGTATAGGTGGGGGCTATTTGATGCTTAAAAACCTCTGAAGAAAAGAAAACTCCAGAGGTTTTTTGGTTCTTATTTCTATTATCGCTGATAAACAAGCGGGAAATGCTCGCCCGTTAATATTTCACCGGGCTTAATATCAACATATTGCAGCATAGGGTGATGTTTATCCGGTACGTAGCGGGTATGGCCAGGCATGTAATGCACGGCAATCGCACGTCGTTTCTTCTCCGAACGGTTATGCGGGCTGCCGTGCCAGGTTAAAGAGTGGTGGTATCCCACCTGACCCTTCTTGATCTCGAACGGAACCGCCATTACCTCTGCACCTGGGGGGAGTTGGTCGGGTTGGCGGTGAATCGGCATGAATGAGTCATCGGCCGACAAATATTTCTGATGGTTACCCCACTTATGACTTCCGGGTACCATCCACATGCAGCCGTTCTCGATGGTTGCATCATCTAATGCTACCCATGCGCTGATTAGATCTGCCGGTTGAATGATCGGCCATAATGGATGATCCTGATGCCAAGCTGTCGGTCCGCCAGTGATCGGCGGCTTGTATTGAATCTGATCATGCCAGATGCGAAGCGTATCGGTCTGACACAGCTGAGCGATCTCTTCGCAAATCCTTTGATTATGCGCATGCTGCAAGAAAGCATCGCTTGCCATCCATATGTTTACAATCTGTACAACCTTGTCATTCGCGACCATCTTCATCCCGTCATATGGAGAATCTGATTGTTCATTCATATTGCGATTCAACACGGGGGGTCTCACTGATTTTCCTTCCATGACCAAATCCAGCTCTTCACGTAACAATTCAACCTCACTATCGCTAAGCACGATATCCCCCTTCAGAAATCCATTCCGTTCAAATTCTTCTATCTGCGCTCCATGAAGCATAGGCCATACCCCTCCATTGATCTAGATTCAATCTGAGTGATATATTTAGTATACGAAATGACAGTCGGTCTGTATTTCAACGAACCTATGAAGCTTTTACACTTTTCCCCTATTGCTGACTCAAGGAGTGATCGATCTTGAATTTAGGCTCCATGCTCGCCTTGTCACCAGTCATTAATTTTGCCAGACGTGATACTGTTGAAGCTGATGTATTCTGGGGGCCAAGAACGATTCCGGATTGTCAGTTTTTTTATGTAATCGATGGGGAGGCCGAGCTTCTCATTAATCAGGAGCGTTATCGGATATCGCCTGGACAATGCGTGTTCTATGGGGCCGACTGCCCGCATCATTTATCTGCATTAACGGCCATAACCTTTTATAGCGTTCATTTTCAATGGACTCATGTGTCCCCGGAGCCCATCCACCCGGCTTATCAGATAAAGAACTGCACAATGCAGGATATCACCCGCAAGACGGACGAATATGAGCTGGAGGTTCCTTCGTATGGTACGATCACGATCCCTCACTGGTTTGAGGCTCCAGAGATGGAGCAGGTGTTATGGCGTATTGCCAGAGAATATCAATGGGAGAAGCCTGGCTACCCTTTTATGCTAAGAGCCTTATTGATGGAGCTTATCTCGATTCTCGTCCGTCATCTTACGGATCGATCGTCTTCGAAGTTAGGCAAGATTGAACCCTCATTAACGCTTATGCGTGATAACCCTGAACAGGATTGGACGGTGGAGCACCTTGCTTCTTTATGCGGGTACCATCCTACTCATTTCACGAAGCTGTTCAGGGAGGAGACGGGGAGAACACCTAAGCAGTATATGATTTTGGAGAAAATCAAACGGGCCAAGCAGCTTCTGCTCGGCGGGGAAACTCTTGATGTCATTGCGGGCAAATTGAATTACAACAACGTCCATTATTTTAGTCATCAGTTCAAAAAAGAAACGGGACTAAATCCCAGCGCATTCCGACAACAGGGGAACCGGGAGACGCCGCACTAGCAAACGAGTAGCTATTAGTCCAAAGAATCTTCTCCGCTCCGCCGAGGAGGACCGCCTTTATTATAAAAAGACTTCATTAAGCTTGCCGGGGTGTCATCCTAGCAGGTTTATTTGTTCTTGGCTGCAAAATTATTGGAAATATACTACGAATTGTTGTCCATTTGGCTGAAGGGTGGAGGAGGTTATTAAAAACTTTGCCTGTGATATCGCCATGAATGTACTTATCATCCGGCGGTTTGGAGGCGATGTTAAATTAGTTTCACATTGTGAAACTAATGAGTGTCTTTGTGGGAGAAGAGGCGATTTAGTTTCAGAATCTGAATCTAATTCATGGGAAAAGGGTACTGTTCGAGCTAACCCAGCATTTAAGTTCATTCTCTGAAACTAGCTGATGATTCCCGCTGTTGCGACCTCATTTAGTTGTAAATATTGAAACTACGCGGGATGAGGGTGTAATAAAAATAAGCCTGGCGGATGTTTTATTCTATTAACTCGACTAACCGACCAGTAGCGCAATAAGAATATAGCCGTCAGAGATGACAACAGAGATGAAAACAGGGATGACAACAGATATTAGAGTCGAGATGACAGCAGTAACTAGCCAAACGATATACTCAGACAAGCAGTTAAAAAAACACTTTACAAAGCCCACGCGTTATCATATATTCTAATCAAGTAAAATGTTTCCCTAAGTAAACTTTGTGTCATTAAGTAAAATTAAAATTTTTTATTAATTATTTTGCGTTAGGGCAAAATAATTTCCTTATATCAACACGGAGGTGAATGGTTAATGGCACTTGATCCAAATCGACAGATTTCAAGGAGAAGCATACTTAAAGTTGGAGCAGCTGGCCTATTGGGTGTGCTGGGTAGTAGTTTTTTAAACACAGGAGCATTATTCGGAAAGTCTGCAAATGCCATGGGGAAGGATGAAATGCATCATAAACTCAAAGATCAGATGAATCACGGGATGGCACATGGTTACGACCCGGGCACTGACTCAACGCCGGGGCTGGAAGCGGCTGTTAAGGCATTAACAAATTTCGATTACGGGGTTGTAAGTACGTCTTCAGATGGTAGAACCATTAGGGAATACGATATTCAAGCATGGGATGAGGAGGTTGAAATAGCGAAAGGTATCAAGTTTCCAGGTTGGACATTTAACGGTACGATTCCTGGACCAACTTTACGTTGTACAGAGGGAGATATCGTGCGAATAAAGTTCGGGAATGGTTCGGCACACCCTCATTCCATTCATTTTCATGGCATTCATCCTACACATATGGATGGATTGGAACCTGTTCCGACAGGAGGAGAATTTGTATATGAATTCGTTGCAAAGCCAGCAGGCCTGCAGCCTTATCACTGTCATGTTCCTCCATTAGCTAGACATATTCATAAAGGACTCTACGGTCACTTCATTATTGACCCTAAGAAGCCAAGGAAACCGGCAAAAGAGTTAAGTATGGTGATGAATGGCTTTGATTTGGATTTAGATGGCGAGAACGAGGTATATACCGTAAATGGTTACGCGTTTGCTTACCAATCCAGACCGATAAAGGTGAAAACAGGAGAGCTGGTTCGTATCTATTTAAGCAATTTAACGGAATTTGACCCCATTAACTCGTTTCATCTGCACGCCAATTTCTTTCATTACTATGCGACCGGAGCCGATCCGGATGCAAGGCCGCAATATACGGATACGATTATGCAATGCCAAGGAGAGAGAGGCATCATTGAAGTAACGTTTCCTGAACCTGGACGATATATGTTCCACGCTCATCAGAGTGAGTTTACAGAGCTCGGCTGGATGGGGTTCTTTGAAGTCGGATAACAAGAGGAGGGTATGATGTGCAAACTGAAACTGTAAATAGAAAGTCGAACAAATCGGTTGCTTGGTTACTGGGAATACTGCCGCTGTTGCTGCTGGCAGGCATGATTTCTATTATCGCTACTTGGGGTACAGGCGTAGAGGAGCAGCAAGCTGCTCCGATAGAAGTGCTGAATATTGAACGGATTGTTTTAACAGACGATGGATTCGAGGTTCGCATTCTCAATTCTGGACCGAAGGAGCTGACCGTTGCCCAAGTAGTGGTGGATGGCTCTTTTTGGAATGCTACTTATTCACCTAGTCCAACCATTGAACGATTTGGCAGCTCTACGATTTATATTCCTTATCCATGGGTGGAAGGGGATCCTCATGAAATTAAGCTGATAACCACTAATGGACTAATTTTTGTAGGCGATGTACCTGCTGCAATGAAAACACCTGCTGCTGATACGAATCGATTTTTACAATATTCATTAATTGGCTTTTATGTAGGAGTGGTTCCAGTTGGACTGGGGTTGCTGTGGTATCCCTTCATGCGCCGATTCTCTTCAAAAGGAATTCAAGCGGTTATGGCATTTACAGTTGGGCTGCTTTTCTTCCTTGCAGTTGATACTATCCAAGAAGGGCTGGAGCTTGGAGCGGAGGCACCTGGCGTCTTCCAAGGATCGGGTCTCGTTTGGTTCGGAGCGCTGCTCAGCTTCTTATTTCTACTTGCAATCGATCAAACAAAGTCGAAGAAGGTTATAAGTGAAGAGGATAATGGCAAGAGGGTATCGTTCAAAATAGCAGGCGGAATCGGCCTTCATAACCTCGGAGAAGGTCTCGCTATCGGTGCAGCATTTGCCGCGGGCGAGGCAGCACTTGGTACATTTCTCATAATTGGATTCACGCTGCATAATATTACAGAAGGTATCGGAATTGCCGCGCCATTACTGAAAGCAAAGCCATCCATTAAGACTTTTTTAGCTCTTGCTGTTTTGGGCGGAGCACCAGCTATCATTGGAACATGGATCGGTGGATTCGTGTTTAACCAAACGTTGGCGGCATTGTTCTTCGGCATAGGTGCCGGTGCAATTATCCAGGTCATCTATGTCATATCTAAAATGATTCTAAGAGATGCGAAGGCTCTCGGAGCCCCCTCCGTATCTTGGCTTAATTTCTCAGGTATAGTGCTCGGAATTCTATTAATGTATGTAACGGCTCTATTAGTTAATTTTTAGAATAGGGGAGATGAGCATGCCGATGAATATTGGTGTAGCAGGATTTGTGTTGTTAGTTATTTTGGGATTGCTGCTTTTCGGACCGTCAAAATTACCTCAGTTAGGTAAAGCCATTGGGACGACATTGTCCGAGTTTAGAAGAGGAGCAAAAGGATTAATTGATGAGGATGAAAAGCAAGCTCATTCGAAGGAACAATAAAAATAATAGAAACAAAAAGTCGTTAGAATCCTTCTAACGGCTTTTTTTATTTCTTATTTTGTAATTTCCGATACCTTGATTAGTGTCTACACAGCTTCTACATATTTATGTTGTAAGCTGAAAGTAAGCTACACAAATTTATGATTATCAAGTATGGAGGAAATTAAATGAAACAAATAGTAAAAATAGGATTGATTTCAGTTGCTGTGGCAGGCTTGTTAACAGGTTGCTTCAATCAAAACTCGCCTAAAGGATCTGATGCTAGAAATTCGGAGACTTCATCAATCGGGCAGGGCGTAAGCGCGCCGTGGATTGCTACAAAGAATACGACACGTATCAATAGCTCGGATCCTTTTGCAGCTGCGACGTTAGTTTCAAAAACACTTTGGCCAGCGACGAGTGAATTTGATCGACCGGGCGGGGTAGTTATCGTAGATCCAAGTGATTGGCAGGTCGCAGCAGTAAGCGCAGATTTAGTTCATTTTCCAAACAACGGACCTGTCTTATTTACTAATAAAGATGAGGTGCCTGAGGTTACGCTCAATGAACTTAAACGTTTGAAGCCTACAGGTCCGAAAGAAAATCAAGGCATTCAAGTTATATTAGTTGGAGACTTGGATAAACAAGTGGAGGAGCAAATTAGTAAATTAGGCTTCAAAACGGATCGCATTCAAGGGGATAACCCAGCCGATTATGCGAAACAAATTGATGCTTACTATGAGAAAGTGGCAGGAAGCTTACCACAATCTGTAATAGTAGGATCAATGGATTCAGCGGAATTTACAATGCCTGCAGTCAATTGGATCGCTCATATGCCTGAACCTTTGCTTTATGTAAAGAAGGATGAGGTGCCAAAAGAAACGGCAGAAGCGTTAGAAAAGCGGAATGGGAATGCTGCTATTTATTTGCTTGGACCAGAGTCAGTCGTGTCAGAGGCTGTGGAGAAGCAGTTAGCATCTTATGGGAAAGTGGAACGGATTTCCGGAAGAGATGCTTATGAAAATGCGATTGCTTTTGCAAAATATAAAGACGAAACTAATCAGTTTGGATGGGGGATAACCACTCCTGGACATAATGTGTCATTGGTGAATAAGGATTCGATTCCTTTGGCTATAGCGGCAGCCCCTTTCTCGCATTTAGGTAAGCATGCACCGCTAATATGGTCTAATAAGGAGAGAATGCCATCTTCGGTCATGACTTATTTGATGTCAATCCAGCCGAAATATAAATTATCGCCCGCAGAGGGTCCTTACAACCATGCTTGGTTGACGGGTGATGCAGGCAGCTTCACAGCGAAGGCTCAGTCCGAGATAGACAGCATGCTGGAAATCGTATCAGAATCAGGTGAAGGACACGGAGCAAATCACGGGACCAGTGATAAAGGTCAGTCGGATAGTCCAGAGGGGACCACTAGTCCAGAAGAATCCTCCGGAGATTCAGATATGGATGGGATGAAGCATTAGTTTTAGGTGAGCGTGAGTTTGGGTTTGAGCTGGGGTTTGAACTTGAGTATATACTAGCTCTAGCACTTGCATTTGAACTTGCAGGTATACAAAAATCCAGTTTCCGTTTAAAGGAGACTGGATTTTTATCTGTAACTTGTGCTTATTCCCAAAGTCAGTGATTGATTACATCTAACCCCATGCGGACGGGACAAGGCATCCACTTACACTTACTTTCAACGCAGGATATGGGATAGATAGGCATTTAGAATGGATATTGTACATTCTAACAGCTTAAATTCCATGTTTCAATGTGTTTGAATGGAAAAGATACAGTCAAATAGGTAGCTAGAGGCTCTTTATCAGCAAAACGGGCAATTAGCCTGTATGAAATACAGTCTGAGACAAATATAACGTTTTTAAAGTGGAGTTGATTGTATAAAATACAGTCTTAGGTTAGCCTGCTGTTATCCTCAGTTTAGATGCGAGCATTTCATTTCCCTTCTAAGTTGAGCAAAGTGTAACTTTAGTTGTGATTTCTGCAATCGATATACATTAGAAAACAAAAAAGAAGCCACATGGAATTGTCTCACTCCTTGTGGAAAAAATATCAATTTCTTTTTATACCAGAAATCAATTTGTTAAGAAAATGTCCAAATAGCATTACAGGTATAATGAAAATGTCATGAATTAAATCGTTAACTGTAAATGTAAGAAACAATCCAAGTAAACTAAAAATCAAAATAACGACTCCAACTAGAACAACATTCTCTACATGTGCCGCATCTTTTCGCGAAATAAGAAATCCAAGAAAAAACAAAATCATAATTGAAATAATTATTGATATCGATTCCTCGTGCTGAAGTAAGATAAATGGTACATTGTCCATAAATAAAACCAATATATACACAAGGATTAACGGAACAAGAAAAATAGAAAGAAAATATATCATCACACCAACGATTACGAGCTTAATATCGCCTCTCTTTATGTCAATTCGAACATTACCTCCTAAAAAGAACCACAAGGGAATTAATTACTACGATCCTGCGAGTCTACGTTTTGTTAGTATTTAACAATATTGCGATATCTAACTTACTCAGCCAAGTAACTCTTTATTAGGTTTTGACCATCATAAACCAATATTCTGTCACACGATTTACAATGCCAATATTGATTCTGAGGATCAAAAATTTCATCAATTAAATCAAGTTTCATAAGATCGTCCCATTCATGACTGGTATAGACAATAAGCTCATCAGCATTAGGTATCTTACGATTAGATAGAGTTGCTCCACATTTACAAAGAAAACTAGACACATAATCACCACCTTAACCATATCCTTCAATACTATCATCAACTAGTCTAATGTTAGCATTGTATATCCCCTCTATTGCCCATATTTTCACAAGAAACCTTCTATCCTTAGACTAGGAAGACGAAGTCGTTTCTTCATGAGGCAATCGGATATAAACGGTCGTACCTTCCATACTTTCGGCCCAAACCTCTCCGCCGTGTGCTTCTACTAGTTTCTTGACGATGGCTAGCCCCAAGCCGCTGCCGCCGGTTTTTCGATTACGTGACTTATCACTTCTGTAAAAACGTTCAAATATATAGGGTAAATCCGCTTCGTCCAAACCTACTCCGTTATCCTTAATAAGGATAAGGACATGATCTTCTTTAGAAATCACTTCAACCTGCACGCTACCGCTACCTGTCGATGTGAATTTAAGGGCATTGCTAAGTAGATTGACTAAAATCTGCAGCATTCGATTATGGTCTACATAAAGCTTAATGCTCGGTTGACAACGAAAGGATAGTGCAACATTTTTCTCAAGGTAGGCTGCAGAAACTAATTCGATTCCGGTTTTTATAGTAGCATGCAAATCGGTATCTTTTCGCTCTAATTTAAATTCTGGCGACTCCATTAGAGTGAGCTCCTCCAATTCGGCTACCATACCAGTCAGACGTTCTATTTCTTCGTAACAGGAATAAATGCGCTCAGGCGTTGGTTCCCATATCCCATCCATAAAAGCTCGCATATGACTTTTCAAAGTAGCAAGCGGTGTCCGAAGCTCGTGAGCGATGTCCTCGGTCATCGTTACTCTTAGCTGTTCTTGTTTATGCAGCTGCTCAGCAAGTTTATTTAAGGAATTGCCTAAGTCAGCAAGCTCATCTTGACCTTTGACTTGGGCCCTGGCTTGTAATTGACCGTTGGTCATACGTTCGGCTACTCGCTTCATACTTACAAGCGGTTTTGAAATTTGCTTAGCGATATACACACCAATAAAGGCGGCCAAAATGATAGAAGCAGTAAATGTCCATAATACCGATTGAACAAGAGCTTGCTCTAAGTGTGAGCTGAAGCTCTGAAAATCATGGTTTAAGCTCATAGCCTGATCCTGATACATAGAGAAATGATAGTGTGTGCTGATTAAAATACTGATGGTGGAGATGACCAAAATCCCTGCCGCGATAGCAATAATAAATAAAGCGAGTCGACTATGTAATTGCTTGTTCATTTGTCGCCACCTGCAAAGCGGTAACCGGCGCCATAGATGGTCATGATGTAGAGAGGTTTTTTCGGATCCTCTTCGATTTTGTAGCGTATGTTTTTAATATGCTGGTCAATCGTTCGAATATCGCCATCAAACTCATAGCCCAGTACCTTATCGACCAACTCCTCACGCGTAAAATGTCTTTGGGGGTATTTGGCCAGAGCGATGAGCAGCTTATATTCATTGGGTGTCAAACTGACGGCTTCAACATTACGGAATACCGTATGTCTAAGTGAGTCAATAACAAGCTGATCATTGTTAAAAGATAAGCGATCGGCAAGCATTTGACTATCGTCAGCACGGCGAAGGATAGCGCGCACTCTAGCAACTACTTCACGAGGATCAAACGGTTTTGATAAATAATCATCAGCTCCGATTGATAGTCCGTGTATACGGTTATTTTCTGAGACTTTTGCGGTGAGCATCAGGATGGGAACGGAACTCGTTTTTCGAATGCTTTCACAAATACTTTCTCCACTCCTATCTGGAAGCATGAGATCAAGAATGACTAAGTCGATCTTTTGGTTGTGTAATAGGAGCAAGGCATCACTGCCTGTCGAGGCTTCCAAAACACTAAACCCCGCATTTATGAGATAGGATACCAAGACATCGCGAATTTTTGCTTCATCATCAACTACTAGTATTGTTTTCATTACCGACCTCCTAAATAGCTAATACGATAGTCACTTGGTGAGCAGCCCACTTGCTTCTTGAATGCCCGTGAGAACATATAAAGATCGGGATATCCGATCGATAAGGCGATTTCCCCAATCTGTAGCGTATGATCGCTTAACAGCTGTTTCGCACGATCGAGCCTAAGCTTCTGTAAATATTGTTGAGGCGAAGTGCCAACCTTTTGTGTGAAAATATATGAAAAATACGAACGGTGAACACCAAACATGCTTGCTAAAACTTCAATACGTAATGATTCCGTGTAGTGCATTTGAAGAAAACGTACAGCCTTATCGACCCAATCCTCACTAGTCTTAGTTGTTAGAACCACTTTGTCATCATGATCAGATTCAAGCTTCTCCATCAAGCGGTAAACGGTGGACATTAGAGACAGCTTTCGCAGTTTTTTCTGTCCGTCATCCCAAATGACATGTTCAACTTCCTGTAAAATTTGCCGGATCGTATCGTCCATCACAGCAATCCGAAAAGGTTTAAGAACAGTTAACCCCAGCATCTTCATAAGTTCCCTCATTTGAGGACCTTCCATTGTGAGCCAAATCATCCGCAATGCTTCATCGGAACAGGATTGATATTCATAAGAGACATTAGGAAATAAACAAAATAAGTCATTTGACTCTAATTCAATTTCCTCGTTATCTCCGATTAACCTTATTCGACCACTCAAAATAAAATGAAAGCCAAAGCTGTCAATTTGTTTTGGACCTACATGATAATGCGGCTTTGCTACATTACGTCCCGCCCGCACTAGCCAGAATCCTCCGGCTCTTTCATATTTTGATGGCATATGGTGCCATACATCCGCGAACTCTACTGCAAACTCCTGCATAAGCATTCCACCTAACATTTTGCTAAATACATTATGGCATTTTCATACAGGTGACGACAATATAAGCTTCTACATATAGGACTAGTAGCACGATTATAATTTGAAAAGGGAGCTGTTCATTTGAGTCGTCCAAACATTTTGTTAATCACCAGCGATCAGCAGCATTGGAATACAATCGGTGCGTTCAACAGTGAGCTTCAAACGCCAAATCTCGATCGACTAGTGAAGGAAGGAACCACATTTTCGCGTGCTTACTGTCCGAACCCAACCTGTACACCAACGCGTGCCTCTATTATTACGGGAATGCACCCGAGCCAGCACGGCGCTTGGACATTAGGGACTAAGCTGTTGGAGGATCGCAGAACGGTAGCTGAAGATTTTGCAGCAGAAGGTTACAAAACTGCATTAATTGGTAAAGCTCATTTTCAGCCACTGAAAGGCACAGAGAAATATCCGTCACTGGAAGCTTACCCAACGCTGCAAGATTTAGAGTTTTGGCAGACGTTCCATGGACCCTTTTATGGATTCGATCATATCGAGCTTACCCGTAACCATGCAAATGAGGCACATGTTGGCCAGCATTATGCCCTTTGGATGGAAGAGAAGGGCTGTACAAACTGGAGGGATTACTTCCTAGCGCCAACGGGTACGATGGATCCTTCCATTAAGCACAGATGGCCCATTCCTGAAGAATATCATTATGATACATGGATTGCAGAGCGAACGAATGCCTTGCTTGAGCAGTACAAGGAGGAAGATGAGCCGTTTTTCCTATGGTCGAGCTTTTTTGATCCTCATCCCGACTATCTCGTGCCGGAGCCTTGGGACACCATGTACGATCCTGACCAATTAACGATTCCTAGCCTAACCCCTGGAGAGCATGATCGGAACCCGCCTCATTTTGGCATGACACAAGAGGAAAAACCTGATTTCAGCCACCTTAAGGAAACGGGCATGGGTATTCACGGTTACCACTCCCATCTGCAGTCCGAAGTAGAAAATAAACAGCAAGTAGCTACTTACTACGGAATGATCTCACTGATGGACAAATACATTGGTAAAATTCTGGATAAGCTAGATGAGCTCGATCTTGCGAATGATACAATCATCGTTTTCACAACCGATCATGGTCACTTTTTCGGTCAGCATGGCTTGCAATTCAAGGGAGGATTCCATTACGAAGACTTGATCAAGCTGCCATTTATCGTACGTTATCCAGGTCATGTGCCTGAAGATAAGCAGTCGCCAGCCATTCAATCACTCGTTGATCTAGCTCCGACGTTCCTTAGTTTTTGTGGTATAGAGGTACCAGCTGTTATGACGGGTGTAGATCAGAGTGATGTTTGGCTTGGCAAAAAAGAGAGCGCTCGCGATCATGCGATTTGCGAATTCCGTCATGAACCAACGACCATTCATCTGAAAACATACGTGAATCAACGTTACAAGCTTACCTTGTATTATAATCAAACCTACGGTGAAATCTTCGATCTGGAGAACGATCCGCAGGAGCTCAACAATCTGTGGGATGATCCAGCGCATCTCTCGCTCAAATCGGAGCTGCTGCTCAAATATGCTTGGGCTGAGCTCGGTAAAGAACCGATGCCAATGCCTCGTATTTGGGGAGCTTAATTCGGCGGAGGTCTACAGATAGCAACTACTTGATTTTTATAGGGGCGGGGGCTATAGTGAAGTGGAGATAAGAGGGAGTGATCATATGGAGGAGCACATTCACGAATCCACAACACATGAAGCATGTGGTACCGACGGGCGAAAAAGTCACCATTCCGATAAAACAAAAAATAATATGATAAATAGGCTCAACCGGATTGAGGGTCAAATTCGCGGTATTAAGGGATTAATTGAAAAGGATACGTATTGTGATGACGTTTTGAATCAGATATCGTCGGTTCAATCCGCATTAAATGGCGTAGGAAAGCTGCTTCTGGAGCATCATATGAAGAGCTGTATGATCGAACGCATCCAAGATGGCGAGCATGAAGTGATCGACGAACTGTTGAAGACCATTAACAAACTAATGAAATAATGGATTCAGTTATTAAGGAGGGATTCGAAAGAATCCTTTTTTTTACGGCGTTTAACATAGGGTAGTGGGGTATATAAATATGTTGACACAATATACTGTAGGGGGGTATACTATGTTTAACGGACGAAGCAATATTGCTTTTACAATAGCCTAGGATTAATAAAAAGTAGTTAAAGGAATTATAGATAACAAAGAAAATGAGGTGTCTATGATGGAAACTAACAAGTTAGCGACGGAGCAAACGTCTTTGGAAATAACGGGCATGACGTGTGCGGCTTGTGCAAATCGCATTGAAAAAGGGTTGAATAAGCTTGAAGGCGTAACAGGTGCAAATGTAAACTTTGCGATGGAGCGGGCTACGGTAACGTACGATCCTAAAAAAATCAATGTTGCACAAATGGAACAAAGTGTCCAAAAGCTCGGTTATAGTGTGGCGAAGGAAGTAGCTGACTTGGAGCTTGTCGGCATGTTCTGTGCAGCTTGTGCCGTTAAGATTGAAAAGACATTGAACAAAATGCCTGGTGTCACTAACGCTGCTGTTAACTTTGCAATGGAGACGGCCCGGGTTGAATATAACAAGTCAGAAGTATCGATAGCCGATATTCAACAACGAGTAGATAAATTAGGCTACAAAGCCATTCCAAAACAGGAGGAAGGAGATCCTTCCGAGCATAGAGAGAAGGCTCTAAAACAGCAAAAACGTAAGCTGTTGATTTCAACGCTCCTTTCCCTGCCGCTGCTTTGGTCAATGGTCAGTCACTTCTCCTTCTTATCATGGATCTGGATGCCGGAATTATTCATGAATCCTTGGTTCCAGTTAGCTCTCGCGACACCTGTTCAATTTTACATCGGCAAGCAGTTCTATGTTGGGGCATATAAGGCACTGCGCAACAAAAGCGCTAATATGGATGTGCTCGTCTCGCTTGGAACTTCTGCAGCCTATTTCTATAGTCTGTATTTAACAGTCGATTGGGCGTCAAATGGCGGAAATATTCACCATGGTCCAGCGATGTACTACGAAACGAGCGCAGTATTAATTACGTTAGTTATTCTCGGTAAATTGTTTGAGTCGTTGGCTAAAGGCCGCACGTCAGAAGCGATCAAAACATTGATGGGCTTACAGGCTAAGACAGCTCTAGTTATCCGCGATGGACAGGAAATGACCATTTTAGTTGAAGAAGTACTTGCCGGAGATGTTGTCGTTGTTAAACCGGGAGAGAAAGTTCCAGTTGATGGAGAAGTTCTCGAAGGGACATCGGCTGTAGATGAATCGATGCTGACCGGAGAGAGTATTCCTGTAGAGAAGAAAGCTGGAGACCATGTAATTGGTGCTACGATTAATAAAAACGGCAGATTGAAAGTAAAGGCGACTAAAGTAGGCAAGGAAACGGCGCTTGCTCAAATTATTAAGGTTGTTGAAGAGGCGCAAGGCTCCAAAGCACCGATACAGCGGGTGGCTGACGTTATTTCAGGCATTTTCGTTCCAATTGTCGTTGGAATTGCAGTTGTTGCTTTCTTAGTCTGGTATTTCTTGGTTACCCCCGGCGACTTCGCACATGCCTTGGAAATTGCGATAGCCATTCTAGTTATTGCCTGCCCATGTGCGCTTGGACTTGCAACACCAACATCTATAATGGCAGGATCGGGCCGTGCGGCAGAGTTCGGCGTATTGTTTAAAGGCGGCGAGCATCTGGAATCCACACATAAAATAAATACGATTATTCTTGATAAAACAGGTACAGTCACCAACGGTAAGCCAGTCCTTACGGATGTAAGGATCGAAAAAGATAGGGATGAGCAATCTTTCCTTCGTCTGGTTGGAGCGGCGGAGAAGGACTCCGAGCATCCGCTCGCAGAAGCAATCGTATCAGGTATTACGATGAAAGGCATTGAACTCCCAGCTACAGAAGAGTTTGAGGCCATTCCGGGTTTTGGGATCCGTGCCGTCGTCGATGGTAAAGAGGTTTTAGCTGGTACACGTAAGCTGATGGCAAAATTCAATGTGCAAGTTGAGCATGCTCTAGAGGGTATGACTAAGCTAGAGCAGGATGGAAAGACGGCAATGTTGATTGCAATTGACGGCGAATATGCGGGATTGGTTGCAGTAGCCGACACCATCAAAGAAACGTCAAAAGAAGCGGTAACAAGGCTGAAGCAAATGGGCATCGAGGTTATTATGATCACAGGTGACAACGAACGTACTGCTATGGCTATAGCCAAACAAGTAGGCATTGAGCATGTCCGAGCCGAAGTCCTTCCAGAAGGCAAAGCCGAGGAAGTGAAGAAGCTGCAAGCACAAGGTAAGAAAGTAGCTATGGTTGGTGATGGCATTAATGATGCACCGGCACTAGCGATGGCGGATATTGGAATGGCTATTGGTACGGGAACGGATGTGGCGATGGAGGCGGCGGATGTGACCTTGATGCGCGGCGATTTGAACAGCATACCGGACGCGATTTACATGAGTCGCAAGACGATGAATAATATCCGGCAAAATCTGTTCTGGGCACTTGGTTACAACACATTAGGTATCCCGATTGCAGCAATAGGGCTATTAGCTCCTTGGGTTGCGGGAGCTGCGATGGCACTGAGTTCCGTATCCGTGGTACTGAATGCGCTCCGACTTCAACGGATGAAAGTATAACCGGCCGATCTATAATTAACATCATAAATAACCTAACTAAAAAAGGAGAAATGAATCATGACTAACGTAACATTAAAAGTAGAAGGTATGTCTTGTGGACACTGTGTCAATTCCATTGAAGGGGCAATGAAAACGCTGGGGGCTAGCGCGAAAGTGGACTTGGCAAGCGGATCGGTTGCCATTGATTACGATGAGAATAAGCTGACGCTTGAGACGATCAAGGAAGCTATCGAAGAGCAAGGATATGACATGGTTTAAGTCCCAAAGGAAGAAGCGGGAATAATAAAGGGGAGAGTGCTTGAAAATGGCCTTATTGAAATTTGCTGTTACCCCTGGATTTGAGGTAGGAGGTACCTTGTTTAAACCCGAGCAGCTGGCAGTTCTAGGCTCTATCGTTGGTGCGAATGCCCAAATCGAAATGACGACATTTAAGCAGCTTTACGTGGAGATGGATGAAGAGCGCTTAGAGGATGTAAAATTAGCACTCAAAGATGTCGGCCTGCAAATTCACCCATCTGGATTTTTCACCAAAAGCTTAATCACCTGCAACTTCTGCAAAGGTGCCGAGGATGCCGGACTTGAAATCGCGAAGGTTCTGGACGAAGCGATTTCTGGTCAGGCGGTGCCAAGTCCATTAAAGATCGGATATGCAGGATGTGCGCTTGGGACAAGTGAACCCTTGCTTAAGGAGATTGCAGTCGTTAAAATGCGAAATGGCTATGATATCTATGTCGGCGGGGAAACAAAAGGCTTGAAAGCGAGGCTGGCAGTGCTCTTTATGTCTGACGTTTCAGAAGAGCAGCTTCTTCTGATCGTTACTCGATTGATAGAAGTCTATCAGGAGCAGGGAAAGAAGAAAGAGAAGTATAGCAAATTCATTGAACGAATGACCATTGAAAAACTTAGGGAAGCCATTGCTGTTGCATAAGCATTGCCTACAAATCCCTCCAAAGAACCAAGAAAAGCCGAGCGCGATTCAGGAAATAGTTCCTGATCAGCTCGGCTTTTTAGTGTTTTATCGTTATGACTGGTTTAACTCAATCGCTTTTTTCTATCAATTAATATAGTCAAACTGACCAGTGTAACAAATATGGTAGCTCCCATATCGGAAAGAATCGCAATCCAGAGAGTGAGCCAGCCGGGAATGGTAAGCAATAGCGCGATTACTTTCAGTCCAAGTGAGACGATAATGTTGAAACGAATAGTGCGATTAACCTTTTTGGCTATCGAAACGGCTTCTGGAAGCTTGCCTAAGTGATCCTGCATGAGGACGATATCCGCTGTCTCGATAGCGCTATCTGTTCCTTTGCCCATCGCAATGCCGAGCTGCGCAGACGCGAGAGCGGGAGCATCATTAATGCCATCACCAATCATGGCCACATGATAAGTGGCAGACAGTTCTTTAATTCGTTTTACTTTGTCTTCCGGAAGCAGATTTCCGTAAAATTCGGATACGCCGACGGCTGAAGCGACTTTCTCAGCTGTCTTCTGATGATCACCTGTCAGCATAACGGTTCTTTTAATGCCTAGCTTGTGTAAGGACTCAATAACAGTCCGGCTCTCTTCACGAATTTCGTCTGCAATTCCGAACATGCCAAGTATTTGCTGCTCATCTGCTACCAGAACAAGGGTAAGGCCTTCATCTTTTAATTTCTCAATACGGCTTTGAATGGAATTAGGGATGACAAGGTGCTCGACGCTTTTTTCATTTCCAAGCCAGTAATGTTGACCATTAACCTTCGCTTTAATACCTCGGCCCGAAACCGTTTGAATTTCATCAGGTTCAGGTACAGCAATGTTTCTTCTATCTATTTCATTCATAATAGCTTTAGCCAGTGGGTGGGCAGAGGACTTTTCGATTGCACCTGCGACTTGGAAGAATCGTTCATCGTCATAGGCTTCAAATTGTGCCACATGAGGCTCACCTTTAGTCAACGTACCTGTTTTGTCAAAGGCAAGAATCTCGATTTTTCCAAGCTGCTCTAGGAACACGCCACCTTTGACGAGAACACCGTTTCGCGCGTTTCTAGTTATACCCGAAACAATGGCAATGGGTGAAGAAAGAATTAATGCGCATGGGCAACCAACAATTAATACGGATAATCCTTGATAGAGCCATGTCATCCAATCTCCTTGAAGGAGCAGCGGAGGAACAAGCATGACAAGAGCTGCAACTATCATAATGAGCGGCGTATAATATTTGGCGAATTTATTAATAAAAAGTTCAGTTGGTGTTTTCGTTTCTTGTGCTTCTTGAACGAGATGAAGGATCTTTGCCAAAGAAGAATCTTTGTAGGCTTTATTGATCTGAACAAGAAGCAGCCCTTCATTATTAATGCTTCCGCCGTAAACGGGTTCCCCTAATTCCTTCTCAACCGGAAGCGATTCTCCCGTAATGGCAGCCTCATTCACAGAGCTCTTTCCATCGGAGACAATACCGTCCGAAGGGATTTTTTCGCCAGGCTTTATCTTAACTAAATCGCCTACTTGAAGGGAAGAAATCGGAACAATGACTTCCTGACCGTTCTCCATCTTTAAAGCTTCCTTTGGGGCGACTTGAAATAATGCCTCCATGGAGCGTCGAGCCTTTTCCATACCATAACCTTCGAGCAGTTCATTAAGTCCAAACAATATCGCAACGAGAGTAGCTTCTTTCCATTCTCCAATGGATACGGCTCCCACTAACGCGATGGTCATTAATGTGTCGATATTAAATTTTAATTGGATTAAGTTTTTGAGTCCACGGAAAAATGTAGTGTAGCCGCTGATAACTGTAGCAATAATGTATAAAAGAATAACAGCTTGCTTGTCGAGAACACCGTCTAGCAGTAAGGCGGCCGCATAAATAACGCCAGATGTAAGGAGCATTTTCAGCATCTTCGCATTACCTTCTGTATGACTGTGATCATGTCCTTCATGATCGTGGTCACTGTGGTCGTGCTCAATATTTGTTTCGGAGCTTTTCTCAATGTATGCGTGATCTGACTTCAAAATTTTCCTCACGTCAGTCATTGAGATTTGTGGATTAACCGTTAATTTTCCAGAGTTATAGCTAAGCTTAGCGTCTTCGCCATGTTCTAATTTTTGAATTTCTTCCTCAATTCTGAGGGCACAGCCACCGCAAGAAAGTCCCTTTATTCGATATTCATTCATAAGACAACCTTCTTCCAAATCATTATATGAGCACTTGTTCATATGGTATGCGATTCCATCATTTATGTCAAACGTATTCTCTCCATTTAGGCATAAAAACATGAAAACAACTGATCTGTTTCATCTTACATATCTCTGCGTAACGAACGCTTTTGCAGTAAGGACGGCGACAGCGGTTGACGCTTAATTGACAGCTAAGAGCAAACCAAGGAATGGAAGTAAAACTGCTATAATCGCAAAAGCAGCAAATAAGTCGTGTCTATCTTTTTTATAGCTTGGTGACAGCATAGCAAGAGCCGTAAGTCCCGTTAGTATGAGGATTAGAGAAGAGCTATTCCAGCTCCATTGAAGAGTTAAGTCCTGCACATTTCCATGTAGGAAATTAAATAATAATGAAGGGGATGGTTGCTCAAATTCGTCTTCATGTGGAGGCTCCTGTACACCCATATAGGCTGTTATTATAAGGACAGAAAGGGCAATGAATGTTTCCATGCGAAGCCACCACTGCAACTTTCGATCATTTGTACCATTGTCGGTCAACTTTGTTAGGAAACCATTCATAAAGCCGAGCAGGAGGAGTGGTAGAAATACGAGATGCTTTAGAAGTAGAGCTTCTCCGTAATTAATTCCCCATGAATTGATATAACCATCAACAAGTAGAGTCATCATAACTAATCCAGCCGCAATGATAAACGCAATACTGCTAATCGATAGAGGGGTAAACCAACGGATAAAAGCCTTCCAATTCAAAGCGCCTTTGGTAAACCACGCAACCAAAATGAGCGTTCCTAACCAGATGGATACAGCTGCAACATGTATGGATTGGGAGAGGACCCCCCATGGCACAGAGAAACCGGCCGGGTGGCTAGCCCATCCATGAGCCACAATACTGCATAACCAAATGACGCTAAGTACCCATTTCGTCCATTTTTGATGAAGATCGCAAATCACTGTTATTATATACATGCCAGTACAGATGATAAGGTTCCAAATCCATGCGTTCCCGTAGGAGTAATCCTTTAATACGATAAGTAAAAGTTGAAAGAAAGGCATATCTTGGGCAAAATCACGCAGAATAAAGGTTGTTCTTAAAATAGATAAAAACGAGAATACTGGAATTCCTAAAATAGCAAATTGAAATAAAATAAAGGGAGATTTCATGACTGGTTTAGAGTGATCAGGAATGAACTGGAGTAATATATAACCACCAGTAAACGCAAAGGATAAATAAAGCAGTGTTTCAAAGAAGTAGATGTACATATCAACCAACTCCATTACTATGGTGAGATCCAAGGGGAATTATACCATAAAAGAAAACAGTTGAATGTATGCTCATATGACAATTGTTCGGTATTTCGTGATACATTAAATACCAGGACTGCCTTATACGTAATCTTTCTGATATAATGGAAAATACGAACAAAAAGGGGTGACAAGGAGAGATGGATCGAGTAGTGGAAGAGCAATGCGATGATACATGTGTAGGTACCGAAGTAAATCTTGATGTTTTGAAGCAAGAAAGGCTGCAAGAACAAATGGCCGACGATTTGGCTGAATTATTTAAAGCTCTAGGCGATCCTACAAGAGTGAAAATGATACATGCTTTGCTCAATAATGAATTATGTGTTCATGATCTTTGCGTTGTGTTAAACATGGCTCAGTCTGCAGTATCTCATCAGCTCCGTTATTTGCGAAACGTAAGAATGGTCAAGCGCCGCAAAGAAGGTAAGACCGTTTATTATTCAATAGATGATGATCATGTAAAAGAGATTTTTATTCAGACTCTAAAACATTTGGAGCACGCTTAAAACTCACGAAGCTGTATCTGGTTTCGGGCAGTTGAATCTAGCGGGGATGATGGCAGTGAAATGGAAGAATTGGAGAAGCGCCTAAGGGCGCTTTTTCTATTCGTAAATTTTTTAAGATTAATGGGGTTAATTATGGGTTAATCATAAGAGTAGACACTTCTGGTCAATAGCTTTTTGGTTTAATTGGAGTTCATTCATATAGTCGCTTATTTTTAATTGCAGCTTTTGTACAATCATCATTTTCATGTCATTAATGTGGTCTTCATTACAAAATGCTGAACAAGAGAGAAAGCCATTAGAATAGGACTTCGATTCTTCAACAACGGTATTTAACTTCTCTTTATATATCCTTTTAACGGGACCATTTTCTGGTTTAATTTCATAATATCGATTTGTCTCGATGAGCAGCTTCCAATGACTAACCTTAATGTCGAACTCCCCTTTTTCCAATTCAGCTGATACCTTACATATTCTAATGTGACTGCTCATGTTATTAGAAATCCCCTCCGCATACCCATTCTATTGACGTATAAAATTTTCTGATCATGTTATTTTAGTTCATATTTATATCAATTACAACACAAATAAAGGGTTATTTACCATTAAGTTTTAGTAAAAATGCACGGTAAAACTGCAGTATCAGGAGTTGCGAGGAATATGATGCGTTATTTGTAAGTCATGTGCTATTACTGAGTTATCCGCATTTGAGAAAGCAAATACCGGGGCATATTTCTTCAACTCGGTATTCGTTACGATATTGGCAATTGTCCTATGTTTGACAGTTTTCTTTATGGCGGCTTACGTAATTTCACGCTATAATTATAGGGCATTCAAGTCGATTGGAAAACTTTACATGGCTGCTTTGTTCTTCCCGGTAACTTTTAAAATTGTCCCTTTGTTCATGCTGCTGTAAGCTGTACTGCAGAAAAAGATTGCTGCTGGTCTTAATATGGGTGGACTAAAGGGATAATTTGCTGGATTAGAGGACAAACCTGTTCATTTCTTACGGAAGCTAGTCATTCGAGGAGGTGTAGTTGTGAGTAATCGTCCTAGTATATTATTTATAACGGTCGATCAGATGCGAGGCGATTGTCTTAGCATACTCGGTCACCATGCTGTAGAGACGCCGAATATTGATCAATTGGCACGGAGAGGTGTTCTTTTTCAAAATGCATATTCCTCTACTCCTTCATGCTTGCCTGCTCGCGCTGCTATTTTTACAGGAATGAGCCAGCGTTCACATGGAAGGGTTGGATATGAAGAGAAGGTAACCTGGAACTACGAGCATACACTTCCGGGCGAATTGGCTAATGCTGGATATCACACCCAGTGTATCGGTAAAATGCATGTGGCGCCAACACGAAATTTGATGGGCTTTCACAATGTAGTGCTCCATGATGGCTATTTGCATCACAATCGTATGAAAAAAAGTACGAACGTATCCGAATCATTCGATCACTGTGACGACTATTTGCCTTGGCTTCGGGAACGGGCCGGCGCTGCACTTGATTTAACAGATCTTGGCCTAGATTGCAACGCATCGACTGTAGCTAGGCCATGGCATTTGCCAGAAGCTTTACATCCGACCAATTGGGTCGTCACACAATCCATTGATTTCTTGCGCCGCAGAGATCCACTGAAACCGTTTTTTCTCTGGATGTCGTTCGTAAGACCGCATCCTCCTTTCGATCCGCCGCAAGTTTATTTTGATATGTATAAGGATCTTGTTTTCCCTGATCCCGTAGTTGGGGAATGGGCCGAGCAAGAAGATGTGAATAGGGAGGGCTTGAATCCCATCACCCAATCAGGCAAGGTGCCTGCTCAACGGTTGAAGCGTGCAAGAGCGGCTTATTATGCGTTGATCACACATCTAGATGATCAGATCGGGCGTTTCATGCAATCGCTTGAGGAATACGGTGAACTGTATAACACGGTGATTGTATTTACATCTGATCACGGCGAGCTGCTTGGTGATCATCATTTGTTCAGGAAAGCGCTTCCTTATGAGGGAAGCGCTAAAGTACCGTTTATTGTCTCGGATCCCGGAGGGCAACTCGGTACTAAGCATGGACTAGAAGTTTCGCATGTGACTGAGCTGCGTGATATTATGCCTACTTTGCTGCATGCAGCGGGAGTCGATATACCAGCTACGGTGGATGGTACGAGCTTGATTCCATTGTGCAGAGGCGAACAGCCTGCTTGGCGCAGCCACATACATGGCGAGCATGCGTATGGAAGGATGTCGCATCATTACGTGACGGATGGACAAGAAAAGTATATTTGGTATTCGCAGACAGGCGAAGAGCAGTATTTTGATTTGGCCAAGGATCCTCATGAGCTGGTTAATCAAATCACTAATGTGGACTATTCCCATCGCATCCAAATGTGGAGAGATCGATTAATCAGTGAGCTGGAAAATAGCGAAGAAGGTTATGTGAGTGAAGGCGAGCTTATCGTAGGTCGCACACCGCGGTCATGCTTACAGCATATCAGATAAATATGAAGTCATAATCAAACCTATAAGCTTGATAATATGTTAACTATGAAGGGATGAGCCGTGTGACTACGTTTGGAATAGAAGGAAATCAATTTGTTTTCGAAGGAAAACCGATGCTGGTATTGTCAGGTGCGATCCATTATTTCCGCGTCGTGCCCGAGTATTGGGAGGACAGGCTTCTTAAGCTGAAGGCTTGCGGGTTCAACACCGTTGAAACGTATGTAGCATGGAACATACATGAGCCGAAGGAAGGTCAATTTGTGTTCGACGGATTGGCTGATATCGAGGCGTTTGTACGTCTTGCAGGCGAGCTAGGACTTCATGTAATCGTCAGACCAAGTCCATATATTTGTGCGGAATGGGAGTTTGGCGGCCTTCCGGCTTGGCTGCTTGCGGATGACAATATGAGGCTTCGTTGCTTTGATCAGAGCTATCTGGATAAGGTTGATGCTTATTTTGACGAGCTACTGCCGCGTTTGAAGCCATTGCTATGCACAAATGGCGGGCCGATTATTGCGATGCAGATCGAAAATGAATATGGCAGCTACGGGAACGACAAAAAATACTTAGGATATATTCGAGATGCGATGATCGAGCGTGGTATGGATGTGTTCTTATTTACCTCGGACGGACCAGAGGATCACATGCTGCAGGGCGGTATGGTCGATGGCGTGTTTGAAACCGTTAACTTCGGTTCGGGTGCTGAATATGCTTTCAAAAAGCTGCGGGAATATCAGCCTGAAGGTCCGCTTATGTGTATGGAGTTCTGGAATGGTTGGTTTGACCATTGGATGGAGGAGCATCAATCCCGTCCAGCTGCGGATGTAGCTGCGGTGCTGGAGGATATGCTGAAGCAAGGTGCCTCCGTAAACTTCTACATGTTCCATGGCGGTACGAATTTCGGATTTTATAACGGAGCTAATCATATTCAGAAATATGAGCCTACCGTAAATAGCTATGACTATGACACCCTCTTAAGTGAGTCTGGCGATCCAACTGAAAAATTCTATGCCGTTCGGGAAGTATTGGAGCGTTTTGTGGAGCTGCCTGAGCTGAAGTTGCCTGCGCCGATTAAGAAACGCGCTTATGGAGAGGTTCGGCTTAATGAGACAGCCGGCTTATTCGATCAATTAAAGAAATTATCGACGCAGGTTCAAAGAACTTGTCCGGACCCAATGGAGAAGATCGGACAGGAATATGGTTTCATCGTATATTCCACGCGGATTACCGGACCAAGAAGAGGGCAGAAGCTGACGCTTCAGGATGTGCGTGATCGGGCGCTAGTGTTTGCAGATGGCGTTTATGTAGGTACGGTAGAGCGTTGGAATCCGATTGCCCTTCCGCTTGAGATTCCGTCAGAAGGTGTTCGTCTCGACATCTTAGTAGAGAATATGGGACGCGTTAATTACGGTCCACTTATGCGCGACCGTAAGGGCATCACGGAGGGCGTACGATTAGACAATCAATTTTTGTACGACTGGACAATTTATCCGCTTCCACTGGATTCACTTGATGCTCTTTCATTCAAGACAGCGGAAGAGGGTCAGCAAGTTGAACCGAATCAGCCTACTTTCCATCGGGGTACTTTCATGGTCGAAGAAAAAGCTGATACCTTCGTACGATTGGACGGATGGGTCAAGGGAAGCGTGTTCCTAAACGGCTTTAACCTTGGACGATACTGGGAGGTAGGTCCGACACATACGTTGTATATTCCTGCGCCTCTGCTTCGTGAAGGTGAGAACGAGCTGGTCGTATTTGAGCTTCATGGTACGGAAGCTCCCGTTATTACACTGACAGATCGGGCAGATTTAGGTTAATGACATAGAGCTGTAAGAAGATAGAAGGGGCTGTACCTCAAGGTTTTTGACCTTTTGGGACAGCCCCTTTAATTTCACCTGAATTTCGGAATCGATTTTATTCCTCTTTACAATATTAAACGATCAAATAATCTCCATGTGGATAACGAAAGGTGGATGGTTTATTAATACTTGCAATCGCAAACTCGCCCGATGGTTTATATTCGTATGGCTTCTCGTCCCCGGTATAGTCGGCCGCTTTCCGAATCTCGATACATTCTAGCAGAACTTGTTGCTTAAGAGCTAGATATTCCCGATTATGTGGTCCGAACTCTAACTCAATTTCTCCAGGGCGGAATTCATAATATATCGTTCTACGAAGCGCATTTCCATCACCACTTGGTGATCCGTGAACAACCGTAATATCATGGAAAATGGCGTCTCCTGCTTCCAATGGTACCGGAATAGCATCGGACGTCTCGAAGCCTGGCTGATTGCAACGTTCATTCGAGGTATCAATGGTCCAGCGATTGCTGCCGGGAATGACCCATAAGCAGGTTTTAATATCGGCAGAATCTAGGTAGAAGTCGACATTGAATATAGGGCGATCATCTTTGCAGCCTTCGGGACGCTGAGCGTCTCGATGCCATGGAACAATTATCCCTTCATTAGGCATTTTGAGCACCATCGAGTCCCAGGTGGGGATGAAATTATTACCTTGAAGCTTCTCAACGGAATTCAAGACAAATGGATGGGCTAGCAGAGCTCTGGCGGGAACACTTTTATCGACAACGTATTCGATGCGCTTGAGTACTTGTCCGCCGGTTTTCGTCCCTTTACCATATAGGTAGTCATCGTCACCGTCTACCCCATTCTGCCCATGATCAAGTAAAGTTTGCATCTCGTTCTGTAGGATTTGCAATTCCTTGTTCTTAAGAAGGTTTCTAATGACGAGAAATCCGTTTTCGTGAAAAAAATGCGCTTGTTCTTCTGTGATTTCCAATTGGGCGTTCGCATCGGCTACCAGTATGTTATAGTTGGCTTGTGACATCATATGCACTCCCTTTATCGTATTTAGTGAAATTATAAGACTTATAAGTTTCACACTTATAAGTCTTATAATTCACCGCGAAACGAGCTTTTGCCGCAAGGACGGCGACAGCCGTTTACGCTTGTGTACTTCTTTTTTCATAATAGATTCTTTCTAGCGGAAAGTATTTAGACGAAAAGAACGAATCGGTTGCCAAAATCACGCAGACATTGCATTGATGTTTGTTTACAATAAGTGAAAGCAGGGAAATCCTTGAAGAACACAAACGATAATTCGAACATAAATTTAGTTGATATGAATCCTTCGGATACGTTAGTTTGGATGAATGATTATTATTGCCCCCCCTATATCACGCTTGCGCATACTTTCCATGCCCCTGAAGGCTGGATGATTGAGAATAGAACGTTAAAGCAGTATGCCTTGCAATATGTGATTAATGGAATGGCGGAATATCCTGTAGCGGGGAATAGTTACATGACCATAAAAGGAGATCTGTTATTTCATCGCCCCGGTGAACTACATTCCATTCGTACAGTTGAAAATCATCCTTATGTTTGTCTGTCCATCGTGTTCCACTTCGGACAAACCTCCCTCCCATTCGAAGAGCTGTTTCAGGATCGGCACTTGTTAGGCAATTTCTCGGGTCACCCCGTCGAACGCAAACTCGCCGAGATTATTGGGCAATACAGCCAGCCTGGTCTTAATCGACAGATGAGATGTCAGGGATTATTAATGGAAGTGCTTTCTGAAGCAAGCCTAGTCAAAGGCCGAGAAGAGGAAAATGCTGACGGCGCATCTAATCACGCTAAGCTCGTTTTACTAAAAAACTATTTGCTTAATCATCATCATGAAGAAGTCAGGCATAGTGATCTTGAGAGTGCGACTGGGCTTAGCCGTAACCATATTATTATGATTTTCAAAAAAAAATTCGGTATGACACCTATGCAGTTCTTAACTTGGGTACGTATCCAGAAGGCTAAAGAGCTTGCCATTCAAACCGATCTTTCTGTAAGCGAAATTGCAAGGAACGTTGGCTATTCGGACGTGCATACGTTTGGTAAGATGTTCAAGAAAAATACGGGATCGAGCTTAACGCAATTTTGCAATACATTAACGACCGATTATTTAAATACTAGACCTCGCATCGTGCCGCAAGAAGAGGAGAAGTAATGAAGATGACTTTACTAGGCTATACGGCTAATGAGGTTTATTCGAAGGTTATAGTCGATAAAACAGCAAAAGGGTATTCGGACAATTCTACACTAATTATTAATTGCTTAAACAGCATGTTGTCCAATGTTGAAAAATGTGCGAATATGATCTCCTAAATTTAAATCGAGTTTTAGCAAATAACATGGATTTTTCTGAAGACTTTTATTAAAGTGGCGCAGGATATTCAAAAATTATGTTAAGGTTAGTTGAAATAGTCATTTAATAATAGGAATAAACGCTCAATTTTTTAGTTGACAGCGTTAGTATTAACTGGTAAATTGACGGCATTCATCTAGGGACGATGTTGATGTACGATTATTCACCAAGGAGATATGAACTCTTAAAAAATTTCATAAATAAGAATCACTCTTCATTGTTTGCAAAGGTTTTTATTGCCATTATCTTCATTCAAACGATCATTATTTTGTTAGGTGGTCAACTGAACATTATCCGTGTAGATCAATTTATCCAAGAGCGGGAGTATGAGAGCGCTCGCACAGATTTACGTAATATCCAGGATGCTTATAATCATCAATTACAGCAAATACGCTCAAACGTATTCTCATTGTTTTTTGAAACCATCAAAGCGAATCTGTCTTGGAGAAAATCAAAAGGTATAAAGGAACCACGCAAGGTGATGATTTAAAGCTGAGAGCGGAAATTGAACAAATGTTGCAATCGATGGCTTATTCCGATATGAATATACATTCGATATTGTTTATAAGAAATACGGATGAGGAAAATTTCGAATTCGTCAGGTATTTTGATCCAAGACGTTTGCCTAATTTCAAAACAATGAATTCTCTTATGGATGATGAGTACGTGAAAGTGTATCCGGTAGAAGAAGCAGGAATGAATGAAAGCCTCGGTAACAACGCGTTAGTTTTTATATTAAAGGTGAATGATCCAGTTGATCTCGCAGAACCAAGCAAAGCATGAAAGCGGTTGCGCTGCTGTCTGCCTTTCAACGAGTAGAGGATCAATCTTTTACCGAAACGAAACAGGAAGCTTGGAATCAAATCCACTTGTATGATGAGCACACATGGGGCGCATTTAATTCGGTTTCGGAACCGGATCATCTCAATGTTGATATTCAATGGATGCAGCGTGAAGCAGAGTTGTTATAGGAGATACAGGCTCACAAGGGTGGTATTGGCACGGATGGTGAAGGGCAAGTGGTTTAGAGCGGTTACAGTGTAGCAGTTGGAGCAGAGATTCACCTTCTTTAGCTACAAGAATCGCAAGACAAACCCGATCAAGAGGAGGATATACTATGAAACTGTTAAGTAAACAGAAATCGCTGATCCTTAGTCTTTGTTTAAGTACGACGGTTTGGAATTTGCGATCCACGCTGGCGGCTGACGACATCGACGCGGCCAAAACAGGTGATGTCGTCCCAGAAACGCAATTCGCAGAAACAGTGGGTATAGATGACTGGGGAAACATCAGTGAGATCGTAGGCAAGGTCTACGGAGAATGGAACGGCGACAGTTACAGCGGAGCCTATTCCGACCAAATGCCCAACACGGCGCTGCTTGGTAACGGCGATGTGGGCATAACATCGGCAGGGGCGAAAGAGCAAAAGACGTTCCTCATCTCAAAATCGGACTTCGTATCAGCGGGAAATCTGCTAGGCGAGCATAACAGCGGCGACAATCTGACCAAACCTCTGCCCATCGGCGGTATAACGATCCAGCAGAAAACCATTCAGGATGAGAACAATCCGAATTTAGCCCCGACTTATAAAGCTGTCACCGCAAGCAGTCAGCATGACGCCTTCTATCCGGTCAACACAGTCAACGGCAACATGCAGTCGTCCTCCAGCGGCTACGGCTGGGTGACGGCGGTCGGCATGACCCAATGGCTGGAGCTCGAGTTTGTCGCACCGATCACTGTGCAGCGCTGGGTAGTCAGGAATGACGGCGCGGAACGCAGCGGCGTCAGCATGAACAACACGAGCGCGTTCCGCCTGCAAGTCAGTGAAACGGGCGGCCCGGGCGCTGTGTGGACGGACGTGTCTGTGGTTGGTAACAACACAAAGGATGTGTACGACGAGAACCTGAGCGCACCGGTCACCTCCGCGCATTTCCGACTGTACATAACCAATCCGCTGCAGCAGAGCAATACCGACCCCAATCCACGCGCCAGAATCGGACAGTTTGAACTCTATGAGCGTCCGCAGCAAACAGCACCCGTTCTAGAGAACCCGACTCCGACGTATGAGAAGCAGGATATCTTGAACTCGCAGATCCAGACCAAGATGAGTATCAATGGCGTAATGCTGTCGATGAAAACATGGCTATCCTCCTCGAAAAACCTGTTGGTTACAGAACTCACGTCTCTGGGGACCGAGCCGGTGGATCTGGAAGTGAACACCTGGGGCAAGGCGGACAACCGAAACTTCCCGGCCACTGCCGAGAAAGTTGACAGAAACGCGGTAGTCACAAGGGCGACGTTCAACAACGCGCCGCTCAACCCGAACTCATGGACATCGAAGGCGGCTCTCGCAACCAAGGTGCTGGGCGCCGAAAGCACGGTCTCTGTCAACAGCTTGAAAGGCACGGGCACGACGGCGTTTACGCTGGATGCCGGTCAGACGGTGCAGATCGTCACAGCGACCGGTGGCGGCGGAAAGAACTACGACGCAAAGAACCAAATGCTCACGACCGATCCGGTCTTCGAGGCGAGCGCTCTGCTGTCGTCGATCAACGGCGCTCAGGACGTGGAGTCCCTGCGGGCCGATCATCAAAGCTGGTGGAAAAACTTCTGGTCTGCCTCATACATCAATATTCCGGATTACGCCGACGTACAGAAATACTACTACGGGGCGCAGTATCTCCTTGGCAGCACCGCCAAATCCGGAAAAGTTGCCCCTGGACTTTATGGGGTATGGCACACGACGGACAACTCTAGTTGGTCGTCCGATTACCATCTCAACTACAACTTTATCGCAACGTTTTACGGAGCCAACTCCAGCAACCGCTCCGACCTGTCGCTGCCGGCCGGAGAGGCGCTCTTGAGCTTCGTGCCCGAGGGTATGCGACGTGCTGCGGACCCGAATCAGCTCAGACGTATCAACGCAAGCTACGTCAATAGCCGTCCGGATCTGCAAAATGGAATCGCTGACGCGGTTTTGTATCCGGTGGGTATTGGACCGTGGGGCACCGTCACGGACGATAATTATCTCTCCGAGGCGCTCAACGCTGCTTACAGCAGCTATCCTCTGACTCAATATTATCACTATACACAGGACGAAACGTATCTGGAAACCTACGTCTATGACTATCTTAAGAAAGTTGTGAACTTCTATGACGCATGGCTCGACAAGACCGGCGACACGTATATATTGTACGCAGGTTACAACGAGGGCTCATGGGCCATAAACCCCGCGGTGGAACTTGCGGCGCTCAAGAATGTCTTGTCTGAGTTGATTGCCGCTAGCGTCACGCTGGACAGAGACGCGAATCTGAGGGCGCACTGGCAGGATATTTTAGATCACCTCGCTCCGCAGCCGACCAGTGTATGGAGAAACAAGCAGGTCTATGCCCTCGCGGAAAAGGAGTGGAAGAATGGGCAGTGGGTAGATCTGGCCAATCCTGTCCCGGGCGACGGAAACATCATTCCGCTCGACATCGTTGTTCCCGGCGGTCAGTTGGGTTACTACTCCCCGGACAGCGCGCTGCAGATCGCCAGAAACACAATCGACGTGTTCGGCACCAGCGCGTGGAGACAGATCAACAATTTCCCGAGAATCTTCAACGACGCGGTTCGCTCCAGATACCCCGCTGTTGATGTCTTGGAAAATATGGCCAACACGATCAGAGCCCAGATTCAGCCCAATCTGCGCATCAGCGATGGTGTGCACGGCGTGGAGAAGATCGGCGCGACCGAGGCGATCAACAGTATGCTGCTCATGAGTGACCAGGGTGTTATGAAGGTGTTCCCGAACTGGGTGAGCGGAAAGAACGCTACTTTTGCCAGACTGCGTGCGCCGGGAGCCTTCGTTGTGTCCGCTGCTTACGACGGAGCGTCAAACGAGGTGCAAAGCGTGACCATCAAGAGTGAGGCGGGAAAACCTCTGACCGTTGCCTCTCCTTGGGCTGTGGGCACCGATGTCTTTGACTCATCCGGCCGTAAGATTGAAGCCACCACTGGAACCGCCCCTAACTGGGAGAGTGAAGCTACTGTTACCTTCAATACCGTCGCCGGAGAGACATACATTTTGCGCAAGTTAAACCGTGAATTTAAAGTTGACAAGACAGCTCCAGCGCTTTCTGTCTAGTTAGATAAGACGTCAATTTGGCCGCCGAATCATAAGATGGTGACGATCAATGTCCTATTGAATTCGAGTGATACTATATCTGACGTTGAATCTGTGGTGTTAACGTCTATCACGAGTAATCAATCGGATAGCGATAACGGCGACATTGAGGCCGATTTCGGTACAGCCGCCACTTCATTCCGTTTGCGGGCTGAAAAATCACGCATCTATACCATCACGTATACAGCTACCGATAAAGCGGGGAACAAAACGGTTGAAACTGTTACCGTCACAGTACCTCATGATCAATCCGGCAATCAATAAGAAAAATTAATAGATGTAAGAAGTGATGGTTGGGGATCTAATCCCAAGCCATCACTTTTTTTTGCGTGGGCGCTGTACTCTTATCGCGCACCAGCCGCGATCCGCAAAGCCGTTTTTCAACTAAATATGAATAAACGGTTGACCTTTAGGTGTTACCATACTATAATTCCGTTTATTATTATAAATATCGAATAAGCAACGAAAAGTACTTGAGCTTTTTTTACACTGCCTCTTAGAGAAAGTAGTATAAATACGGATTAAACCGTTATACTAACAAGTGGAAACAAGTAAGTTTCTAATTAGGGTGTTACCTCGTGAAAAGCCACGTCCCTATCGTTAAAGATAGTGATGTTGCTTTTTTTATTTTTTACTTTGTTTTATAGATAATAAAGATTGGATGGATTAGCTTGCAAACAACAGAGCAATGGTCATCGAGGATTGGTTTTATTTTATCTGCAGCAGGATCGGCTATAGGAGTAGGCGCCATATGGAAGCTTCCTTATGTTACAGGTATAAGTGGGGGAGGAGCTTTCTTTCTTCTATTTATTTTATTTGTTTTGTTTATGGGTTTTCCATTGTTGTTAGCAGAGTTTGTTATCGGTAGAAGCACGCAAAAGGAAGCAATTAGTGCATATCGGAGTTTAGCTCCTAATAGTAATTGGCATTGGATCGGAAAGCTAGGGGTATTTACCAGTTTTCTTTTATTGTCTTTTTATAGTGTCATTGGTGGTTGGATTGTAATCTATTTTGCAAAAGGCTTGTTTGGCGGAATAATTAGCGAGGGAGCAGATTATAGATCCGTCTTTAACCTAACAATTGGAAATCCTACCTTGGTTATTGCAGCTCAATTTGTCTTTTTGGCTATTACAGTCTTCGTTGTAGCAAAAGGGGTTCAAAATGGTATTGAAAAAGTAAGTAAAATATTGATGCCCGCTTTATTTTTATTATTTATTGTTCTTATCATTCGCTCACTTACACTGGATAACGCTATGGAAGGCGTGAAATTTTTCCTGGCACCTGATTTCTCGAAAATCACATCTCAAAGTATTCTGTTTGCGATGGGTCAAGCTTTTTTCTCCTTAAGTGTCGGAGTATCAGTAATGGTTACTTATAGTTCCTATCTTTCAAAAAAGGAAAGCTTAATTCAACCGGCTATTTCAATCGTTACAATGAATGTATTGATTGCTTTATTAGCAGGATTGGCAATCTTTCCGGCTGTATTTTCGCTGGGTTTAGAACCATCAGAAGGACCTGGCTTGCTGTTTGTTGTATTGCCTGCTGTGTTTGATCAAATTGTTTTTGGAGAAGTTTTCTTATTAGGTTTTCTAGCCTTATTTTTATTTGCCACATTAACTTCGGCCTTTTCTATGTTAGAAATTATAGTAGCATCTATAGTGAAAGGAAAAGAGGAGAAGCGATCGAAATATGCATTTATTATTGGTGCTTTAATTTTCGTAGTAGGCATTCCCTCTGCATTATCGTATAGTGTTTTTGCTGATATTTTAATCTTCTCGAAGAGTATATTTGATTCAGCCGATTATTTAGTGAGTAATATATTAATGCCGCTTGGTGTATTTTTAATTTCTATTTTCGTACCACTTAAGATTAAGAAAAGCACGTTGCGAGAGGAACTTTTACGGCATTCTCGTCTAGGGGCTTCTGCTTTTCATATATGGTTTTTTATAATGAGGTTCGTTATTCCTATAGCAATCATCATCGTATTTCTTGATAGTACAGGCATACTTGATAAGTTTTAAGTGTTTAATAGGAGAGAAACAGAAAGCACGACTTAACCCCTTTGGATAATCACATCTAAAGGGGTTTTTGTTATATGCGCATCAAACGTTTAGATCTGATGTGGTAGCCCTTTTCTAGATGGCCTTAGTTGTTTTACTTATTAGAAATTCGGATAATGAGGTAATGAGGGCAGGGTATCAGATATGATACAATAAATGTCTTCATACAATTTCTCGAAGCAAAATAAAGGTAGGATGATTATCATATGAAAATATTGCTTGTGGAAGACGATAAAACGATCGCATCCGGACTTGAATATTCCTTACAGCAGGATCAATTTACTACCGTACTTTGTTATGATGCGGCTTCCGCAAAAAAAGTGCTGGCAGAGGAGCTCGATCAGTTCACCTTATGTATGTTTGATTTATCGCTGCCGGATGGCAGTGGTTATGAATTATGCAAAATAGTGAAGGAACGCAGCGATATCCCCGTCATTTTCTTAACGGCGATTGATGATGAGGTTAATGTTGTAATGGGTCTAGATATGGGCGCAGATGATTATATTACGAAGCCTTTTCGCATTCGCGAGCTTCTCTCACGGATCAAATCGGTGCTGCGCAGATACCAGAAGCAGACCCAGACAAAAGCAATAATTGAACTGGAAAATGTCCGGATTAATACGCTTGAAGGCAAGGTTTACAAACATAATGAGGAAGTTCCAGTAACTGCGTTAGAGTATCGCCTATTGCTTATTTTCGCTAACCATATTGGACAGGTTCTCTCCAGAAATCAGCTGCTTGAGCGGATTTGGGATGTTGCAGGTGATTTTGTAAATGATAATACATTAACGGTTTACATCAAAAGGCTGCGGGAAAAGCTGGAGGATAATCCGCAGAATCCAACGATTATTAAAACAGTACGCGGCTTAGGCTATAAGGTTGGTGATTAGCATGCTGCGTAATAGAGAGATCAACATTCAATTAGTAGTGATGTGCTCAATAAGTTTGGTGGCAATTGTCACCGCTTCTTTTATTTCACTTGCTGCTGCGGTACTCATTTTCATTACTTCTGCACTCCTAATTGGATGCAGCTTCATACATACGCGCTGGAGATATCGTGAAATAGAAAAGCTTTCGGGTTATTTGCGGCAAATCAGCGGTGGTGATTATTCACTGGATGTTCGCGATAATCAAGAAGGTGAGCTTAGTATTTTAAAAAATGATATTTATAAGGTGACTCTCAGATTGTCCGAGCATAGCTCGATCCTTCAACAAGATAAACTCAAGCTAACCGATGCTATTTCGGATATTTCTCATCAGCTCAAAACCCCGCTTACCTCCATGATGATGATGGCTGATTTATTAAGCGACGCTGATCTGCCGGTAGTCAAACGAACAGAATTCACACGAAATATCCGGATTCAGCTTGAAAGGATTGAATGGCTCGTTTCTTCTTTATTAAAGCTTTCAAAAATTGATGCAGGTACAGTACCCTTCAAAAAAAATCAAATAGCAGTACAAAAGCTTATCAATAAAGCATTAGAGTCTGTTCTAATCCCGATAGAAGTTAAGCAGCTAGCGGTGTCGATAACGGGTGAAGAAACCGTTTCTTTTGTGGGGGATTTAAATTGGACAGCTGAAGCTTTGATCAATATTTTAAAAAATGGTGTAGAGCACACACAGGAAGGCGGAAGGATCGCCATATCTTTTTCTGAAAATGCGCTGTATACGGAAATGATCATTGCTGATAATGGTAAAGGAATTCCGAAGGTGGATCTTCCTTATATATTCAAACGTTTTTATAAAGGGAAAAATGCCGGTGAGGGCAGTATCGGAATTGGTCTTGCGATGGCTCACAGTATTATAACTAGCCAAAACGGAGATATAGAAGTTCAAAGCTTGCCAGCGAGCGGCACACAGTTCCGAATTAAGTTTTATAAACAAATCGTATAAGGTTAAGTGACTAAACTGTCATTTATTAGTCACTTGATAGTCATTTTAGACAGATATACTAAAACCAACAGCAAATTAATGGAGGTTTTAAAGTGGAAATATTAAAAATAGATCATCTGTCTAAAATATACGGCAAAGGTGAAACGGCAGTAAAGGCGCTTGATGATGTTTCATTCTCAGTAAAAAAAGGTGAGTTTGTCGCCATTATTGGTCCGTCAGGCTCGGGGAAATCAACGCTACTTCATATGCTAGGCGGTGTGGATAGACCGACAAGCGGAAAGGTGCTCATTGAAAATACGGATATTTATAAATTGAATGAAACACAGCTGGCGATCTTTAGACGCAGACAAATCGGTCTTATTTATCAATTTTATAACCTTATTCCGGTTCTCACCGTTGAAGAAAATATTACACTGCCGATGCTGCTTGATGAACATAAGGTGGATAAAAAGCAATTTGATGATATCGTGAAGACGTTAAATCTACAAAGCCGCTTAGGTCATCTGCCCAATCAGCTTTCCGGCGGCCAGCAGCAAAGGGTATCAATCGGTAGAGCGCTTATTAGCAATCCAGCAATTATGCTGGCGGATGAGCCGACTGGTAATCTAGACAGTAAAAATAGCGGTGAAATTATCGATTTACTAAAAATGTTCAATAAAACCTTCAATCAGACGCTAATTGTCATTACCCATGACGAGCGAATTGCACTGCAAGCAGACCGAGTCATTGTGATTGAAGATGGGAGGATCGCCAAGGATGAGGTGGTTCGTCCATGAACATTGTAAATAAACTAACAATCAGACATTTGAAGCAAAATAAGAGACGTACGCTCGTTACGATGATTGGCGTCATCATTTCAGTCGCCATGGTAGCAGCTGTAGCAACGCTTGGCGTATCTTTTTTGAACTTAATGAAAAAGCAGGAAATTGCCAACTCGGGAGAATGGCATGTTCTGTATAAGGATGTAAATAAAGATCAGCTGGAAGCCATTCAAAAGGATGAAGAAACAAAAAGTGTTGTTATCACAAGAGATCGCGGTTATGCTCCACTAGCAGGGGCACAAAATGCAAACAAGCCTTATTTATTTATCAAGGAGTATAATGAACAAGGCTTTAAACAGTTCCCGATTGAATTAAGTGAGGGACGTTTTCCACAAGCCGAGCATGAAGTCGTTTTGTCAGACGAAATTGCCTCTAACGCTAAAGTACAATATAAAATTGGTGATCGATTAACACTTGAAGTCGGTCAACGGATTTACAAGAATAGTTTGGGTGAAGAGCAAACACTGGATCAATATACGGGATTACGTATAGACGATGAATCAACTAATGAAGTATTAAAAAACCAAATAACTGCAAGCTATACAGTTGTAGGCTTCATAAAGCGTCCCACATGGGAGTCAACATGGGCGCCCGGCTATACGGTCTTAACTTATGTAGATGAAAGCTTGATTGGCGAGGACGAAACCGTATTTGCATCTGTATCCGTAAATAAAGTGAAAAAATCCTTATACAGTCATGCGGAAAGTCTTGCAAAGACAAATAATATAGATGTAGAGTCCATTTCTTATAATAATGGCTTGCTTCGTTACTATGGTGTAACGAACAATGATGGCTTGCAAGCAACATTGTTTTCATTAAGCGTCATCATTATGGGCGTTATTATCGTTGGATCCGTCTCATTAATTTATAATGCTTTTGCAATTTCCGTCTCAGAGCGGTCTCGTCATTTAGGTATGTTATCTAGTGTTGGAGCTACGAAAAAACAGAAGAGAAACTCAGTATTTTTTGAGGGAGCTATTATTGGTGCGATTAGTATCCCCATTGGAATCATTTGTGGTTTTATCGGAATTGGGATAACATTCTGGTTCATTAATTCCACCATTCAAGGAGCGCTGGGAGTAACTGAAAAGCTATCCTTAGTCGTTACCCCCTATTCCATCCTGATTGCCTGTGTGGTTTCTATATTGACGATTTTTATATCCACTTATGTCCCGGCAATACGTGCATCTAAGATCTCTGCTATTGATGCCATTAGACAGTCAACAGATATTAAGCTTACAGGTAAGGCTGTGAAGACATCGAAGCTCATTCGTAAGATTTTCGGTATCGAAGCGGAAATTGGTTTGAAAAATTTAAAAAGAAACAAACGAAGATATCAAGCCACTGTATTTTCGCTCGTCATTAGCATCGTTCTTTTCTTAGCCGTTTCTTATTTCACTGATAATTTAAAGAAATCACTTGAGCTGTCACAGAGTGGTCTAAATTATGATATTCAAGTATCAACAGGGAGTGGAGAAATAAGTGATCGAGTATTTAACGCGATAACTACTCTGGATGATATAACTGAATACAGTGTCATGAAAGCAATATCAATGAATGCATGGATTACTGAAGCAGAAATAGCTAAAGAATTGCAAGAACAGATAAAGGTAGATCCCACTCTCTTAAAGGATGGAAAATATCGTTACTATATTACGGTCCATGCATTAGATGAAAAAAGCCTGCAAGCTTATGCCGACAAGGTGGGTGCAGACTATAAACAGCTTATTGATCCTGATCCTAAAAATTTGGCTGCCATTGTCATTGATACAGTTCCTTATGAGGATGAAGTAGCAGGGAAGTATGTTGAAACCAAAGCGGTTCATAAAAAGCTTGGTGATAGCATAGATTTGTTCGATGAAGTGTACGAAAAAGATAGTAAAACAGGATTAGAGAAGAATCATAAAAAAGTGAAAATCGCTCAATTGACAGACCAGTTCCCAATGGGAGTTAACTCAGGGGGATTAGGTGATTTAAATATCATAGTTTCTGAGCAAGTTATCAATCAGCTGGTTGAGAATAAGGATAATAGTCATATCAATACAAGGCTTTACCTAAAAAGTGCGAAACCAATGGCAACGCAGCAAGAGATCGAGGAGATGAAGGAGCCGGAAACATATATTTACAATGTATATCAGGGCAGGCAGCAGGAAGAGCAGATGATTTTATTAATGTCTGTATTCACGTATGGATTTATCCTGCTCATTACGGCGATATCAATTGCAAATATATTTAATACAATCTCGACGAGTATTTCGCTGCGTAAACGAGAATTCGCGATGCTGAAATCTGTAGGCATGACACCAAAAGGCTTTAATAAAATGATGAATTATGAAAGTATTTTTTATGGCATAAAGTCATTGCTCTACGGGCTTCCGATTAGTATAGTTGTGATGTACCTCATTCACAGGTCATTGATGAACAGCTTTAGCTATGAGTTTGTACTTCCATGGACGAGTATGATATTTGTAATTGCTGCCGTCTTTGTTATTGTTAGTGCAGCCATGCTTTACTCCAGCTCTAAAGTGAAAAAAGAAAATATTATCGATGCATTAAAGCAAGAGAGCATCTAGCATGAGAGCTAATAGGGCAGTGACTAAGCACCAAGAGGTGCGGCGGAAGGCCGATGTACTGAAGCAATTCGAAGCCTACGGTTACCAAGTCGCTTATTATTTGCTCGAGGATGAAGCGCTAGCTATGCAAGCCGCAACTAAGGCTTTAATGGAGCTTTTAAAAGATGATGCGTTTTTTCGTGAAACAGCACTTCACCAGAAACAGAAAACGAAGTGTATATGTATTAAGCATTCATTGATGATAAAAAGATCGGTGTTATAACAAAGAGGCTATCCTACGTCAGCTAATTGCTGCAGGATAGCCTCTTTGTTCATTTCTCTAATAAGAATTTTAAATCCGATCCTACTCAGCCATCTTCGTAATAATCTCAGCTATAAAGTCTTCATAGTCATTGTTGTTTAATGAGAAAACTTCTGCTCGTTTCTTCCGCGCATCTGGATGAAGCTCATCAATGGACTCCCACAGGAATACCTTCTTCATATTTTGTTCAATCTGATTTCTGTCTCCGCCATTATTCGTATAGCTATTGATGATTTCGTAATCACGAATTCCTTTTTGCAATAGTTTATATCTAAGTGTTAGCAACGGTTTGCCGTCCTTACCAGGATAAACAAAGTTGGTATCGCCAGCAGGGAAGATCGGATAATGATAAGTAATTTTATTTAATGGATCATTCGGCCATACCGTGTAATTCCATCTTAAAAAACCATCCATATTCATATAGTAAGCAAGCCAAGGAATGAGTCTGCTTTCTAGCAAATGTGAACAGATGAATGTATTAGGGATTTCAGGCCCACAACATACATAATAGGTCATATTTCCTTTAATGCTCTTTTTCAATTCCTTAATTTTCTCGAATTCATTAGCAACGCAGTTTAGAATCGGAACATAATCTAAAATGCCTTCGATTTCTTCTTCGATGAAGGATGCGTGATTAATAGCAGCTTTATATTTGAACGACGGTGCTATTTTCTTAAGCTCGTTAAGTCGAGCCGTGAACACTTCAGTATCAGATGGCTCATCTGCGATGACTCTTACTTTTTCGATCCATCCCTTATTAATAAAGTTTTGCTCAAGAGCTTGAACATATTTCTCGAAATCACTCTTTTGCTTCATATACTTAAAGGTTTTGCTGCTCTCGTCCCAATATCTGATGCGCACTGCATCGCTGTAATCTTCAATGACTCTGCCAAACCCGACATCCTCAAGAACCCAAATATTAATCAGGCCAAACACTTCAATTTCTTGGTTAATCCCATGCTTCATACCTAATTCAATATATCGATTTAAAGCATCGAAATTAAAGGACCATTCGTTATTGCTCAATCTCTTCGTTTGTACGATATTATATTCAAACATGTTAGCGGGATCGATTCTGTCGTAAGAGGAAGCTTGGCCCGACCAAGGAATTTCGGATGTGATGACCGTTAGTGCCTTTTGTCCAAGATCGGCCAAAGAAGAGATATAGTTTTCCATAATAACAAAATGCTCATCGCTCCACAGCTCAAGATCGTATTTTCTGGCAATATTAGAATTGTGCTGCCATAAGTCTAAGTTGAACGTATAGTCCTTGGCATCACTTAATGTTGTATTTACAACTTTTATTTCAAAGGTTAACGTTCTAATCAATTGTTCATCTTCAAACATGCGATGTCCTAGTACGGAGATTTCTGGCGCATACACACCTGGCTCAACATCCCTATCTATCTCAACTTCAATCCATACGGGCTGCGTTCTTCTGCCTTCTACTTTTATATAGGGCTGTTTTAAAATAATATCGGACTTTAATTGGCGATCGTCATCCTCGACAAGCCCAATCAGGTTAGCTTTAATACTGCCCTTCTTCAAGCCGGGCACTTCAACATGGACGCGAACGATATCGATCGGGCCTTTTTCATAGAAGGCAGCATCCTCGTTTACACATACCAGCATTTCCTGTTCGGAATAGACAAGGAGTTGAACAGCAGCTCTGTCATTTTTTCCGCAAACAAATGAAAGCTGCTTATTCTCGTTGAAAGGCAGATGGAAAGTGTTTAAGGCGCCGTATACATATTTGTAGCTTTCAACCTCTAAGCCTAGTGATATATTCAATTTAATACCTCCAAAGTGTTTGAGTAATTATTATTACGATTATAAGTTTTTCATGGCCTAAACCATATGTAAATTCTCCTTATAAATATGGATAATTCACGTATCTGATGAACGATATGATAGAATACAGGCAAGAGGTGACGTTATGAACTTTATAAGTGAATTTAGAATACCTGAATTAGATGACAGAGGGTTTGCTAATTTAGATGGATATCTGCTCGTGAACGCTGTAGGATTTTATGAGTTTGAATCTTATTATAAAATGTCACACAGGAAAGACGGTCGTAAGGACTTTTACCTCGCTTATAATTATTCCGGACCGATGACAGTACGCAGCAGAGGGCGAGATTATATTTTGCAGCCAGGAAGTCTTTTTCTATATCATCCAGATGAAGAGCAGTATTATGGTCATTATAATGAACAGAGGTTTTTATCCTATTGGGTGCATTTTACCGGCTACGGAGTCGATGAGCTGCTGTCTCAAGCTAAGCTTGCTGATGAACGTATCCTTTTTGTGGGAATTAACAACGATATAGTCAAAATTTTTGAGCAGATTATGAATGAATTACGTGATAAGAAGGCTGGATTTGAGCTTGCCTCGGCGTCGCTGCTTTCTTTTCTGTTTTCTATGATATCAAGGCAGATTGAGCAGGGTGTGGATATTAAGATCAACAGAAGCAGAACGGAGATTTACGAATCCATCAAATATATACACGATAACTTTTCGCAGGAAATTTACGTAAAAAGGCTCGCCGAAATTGCACACCTTAGCACTGACAGATATACAACCTTATTTAAGATGATTACAGATACGACACCCTTGCAGTACTTGAATAGATATAGGTTGCAGAAAGCATGCGAGCTCATGAAGCATACCCACTTGAATATTCAGCAAATATCAAGCCTTGTAGGTTTTGAGGATCAGCTTTATTTTAGTAGAATATTTAAAAAGCACTATCAGGTTACTCCTTCGGAGTATTTGGAGAGGCAGAGTTAATCATTTAGTCGAACATAATAGATGAGGTGCAATTGATGGAAACAAGCCTCCAGTTAAAAGTGCTCAAACAACTGATTGGAATATTAGTTCGAAGCAACTCTGATCGAGGGTTTCTTCACTATAGCGGCTGCAATAGAGTGTGCGCTGAATTAAGCTCCTTGTCCGAAAGTGCGGAGAGTCATCCAGATCGGCAATACTCAATTGATGCTCAGTTGTTAATTCTGAAAGAGATGATTAAGCTAATCTCCCATGCGGATACGTCATCGGGGATGGCTAACGATGTAATACGCGAGTGTCTCAATGCTGTAGATCAGCTTTGTCGTTCTGCCGAGGAAAATGATCAGAAATATTTTTTTGATGCCATTCTAAAGACCGTGAAAAACAAAGCCTTCAAGGACTGGGTGGAGTTTGCCTATGAATTGCTTCGCTCCTCGGTTTATTTTGTATATAATTCCAAGCAGGCGGAAAAGGTGTACGCGATGTTCCCGATTCTTGGGCCCATGTATTCTGGACAGCAATATCCTGCAATGTACATGATCACATACAGCATAATGCTAAAGTTGGATACTGCGGCTGCGGCAAATCAATATTTGATGGACCATGTTGAAGTGGACGAGCTTAGAGTCATTGCGGTAGAGAACGCTCTTCAAGAGATGCGATACAGCTTGGCGGAGCAGTTGTGTACGGATGCAATGGAGACTGAGAATGGAGGGTCCTCCGCCAATTTAAAGTGGGCGCTTTATTTAGAGCGTGTATATACGGAAACCTCAGAGACAGAAAAGCTGATCGAACTGTTTCGCAAGGTGCTGTTCCAAGGTTATTCCTCTTATTATTCCAAGCTGAAAGAGCTTTACATGAGTCAGGAGCTGTGGAATGAGGAACTAAAAGTATCTCTACTGAGTGATCTATCAAAGAAGTTGTTTCCGAATTCCTATGCATTGCTCCTTGAAGAGGAGGGAGAGTACCTTGAATTGCTGGGAGTGGTCGAACGCCAACCGTATTTGATTGAATATTTTGGGAAGCGGATTGCTGAGTCTTACCCCGGGCCGACAAGCATTATTTATGAAAAATACATTTTGCAAAAGGCAGTCGATGCCACAGACCGAAGAGGATATAAGGGTGTGTGCAAGCTGATCAAGAGCTTCTCAGACACTGGAAGCAAGCAGAATGCATTGCTCCTTCTAGAGAAGCTAATCGGTATGTATCCTCGCCGACCGGCCATGCTTGACGAGCTTACGAAACTAAAGAAAAAACTTGCCTAAGAAAATAGCTAGTTGAACGGAAAAAGGAGGAGAACTGTAACTTTACACAGCTACGATTCGCCTCCGTATTGTAAATCAGAAACTGCTGGATTCATTTATTTAAATTCGTATATATCTTATTCTGTTAAATGTGCGATGAAGGTGTAGAAAGCATGACCCAATTGTGCTTACTATCCCACTTGAGATCAAATCCGAACGTTTCTGTAATGAACCGAATAGGAACCATCGTATATCCATCTTCAATATAAGGTTCAGTATCAATTAATTGTTCTTTGCCATTTACGATGACCTTATTAGAATTAAGCGTAAGAATAACCTCTGATCCTTCATACTTTAACGTGACTTGTCTTGTTTTCCCATCCCATTTAAAATCAGCGCCTATCCATTCCAGTAACCCGCGAAGAGGAACGATGATTCTTCCCTTATTCTGAACAGGTCGAACGGGAAAGCTTTGTACCTCATCATTAATAAAAATTTTTGGTGCAGAGTATGTTTCACTACTAGATACAAAATGCTCTTTATTTGCTTTAAATTGCTGCATAAAAGCTTGTGAACGTTTGTCTAATGCGGACTCTTTTAAATAAATGACCTTCAGAGTGTTCATCTTTTCTATAGGAGACAGATCAGTAATCTCTGTATTAACTATTTCAAGCGCGTAAAGGTTTATTTGATGAACGGGCTTTAGATCATTTACTTTATTATTCGAAATATTAAGAGAGAATAGGGATTTTAAATTCATTAATGGAGATAAATCAGTGATCAGATTTCCGCTAACATTTAATGAATCGAGCTTGGATAGCTCTTCTACTCCTATTAGATCGGAAATAAAGTTATCATTCAGTTCCAGACGTTCCAGCAGATGCATATTTTTGAGCGGCTTGATATCAGATATTAAATTTGTCGCTAAATCTAATGTTTGCAGAGTTGTCATGGATTCAAGCGGCGACAAATCACTAATCCGATTACGGCTTAACGATAGCTGTACAACATTGTTTAATCCTTTAAGCGGGCTTATATCAGAAATGTAATTGTCAGTTAGATTAATCGATTTTAACTGGTGAAGTCCTGAAATGGGGCTTAGATCACTTATTTTACTGTTAACCATATATAGACTGGTCAGATTAACGGCATATTCTAATCCTTTTAAGCTCGTAATATGGTCATAGTTCGTAGAAATTTCCTTAAGGGAGGCCATATCTATAATGGTTATTTCTCCTTGAGGCTTGTGCAAGGCATTACGCACGACTTTTTCTAATATGCGATTCTCGAACTGAACTCCTGAGGGTGCAGCGTGTGTGCTTGCCTGATGAGATGCCAGAAAGCACAAACAAGTTACAAGCAATAATTTAACCGTCCAACTAAACCAATGATTTGATAACTTCATCATTTTTAAAAAACCTCCCATATATCTCCATATTGTATGGACGTTGGAATGGAGAAAAAGTTGCTTTAGATTTGATCTGTTAAATGGGTTGTGGAGAGCTTTTAAACAGAAGGACCTTCAGGCGCAATTCCTAAGTGGTTCTATTCACTGGCGTGAGAGAGTGCATGTATCGTAAAATTGATATATTGATATACTACAGAAAACAAAAGGAGAAAAATATGTGCCGAAATATAAAGACGTTATTTAACTTTGACCCACCGGCTACCGACGATGAAATCATGGCGGCCTCGCAGCAATTCGTGAGAAAGATCTCGGGCTATAACAAGCCGTCACAGGCGAATGAGGAGGCGTTTCATCGCGCTGTTGAGGAGGTGGCAATGGCCGCTCGGACTTTATTGAACACACTGGTAACCAACTCTGAATCTCGTAATCGCGAGGTGGAGATTGAACGTGCTCGCGCTAGAAATGCGAAAAGGTTTGGGGTTGAAGAGAATCAGAGTGTGACCGGTGCGCAATCTAACGGATAACGAGAAATCAATCATACAACCAATAGCAGGCTGCCGGCATTGAATCGGCAGCCTATTGCATCTCGTTAGTTTATTGAATTTTCAAAATATTTATTGAAGAAAGACAATATTACTGTTAATCTTAGTGGAAATATTTTCTGTTAGGAGCTGTTGAGATGAGTACTAATGCAAGTGATCCGATTCTATTTGAGATACCAGAGAGCTTTGAAAGTGAACGGTTGCTCATACGCGCTCCTTTATGGAATGATGGCGCGATCGTAAACAAGGCGGTAAAAGAAAGTCTAGAGCAATTGCGCCCGTGGATGCCGTGGGCTCAGGTGATTCCTACCGTTGAAGAGTCGGAAATTAGTATTCGACGGTCTAGATTGGAGTTTTTGAATCGCACGGATTTTAGGCTGCTACTTATTCAGAAGGAAACAGGGCAACTAGTAGGCAGCAGCGGTTTGCATCGACCGGATTGGCATTCGCGTAAATTTGAAATTGGTTATTGGGTGCGAACATCATTTGGCAATCAAGGTTATATTACGGAAGCTGCAGAGGCTATCACAAACTTCGCAATACATGAGCTGCAAGCTAATCGGATTGAAATTCGATGTGATGCCCGTAATGCAAGAAGTGCTCAGGTTGCCAAACGTCTAGGTTTCACTCTGGAAGGAACTTTTCGAAACGATACGTTAGATGTAGAGGGATCATTGAGAGATACGATGGTATTTTCCAAGGTTCGTGGTGTTGAGTTTTAAAGATCTATTGAGAAGTGCGAATTGGACTCAAATGGAGGGTTCACAAAAAAAGCCATAAGCCCGATAATCGAAATCGAGCTTACGGACCTCAAACTAGCTCCGAAATTAGCTGTATGTCTCGAATGATGCTCATAAGGTTCCAACCAATGAATTTCTAAGCTGATACAGAGCTGTAAGCTCAAAAATTAAGCTTACAGTCCTGAAACTAGCCTCGTAATTAGTTGTAAGCACCGAAATTCAGCTTACAGGGCGCCGTTCAAAGGAAATCTTGACAGAAACAGAGCTGTAAGCTCAAAAAACAAGCTTACAGCTCTAAAACTAACCAAAAAGCTACCTGTAAGCACCAAAATCGTGCTTAATCAGATAGTTGAGCACGAAAATGCCATCCTATGCGGTCTTCACCGCTCAAGCAGATCGAAAAACCATTTGGCGATTCTCATCCCCAGCTACTTCCAGCCCATAGCAACTAACTCAGGAGTAACCCACTCATAGCAGCTTCAATCCACCCAAGCTTGCTCCTTTGACAAATAATCGCTCGATGTTTTTCTCTACTTCTGGATCCGCTATTAATGGCGGAGCTTGATGTGGTTTGATGCGAGCGTCAATAATGACGTTGTCACAAGCCCAATGCTTGTTTTCATAATAACCATTCACTCCATAAATATCATGCGAAGGATTGCTGCGTGTAAATGTAGCCCAGAAGAAATTGTTCATTGTCGCACTCATGAATGTACTGTCGTCACATAGGATAATGATCGGGCAAGAGGAGATTGATCCATTCACTCCATTTGTTCCATCAAGTCCATTCGCTTCATTCGCTCCACTCGCTTGAATAGCATCACATAAACCTTGGATTTCTGTTTGAGCTTCAGCATAGCTTTTAAAAGCAGATCCCTGCAAAGCAACAATCCCCGGCATCACAACTCGAGCATTTTCAAAACCCCGCAACTCACTAAAAACGTTAGGTGCCTCTGTGCATAAATCTCTGATCTTATCCCCATAAGCCGCGAACACAACTTTACTGCCGCTGTTTAGTCCAGTGCCCGAATAGTCCAGCGTGTCGATGGTTGTATTCGTATAAAAATGAATGTCTCGTCTGAGATCGATTCGTTCCAATATATGAGTTAGAAATTCAACTTCATTATGAGTATCTAACTGTTTCTGTTTATTGTCTTCTGCTGTTATAAATAAATATTTAGCTAGGCTTAGTTGTCCTGTTCCTAAAATGCGATTGGCAATCGTGAGCAGCTCAGTCGGCTGTTTAACCTTTTGATAAGGCGTATACCGTTCACTACCGATTGCAAAAAGCAAAGGATGAACGCCTGCCGCATCGATAGCATGTACTTCTTTGACGCCAGGGATTTCTTGCTTAATCGCATCGCCTGTCAACTCATGAATAAGGGCACCGAATGCGGTATCTTCTTGCGGCGGGCGGCCAACAACAGTAAATGGCCAAATCGCATTTGGCTTGGCATATACTTTATGTACCTTCATGACTGGAAACGGATGCGTAAGACTGTAATAACCCAAGTGATCGCCAAAAGGACCCTCTGGTTTCGTTTCACCAGGATGAATTTCTCCCGTTATTACAAAATCAGCATCGTTGCTAATACAGAAGCCATCGATATAGCTGTGGCGAAATCTGCGTCCAGCAAGCAGGCCGGCAAAGGTCATCTCACTCATACCTTCAGGCAAAGGCATGACCGCTGACAAGGTATGTGCTGGAGGGCCGCCGACGAAACAACTGACTTTTAATGGGACACCTTGTTTATTCGCTTTATCTTGATGAATTCCGATGCCGCGGTGAATCTGATAATGCAAACCAATTTCGCTATTCATTTCATAATCATTGCCGCTCAATTGAACTCGGTACATACCGAGATTAGAGTTCATAATGCCTGGCTTTTCCGGATCCTCTGTATACACTTGTGGCAATGTAATAAAAGCACCACCATCCATAGGCCAGTGTTGTATGAGCGGCAGGTCAGATATGTTAATTTCCTGTGCAGTAACGGGGAGGCTCCTAGATGTTTTCAAAGGAAGTGCCTTCCATGCCGCTAATCCGGTTTTAATTTGTCCAAGCGGATTTTTTAATGCTTTCATCGGATCGTTCCGCAGCGCCATTACGTTCTGTACGCCATCCCATGTACTCCGGAAAATAAACTTACTGCGCTCAACTGTGCCGAATAGGTTGGATACCGCACGGAACTTCGAGCCTTTTACATTTTCAAATAGTAACGCTGGGCCGCCTGCCTCAAAAACTTTCATATGAATCGCGGCCATTTCAAGATAGGGATCCACTTCTTCTTTAATACGGATCAAATGTCCGTTTTTCTCTAAATCAATAATACAATCTTCTAAATTGCGATACATAATGGAGTGGCTCCAATCACTAGATATTTGGTATATACGTAAACGTGCTCATCAGCACGCCGTATCTATAGATGAATGATGTCTAAAATACTACAGCTTCGCAGGGTTGAATTCAACTAAATCGTTTTTTGAAAAGAAGTGCAACAAATTATTCGTTCCATCTCGTCGTGTAAGGAAGAGGCGGTGTTGTTATGAAAAAAATAGTTGGCCGAAACGTAAGGGATAACTGATCAGCCGAAATTATCATATAACTAACTATAGGAGCCTAAACAAAACAATTATCTTGTTTTGTTTAGGCTCAAGGTTTATCTTAAATACGTTATGTTGATTAAGAGAGGGTGAAGCTTCATGTTTATGGAAATTAGTGTAGATGAGTCCAATTTTACTGAAATCGTCCTTATAGAAGCTCAATACGAATGCGTGACAATAAGTAATCAACTTGGCATAGAGGTAGATGAACATGCTTTCATAGAGCATTGGAAAAATGTTGCTGGAGTTGAACACATTCGAATCCTTAAGATAGACTACAATTCCTCATTAAAAGATGTAAATGTATTAAGCGCATTTCCGAATGTGAAAAATTTAATACTTTCTGGACAACATATAACATCACTAGAGGGTATCGAATGGTTTAAACAAGGTGAATACATTTGCATTGATACCTACAATAATCGTCGCAGAAATATAGCGCAGATTTCTCAATCAAAAGTAGAGCATATTCTTCTTTATGTTGAACGAATAGAAGATTTATCAGCCATAGCTGAATGTAAGTATTTAACTAGTCTAGAGCTGTACCGCTCTATGCAGTTGGATTTAACAACATGGAGCAGCATACCTTTGAACTCGATGGTTTTTAAACGTGGAAAGTTTAAGGATTTAGGAGACACGGCGGCTATACCAAGTTTGAATTATGTAGATGTTATAGGCTGCAGAAAACTGGAACAATTTACAGGAGATAACAGCCGAATAACAAGATTGCTCATAGATGCTTGTAAGAAGCTCGATTTGCGTACGTTGAAAACCTTTGAGGGAATCGAAGCTTTAATTGTAAACAGCTGTCCATATGAAATGAATCTAACAGAGATCGGAGGGCTAAAGAAGGTCAAGCATATAGACTTTATTTTATGTAATGTACAGGTCGATCTAATCAATCTTAAGGAGTATTTTCCTAATATAGAATCACTACATATCTCAAACATGAAAAAAGAGTATGGCATGAAATTGAAGGAGCTCAACCCTGATGTCCTCATTACTAGTAGATCATTTAGCTTGGAGTAGTGTAAACAACTAGCTATTTTATTCAATAATCAACTGAACAGACAACCCGCTAATGCTAAATTTGTATAAGTTAATCAAACTTTTGTTGAATACTCCAAAGAAACGAATGCATACTATCGTGTATCTGGAGGAGATATACATATGACAAATATTCCACAACCCAAAACATTTGGTCCACTTGGCAACCTTCCTTTACTTGATTTGGAAGGCCCGGTCCAATCATTGGTCAAGCTGGCTGATGAATATGGACCTATCTTTCGCATGGATTTACCAGGAAGAAAAGATCTGTATATTTCCGGTTATGAGTTAGTATCCGATGCTTGTGATGAGTCACGGTTTGAAAAGAAAGTATGGGAGCCGCTACAGAAGGTTCGTGCCTTTGCGGGTGACGGTTTATTTACCAGTGAGACGAGTGAGCCGAATTGGCATAAGGCGCATAATATTTTGCTGCCAAGCTTTAGTCAAACGGCAATGCGCGGCTATCACGGAATGATGGTTGATATTGCCGTTCAACTCATTCAGAAATGGGCGCGCTTAAACCCCGATGAGAGTGTAGATGTTCCTGAAGATATGACTCGACTCACCCTTGATACGATCGGGTTATGCGGGTTCAATTATCGCTTCAACAGTTTTTACCGGGAACAATCGCATCCTTTCATTACAAGCATGATCCGGGCACTCAGTGAAGCTATGAATCAGCTGCAGCGCCTTGGCATTAAGGATAAGCTTATGGTTATTACGAAGCGGCAATTTAAGCACGATATTCAAGCTATGTTCTCTCTCGTTGATAACATCATTGCCGAACGTAAGGCTCACGGTAATCAAGGCGAGGACGATCTGCTCGGCCATATGTTAAGTGGCAAGGATCCGGACACTGGAGAAGCTTTGGACGATGAGAACATTCGATTTCAAATCATTACGTTCCTCATTGCAGGACATGAAACAACAAGCGGACTTCTATCGTTCGCGCTTTATTATTTGTTGAAAAATCCGGAGAAACTGCAGAAAGCGTATGAAGAAGTGGATCGTGTTCTCACTGATCCAATTCCAAGCTATACACAGGTTCGCGAGCTAAAATACACCCGAATGATTCTGAGTGAAGCATTAAGGCTGTGGCCAACCGCTCCAGCTTTCTCCTTATATGCGAAGGAGGATACGATTCTAGCTGGGAAATATCCGTTGAAAAAAGGGGATGGTGTTAACGTTCTAATCCCTAAGCTTCATCGGGATACCGAGGTATGGGGAGACGACGTGGAGCAATTTCGTCCAGAACGGTTCGAAGATCCGAGTAAAATTCCTTATGATGCTTATAAGCCGTTCGGAAATGGACAGCGGGCTTGTATCGGACAGCAATTTGCTCTACACGAAGCAACGCTTGTGCTAGGAATGGTGCTCAAGCAATTTGAAATTATAGACCATACCAATTACCAGCTAAAAGTAAAAGAATCGTTGACGCTTAAACCGGATGGGTTTACGATGCGGGTTCGTCCCCGCGGGGAGCAGGCTACCTATACTTTTACTGCTGTGGCGGGAACAGAGAAGCCTAATCAGAAACAGAATGAACAAGCTTCCGAACCTACAGTTGACTCTCACGACACGCCGCTGCTCGTGCTTTATGGTTCGAATATGGGCACGGCCGAGGGAATTGCTCGCGAGCTAGCGGATACTGCGCGTTATCAGGGCTTCAGCAGTGAGGTCGCATCGCTGAACACTCGTGTGGGCAAGCTGCCCAAAGAGGGCGTAGTCTTCATCATCTCGGCGTCTTACAATGGGAAGCCGCCGAGCAACGCTCGTGAATTTGTACAATGGTTGGAGAGAGTGGAGCCCGGTGAGCTTGAAGGAGTACGTTATGCCGTATTCGGCTGCGGAGACCATAACTGGGCTAGTACGTATCAAGATATTCCTCGATTTATAGATGAGCAGCTTGCGGCCAAAGGAGCTGAGAGGCTTGTTGTACGCGGTGAGGCGGATGCAAGCGGTGATTTCGAGAAGCAAGTCGTGGAGTGGAATGAAATGTTATGGCCGGATGTGCTTACTGCACTGGGTCTAAAGAGCCGAGGTATTTCACAGCAGGAGCGAAGTACGCTCAGTGTGCAGTTTGTCAGCGGGCTGGACGATACTCCGTTAGCAGCGAGCCACAATGCTCAGCTTACTACGATAACGGATAACCGCGAGCTGCAAGGACAAGGTAGTGAGCGAAGCACACGCCATATTGAAATTGCACTTCCTGAAGGCGTTACTTACCAGGAGGGGGATCATCTCGGAGTTATTCCTGAGAACGACTCTGTAATGGTGGAACGAGTGCTGCAACGATATGGTTTAAAAGGCAGTGACCATATGATCATTAGCGCCAGCGGACGCAGTGCCGCACATCTGCCGCTTGATCGTCCAATAAGCGTTCATCATTTGCTGAGTCTAAGTGTAGAGCTTCAAGAAGCGGCCACCCGTGCCCAGCTTCGGGAGCTGGCGTCATTTACTGTATGTCCACCGCATAAAAAAGAGCTGGAGGCTCTTCTGCAGGAAGAAGCTTATCTGGAAAATGTACTGAGCAAACGGCTAACCATGCTTGATCTGCTGGAGAAGTATCCGGCTTGTGAGCTGCCGTTTGAGCGGTTCGTGGAGCTGCTGCCGCCGCTTAAAGCGCGGTATTACTCCATCTCCAGCTCTCCTAAGGTGCTGCCTGATCAGGCTAGCATAACAGTAGCTGTTGTTCGTGGGCCGGCGAGGAGCGGTCACGGTGAATATCGAGGCGTTGCCTCGAATTATTTAGCTAACCGTCAACCAGGGGATGCCGTCGTTATGTTTATTAGTACGCCTGACTCTGACTTTGAGCTCCCGGAAAATTCAGAAACTCCAATCATTATGGTCGGTCCAGGAACAGGAATTGCACCGTTCAGAGGCTTTTTGCAGGGGCGACGAGCACTGAAAAGTGAGGGTAAAGTGCTCGGCGAGGCACAATTATATTTTGGCTGTCGCAATGATTCGGATCAAATTTACCATGAAGAGATGGAGCAATTCCAGCAGGAAGGTATCGTAAGCTTACACACAGCATTTTCTCGGGTAGAAGGGACGTCTAAAACTTACGTTCAAGATCTCATGAGGGAAAATTCGAAATCTATTATTGCTGTGCTTGATCAAGGTGGAAGGCTCTATATATGTGGAGACGGTAGCAAAATGGCGCCTGAAGTCGAGAACACATTAGTAGCAGCCTATCGTGAAATTCACAATGTAAATGAGCAAGATGCAACGAAATGGCTGAAAAGCCTCGAATCTGAGGGGCGTTACGCGAAGGATGTCTGGGCGGGCATCTAATTTAGATCAAATTTAGAAAAAATGATGATAAAACTGAAACGGCTGCCGTTAAGCAGCCGTTTTTTTGCATGAACACAATTGGACGTCATTGAATGTCATTGAATGTCATTGAATGTCATTTAACTTAATTGAAGTGATTGAAATAAAATGTTCTTAACCACATTATGTTTAAGTAAGCTGGCACAAACTCAAAATCAGCTGTGGACGGAAGTTGAGTAAAACCTGCTCTTCATTCACCCTATTTGACTGTATTTCATACAATCAACTCTACATCAAAAAAGATATCTTTGCCCCAGACTGTATTTCATACAATCAAATCGTCCGATTCGCAGACAAAGTGCTTCTAGCTAACTATTTGAATGGACGATATACATTCAAACACATACAACATGGAAATATCGGCAGTTTGATTGGATGATATACATTCAAACACGTAGCAAGATGGTAATATCAGCGGTTTGAAAGGATGGTTTAGATACAAACACGTAGCAACACGGTAATATCAGCTATTTGAAGCTGGATTGTAAATTTATTGTTAAAGTGTTGAATGGAGTGGAAACAACAGCTTACAATTAAGCCACCATCAGTAGATAAGGAGACGCAACAAATATGGAAACCAATCAGAATGAGCCGCCAATGGCCGGTCAGAGAGGAAAGCTCTCCGCGCTTGCAGAGGTATTATGCGTATCCGCAAAGCTTGGACTTACCTCCTTCGGAGGACCGATCGCCCACTTAGGATATTTCCACAATGAGTACATTCTCCGACGAAAATGGATGGACGAACGAAGCTACGCCGATCTTGTTGCACTGTGTCAGTTTCTTCCCGGTCCGGCCAGCAGTCAGGTTGGGATCGGAATCGGGGTTGTTAGGGCAGGGCTGCTAGGCGGCTTAGTTGCATGGTTAGGCTTCACGCTGCCGTCGGTCATTGCGCTAGTTGCTTTTGCCTTCCTGCTTCAAGGCTTTGATTTAAGTAACGCAGGCTGGATTCATGGACTGAAGATCGTAGCTGTAGCAATCGTAGCTCATGCCATTTTAGGAATGGGGCAGAAGCTTACTCCGGATCGGGATAGAGTTTCAATAGCGGTAATCGTTGCGGCGATTACTTTGTTCTGGCAAACGGCATATAGTCAGGTGCTTCTTATTGCAGCAGCCGGACTACTTGGATTATGGTTGTATCGAAGAAAAGCGACAGAGGGAACCCCTCAATTGCATATAGCGATAAGCCGACCCTTTGCTGTAGCATGCCTATCTTTATTTTTCGGTCTATTATTAGCCCTTCCTCTACTTAGACAGTGGGGAGAGATGCAATGGCTGGCGATGTTCGACAGCTTCTATCGCTCGGGCTCCTTGGTGTTCGGAGGAGGCCACGTTGTGCTGCCGCTTCTGGAAGCAGAAGTCATCCCTACTGGCTGGGTAAGACAGGAGGATTTTCTTGCAGGATATGGCGCGGCGCAAGCAGTTCCGGGGCCATTGTTTACATTTGCAGCTTATCTCGGAGCAATGGCTGGCGGATTACCCGGAGCGGTCATTGCAACGTTAGCCATATTTTTACCATCATTCCTGCTCGTTATCGGTGCACTCCCGTTCTGGAATGGTTTAAGAAATAACCCAAAGATCCAAGGTGTATTGGTCGGAGTCAATGCAGCTGTTGTTGGGATTTTGCTGGCGGCATGGTATGATCCCTTATGGACAACCGCAATCTTGAAGCCAATGGATTTTGCCTTGGCGGCCATATTGTTTATCATGCTTGTTTTTTGGAAGCTTCCGCCATGGGTGATTGTGCTCGCAGGAGCTGCAGGAGGAATGCTGTTCGGATTCATCTAACAACAAACATGATGAGCCTTCTTTTTGTTATGATAAGAAAAGGTTGTCATTATGTTGAAGAGGTGGATTTAATGTCGTACCGTTTATTGAAATTTTTAACCGTCCTTATTCCTACACTGATTATTGGTGGATTCGAATTTATTCGCCATGAATTTCTATTGCATTCATTTTCCATGGAGGCCGGCAATTGGCTGATAACTCTTTTTACAGTGGTCATCTCCTATCTGTTCTCCGTATGGATGTTTGGAACCATTGAGCGAAAAAACAAACAGTTAGCAGAAGAAAAGGCAAGAGGGGCAGTGTATGAGGAGCGAGAACGAATGGCTCGTGAGCTGCATGATAACATTGGGCAGGTTCTGTTTTTTCTAAATGTAAAAATGAAGCAGGGAAAATACGATGAAGCGAAATCCGCCATTTCAGAAATGGATACCCATCTTCGGCAAGCGATTTTTAATTTGCGTTCATCACCGGATGAAGGGATTTCGTTCACCGATCGTATAACCAAATGGCTGGATGAGTGGAATGCCATTTCAGGCATTGAAGTCTTCAGGGAAATTGAGATTCCAGAAAAATGGTTCTCTACTGGAGAAGAGGTTCAATTTTTCGCGATAATACAAGAAGCATTTACGAATATAAGAAAGCATTCACACGCAAACCGAGTAAATATTACGTTCCGTGCCTCGTCTGTAGGGTGGACACTTGAAATCGTTGATGATGGTATCGGACTTGAAAATCATCAGATGCACGTAAACAAATATGGATTATCGATAATGGAGAAGCGCGCCAAAGAACTAAATGCAAGTTTCGAAATAACGACAGACGCGGACAAGGGCATTACATTACGAATAACGTCGGGGAGTAGATTAGAAAAAATATGATGAAATATCGAGTGTTAATCGCGGATGATCATCCTATGGCGCGTAAGGCGATCCAAAGCTTATTAGAGGATGATTCATCATTTGACGTAATTGGAGAAGCGGTAGACGGCATAGAAGCTGTTCAGCTTTGTCGCCAGCTGCATCCAGATGTCATATTGATGGATATCAATATGCCGAAACTAAACGGACTTGAAGCTACTCGAAAAATAAAACATGAGTTCCCGGATATAAAAATTGTTATTTTGACGGTTTCAGATCATGTAGCTGATTTATTTACCGCTCTACAATTTGGCGCTCAAGGGTACTTACTGAAAAACATGGACCCGGATGATTGGAGCGCGTACCTGCATGCACTGCTTGATGAAAATTCAGATGTGTCGAGAAAAATCGCAGATAGACTTTTTCATCAATTTAGAACAGGTAAATCTTCTGAGAAATCACAGCCTAATGTGTTAACTGTGCGGGAGCAAGAGGTGGTTATCTATGTCGCGGCAGGTGAGAAAAACCGTCAGATTGCCGAACGCCTTGTCATTTCAGAAAATACGGTAAAAAATCATTTGAAAAATATATTAGAGAAGCTGTCACTGGAAAACAGAGTGCAGCTAACCTCCTATGCGATAAGAAATGGATTGACACACAACATTCAAAGCAACGATGAAAGATAGCCCAACCGGGTCATTATCATCGTTGCTTTTTTTTTCTATCTTATTAGAGGGAGAAAAATAAAGCTCCGGAGGTGACTTCCGTTTTTGTTGAAAAATATATTCGTTCTAATCATTGCCGCATTTCTGTTTTTACCGCAAAACGTATTCGCGCATGCTTCACTAACTGATGCGATCCCGGGGCCTGACGCTCAATTGGATAGGTCTCCTGATCAGGTGACACTAACATTTAATGAAAGGCTGGAAAATAAGCTTTTCTACATCAAGGTACTCGGTCAGGACGGGAAGCAAGTTAATAATGACCCTGCAACAATGAATGAAGAGCAGTTAAAAATAAGCGTTCAGCTGCCAGAAATGTCGGAAGGAAATTATACGGTCGCCTATAAAGTGATTTCAGCAGATGGCCACCCCATTTCTGAGTCCTATGTATTCACTGTTGGGCAAAAAGCAGTGTCTCAATCATCGCCCTCAGTAGATGCAGGCAGCAGTCACCATGAAAGTGAACTGACGAGCGGTGTAGACGTGAAGCAAATCATATTCTATTTATCCAGAATTGCTTATTTTATAGGTATGCTTTTATTAGCAGGCTGGATTTTTTGGGGGCTACTTATTCGTTTCGATAAGCCGGAGCTGCGAGCCTCCTATGATTTGTGGTCATTACGATTAAAAAGATTCTTTTTGATAGCCGTCCTAATTATGATTACGGTCCATCTGCAGGATTACTTAGAGGTTCTCGACAAGGAACAGCTTATCTCCTTATTATTTGGCACCGCAATTGGAATCTCGTGGATGAGCAGTTTGCTGTTAGCTTTATTAAGTTTTATAATGCTGAACCGTTCGAAGTGGATAGATGGCATTTGGATTTTACTTCTGCTAGCGGTGAAAAGCATCAGCGGGCACGCTATGGCATTTGAGCCTCCAATCCGAACAGTTGCGCTTGATTTCATTCACCTCTTTGCTGCCGCCATATGGGCTGGAGGATTGTTCTATATGATCGTACATTGGCGAAAATATAAGGAACAAATGCTGAGTTTCATGCCAAGGTTCTCTAATTTTGCGTTCGCAAGCATGATTGCTCTGGCCGTAACCGGAACTATTTCCACTCTTATTTTCATCCCAAGCTTAAAATATCTGCTGTACACGCAATGGGGGATCTTACTACTCACGAAGTGTGGTTTAGTTATTTTGGTTATAGCTGCCGGAGCCGTTCTTCGATATATGATGCGAAAAAAACAGAAGCAGCTTGGCATATTGCTTAAAGTGGATTTTAGTCTAATGATATTGATTGTTGCAATCGTCGGTGTCTTTACTTACTTAACTCCGCAACCTGTAAATGAACCATTGTATTGGCATAAAATGGGCGAAACCATCCATCTCACAGCAAAAATTTCACCGAAGGAGCCAGGTGACAATACATTTAAGGTTATCGTATGGCTGCCTGAGAAACCGAAAACGGTCCAGCTTTTCCTTAAATACAAAGATGATAAAGACATTGCGCCCATCGAAGTACCACTCACCATAGCACCTGGCGAAGAGGAGGAGAGCTTCTTAGGATTTAAGGAATTCGGCTATTTAAGCGAGGGGCCTTATATTCCCTTCCCTGGAAAATGGATCGCGGAAATAAGAGTGATGGACGAAAATGATGACGAGACCGTGAATCAAATAGAGATGATGGTCTATTAATTCAGAAAAATAGAAACCAAGGGGATGTGCCATATGAAAAAAACGATGAGTATAATGCTTACCTGTTTCTTATCTATGATGCTTTTTGCAGGAATCGCAAGTGCGCATGTGAGTGTCTATCCGAAAGAAACGACTCAGGGTTCTTATGAGAAATTTACTGTTCGTGTTCCTAATGAGAAAGACATTGCGACCGTAAAGGTTGAAGTGAAAATTTCCGATGATGTAACGATTTCACGTTTTGAACCGAAAGCAGATTGGAAATATGAGCTTACCAAAGACGCTACTGGGAAAATTACAAGTGTAGTGTGGACAACAACCGGAGCAGGACTTTCTGCAACTGAGTTTGGTGAGTTTAATATGCAAGGCAAGGTTGGTGACAATGCTGCTGAAATATTGTGGAAGGCATACCAAACGTATGAAGATGGAAGTGTTGTAGAGTGGATTGGTGCTGAAGGTGCGGATAAACCGGCATCAGTAACTACGGTGAAAGCAAAACCAACTGGCTCTGCTGCGGATAGCCATGGGCATACAGCCGCGGGGGAAGAAGCAACTGAGTCCAATACTGACCTATCTCTTTATTTCTCCATCGCAGCTTTGGTTCTAGGCTTGCTGGCTTTGATCATTTCTTTACGCAAAAAAGCAAAATAAAATAACTGTAAAACAATGAGCCGGACGAAACACAGGTAATTATACCTGACTTTCGTTCGGCTTCTTCCATTTAGAAGCTGCTCAGCAAATATCATCGCAAATCAGCCTTGCAGTTTGCTCTCCATTAACCCGGATTGCCTTATTTCCTCTAAGAAGACTTTGAATTCCTCGAAATTCAGCTGCTGCGCCGCGTCGGATAATGCTGTCGCGGGATCTGGATGCACCTCTAGCATGACACCGTCAGCGCCGGCTGCAAGAGCGGCTTTAGCACATGGGGCCAAAATATCTTTGCGGCCAGTCGAATGGGTAACATCGACAAGGACAGGAAGATGGCTTTCCAGTTTTAAAATAGGTACGGCCGATATATCAAGTGTATTGCGGGTAGCTTTTTCGTAAGTTCTAATTCCTCGTTCAATCAGCATGACTTGTGTATTACCTCTGGATACAATGTATTCAGCAGAATGGAGAAACTCATCGATCGTCGCTGCCAAGCCGCGTTTTAAGAGGATCGGTGTTTTCACGTCCCCAGCCGCTTTGAGCAACTCGAAGTTTTGCATATTTCTCGCGCCGATTTGAATAATGTCGATATAGTTCGCTGCCAGCTCGATATGCGCGGGATCTACGATTTCACTAATCGTTTTTAATCCGAATTCAGCACCTACCTCCTTCAAAATTCTCAATCCCTCGATTCCGAGCCCTTGGAAATCATACGGAGACGTTCTTGGTTTGAAGGCGCCACCGCGCATGACCGTGATTCCGGCTGCTTTGAGAACGGCCGCTACTTTACGCACTTGTTCATAGCTCTCAACCGAGCAAGGGCCGGCGATTAGCATAGGCTTTCCATTCCCGACGGAAGTTTCACCTACTGTAACGATCGTATTTTCCTTTTGTTTTTTGCGGCTTACAAGCAGAACTTTTTGGTGATCCGTTTCTTGAAGCTTTAATGATGCTTTAAAGATTTGTTTAAATAGATGACGGATGGTGTCATCATCGAAGGGGCCATTATTTTGGGCGGTTAGACCATCTAACATTTTCTTTTCTCGAACGGGATCGAATTTAGGGACCCCTTGCTTTTCCTTCTCCAGCCCGATCTCCTGAGCGACTCGTGCCCTTTGGGACATCGTTTCGAGAAGCTGAAGATTTATTGCATCCATTTCCTCACGTAATTTAGCTAGTTTTTTTTGGCTCATAGCAGTTCTCTCCTTTATGAAAATATATTTTTTGAAATACAAAAAAGACCTCTCGTCTGCAAGGGACGAGAAGTCGTGGTACATTGCTTTATTGCGGTAAAGGATGAAATTTAACAACATTTTCTAGACAGTAATGTTCTTTTGATATATTATAATGTTACAAACAAACATTTATTTATAAACATTATAATAAAGAGGAGCTGTCATTATCATGTCAACGAAACCTAGATTAAATCGAATGTTCAGTGCGCAAGGAAAATGCTTTGATGTTGCAATTGATCATGGATTTTTCAATGAATTTTCCTTCCTATCCGGCATTGAGAATATGAAAAGCGCAATTGAAACGGTTGTAAAAGCGGGGCCGGACTGCATTCAGCTTAGTGCAGGCCAAGCTAGACATTTGCAAGAAATATCAGGAAAGCAGAAGCCAGGGCTAGTGCTCCGAACAGATGCTGCTAACATTTATGGCAATGTATTGCCGCGGTTTCTGTTCAGTGAGCTGATCGACCGCGCGATCGAGCAGGCTGTTCGTTTGGATGCTGTAGCGGTATGCGTCAATTTATTGCTGCTGCCTGGTCAGCCGGAGCTGCATCATCAATGTGTGCGCAACGTAGCTATTCTTAAAACGGAATGTGAGAAGTATGGCATGCCTTTGATGGTTGAGCCACTTGTCATGCTGCCTAACGAAGATAAAGGCGGCTACATGGTAGATGGAGATATTCGCAAGATTATGCCACTTGTTCGTCAAGGTGTGGAGCTTGGAGCCGACGTGATTAAGGCAGACCCAAGTGATGACGTGACCGAATACCACAGAGTGATCGAGGTTGCTTCCGGCATACCGGTCTTGGTACGAGGGGGCGGACGCGCGAGTGATGAAGAAATCGTAAACCGCACGGTAGAACTTATGAATCAAGGGGCTTCTGGTATCGTATACGGCCGCAATGTAATTCAGCATCCAAATCCTGCGGGAATGACTTCTGCACTTATGAGCATTGTTCATGAGGGATCAACCGCTGAGCAGGCGCTTGCAATTCTGAAGGGGGATCAAATCTAATGACGAGAAAAATTATCTCTTTCGGCGTTATCGGCTGCGGGCTGATGGGCAAGGAATTCGCAAGCGCGGCAGCTCGCTGGTGCCATTTGACAGGCGTAGATTTCGAACCGCAAATCGTTGCAGTGTGTGATGCAAATCCAGCTGCGACACAGTGGTTTCAAGACAACATCCCAAGCGTGAAGCAAGCATACACCGACTATAAAGAGTTGCTTGCGGACCCGGCGGTTGAAGCAATCTACTGTGCGGTTCCTCATAACCTGCATGAGCAGATTTATATCGATATTATACGCGCAGGCAAGCATTTACTCGGAGAAAAGCCATTCGGTATTGATAGAATGGCGAACGAGAACATCGCGGCAGCGATTCAAGAAAATCCGCAGGTCATCGTGCGCAGCTCTTCTGAATTTCCATTTTTTCCTGGAGCACTGCAAATTGTACAGTGGGTGAATGAAGGCAAATTTGGAAAGATCATTGAGGTTGAGGCAGGCTTCTGGCACTCTAGCGATCTGGATCCGAACAAGCCGATCAACTGGAAGCGTCGAATTGCTATGAATGGTGAATATGGCTGCATGGGAGACCTTGGGCTGCATGTGCTCCACCTGCCGCTTCGTTTTGGTTGGAAACCTGCAAGCGTACGTGCGCTGCTATCCAAGATCGTCGATGAGCGCCCCGATGGCAAAGGTGGATCTGCGCCTTGCGAAACATGGGACAATGCTATTCTTGCATGCGATGTGAAGACGGATGACCAGCAATTTCCAATGATTCTATCCACGAAGCGAATAGCGCCTGGACATGCGAATACATGGTTTATCCGTATTCAAGGAACGGCGTTTTCCGCGGAGTTTACTACGAAAAATCCGAAGCAGGTCTCATCTCTTCCTTACACATCAGGCGGGCAGCAAGCTTGGCATGTTGTTGATGCGCCATATAAATCAGCTTATGGAACGATTACAGGAGGCTTCTTCGAATTCGGATTCTCCGACTCGATTTTGCAAATGTGGGCAGCCTTCTGCGATGAGATCGTTCACGGAACAGAGGGAATGAGCCAACCATTTACATGCGCTTTGCCAGAAGAGGCAGCTGGCAGTCATCGTTTGTTTACAGCTGCACTGGAATCGCAGCGTACAGGCGGAACTATCGCTGTCGATTGGGGGTCTTTGGCGTGATTGATAAGCCCGATACCACATCTCCCGAGATCGTGGTAGCCGGACATATTTGCCTCGATGTCATACCTGTCATATATGGCGGCAAGCAAAGCCAAGGTATCGGTGAGCTGCTTGCTCCAGGAAAGCTGGTTGACATCGGACCGGCGCATCTGTCCACAGGAGGAGCTGTCTCTAATACAGGGATTGCCCTTCATCGGCTTGGATTTCCGGTAAAGCTGATGGGCAAAGTAGGGGACGATTTGTTCGGCGACGCCATAGTGACTATTTTAAGAGGTTATGGAGATGCGCTCTCTGACGGTATGATCATAGCTCCGAATGAGCATAGCTCCTATACCGTAGTGATCAGTCCGCCGGGGGTCGATCGAATTTTCCTACATTGCACAGGAGCAAATGACACTTTCTCGGCAGACGATGTTTCTAGTGAATCCTTAAACGGAGCGAGGCTGTTCCATTTTGGTTATCCGCCGCTCATGCGCAGGATGTACGAGAATCAAGGGGAAGAGCTGGAACGTTTATTATCAGCTGTCAGGTCACAGGGTTTGACTGTATCGCTTGATTTGGCGCGGCCAGATCCAGACTCTCCCGCTGGAAGAGCGGATTGGGTAGCTATTCTGAAGCGGGTATTGCCATTTGTTGATGTGTTTCTTCCGAGCTTCGAAGAAATTTTATATATGCTGCGGCCTGAGAAGTACAAGGAGCTTTGTGAGCTTCACGGCACGACAGAGCTTTTGAACTTCGCAAATGGCCCGTTACTAAGCTCTCTATCTGAGGAATTGCTGGAGATGGGCGCGGCGTTAGTGGGATTAAAGTTAGGCGAGCACGGTTTATATTTACGTACAACTTCAAGCATGGAGCGCCTTCAAGACATGGGCTTATGCGCGCCGGAGCTCCAAGGCCTGGATTGTTGGATCGGCAAAGAGCTGCTTGCGCCTTGTTATCAAGTTGAAGCTGTCGGCACTACAGGAGCCGGAGATTGTACGATAGCCGGCTTTCTTGCGGGCCTGGCTAAAGGGCTGCCGGTAGAGGAGCTGCTGTTGGCGGCAGTAGGTGTTGGAGCTTGCAATGTGGAGCAGGCAGATGCGGTAAGCGGAATTCCTGGTTGGCATGATGTTCAGAAGCGAGTTGCGTCAGGCTGGAAGCAGCGTGAAGTGGCATTGTCACTGCCTGGCTGGTCTTATAATAAAAGCGGTGTATGGGAAAACAAACAAGCGTGAGAAGTATGAATTGAATGTAAGAAGTATGAATGAAGAAAGGGGGAGCAGAATGTCGATACTTCGAAGCGAAGTAAACCAGGCACAAGCACGTACATTAGAACTATTTGCCGGCGCGGGCATCTTTCTGACTGACGAGGAGAAAGAGAAAATTGAGGTGGCGGGCTTCGGTCTGGGCAATCTGGAATCGCAAGGCCTTGAATTGATTACGTACGTGAACACGGAGCGCTATTGCGCGAAGGATCTCGTTCTGTTTCCAAGGCAAACCTGCCCTGAGCATCTGCATCCCCAGGTAGGCGAGGATCCCGGTAAAATGGAAACCTTCCGCTGCCGCTATGGCAGTGTATTGCTGTATGTCGAAGGAGAGCGGACGCCGCACATTCAGGCTGTCCTTCCTGCTGGAAGCGAACCTTATTATACTGTGTTTCATGAAATCATCCTGCATCCGGGAGAGCAATATACCATTCCACCTGGAACGAAGCATTGGTTTCAGGGAGGGCAGGAAGGCGCGATTGTATCAGAGTTTTCGAGTACTAGCAGAGATGAACACGATATATTTACAGATCCTACGATCGAGAGAATGCCTGTCATTGTCGAGGATAAGTAGCCTTTGAGAGGATGGGTGAACTATGTTACTCTTACAGGTTAGAGTTGAATATAACTTGATAGACAGAGATAATAAAGGCACACCGAGCAAGACCATATTCGGGAGGCCATATTGAAATGAAAAATAACACCTATCATGGATTAAACGCAAGGCAGCAGCAAATGCTGGAGCATTTTTCCCGAGAAGGAGAGCTGCGGCTAGCCGTATTGAAAGAAACGTATCAGGTGACTGAGATGACGATACGTCGCGATCTGGAGAAATTGGAAGAGACAGGGGTGGTTAAACGAACGTTCGGCGGCGCTATTTTCGTAGGGAAGGATATCGCTCTGCAAGAGAGGGCAGGTATTCTGACGGAAGAGAAAACGAAAATCGGCCGTCATGCGGCAGCGCTTATTCGGCCTGGGGAATCCATCTTTATTGACGGCGGAACGACCACATATCAGATTTCGAGGTTTTTGACATCTGGAATGAATATAACGGTGGTGACGAACGCGTTGAATATCGCTATCGAGTTATCCGGCAAACAGATTCCAGTACTAATGACTGGAGGCATGCTGCTTGAAGCGACCAATTCGTTAGTTGGCCCCATTTCGGCGCAGAGCTTGTCGGGAATGGCATTTGATCGCGCTTTTCTAGGCGCAACCGGTCTTAATATCGAGCATGGATTCAGCAACTCGAACATCTATGAAGCAGAAATTAAGCAGATTGCGATACGTCAAGCATCTGAGACAAATATCGTGCTGGACCATACTAAATTCGGAGCGAAGGTGCTTATTTCATTCGCATCATTATCTGATGTGCAGCGTATCGTTACTGATCGCAAGCCGGATGGAGACTTGCAGCAGGCCTGTCAAGATGCTGGCGTACAACTAGAAGTGGCGAATGCGGTCTAACCTTCTAAAACAATAATTTATATATAAATAGCCATGCATGGTACCATGCATGGCTATTTCCAGTTAGAAGCCTTTATATTGAGGTTCTTCGCTTTCCAGCTGTTGAACGCGGCTTTCAACTTGATCCAGAATTTGCTGAGTTTGTTGCGCTGCGTTTGTAAAAAGGTCTTTCGCTTCTTGATTTTCGGTTTCCAATGCAAATTGTTCAAGACTCGCTTGCGCACCTTTTAATGATGCGACACATGTTTTGACTTGAGATGCTACTGTCATGTATTTCACCTCCTGACTTTCCACGAATGATAATTTAACTCCCTGCCCACGTAAATATGCATCGCTCGAAATCTTATTTAAATTCATATTAATGATGAATATTTTATCGTACAGAAACGAAGTAATTGCCTTTTCAAGAATGATCCAAAAAAACGTGATCATCCCTTTTGAGGGAAACGATTATTCGGTTTATCTGTCCCAATTAGACACATAATCTCCATGTGAGGATTTGATCGAGAACGTCTAGAAGGAGGTACCTTATTGTGCCGGAATGGATTGAGGTTATTTGGCGGACTTTGGTTTCTGTGGTCATTCTATTCGTATTGACAAAGGTATTGGGGAAAAGACAAATATCCCAGCTATCGCTATTCGAGTATATTACCGGAATTACAATCGGGAGCTTGGCCGCTTATATTTCGTTGGAATTAGACTCTACATGGTATTTAGGGATGATTTCACTAATCGTGTGGGTTGGGGTTTCGTTAGCTATTGAGCTTTTGCAATTAAAAAGTAAGAAATTTAGGGATTTCATTGATGGAACGCCAACGGTTTTAATTAAAGACGGTAAAATTTTGGAAGACAATTTGAAGAAAGAACGTTTAACGAATGAAGACCTCATGGAGCAGCTGCGCGGTAAAAATATATTCAGGACAGCTGACGTAGAATTCGCAGTAATTGAACCAAACGGTGGAGTGAATGTGCTGCTTACTAGGGAAAATCAACCGATAACACCCAATCATATTGGTGTCAAGGTAGGACCTGAGCAAGAGCCGCAAGCCGTTATTTTGGATGGGAAGATCATGGATGAGCCGCTGGCTACTATCGGATTAAACCGAGCATGGTTAAATGTAGAATTGGAAAAGATAGGTGTCGCGGTAGAAAATGTGTATTTTGGCCAAGTTGATTCCTACAAACAGTTATACGTTGATTTGTTTGATGATCAAATCGCTGTGCCGGCTCCTCAGAAGAAAGCGACCCTATACAATACATTGAGAAAATGCGAAGCGGACTTAGAGCTTTTTGGATTAACGACTAAAAACAAGCAGGCAAAACAAATGTACGAGCAATGCGCGAATAATTTGCAAAAGGTAATTAATGAAATGAAACCAATCTTACATCGCTAAGGGAGGACCATCGTTATGGCAAATAAGAAGAAGAAGCTCACCCCGGTTCAACAAGAATATCAGGAGCTCGCAAAAAAAAGGGAGCCGTCACGAGCTGTTTTGAAAAACTGTTCAAGAGCCTTTATTGCTGGTGGAGCTATTTGTTTTCTCGGTCAGCTAATTCAAGAGATGTTTGTCCATTGGGTCGGCTTCAGCGAAAAAAAAGCAAGCGATCCAACGGTAGCTGTTCTGATTATTATTTCCATTATTCTTACCAGTCTTGGTGTTTATGACAAAATAGCGCAGTGGGCGGGAGCGGGCTCTGCCGTTCCAGTAACAGGATTCGCAAATTCAATGGCCTCGGCAGCGCTAGAGCATCGAAGCGAAGGTTTAGTACTTGGAGTAGGCGGGCAAATGTTTAAAATAGCTGGACCCGTTATTGTATTCGGAACTGTCGCAGCGTTTATAGTTGGAATTTTGCATTGGATATTCAATCCGGCTGCAGTAGGAGGTTAACAAGCATGCTGAAAGGACATCAAAGCTGGATATTTGAAAACCGACCAACCATTCTTGGGGAAGCATCCGTAGTTGGCCCATTTGAGGGGCAAGGTCCGTTAGCCAATGATTTTGATATTATTCATGGCGATTTAAGGTTGGGACAGGATAGCTGGGAAAAATCGGAAAGAACCCTTCTGGAGGAAGCAACTAAGCTGGCAATAGAGAATGCTGGATTAACCAAAGAACATATTAACTTCTATCTCGGCGGTGATCTGATGAATCAGATCATAAGTACAAGCTTCGCAGCGAGAACTTTGTCCATCCCCTATATCGGGATGTTTGGAGCATGCTCTACTTCAATGGAAAGCTTGGCTTTAGCCGCCAATCTGGTGAACTCGGGCTCAGCAAAATTTGCTCTTTCCAGTGCTTCCAGTCACAACGCTTCTGTCGAGAAACAGTTTCGCTACCCAACGGAGTACGGTTCTCAAAAGCCTCCTACCGCTCAATTTACGGTAACAGGAGCTGGAGCTAGTGTCGTTTCAAAAAAAGGAAATGGTCCTTATGTAACCTCTGCAACAATCGGCCGAGTTATCGATATGGGTCTTACCGATCCTTTCAATATGGGTGCAGCGATGGCGCCTGCCGCAGTAGATACAATCGAGGCTCATTTTCGTGATTTGCAAATTCAGCCCGGTTATTACGATTTAATTGTGACGGGAGACTTATCCAAAATAGGCTATGAAATAGCTTGTGATTTATTTAAAAAACATAAGATTCCTATGCAGCAGACGGAATATAAGGACTGCGGCATGATGATCTACAATTACGAAGAGCAAATGGTTCAAGCAGGAGCAAGCGGCTGCGGCTGCTCGGCTGTCGTTACTTACGGCCATTTGTTAAAAAAAGTGCGTAACCATGAATTGAATCGGATTTTAGTAGTGGCTACAGGAGCGCTATTATCTCCGCTGACATTCCAGCAAAGTGAAAGCATTCCCTGTATCGCGCATGCGGTATCGATTGAAAGTGGAGGGAAGGAAGCATGATATTTTTATGGGCATTTTTGATTGGCGGAGCGATCTGTGTGTTTGGACAAATTTGTTTTGATGTTTTCAAACTTGATCCTGCTCATACAATGGTATTGCTTGTCGTTATTGGAGCCGTTGCTGACGGCTTGGGGCTCTACGATCCTTTTATTAAATTTGCGGGCGCGGGTGCATCTGTACCGATAACGAGCTTTGGCAATGCGCTCGTTCATGGAGCTCTGGAGGAATTGAAGAAGGATGGCGGGATCGGTATCATTACAGGCATTTTTAAAGTAACGAGTGCAGGTATTTCTGCCGCCATCATCTTTTCTTTCCTGGCATCGCTTGTGTTAAAGCCAAAAGGTTAAGCAATGAAAATGATGTGTAATAAGGCGGCCATACGGAGGCTGCCTTTTTTGCTGTAACATGCATAAATTCGAGGTGTTGTTGCAACAATATAATAACATTCTTAAGGGAGAGGGTCATGCAGGATGAGTTTATTGATGATAATCGGGGCTGCGGTTTTTGTGTTCGGAGGGATCATCAGCGTTAATATGATCCGGAAACAGCAGGAACAGCATCAAGAGCTGGATAAAGGAGCGAGTTCTACTACCGTAAAACACCCATGGACCGCAAATCCAATCTTTTTTGTCTACGTACTGTTTCCTTTGGTTGTTATTGTTGGGGCAATTATTTGGTATTTTATAAAATAATGATACATATGGGGAGGATATAGGGGTGGAAAAAAGAAGATATTATATTTCGGTGCAAGCCAAATCAATTTTGGAAAACCAAGGTGAAGCGGCCTATGAGCTGGAAATGGATGCAACGCCTGAAGAGGCTCAGAAGTTAAAAGTATTATTTGATGAGTTGGAGGATTTTGATTCCGCAACGTTCTTCCGAACACCTATTCCAGGAATCCCCTATCATCACGATAGTGAAAATGATGGTTATGATTATTCTCTAAAAGAGGTCTATAATCTTATTTACCATTTGGGTACAGAGGAAACAAAAGCACAAATACTATCTATGAATATTTTGAGCTAATAAAAGCCGTGGCCGTACAAAGACATTCGTCCTTGACTGCCACGGCTGAGCGTGTGTGTACTATTCTTTGTCTGTAACTAATTCCGCATTTGTATCTTTATCTTCATTAAACCACAAAGGATCCTCGCAATCGACTTCCCCGTTGTAGTTAATGAGTAACTCTTCTCCAGCTTTGATATCGGTGTATGCAAAGAAATCAACCGTATGATTATCAAAGTTAAGATCATAAAAGGCATTTGGCTCGTAGGAGTGGTTGAACAGCATGCCATATCCTAAGAGGATAGCCGAGTGATGTTCCCCGTAAGCAAATACATAATCTCCTAGTATGGTTTTCTCAATGTGAATATGTTCTTCTTTCGGATAAGGAATGACTGGCGCCTCATGGATAAGATCGCCTTTTGATATATTACGAGTGGCAAATACCCCTCTATTTAACTCCCCGTCGCTTAGTTCGGAAGTTTTTACCTCAATCATGTTAGCCACCTGCGCTATCTCTATTTTAGTACTGCAGTAAAAATTATATCACATAAGCAGTTCAAATCCATGATTATGCCATGAAGTGGCAATGAAAAGCTATGATACAAGCGGGAAGTTCATTATAATAGAAGGACAAACCATATATGGGCGAAATTTAAGCAAGGTAGGTTTAATAGAATGACATCTAATGAGCAAATGATATACCGCTTTAGTGAAGCGCCTATTTGGGAGCTGCAGCGCTCTTATTTCGAAGAGCAGGGAATGAAGGCATGGCAGAGCGACGAGGTTCCACAATACATAACGAGCAATCCGATGATAGCAGCTGCTTATGCGGAAATGATATTTGGGTTTCTTCAAGATAGAGCAAGATTAGGACATACATCAGAACCCATTACGATTGTGGAGCTCGGAGCGGGCTCGGGCCGATTAGCCTTCCATGTGCTTAAGGAGCTAGGTGAGCTAACGGACTATGCGGGTCTCCAACTGCCTCCGTTTCGTTATATAATGAGCGATTTACCAGTCAAAAATATCGCTTACTGGCAGCAGCACCGCAGCTTGCTGCCCTTTGTAGAGCGAGGTTTATTGGATTTTGCTCAATTTGATGCCGTTAAGGATACTGAGTTGAATTTGACGCAGTCGGGTAACACAATACGATCAGGTGATCTCAAGCAGCCGCTGCTCGTTATCGCGAATTACTTTTTTGACAGTATCCCGCAAGAGCTGCTTTATGTAGATGAGAGCAAGATTTATGAGTGCAAGGTTTCGATGGAATTTCATGGCGATGCTGACGGTCTTCGCGCGTCGGAGCTTCTGGAGCAGGTCAATACGGAGTACCATTACCGCAGAGCTGCCGAATATGAACAGGAAGCTTACCCCTACCGCGGCGTAATCGAGCTGTATAAGGAGAAGCTTGAAGATTCACATATTCTATTCCCGGAAATAGGTCTGTCCTGTTTGGAACGACTTGGTCAGTTATCGCAAGAAGGCTTTCTGCTGCTTACTGCAGACAAAGGCGACCACCGGATCGAGAACTGGGAATTTGCAGAGCCGCCCAAACTGATTCATCATGGCAGCTTCTCCTTGACGGCAAACTACCACGCTATTCAGCATGTTTTTGAGCAAAAGGGCGCGCAGGCCTTATTTACAAGCCATCATTACAAAAACTTAAATGTAGGTTGTATTCTCATGCTGTCTGAACCAACAAGCTATGCGAATACTCGATTAGCCTATCGACGGGCTGTAGAACGTTTCGGGCCGGATGACTTTTTCAGTATGAAAGTATGGTTTGACGAGCATCTAGATCAATTGGAGCTGGAGCAAATCCTATCCTTCTGGCGGCTTGGCGGATATGACGCGCAATTGTTTATTCAAAGCGTTAAGCGCATAACCGTGCTGCTTCCCTCAATCGGTGATGAAGAGATAGAGGATATTCGTAATGGAATAGATCGGATGTGGACGGGCTTTTACCCTATGGAAGAAAATGATGACTTGGCTCTAATGTGTGGAATGTTATTATTTCAAATGGAGCTGTTTGAGGATGCGCTGCTTTTCTTCCAACGTTCTATTACTGACTATAAAGGGAATGTCGAAGTACTCTACAGCTTGGCAATTTGCAGCTATGAGACGGGGGAAGAGGCAGCTGCCTTGGAGTATGCGCATAGAGCTTTAGTATTGGATCCGGACCATGAGGGAGCATTATCACTTCAGGAGAGCTTATGCTTGAGGTAACTGGAGAAAATGAATAGGGGATATGATAATGGGGAAAAGAGCAGGGGTCTTTGTTTGGGTAATTGTCCTGACACTGATGATTACAAGCTGTGCCACGAAGGAGAAAGAAAAAGCTCCTACGTCGAAAGCTGCGGGGAAAGATGAACTAATTGTAGCACTTGGCTCTGAACCGGATACGGGGTTTGATCCGACGACAGGATGGGGCAGATATGGTTCGCCGCTGTTCCAAAGCACTTTGTTGAAACGAGACGATGATTTACGTATTGTTAATGATTTGGCGACAAGCTACAAGGTAAGCGAGGACGGCAAGCAGTGGACAGTAAAGCTTAGAAATGACGCGAAATTTACTGACGGCAAGCCGCTGTCGGCAGAGGATGTAAAGTTTACATTCGAAACAGCTGCCAAAAGCGGTTCGGCTCTTGATTTGACTAACTTGTCCAGTATAGAAGTTGGACAAGACGAAGTAATCTTCACGCTTCATGGACCGCAGTCGACCTTTGTTTATTTACTGATCACTACCGGCATTATACCTAAGCATGTGTACGGCAGTGATTATGCAGAGCATCCGATTGGGTCTGGCCCATACAAGTTTGTTCAATGGGATCGAGGGCAGCAATTAATTGTAGAAGCCAATAAGGATTACTATGGTGATAAGCCTTATTTTAATAAACTGACATTTCTCTTCCTAAACGAGGATGCGGCTTTTGCCGCTGCCAAAACAGGAGAGGTAGATGTAGCCTATATTCCATCGACCTTCAGTAAGCAATCGGTTGCGGGTATGCGGATTGAAGCAGTGAAGTCGGTTGATAATCGGGGTATTGTATTCCCGTATGTCCCTTCCGGAGAGAAAACGGAAAAGGGATATCCGATTGGAAATGATGTTACGGCGGATGTGTCTATTCGTAAAGCGATAAATAGTGTTGTCGATCGACAAGCGTTAGTTGACGGAGTATTGGACGGACATGGATCTCCTGCGTATTCAGCTAATGACGGCCTCCCTTGGTGGAACGATGAGACGGTTATGAAGGATGGAGACAAGCAAGCGGCTCAACAGATTTTAGCCGATGGCGGTTGGATCGATAATAATAAAGATGGAATTGTGGAAAAGGGTTCAATGAAGGCAGAATTCACTCTCCTATATCCATCCGGTGACGTAACGCGCCAATCACTTGCACTGGCGGCTGCGGATATGGTTCAAGCCATTGGAATTAAAATCAATGTTGAGGGCAAAAGCTGGGATGAAATCGAGAAGTTTATGTATTCTAATGCGGTTATGTTCGGCTTTGGCAGCCATGATCCAATTGAAATGTATAATCTATATAGCAGTACTTATCGTGGGGTTGATTACTATAACACAGGTTATTATAGCAATGAAACCGTAGACCAGTATTTGGACAAAGCCTTACTCGCTCGAAGTGAAGAGGAGGCAATCCCATATTGGCAAAAAGCGCAGTGGGACGGTGAAACTGGGCTGAGCGCAAGAGGGGACGCGCCGTGGGCTTGGCTCGTTAACATCGATCACTTGTACCTTGTGAAGGATGGATTGGATATCGGCAAGCAGCGGATACAGCCGCATACGCACGGCTGGCCGCTAACTGACAATATACAGGCTTGGAGATGGAGTGAGTAAGAGGCAATGATTTCCGAAGTAAGTACATTCATTGGAAGGAAAGCCGTCCGTTTGGCTGTACTATTAGCTGCGGTCAGTGTCGTAACGTTTGTATTGATAAGCATGTCGCCCGTAGATCCGATACAAGCGTATATCGGCGCAGATGTCATGCGTGTTGGTCCGGAGCAGCGTCAGGAAATTACAGCTTATTGGGGGCTTGACCGTCCGCCTGTAGAACGCTTTGCAAAATGGGCGAATGCCTTGCTTCATGGCGACTTGGGGACATCCATGATTTTTCGCGAACCGGTATCGGAAGTTATAGCCGGTCGTTTTCTACATTCATGCCTCCTAATGGCAGCCGCCTGGCTGTTGTCCGGAATCATTGGTTTTACAGCCGGGGTGACCGCGGCAATGAAAAAGGATTCATGGGTAGACCGTTTAATTAAATGGTACTGCTATACGATAGCTTCTACACCTACCTTCTGGGTAGGGCTACTACTTATAATGATATTCGCAGTATGGCTGGGGTGGTTTCCTATTGGACTTGGGGTTCCTGCCGGCGTTTTATCTGAAAGTGTGACTATGGTGGACTATATTCGTCATATGACTCTTCCTGCCATAACGCTGAGCCTAGTTGCTATAGCGCCGATTGCCCTTCATACAAGGCAGAAGCTAATCGATGTGATGGCGAGTGACTATATCTTGTTTGCTAGAGCAAGAGGCGAGAAGGGGTTCGGTTTGCTTCGCAGACATGGGCTACGCAATATAGCCTTGCCCGCTATTACGCTTCAATTTGTTTCATTTGGCGAGCTGTTCGGAGGCGCCGTACTTGCGGAGCAGGTATTCTCATATCCGGGACTTGGACAAGCTACTGTAGAATCGGGTCTGCGGGGGGATGTGCCGCTGCTCATGGGGCTTGTTTTATGCAGCACACTGTTCGTTTTTACCGGCAATGCAATAGCAGATTTATTGTATAAATGGGTCGATCCCAGGATGAGACTTCGAAAGGGGATGAACGGATGAATAAGGTGGAGCATCTGTCCGTTATCAGACCTTGGAACGTATGGAATCATAGACGGCGTACGCTTCTTTCTGCTCTATTTGCGGCTTGTTTATTAATAGTTGTGGGCGTTGGGGGTAGGTTTCTTGGTTCTGATGGTCTTCAAACTCAGCTGGATCTCCGTAATTTAGCGCCATCATGGGCTCATCTATTTGGAACGGACTGGCTGGGTAGAGATATGTTTTCACGTACCATCAAGGGTCTTTCCTTAAGTATACAGGTTGGCTTGATGGGTGCAGCCAGCAGCGTGCTGATAGCAACAGCAATGGGCTTGATGGCTGCCACTATGGGGAAAACCGTTGACCGCATCATCTCCTGGCTGATCGATTTGTTTTTAAGCGTTCCGCATTTGGTGATGCTGATTCTTATAGCATTTGTGTGCGGAGGAGGACTTAAGGGAGTTGTCATCGGAATTATGCTGACGCATTGGCCGAGTCTAGCCCGCGTCTTGCGAGCGGAAGCTTTGCAGCTCATGTCCTCGGAGTATGTACTTATTTCCAAGCAATTGGGCAAATCCAGATGGTGGATCGCAACGCGGCACTTAAGCCCGCATCTGCTTCCGCAAATACTTGTAGGTTTTCTTCTTATGTTCCCTCATGCCATATTGCACGAGGCGGCGATCACATTTTTAGGCTTGGGCATGTCACCGCATCAGCCGGCTATAGGTATTATTCTTTCCGAATCGATGCGTTATTTATCGACAGGTATGTGGTGGCTTGCTGTATTTCCCGGGTTAGGACTATTAGCAACAGTGCGCGCATTTGATCGGTTGGGCGAATATCTACGCTTGTTAACGGACCCGAGAGGTGCGCATCTATAGATGAATCTTGGCTTTGGCCAAGAAGTGAGGGGGGAATCGGATGCCGCTCTTGGAAGTAAAGAAATTATCAATCTCTTTCAATCAATACGGAAGCGGTCTGCGACAGCATAGTGTTCAGATTATAGAAGATCTTGATCTCTCGATAGCTGAAGGAGAAATTGTAGCAATAGTCGGTGCAAGCGGGTCGGGAAAAAGTCTGCTGGCTCATGCGATTATGGGGATACTGCCGAGTAATGCTGTCGTTGCGGGCCATATTCGCTATGGAGGAGAGGAGCTTGATGCCTCTAGGCAAGCTCAGCTCCGTGGCAAAGAAATAGCACTTGTTCCGCAATCAGTCAATTTTCTCGATCCATTGATCCGAGTAGGCGCTCAGGTGAGATCGTCGTCTAGTGACAAAAGCGGTAAAGAACAGCTTGTTGAGCAGAGAAATTTATTTAAACGTTATCGGATAGCTGAGCATGTGGAGCGTCTCTTTCCTTTCCAGCTATCCGGCGGGATGGCTCGCAAGGTGCTTGTTTCTACGGCCACATTGGGCGGTACAAGGTTAATTATTGCGGATGAGCCTACACCTGGATTGCATTCAGAGGATGTAACAGAAGCGTTGATCCGCTTCAAAGAGCTGGCTGAAGCGGGCAGCGCGGTATTGCTTATTACTCATGATATCGGAGCTGCGATTCAAATTGCAGACAAGGTAGCTGTATTTTATGCGGGCACATGTGTGGAAATAGCTCCTGTAACTGATTTTGAAGGGAGAGGAGAGCGTCTCAGACATCCTTATAGTCAGGCCTTATGGCGCGCGCTGCCTCAAAACGGTTTTGAAATATACCCTGGCAGTCAACCAACGATGAGTTCATCGACTGGCGGCTGTTCCTTCGCGGAGCGCTGTCAATCAACCACATCCGAATGTACAATTGATCGGCCAACTATGGTTTCTGTACGGGGCGGTTCCGCGAGGTGCATTCATGCTTCTTGAAGGCAAAGATTTAGGCTGGCGTTACGGTAAAGATCCATGGCTTTTCAGAAACGTCAACATGACGGTTAAAGCCGGTGAGGTCGTTGGGCTGGTCGGTCCCAGCGGAAGTGGAAAGACAACGATCAGTCGCATTTTAGCGGGGTATTATAAGCCTCATGAGGGGAAAGTGTTGATTAATGGTGGTTATGAAGCCGCAAAAGGCATATATAATCCCGTGCAAATGGTTTTTCAGCATCCAGAGCGAGCTGTAAATCCACGCTTGAAATTATTAACCACATTGACCGAAAGCTGGACGCCTGATCTAGCTTTTCTTCATACGCTTGGTATTAAGGAAGAGTGGCTGCATCGTTGGCCAGGTGAGCTGTCTGGTGGAGAATTACAGCGAGTGTGCATCGCTAGAGCTTTGAACCCGTTAACGCAGGTTCTGATCGCGGATGAAATGACCACGATGCTGGACGCGATTACGCAAGCGCAAATTTGGCATGCTGTCCTTCACATTGTGAAAGAGCGCAATATTGGCCTTATGGTTATCAGTCACGATCATTCTTTAATGGATAAAATTTGCGATCGGGCCATAAATTTGGAATAGTTGAATTTAGGTAGAGGGAATAATAGTTGAATTCGCATTCTTTTTAATGTTTGCCGCAACTATTTAAGCAGATTAAACGTATTGAATAGGGGCTTGTCAAACAAATGTGTTAGGGGTTGAATCTTGAATTGATTCAGAAGAGAAAATGGACCATAGTATTTGCTATTTTACTTATTATCATTGCAAGTCTAGTTGCACTCTGGGTATTTATGAAACAGAATAAAACTAACAGTAATCAGCCGCCGAAGGAATTGATCATACCGGAGATAATAACGGATGTAAAAGAATCGTACGATGTGATTGTAGCTGGCACTGATCCGGAAGGTGTAGCTGCAGCTGTCTCTGCTGCCCGCAATGGGCTGAAGGTGCTGTTAGTTGACGGCAAGGATCGTGAAATATTAGGTGGATTAATTACATTGGGATGGTTAAATACACTAGATTTGAATTACTCACCGGTAAAATCGGATGTAGCGTGGAAACATAATTTTTTGAACAAAGGAATATTTCAAGAATGGTATGATCAGTTGGAGGGAACATCGGTAGATACGAATACAGCTGCGATAGTGTTCAATCAAATGGTGAAAAACGAACCTAACATTGAAGTTCTAATGAAGGTGAAGTCCATGAAACCAATCGTAGAGAATGTAAACGATTTGTCATCTATCACAGGCTTAACTATTGTGAAGGAAGATGGACAAGAAATCAATGTTCGAGCAAAGGCTGTCATCGACGCTACACAAGACGCTGATATAGCAGCTTTAGCAGGTGTGCCGTTTACAACTGGTCGACAAGATTTGGGCAATCCGGATGCTAAAATGGCGGTAACGCTAGTCTTTAAGCTTAGCGGTGTCACCCAAGAAATATGGGATACTTTTAACAAAAGAGACGATGGAACGGGTACTGACAAAATGAGCGCGTGGGGCTTTAAGGACGCCAAAGATTATGTATCCTCTAACCCGGATCGAGTCGGCCTTCGAGGGCTTAATATCGGAAGACAAAACGACGATACCATTCTAATTAATGCGATGCATATTTTTGGCATTGATCCATTGGATCCTGAATCAATTGAAGAAGCATTTGAGATCGGCGAGAAAGAAGCGAAGCTTATCACTGCTTTCCTTAAGGAAAACTTTCCTGAGCTCAAGGATCTTAAGTTTGAAGGTACTGCGCCTGAACTGTATATAAGGGAAACTAGACATATTGAAGGGGAATACCGATTAACAACGGCTGATCTATTAGAAAATCGTGATCAATGGGACGCAATTGCATACGGGTCTTATGCGGTCGATATACAAAGGTTAAATAATAACGATAATGGGGCTATCGTAATGGCGCCTGAACAATATGGTGTGCCTTTCCGCTCTATCGTCCCTCTAAAAGTGGACAACCTGCTTGTTGTCGGTCGCGCGGCAAGCTTTGATACGATACCGCACGGAAGTGCTCGTGTCATTCCGCTAGGCATGGCAACTGCTGAGGCAGCCGGTGCTGCGGCTAAGCTGAGCATTGACCAAAACATTAGTTTCCGGGAGTTGTCAAAGTCGAAAGAAAATATAGAAGCTTTACGTGCCATGCTTGTTAAGCAGGGTATGGATTTGACCATGAATAAGATAGAACCGACAGAGTACAGCAAGCATAAGGCTTACAATGGATTGCTTGCAGCAGTTAGCATGGGCGTAGCGTTTGGCGGGTATGATAATAGTAAATTTGATTTAGACCTTATTTCCAATCCTACACGTTTTGTGCGCAATATGAAGGGCGTTAGCCAAGTGCATGCATCATCTTTTCCAGGAAGCCTTGAGGATGTGTTAAAAGGAGTCGAAGATCCGCTTGGACCTTTATCCTTACAGCAAGCCGCACTTATCATTTGTACATCAGCTGGCATCAACACAACGCTTCAGAACGCGGTATCCGAATTGCAGACTAGAGGCTGGGTGAAGGATGCTGTTCTATCGATGATAGCAGATCCTGAAAACTTGACTGACGGTGATACGTATATGCTTATTCGAGACGTTGTGGAATATCATGCAGGAGTAGTCTATAATTAATGCGCTAGTTGGTAGTGTGAAATGTTCAATTACAATCAAATACGAGTCATAGGTTCATTAACCACAGTTAAGTTCCCTCAGCCTTCAAGATGGTACAATGATAACATCACTTATAATTTTAATCTTATGATGAAGGTGGCGGAAACGAAATGAATCTATCAAATATTGCAGCACAGTTATATACGCTGAGAGACTATTGCAAAAATGAAGAGGATTTCAAGCAAACGCTAATTAAAGTCAAAGAAATTGGCTATCAAGCGGTACAGGTTTCGGGAGTAGGACCAATCGCTGATGAGAAGATTAAAGAGATTGCTGATGAAGTTGGGCTTCAAATTTGCGCGACACATGTAAGCTATGATGAGCTAGTAAACAACCTCGACTTTTCCATTCAAAAGCATAAGCTATGGAACTGCAAGTATGTCGGATTAGGCGGCATACCTGTGGAGTATCGAAGCGCGGAGGGCTACTCAGACTTTGCGAAGAAGTTCTCGGAAATTGCGAAGCGTTTGAAGGAGCATGATCTTCAATTCATCTATCACAATCATCACTTTGAATACGAAAAGTTTAATGGAAGAACAGGAATGGATATACTAAGGGAAGAGAGTGACTTTGATTCCTTCGGGTTTGAGCTCGATACATACTGGGTGCAGGTTGGCGGCGTGAATCCCGCAGACATGATTCAGCAAGTGAAGGGCCGAATGGGTGTTGTGCATTTGAAGGACCTGGCGATCGTTGATAATAAGCAGGTGTTTGCGGAGATCGGTGAAGGCAACCTTAATTTCAATGAAATCATTGCGGCATGTCGTGAAATTGGCGTGGAATGGTATGTAGTTGAACAAGATGAATGTCTGCGCGATCCATTCGAAAGTCTCGCGATTAGCTTTCAAAATTTAAAGCAATTTATAGTTTAGACTTTTACTCGACTAACTAATCGTTAATAACAATAGAAGAAGGTCAGGACGCCGAGGCATCCTGACCTTCTTTGATTAGAAAGGTTTTTTTTATATTTCTTGTTTGGCGACGTTCGATTCCTTAGCTGTCATATGACTAGTGCCATAAAATACGCCTCCGGATTCAATAAGAAGATTATGTGCGGTTAAGTTGCCAATAAGTGTACCCGACGCGCGAATGATTAGTTTGCCTTTGACCTCTACATTGCCGTTTAACCGGCCTGCTAAAATGAGATCGCGCGAGATGATATTGGAGCTGGCTGAACCGTTTTCTCCAATGGTCACGTCTCCTGTTGATTCAATGTCTCCGACGACCTGTCCTTCGATGCGAATGCTAGCCTCGGATTTAATTTTGCCTTCAAATATCGTGCCCTCACCTATAAGCGTGTCCATTGTATCGGGATTTAACTTGGCGCCTTTGCTTTTAAACATATCACGGTTCCTTTCGATTGGCCTTAATATATGTCCATGGATCGACATCAACGCCGTTAACCGATACTTCATAATGTAAATGGGGTCCCGTACTTCGGCCTGTACTGCCCAGTTCTCCGATTATCTGGCCTTTTATGACCGTGTCTCCTACATCGACTAATCGTTTGTTTAGATGAAGATAGCGAGTTCGTAAGCCTCTTCCATGATCAATACTAATGTTGTTTCCATGTATGCGATCTCTCTCGGACAACGTAATTACACCATCAGCGGCTGCATAAATCGGATCGCCTCTATTTCCGCCAATATCGAGGCCGGAATGATAGGTTGATCTTCTAGTAAAGGGGTCTTTACGTGCTCCGAACAGCGAGGTTACTTTACGAGAATCAGTTGGCCAGATAGTTGGTGTAATGTCTAATATAGCTTGGTATTTAATAACTGCTTGCTTCGTCGCCTCTAAGTGAGGCTTTAGCTCATCCATTTGAAGTCGGATATCGGAATAGCTTTTCTTTGTTTCCGTCACGAGCGAGTGCGTCACTCCTTCCGGTATAAGAAACTCTTCACCGCCTTGCCCGCCTTCCTCCGTCTCAATACTCATGCGAGAAGCGGACATACCCTCTTCTATACCAACAAGCTGCTTGAGTTGAGCGTCCAGCTTATTTATTTCGACCAACTTTTGTTCCATCGTTTTCGCTTGCTCGGATAAATGGAACAAGTCCGTTTGCATATTAGCTATGTTAACTTCTTTATCGGATAGCTGCTGTTCATAGCGGGTTGTTGATGCTGTCAGCTCAGCCTTGAGCTGATCAGTAATGATTGTATGTTTGGTGAAGAGTGAGAAGAATATAAGCGCGCTTACAGAAAGGAGTGCGACAATAGTCGGAATTAATAATAGGATGAGTCCCGATATATGGTAGTGCCGAACGGATGAGTTTGCATCCGAAATGACTACGAAAGTGAACCTTTTAGACAACCATTTCATGACTTTCCTCCTATATTCAAAACAGCTTGTTGAAGGAGGTATTCGACATAGATATTCAAAAATCCTGTTTGTTTAATAAATATTGGAAGAAAAAGAAGCGATACAACCATATTGTGTCACAAATAGGTGGATGTGAGAACAGAATAAACCCCGAGAACGGCTGCTCTCGGGGTTATAGTGACAGATTATTACAGAAGTAATTCCAACCATTCTTCCAGTGTGACAGGCCCCAAGTAATAGGTTAGGTCTATTTTACCAAGCAGCTCCCTCAGTGCAGATGCTTCATACCGTGTGCCGATAAGCTGTGTGGCCACTTCATTGCTATCTCCTCTGCCGAAGAAGTCACCGAATATGACTGCGTTAGTAATGAGGCCTTCTTCAACCTGCAGACGAACGTCGAATGTCCCTGCTGCGGCAAGACGTTTCTTCTGCTGGACGTTGAAGGACGGCGAACGACCGTAGTTCCATTCCCAACTGCGGTAACGCTCGTCCGCCAGCTTATGTACATTTGCCCAATCCTCTTCCGTCAGCTCGTAGAAAGGAATTTCTGCTTCCTCCTCAAAGAGTGATTCCAATAGGCTCTGTCTAAATTGCTCAATAGAAAGGGGTTCAGTCAAAAACTCTGATATATTTGCTACTCTGCTGCGAATTGACTTTGTTGACTTGGAAACATATTTCTCAGGATTCACTTTCAGCGCGGATACGATGTTCTCCATTTCGGAATTGAATAGGAGCGTTCCATGACTGAACATTTTTCCTTTCGTCGAAAATTGCGCGTTGCCGGATATTTTTCGTTCACCGACTTGAAGGTCATTTCGTCCGGTCATTTCCGCATCTACTCCAAGCTTGCGAAGAGCTCGAACAACAGGCTCCGTAAACTTCTTGAAGTTGTGGAACGATTGACCATCATCCTTCATTATGAAGCTAAAGTTTAAATTGCCGAGATCATGATAAACAGCTCCGCCGCCGGATAGTCTGCGTACGACGTGAATGCCGTTTTGTTCCACGTATTCGGCATTAACCTCCTCAACGGTATTCTGGTTTTTGCCTATAATAATCGATGGCTCGTTTACGTAAAACAATAAGTAGTCTTCTGTATCAGGCAGTGAACGGAGGATGTATTCCTCTAATGCCAAATTCAATGAAGGATCGGTAATGTTTTTGTTGCTTACAAAACGCATGGTGTATTACCTCCAAATTTTTGTAGATCTAATTATCTTACTCCTAATGATATCCCATAGAAACCTACCTCTGTCAAATCGATCTGAAATATGTCTATGATTCTTTCTTTTATAAAGGCTGCAACTTCAGTATACTTATCTAGCAATCATGAATACAATCGTTTTAGTTTCGAATTATAGAATCGTGAACTAGCTATAAATTACCTATAGGGGTGACAAACATGGAAGTGAAATTTTGTATGAACTGCGGTCATGAACTGGCGATTCGCGAGGTTGACGGTACGGAGAGAATGGCATGCACGCAGTGCAGTTTTGTTCATTGGGGAAGCTATAGCATTGGTGTCGGAGCGCTTGTTCGCAAAGGAGACCAGATTCTTCTGGTACGGAGAGCACAAGAACCAGGTAAAGGCTATTGGACCAATCCTGGCGGCTATATTGAACAGCTGGAGCCGATTGAGGAGACGATACGAAGAGAAGTGCTTGAGGAAAGTGGCGTGGAGGCCATTGTGAGAAACGTTGTAGCACTCCGAGATCAGCCTAATAAAATCCATAACGTCTATATCGCATTCGACATGGAGTACGTTGGCGGTGAGCCTGTGCCAGATAACGTTGAGGTGGATGCTGCGGGATTTTTCAGTATGGAGGAGCTGGAGTCGATGAATGTAGCAGTCTTTACACGCTGGCTGGTTGACGTAGCTTTTCATGGCAAATCAGCAGGGTTAACCCGCGATGAAGACCCAGTTGTTCCACTAAAGGGCTATGGGCTGTTTAGGGTCTAATCGATACATTAGTTTAGTGTCACCATGAATAGCAAGGGTTGAATCGAAGTGAAGCACTAATGTCCATCAGGTTACTCTGTATCATCAGAGGATGATTCGACTCTTAATTTGACTGTTTGACTGTATTTCATCCAATCAAAGCCACATTTATTAAAGTTTATCTGAGCTTGACTGTATTTCATCCAATCAAAGCCACATTTATTAAGGTTTGTCTGAGCTTGACTGTATTTTATACAATCTAATTGTCCATTCCGCACGTAAACGGCCCTTTTTGGCGTTTTTGATTGTAGGTTTTCCATTCAGACACAAGGAAAACGTAATAAATAGATGTTTGGTTGTACAATATCCAATCAAATCGTAAATCAAACGCTAATAAAAAAGTAAATTTTGAACTAGGACACGATTTCGAGCACCCTTTCACGAAATCAAGTACAGATAGTAGGTAGAGCCTCCATAAACTAACGACATTCTTTCAGTGAATGCAAAAAAAAGGCTGTCGCGTCTAAAACGTCGGCAGCCTTCGCTTCGTATGTTTATTTGTTTGTTCTCCAAGCCAGTATGCCTGCGTTCATGCTCGTGCATGCCGCCAAAGCAGCTTCTGGTGTATTCAGCTCTTCACCCCATGCAACATAGTAACGGAATTCGTAGAATCCTCCTAATGTCGCTTTAAAGTTCGTCTCCCAATAATTATTCATTGGCCATGAGTAGAGATGGCCTGGATCATTTGCAAGCTCCGGATGTCCGCTTAGAAGACGATCCTCAAAGTCTAATGAACCGAGTTGCATTAGTGGTGTATCCGGCATTGCAATCGCAACACCTTGTGCTTCACTGACATACGCCACACCCTCATCAACACAGTAGAAGTCGGCAAGGGAGCCTGGCAGTTGATCGATACGCGGACGCAATGCTGCACCAGTTTTTTCAACCCAAAGCTGTTGCTGTTGGGAAGTAGGAGCACTTCCAAATGGAAGAGAAATGTATAGATTTTCTGGGTGCCATACACTTTCCTTATGCATGCGTACGGCAACATCGACACGGGCACGATCACTGTATGCAGTAACGAGCAAGGAATAATGATCGCAGCCATTTACGTTGTACGTCAAACGAACTTTAACGTTCAGTTCTCCCTTTTCAACAATATCAACATTAATAAGCGTTCCTACAGAAGTAATGGCGTCAGGGCCTCTGCGATTACGTCCCATCTTGCGTCGCACATCATACATACCAAATTCATTTGGTGCGAGTGTTACATTGTATACAGGAGAAAATGCCTGGTGACGACGGTCTGCGCGAAGCAGGTCCTTATTTGTAGCTTTGTCGATCCATTTCGTAATGCCGGCACCAATTTCCCATTCTATTCGAACGAAAGGCGAATCAATAAATTTCGGCGTAACGTGAAGCTTTGGCGCGACAGGTGGAATAATATCCATCATACGATCAGACCCAACATAATCTGTCTGATAGGCAGTTACAGCCTTGCGATTGGTAAGGGCTTTAATCGTCAATTGTACCTGTTGCTTAGGCTGAAGCGTTACCGGGATGGTAACGATGACACCGCGGGGCGCTGTAACCATTTGAGCCTCGTATTTGGTGCCAGTTGCTTCATCTATGACTTCAAAGCCATTCTTCAATTCCGAATTATACCACGGTTCCATAATGATCTGAGCATAATCCGTTTGTGCAAAGTCATATGGATTATTCAACTCGAACTTCATTGGACGATTAGGAGCTAGCAAGGCATCGCCACGTGCTTCAAGGATGTCGTATAAAGCCGTATGAGCGAGCGAGCTTGCATTGGCAGCATAGGCTTCTTTCCTACAGCCAAGCTCTTGGACGAACGGATTCCAAGGCTCTGTGACAGAGGAATGATAACCCCATGTATGCTCAGCGAATAGAGCAAGCTCATATTCAATCGCCTCGATACGTTCTTTGGAAATAATCTCATAAGCAGGATCTAATTGCTTTACCTTCTTGTACACACGTTGTGCTTCCCGGAAAATCTGTGCATGCATCGGTGTAGTTCCCGTGCCATCTGTCCACCAATCAGGCCAATCGCCACGGAAGGTTTCAATTTCAGTTGGATGTTCATCTGCATAAGCTCTTAAATCTGCAAAGAAATCTTCCAATGTCGCCGGTTGAATAAAGATGCGATCGCCATGCTTCTCATTCCAGCGATTTACAAAGTCCATCATTTCCGCATTTGGTGAGGCATTGTCGGTAGGTAGCCCGGACGCCATAACCGGTACAAACGGGAAAGTATAGTCATCAGCAATCAGTTGCTCTAAATAGCGATAGATTCGTTCTTCAGCTGCTTCAAAGGATACGCCGTTTCGGACATCTTGCTCATCACGAATCGTATAGGCTCCGCCAAGACCAGGGACCAGTCCGAGATCATTACCGAACACATAATGCTCGCCATTCCAAGTGAGAATACGATCTCCTTTGGGTGTTTCCCACCAGAATGGCATCTGCTTCTTCCACAGTGGGAACATCGAGTGATGGGTATGAATACATGTAATTAAATTGTCGATGCCTGCATCCGCCAGCACTTGACTGTAACCCCAGCCAAAGCCGGTAATGTCTGCCGTCATAGCAGAACGAATAGGGGACCCAATCGATTTTCCGTAATCGGTAACGCGTTGAATCATCACGGAGAGTAAATCTTTATCTATTTGCTCACTGAAATTGAGATAGGTACCGGAGAGACCGATATGGCCGTTCTTTACCGCTCGAGCGAATTCTTCTTTTTCTTCGTCAGTAGCTTTTAACAGGAACGATTCAATGGGCCAATATGTTTCGCATACCCATTTATAGCCTTTCCAGTCAGGTCTAGCGCCGCTCTCAATATCACGTACAATTTGCAGTGCCTGCCGAATATAGTTGACATGATATTGACGGATTTTTTCTTGACGCTCAGTATAACCGACATCGGTGTGGGAATGTTGTATTGCATAAATTTTCCAAGTTTTGTTCTGTGTCATAGTGAAACTCCTTTCGGGATTAGAGGAAATCAATATTGTAATGAAAAAGCTAGTTTTGAATCAGTTGATACAACTTGTGGAACCTTTATAGCTGGGATTGAACATGCAGCTTGAAGCGAAATAAAGCATCTTCATCGTACCACGCTTGGAAGTTTGTACCCCACACATTGTTATGCAAATTGATATGCATACCTCCAGTGAGTGAAGCGAATGTATGATCAAACTGGAGTAAGCGAGGCTCCCCAGGGCATACAAGTGCAGCATCCAAAGTATCAATACTGACCTTTCCGTCTGCAGCTGCATAGTACACGCCTTGCTGTACCGCATGCATATTGCGATTCCCGCCTTGAACGACGTCCAAAGGAGAGACAAGCTGTCCGATTTTGTCCAACTTCCATTGATTCGGGTTGTTAACGATCGGATTAAAGCTCATCCAAGCTGCCTCAGGAAGGCGGTATGCATCCTTGTCAAACCACTGCAGCTTGCATTCTACAGTATGAGTATTTTTCTTGAAAATATATTCGAGCGTTAAGTTTTTTGGAGCACCCATGCGCTCGCATGCAGCTCTTGGCATACGCAGGCTTGCAAGCACAACATCTTGTTCTTTGCCATAAACAACGTGCAAGGACTGGAGCTTCGGTGTCATGATTTCATGTGCAATCCAATCTTTCGTTAAGTCCATACCTGGCTTTCCGAAATCTCCGGTTGCCCACACATGAGTATTTCTCCATCTTACGTGGTATTCACGATACCAGCGGTCATAATCGGCCTGTGAATAGGTCTCGTAAGAGAATAATCCGATAAGATTGTTAGGGCCAGCCCACTCTCGACCACGAGCATCCTTCAATCCGACAATAGCACCGTTATCCTCAAACACAACTTCAAAATCTCCTAGTGCATAAGGCTGGTCACTAGATAGGACAGCTGCATCCGGCAGCGCGCAGCGAGAAGGCTTTAATGCGAGCAACGCAGCTTGTGCTTCAGCACGCCGTTCAGGGTGAAGGGCTTGTATCGCATTATCCAAGTATTCACGCTGCTCCTGCCAAGACTGCTCCATAAGACTAAAGGAACGTGCATTCAGTTTTTCTATGGCTTTATCACCAAACATTTCCATCATTTCGGCACGTGAATTCGTTTCGTAGAAACGATATTCCAGTGGATTCAAGCAAATATTGACCTTGTCACGCTTACGTGCCTGCCTGAAATGATCTTTATCATAATGAATATAATCCGCAAGATATCGTTTGATATCTAGTCCCCAGGTATGCTCAGGGACCATAATTAACTCATCGCAGAAATTGTGATACTCTTCGTCGCTCTCTGTAAGCACTCCTGCTTGCAGCCATTTACTCTTTAAGCGGAGCAATTCACGGTAGCTAGCTAATTTATAGGGATCTGTAGAAGCGCCATGAATCCAGCTGTCACCGATTTCTTCTTCCACGACAGGCAAGGCATCACGGAATTCCCATACTTTTTCGGCATACTGGTCTAATGTAGAAGCTTTAATCTCTGCATGTGGATAAACTTCTCGCAGCTGGGCAAACTCTGCTTCGATCTGCTCAACAGTGGAAGGTCCATGGTTATCATGAGTATGTGCAAAGTAGAGAACATCGTTCAATCCTTCAAGCTCAAATGTTGAGCCGTAATCTTTACTGTATTGGACAACAATTTCAGAGCCGTCCGTATTTCGCCATAAGAACATTTCAGGAACGTGGGGAACATGGCTAGAAGGATTTACACCTAAATGCAAATACTTTAATCCAGCCTTCGCCATATGCGTAATTAAAGAGCGTGTATGACCAGGAACATCGGTCATTTTGGCAGCGATCGTCCGCTTGCCAAATCGTTGGTCAAGGCGCATCGCCATTTGGATGCTATAATCAAGCAATTCGCTATCAAGTAATTCGGTATACGAAGTAAAAGGAAGACCATGCCATCTTAAATAGTCTTTTGCGATCGCTTCCTCGACTTGTTGTTTAACTTCGTCAGTGCCATGTTTTAATAGATAATGGATTAACCAGGAGCCCGTTGTCCAGATAAAGGAACCCTTCTCTGGATGCTCGACAAAATATTTAGCTGTTTGAATCGCATTGGGGAAGAACTGGTTCATATATCGGTCCGTAACATTCTTCGCGAGGTCTGTGTAGCCAATATCCAAGTGTGTCTTGAATACAACATGGATGTGTGCTGCGTTATGTTTCAAGCTCATCGCTCCTTCCTAGTGGTTACGGGTTTATTGTATAGCAATTTATCTTATTTGACGTTTCGATTTATTTCTAATAGGATCTGAAACATATTAGTAGGAGAGGTAGTGTATAAAGGCCGGCGTGGACATGGAGATGTCAGGTGAATCCTTCGGCAGATACCTGAAGCGAGCGTTGGGGGAGAAGCTGATAGAGTTGTCGAAACAGGATTAGATCGTACGCAGTAGAACTTGAGTAGAGTACAGCTGGAGCTTTTACACGGTTATCACAAGAGCATATTGATAAAGGAGCTGTTGTTATTGAACAGCAGCTCCTTTATCACATACAGGCCATTATGGAAACACGGTATATCTTAGAATCTATTTCATCTTTACACCGTTTAAGGAAATTACGAATTATGATGCTCTTGGCGCCATGCATCTAATTGTTTCTGCACCTCTACACGTACTTTCTCAAGTCCAGCTTTATGCAGTTCTTCATTAAATTTGGGCAGGAAGGTGTCGATATCGACACTGCCGGTCATGAGTAGAGGATAGTATTTAAGCCATACCATTTCGATTTTCTTAGATTCATCATTCATCATGGATAGGTCAGGGCTAAACCCTAGTACTTTAGATTTTGCGACTTTGGCGTTATACGTACGGAATTGCTCCCATTTATCCAGAGGATCAGGAAAATCACCACCTAGTGTATTTAAGATAAACCAATTTCCTTGTGTGTATTGAACCCCCGCATAATTGGGAGCTTGATTCGTTAATGGATTCCCCTGAGCATCCTTCGGTGGAATAAGAACAACCTGACCATTGTGATCCAAGTTGTAATGAATCCCTTCAATACCATAGTTAAATAGATTACGCAGCTCGGAATCGGTATTTAGTAAATTTAAAAATTCGATAGATTCTTCTGGATGCTTTGTGTTTGCGTTAACAGCCATCATCCCCCCAAGTACGGAATCATTCGTGGCGATTTCACGAGTGACAGGATTCGATACTACCTTGTACCCCAGATCTTTACTCCAGACGCTCTCGGATAGCGGTCCGCCGCTTGCGGATTTCCAGAACACCTTAGAATCTCGTTGAAGCGCTCCCGGTTCACGCAATGCAGCATCTTGATTAATGAATCCAAGCTGATAGTAATGTCTGAGTGTTTTTAATATTTGCTTGGCTTCAGTGGTTTCGAAGATATTGACGACGGATGCGGTTGGATCCAGCGATTGTATCATTAAAGGTATTTTATAATTTGTAATATATTCATATCCGTACATTGCGAAGAAATTGTGAGAGTCCTTGTTCAGCTCCATGGGAATGTAATCCGGTTCATTCTTTTGAATCATCTGTAATAGAGGCTCTAGCGACTCTAACGTGTTGTATTTTGAGATATCGATGTTATATTTTTTTATCAATGCTTCCGGATACATCCAATTTTCAAGCACGGCTAGTTCCTTGTTCGTAGGAATGCCATAAATACTTCCATCGTTAAGCTTCATGCCTTCCCAGAAGACGGGGTCGATCGCATCATACATCTCTTTGCCTTGATTCGTTAAATAATCATTAAGCTTCAACCAGGCACCGCGTTTTGCGTACGTATTAAAGTTAGGAGTAAAGGCGATATCAAAAGTGGTGTCCGATGAGATCATCGTATTCAAACGATTCTCGTATTCTTCCCAGCCAATCTTATTATATGTGATTGTAACTCCGATCTTCTGTAGAAGAAGCTCATTGATCTTGTTATTGACAAGCTGAAGATCTTTATCTGGATCACCAATCGTATAATAGATGAGATTGACAGGTGATTCGTTGCGGGAACCGGGAGCGGTCGTATTCTGATTCGTGCATCCGGTGAGCTGTGTAATGACTAATAGGGCAAGACCAACGATTAGGTAACTACATTTATTCATGACATGTATCTCCCCAACACCTTTATTGTTCAATTATAACAATTAATAAGTTTCACACTTATAATATGCTTATAATTCACCGCAAAACGAGCTTATGCCGCCAGAGAACGGCGTCAGCCGTTTACGCTTGAAATATAAGAATTTATAAGTTTCACTATTTATAATAGGCTTATATTTTGACGAGAAACCGTTCGTCCTTAGAAAAGGACGACGAAGTCGTTTCTTCTTAATTAAAGCCGCTTAATTTTTTTCGCGTAAATCAGATGGTGATTTTCCAAAGTAGTTATGAAAATGTGTGTAAAAATAATTTAAGTTATTGTATCCTACTGAACCAGCAATCGTTTGAATCTTCTCATTTGTAGATAAAATAAACTCTTTTGCACGCTGCATGCGATAAATCATCAAATACTCTGACAGCTTCATCTGTGTTTCTTTAATAAATAATTGCCCAAGGTAGGTGTTATTCATTTGTAAACGATCTGCGACAGATTTAAGTGTGATGTTCTGGGCATATTCTGTCTTAACCATCAGTAGAATACGTCGCACTAACTTGGACAGAGTGTCATAGGGGACACCGAGTACAGGATCCATTTGGAGTGAATTTTCATTTTGATTCCTTATTGTCCCATTGAGATCCTTAACAATAATATTCTCGACTACCTGTTGCAGCTTTTCACGTTCCACGGGCTTTAGTAAATAATCTTTGACTCCGCAACGAATGGTTTGCTGAGCGTAGTGGAAATCACTATAACCGCTCATAATGATATACTTTGTTGGAAGGTTTGCTTCATTGAGTATTTGAATCGCATCGTATCCACGGTTTTTTCCAATGCATACATCAAAAATGGCGATATCAGGTATTAGCTGTATTGCTCTGGATACCGCGGCTTCTGTGGAATTGCAAGTTTCGATGTGCTCGAACCCATAATGTTTCCAATCCAGAATAAGCTTCATTCCTTCTAGAATCTGTGGCTCATCATCAACAATTAACAGCTTGTACATCTTTAATCACCTCTTTAGAAATCTGAACAGAAATTTTAACGCCTGCTTCATCATTGTTATCGATGCTTATGGAAAGACCTTTCTCATAATAATATTTTAGCCGATTGTAGACATTATATAAGCCGATACTCTTCGTATTCGTGCCGTAGTTGCTCGATAAGGTATATCGAATATCAGCTAGCTTCTCTTCTTCAATGCTGATGCCGTTATCGATAAATTCCAATCTATAGAAATCTTTGTCTTCCCAACCTTTTACTATAAATAGATTAAATTCCTTTTCAATTGAAAAACCATGAACGAAGAAGTTCTCAGCTAAAGTTTGCATCCAAAATTTTATGGTAGGAAGCTCCAGAACAGAATGCTCTACATCGATTTGAGAAAAAAAATGATCAGGGTACTTAAATTCCATAATTTTAAGGTATTTTTGTAGCAGATCCAATTCGCTTCCAATAGATATAATATTGTCTTTCTGTACAATATCACGATATAACGCACCTAAAGTAGCAATGGCATCTGCCGTATGTGCATCCTGATTCACCAATGCTGTAGATCGAATAACCTCTAGTGTATTATAGAGGAAATGTGGATTAATCTGATGTTGCAGCGCTTTCATTTCTGCTTCCTGCTGTTTCAATTTGAGTACAAATTCATTGCGAATATGTCTGTCAAGCTGGTGGATCATATCGTCTACTTCACGCGCAATCATGCCGTATTCATTACGCCGATAGCGTGCAGGTTTATTCGGGGTAAAGTCGGCGGTTTTCACTCGTTTAATGGATTGAATGATACGATGCAGGAAGCGAGCGTCATCTCGAAGATTATAAACAACGAGCAGTAATACGCTGACCATAGCAGTTAATATGACAAAGAATAGCAATAATAGCACCGAGCTTTGCTGACGTATTAATGTACTCAACTCTACTGTACTTACAAACTTATAATTAAACTTAGATGATGAAAAAGTGACGTAGAAGGTCGGTGTCAGCGATTTATCAAATATAAGTCCATGTGTATCCTTATTGGCAATGGATAGTTGAACAATATTCTCTGTCTTCATATTGCCATTGCCGATGAGATATACATCCCCAGCAGCATTAACGGCTGCTGCTTCACCAAGCTGATAATTGCTAACACTGCTGAAAATTCGCTCGCTACTAACAAGAAAGCGAATTTCACCTGATCCCTCTGTGCTTTGAAATAATTTCTTTCGATATACGAAACCCTTTTTAATGCTTTCTTGGAATATTTCGTCATCGTTGGATCTACCGAATTGATAGCTAGGAATGCCGTTGTTATCAAAAAAAATAACATTGCCATTATGCTCCGAATGTACGCTGATTTGTATAATATCTCCCTGTGCCCAGTTATATAGGTAGGTTTTAACATCTTCCGGGAAAGATAGAAGCTCCTGTTGTGGGTAAGGGTTGTTCAACAGTCTATTAGTCAAATATTGATCGATGGTTGGACTCATAAAGTGTTGAGTATCCTTCATTAGAGCCTGATTGGAATAAATTCTCTGTAAATAAGCTTCTATGCGATCCGTATCATTTTGGAAGTTATTTTCAATGCGAGAAAAAGCATTGGCAGCTTCGATTCGAGCGTTGCCAAGCGATTGATTGATTACGATTGCACTTATCAACAGATGTAACGTTACTCCAATTAATAAAATGAAGATTAGATATGCCCAAAACTTGTTACGATAAATCATTATACGCCAAACAGTATTCATGCGGCACCTCAACACATCTAGGAAGTAAATAATGATAGTATTATATCAATTACTTGATTATATATTGGCTATTGGACGCAAAAAGTATACGGTACAGTTTATTAAACTAAACTATACCATATACTTTTTGTTTAGTGAGGCTTATTTGAAGTAATTATCAATTTGTTCTTGCGCTGCTTGCATAATTTTATCCAATCCAGCGTTTTTCAATTCAGCAATCATTTTAGGAATAACTTTTTCAGGGTCAGAAGCACCTGTAATCAATTCGTATTTGTACTTGTCATATACAGCAGCAGTGTTTGCAACTTCTGTTTGAAGATCGGCAACGTCAAAGGCGAAGCCAAGAATAGATGAAGCAGAAGCGGATTCATTCAATTTTTTAACTTGCTCCCACTGATCGATAGGTGCACCTTTTGTTACTGCCATGTTGAAGAATGTACCTTGTGAGTAAGCAGGCAAAACCCATGTATCCGTTGTACGCTCAATAACCTTGTCGCCATCAACGCTTTTGAAGTCTACATCTTTTTCACCAAATGCAAGCATGTTACGTAGCGTTGTATCTGTATTTACCAATTGTAGGTATTTCAATGCTTCTACTTTATATTTCGAGTTAGCAGAGATCGCGTTCAAAGAACCTTGAATTGTACTTGTTGTATAGATAGGACCCAATGTTTTTTCCATTACATATTTCTCTACGCCGGCATTGATTTGCATACTAACCTCAGCACCTGGGAAAGCTTGTGCTGCGAAGAATGGTCTGTATTTGTCGCCTTCAGCTTTAGTTGGAGCATCTGGGTTAATGATGCCGTCTTTATACCATACGTGGAACTGTTTTAACATTTCCATAACATCTGGCTGTTCGAAAACAGAAACAACCTTACGTGAAGCATCATCGGTTTTAACACCTACTGGTGTGAAGCCCAATGTCATATCATCATAGTTGTTGAACATGCCGTTTAGACCTTCAGATTGAACAAATTGCAAAGGATAGAAGCTCTTGCCTTCGCCAGCTTTCATATCGCGGAACGGCTTGTCTAAGTCTTTAATTGTCTTAATGTTCGCTACGTCGATGTTATACTTCTGTACTAGCTTATCATCGTAGACCCAGTACTGTGTTAGAGCAGAGTCTTTGTAAGTTGGTACCGAGTAAACCTTACCACCGATCTTAGTACCGTTCCATACTTGTTCTGGGATTAAGTTGTATAATTCAGGAGCTTCAGTTTGAACCAAATCAGTAATGTCAGCAAATGCTCCCATAGCTACCTGCTTGCTGTATTTTCCACTATTCGTGAACATGATGTCGAAAGGTTCGCCAGTGTTGACGATTGTGTTAATTTTTGAATCCCACTCGCCCCAGCTTGCAACTTTGATATCAATTTTTACACCGATTTTTTCAGCGGTATATTCATTCATCTTGTCGATAGCCTGTTTATAGTTTGCAGGAAGTGGAGTGCCACCGATTTGCCACCATACCAATGTTGGAACGTCTTTGTTAGCTGGTTTATCTGTGTTCGTTGTGTCTGGTGTCTTGCCAGTGTTCTTTGGCGAGTTGGAACCGCTGCAGGCTGCCATGACAGTCGCCAGTAATGCGATAATACAGATTGTTGATAAAAGCTTGAACGATCTTTTCATCTGAAATCCCCCTAAAAAAGTATGTTTTGTCGCCATTTCACAAGCTGTGTATGGCATATCATAAACCAGAATGGAACTGGCCTACTTCGTAATTAGCCTTTGACGGCACCAATCGTAAGTCCAGAAATGAAATATCTCTGGAAGAATGGGTAAGCACAAGCAACAGGCAAGACGATGAGAATACCAATTGCCATACGAGCCGATTCCTTAGGCATCGTTGCTACCAGCTCTGCTGCGCTGATACCTATGGTCGAAGCATTTCTCGCTAGTGCATCGATATTGGTCATTAAGTTGTTAAGCAATGCCTGCAGGGAGTACAAATTTGGGTTATAGATATATAGCATAGATTGGAACCAGTCATTCCAGTAGCCGAAGCAAAGGAATAAGCCAATTGTCGCAAGAACGGGTAATGAAATTGGCAGAATGATGGAGAAGAAGATTCGGAATTGACTCGCTCCATCAATTTCAGCTGATTCAATCAGACCATCAGGAATTGTACTTCTGAAAAAAGTTTTGCAAATGATGACGTTAAAGGATGAAACCGCAAGCGGTAAAATAAGTGCCCAAATGCTATCTTTTAATCCTAATAAATTAGTATTAATGAAGTAGCTGGAAACGAGACCGCCGTTGAAAATCATCGGAATAAAAACGAGCCAAGTCAGAAAGGTTTTAAACTTGTAAGATGGACGTGAGAGAACATAACCCATCGTAGTCGTTAGCAGTACACCGATGACTGTTCCGACAGCGGTTACAAATAAGGATACACCTAGTGCATTCAAAATGATCGTTCCTTGCTTAGCGATAAAAGCGTAAGCATCCAGTGATAAAACCATTGGAATGATGCTATAGCCCGTTTCCCGAATGTAGGATTCATGCGTCAGTGATATCGATAATACGACTAGCACGGGGATGACGCAGCCAAGTGCTACAAGAAAGAAGAACACGTTAAAAAGAATATTGACGCCTTTACTTATTCGATTGAATTTATCAAGTCCGGACTCATATGTTTTTGCTGCCATTCTTACACCTCCTATATCATTGCGCTATCAGAGTCAATTTTTTTGACAATCCAATTGGCCGTCAAAATCGTAATACAACCGAGTACGGATTGGACAAATGCAGCAGCAGACGCCATTCCTAATGTAGCAGTTTTCAACTGTTTGTATACTAATACGTCAATCGTTGTCGCGACCTCAAACAAGGAGTTTGAATCACGAGTGACCTGAAAAAATAGTCCGAAGTCGGTGTAGAATATTCGGCCAACTGAAAGGATGAACATCATGACGATTACAAGCTTAAGCAATGGGAGCGTAATGAAACGGGTTTGCTGCCAGATGGAAGCGCCATCAATTACAGCAGCTTCGTAGTAGGTACTGTCGATACCAGTAATCGTTGCCAAATAAATAATCATGCCATAACCGATACCCTTCCAAATATTCAAGAGAATAAGTATATAAGGCCAATATTGCGGTTCCATGTACCAGTTTATAGATTCTAATCCTAGATTACCTAAAAATTGATTGAGAATTCCTTTGTCAAAGCTGAAGAATGCCCAACCTACCGCGGAGACGATGACCCATGACAGGAAGTAAGGAAGGAACATCATCGTTTGGTATACTTTCCCAGCCTTGCTATTATGAAGAAGTCCAATCATAAGGGCGAACGCCACGGGCAGTACAATGCCGAGAATAATAAAGATTATGTTGTAGCCGATTGTATTGCGGATAATGATCCAAGCATCATTGGACTTGAATAGAAATTCAAAGTTTTTAAAACCAACCCAAGGGCTGTTGAACACATTACTAAGGAAGCCCCCGCTAATTTTAAAATTTTTAAAAGAGATAATAACACCGAACATGGGCAAGAAACAGAATAAGATGTACCAAATCGTTGTTGGTATGGCCAGGAGAGTTAACTCAAAATCTTGCTTTCTAAGTTGAAAGCGCTTTGATTTTTTGAGTGGCTCTGATTTTGCGCTCATAGTATTAACTCCTTTATTTAGTTATTTTATGGATTCCTTTTCTTGTAACCGCTTACTTAACTGTATTATATAAAAGAAAGTGAACTAACTTCTAGTTAACAAACATAACTTTTTAGTCAACAAACGTTAGATTTCAGATGAATTGTCGTTTATTGTCGTTTCATGTTGTGGGGGAGGCAACGACGAAGGACCAAGGATACCGTTAGGTTTCCTTGGTCCTTTGTCTGGATTTCTTGGATCAGATTCTTCAGTTCATCTTCTTAATTGCTGTAAATGGTTGTATTTGAAGCAACGGTTTAAATACATATGTCAGAAGGTGATTCTAACTTTAAGGATAGAACTTACGCTTAGATCCAACACTATAAATAAAGTCCTTTGGCGTAGACAGAAGTGATCGTCCTAGCGATCTCCTCGACAGAACTATGGTGTTCGTCCCGGACAATTTCCCATAGGTACATTTCGTTCGTAAAAAACCAACCTCGTGCCACAATCTCATGATTAACCTCGGATCTAGCTAACCCGTTTTGTTGTGCATATTCTACGTCTTTTGAAATACGCTGAATAAATTTTTCCCGTATGGCTTTCCATTTATCCGAAACTAAAGAAGAAACCCCAATTGCCTGTTCGAACACTTGCATCATATCCCGTTCGGCTTCAGCCATTTTTAAAAAAGCATTCGCTTGTTTGCGAATGATTTCCTCAGCTTCTTGATTCGATTTTGGCAGGAAGGAGATCTCGGCAATTTCAAAAAATCGCTCCATGACACCCTCCATCAATACGATTAAAAGATCTTCTTTTCCTCCAAAATGTACATATGCCGTTCCGTATCCGATACTCGCTTTGTTAATCATTTGCGAGATCGTTGCTTTTTGAAAACCTTCTTGCAGAAAAACTTCCCTTGCGGCTTCTAACAATTTTTTTCGTGTTTTCAGCGATCGTAAATGTCTTTTATCCTCTATATTATGATTATTCATTCCTATTCCCCCACTACTCATTATCTCTAGAATATATGAATTAATATGAAAAGGAAAGGGATATCACCAGGTGGGTGAGCATGTTAAAAATTGGATGAAGAATATTATTGACATCATGTCATATTTAAATAGATAATGTTATTGACACTATGTCATATTCATTGAAGAAAGCGCTTTATTATCATCTGTAAAGGGGAGAATCATGATGCTTTTGAAAAATTTTGATGTAACTTTACGATATGCGAAAGAATTGGATGAGGAAGATTTTCTTGCTCATTTTCGAAAAGAGTTTTATTTAAAGCCAGGATCTATTTATATGGATGGGAACTCATTGGGTCTTCTTTCGAAAAGAGCGGAAAGGACTCTCTTGGAATCTTTAGAGGATTGGAAGGAACATGGAATCGATGGCTGGACGCAGGGGAAACATCCATGGTTCTTTATGGCGGAAGAACTAGGAGAGAAACTTGCTCCGTTAGTAGGAGGTTCACCTGAAGAAGTCATTGTGACCGGTTCTACGACAGTAAATCTGCATCAGCTTGTATCTACGTTTTATAAGCCAGAAGGAAAACGCACAAAAATTTTAGCGGATGAACTAACATTTCCATCCGATATTTATGCTCTTCAAAGCCAGATACGGATTCATGGATATGATCCCGATACACAACTTATTCGCGTGAAAAGCCGAGATGGCCGCTTTTTAGAAGAAGACGACATTATCGAAGCAATGGACGAAACAGTCGCTTTAATCGTCTTGCCCACCGTACTTTATCGTAGTGGTCAAATATTGGATATCAAACGATTAACCGATGAAGCACACCGTAGAGGTATTGTAATTGGCTTTGACGCTTGCCACTCAGTAGGTTCGATTCCGCATTCCTTCAGCGAATGGGATGTTGATTTTTCCTTTTGGTGTAATTATAAACATTTGAACGGCGGACCTGGCGGCGTTGGAGGCTTGTTTGTGAATCGTAAGCATTTTGGAAGGATGCCTGGACTCGCCGGATGGTTTAGTTCTGCTAAAGAGAAACAATTCGACATGGAGCATACATTAACTCCCGCTCTTTCCGCAGGAGCCTTCCAAATAGGAACTCCTCACTTGCTTAGCGTTGCCCCTTTGATTGGGTCTTTGGAAATATTTACAGAAGCAGGTATTGGGAATATTCGCCAAAAATCACTTAAAATCAATCGATATTTAATGAATTTAATTGACATTGAATTAGCGGATATGGGATTCGTCATCGGAACGCCAAGAGAGGATGTACGACGCGGCGGGCATGTGAGCCTTGAGCATATTGAAGCAGCGCGAATTTGTAAATCATTGAAGGAAAACGGGATCATTCCGGATTTTCGAGCACCTAACATCATTCGTCTTGCACCTGTTGCCCTTTATTCTTCCTTCGAGGAAGTTTGGGAAGTGGTTCAAATTCTTAAAAAGATCATGGCAGAGAAACAGTATGAGAAATTTAAAAATGAACGCGAAGTAGTTGCATAATGTAAAACGCTAAAATGGCCGGACAAAGCCTGAAGGGGATGAAATAGATGGAGAATAAACAAAGCGGTGAGGGTTTGAAACGGGAGTTAACTACAGGTCAGCTCTCGATGATCGCAATGGGGATGGCAATTGGGACGGGGTTATTCCTTGGAAGCGGACTAGCCATTCGTACTGCCGGACCTGGTGTATTGCTCAGCTATACAATAGGTGCTTTTATCGTTTTATTATTAATGGGTTGTTTGGCAGAAATGACGGTTGCCCATCCAACTTCAGGAGCTTTTGGAACAATTGCCGATAAATATCTTCATCCCATGGTAGGCTTTCTTGTCCGGTACTCTTATTGGATTGCCCAGGTTCTTGCCATTGGGGTTGAAATAAGTGCAATCGCGGTCTATATGAAATACTGGTTTCCAGGAGTCCCTGGTGTCATTTGGATCATCGTATTTACAGCAGTTCTTATTTATGTAAACGCTACCAGTGTGAATGCATTTGCAACATTCGAATATTGGTTTTCCATGATCAAGGTGAGTGCAATTGTTGCGTTTATTCTTCTAGGAGCGTACGTTCTTTTTGGAACTTCAGGTTATGAAAATGTGGGTGCTAATAACCTGGTAGATCATGGAGGTTTCCTGCCATTCGGTTTTAAAGGGATGTGGATTGCCGTCTTTATATCTCTTTTTAGCTTTTTAGGCACAGAATTGATTGCGGTTACTGCAGGTGAAGCAAAAGAGCCAGATATAGCCGTACCGAAAGCATTGAAAGCAACTGTTTTCCGATTGTCTATTTTCTATGTGCTTACTTTGACGATCATGTTGATGATTGTTCCATGGCAATCTGCAGGAATTGAAGAAAGTCCATTTGTGAAAGTAATGGAAATCTTAAACATACCTGGCGCCTCTGGAATAATGAACTTTATCGTTTTAACAGCCGCTTTATCTTCCATGAACGGACAGTTGTATGCTTCTTCACGAACGATGTTTTCTTTATCAAAAGAAAAACTTGCGCCAGCCGTACTTGGCAAGCTTAATAAGAAAGGTGTTCCAACGACTGCACTAACAGTTTCCACAATGGGAATTATTCTTGCTGCGGTTGTAAGTGCGCTGCTGCCGGGATCATCCTATGCATTTATGATGGGGATTTCTATGTTCGGTTCACTTTTTACCTGGTTGATTATTTTCATCTCTCATTTATCTTTCCGTAAGAAATGGGATAAAATGGGTGGACGGAAATTACCGGTAAGAATGATTGGCTTTCCTTATTTGACGATATTAGGGGGACTTCTCCTACTAAGTTTAATGATCACAGCATGGTTTACTGATTTCAAAATTATGCTCCAATTCGGTATCCCTTGGCTGCTGTTTTTATCCATTGCTTATTTTATTATGAAAAAAAAGAGTCCAAAGTGAGATTTATTCAAAAAGCTGACTGGAAAAATTAGAGCTTAATAACGAAGGGGAGATCTTCTCATGATAATTGGTATTCCTAAGGAAATTAAAAATAACGAAAACCGTGTAGCTTTAACTCCAGCTGGAGTCGTTTCATTCGTAAATGCCGGGCATAAAGTATTAGTTGAGAAAAACGCTGGTGTAGGTAGTGGTTTTACGAATGAGGATTACTCTGATACCGGTGCGGAAATTGTTGAAAATGTGGAAAATTTATGGGGAAAGTCCGATATGATTATGAAAGTGAAAGAGCCACTTCCAAGTGAATATAACTATTTTCGTAAAGGCTTGATCTTATTCACTTATTTGCATTTGGCCGCTGAACCGGCTTTAGCCCAGGCACTGAAAGAAAAAGGAGTTCTTGCCATTGCCTATGAAACCGTTTCGGTGAATCGCACTTTACCATTGCTTACGCCGATGAGTGAAGTTGCTGGCCGGATGGCTACACAAATTGGTGCCCAATTTCTACAAAAATCGAACGGAGGCAAAGGAATTCTCCTTGCAGGCGTACCTGGTGTGAACCGTGGGAAAGTGACCATTATTGGCGGCGGTATCGTAGGTACGAACGCGGCAAAAATGGCAATTGGAATAGGCGCTGATGTAACGATTATCGACTTAAGCGCTGACCGTTTACGTCAATTGGATGATATTTTCGGAAATCAAATTACAACACTAATGTCCAACACATTAAATATCGCACAGGCAGTAGCTGAAGCTGATCTTTTAGTTGGTGCCGTATTGATTCCTGGAGCAAAAGCTCCAAAACTGGTATCGGAAGAAATGGTGAAGGCAATGAAGCCTGGTTCTGTTGTCGTAGATGTTGCCATCGACCAAGGTGGAATCGTTGAAACGATCGATCAAATTACAACACATGACAATCCAACCTATGTCAAGCATGGCGTCGTTCATTACGCTGTAGCCAACATGCCTGGTGCGGTTCCGCGGACCTCTACCATCGCTTTAACGAACGTTACTCTTCCATATGCATTGCAGATGGCAAACAAAGGTGTATATAGAGCAATTGCTGAGAACGAAGCATTAAAACTTGGAGTAAATTTAGCAAATGGTGAAATTACTTTTGAAGCAGTTGCCAAAGATCTTGGTTACGACTATGTAAAGTTAGAAGATGCTTTAGAAAAAAAGGATTTACTTGAGGGGACCTTCAATTAACTTAAAGAAGGTAGGAAAATCATATCTCGTCAGAAAAGCCACCCTATGGTGGCTTTTTTGGCGATGCATAATCTTAATTTTTCGCCCAAGTTACTTGACACTGGAGTCAACTCTAATGTTAATCTGAATTCATGGAAAAACTTTATTCTATACAAGAGGTTTCGCGGATACTTGGGTTGCCGAAGGATACGCTTCGGTATTATGACCGGATTGGGATCGTCTCGCCGTCTCGGGAAGACAATCGATACCGAAGGTATTCGAAGGACGATCTCATGGACTTGATGAATATTCAGATCATGCAGTATGCGGACTTTTCTCTTAACGAAATCAAGGGGAAATTCGGTTACCGCAAGATGGAAAATATCGACCCCGCTTACTGCGAAGAGGTTGCTGTGTTCCTCGATGCCAAGAACGCAGAAACGCGCAAGAAGATTGCCCATCTGGAAAAGGTCAGTCGGCTGCTCAACATAGCAGCCGAAACGTTAAGGGACTTGAATAACGAAAGTGACCAACGGTTGGCAGAATTCGTCCGTGAGATTTACAAGGATATCCGAAAGAATGAACCGGGAATTTCTAAAGAAGGTTGTGATGAACATCAAGATTAGGAATTTTTATTATCTGATTGCAGGCGTTCTTGCGATATTGTTTGCCGTCACGCACGCATGGAACGGGCAATCCGCTGTGCTGCCGACGCTCGACATTAGGGCGATATCCATGGATACCCAGACGGTATTCACGTATGTTTGGCACATTATCACGGCAGAAAATCTGGTCTTCGGTATCGCATTCATTATCATGTCATTCCAAAGTGAGCGATCGAAGATCCGGTTTGCCGCATGGATGATCGCGGCGATCTTGATCGTCCGACTGATGGTCATTCTTGGCGTAACGGCATTGCTTGACGTTTCGGCGCTTACGGATACGTTTATAGATTCGATTGCCATTGTAATCTATGTCGCCCTCATCATAGTGGGCACAAGAATGAAGGAAAAGCAGTCCGGTGGACAGCAGCCGCAGTAATAGAGATGTCCGAGGAGCACGGCGTCTGAATCTACCGCTAAAAGTAATCATTGAGTAGGCTCCGTCATCATACAATCAAGATTCGGACATCCCATTATGGAAAAGCGAGTTAGACGAGCATAATCCCCCTAGGCTCCACCATATATAAACCGCGTAACGCTTGGGTTTCCGAGCGTTTTTTGTTTTTTCTAGAGAAAAAATAATCAAGATTATAAGATGCGGTTCAAGTAAATTACTTGCAGGGAGGTTAATTTTTTACAAAATCTTCATTTGAGTTTTACACGTAATTAACCTATTAATAATGGATATATTGTACAATATTTTTTGTACATAGATAGAAACACGGCCCTTATCCTAAAAATATAGATCTTGTAAAAAAAATATTGAACACAAATGAAAGGACATTCAAATGCGAAAATCGCTTTTTTGGCCAAAGCTCGCATCCCCAAAGATCGACATCCCCAAAGCGTTAGAGGAGTCGATCGATTTCGATATGCAATTGTTTTCCGTAGGGATGAGACAATTTTTTTGGGGGTGGTGCTTACGGATTGAGATGTCTGTTAATTATCGCTATAGACCTTGTAAGATCATGTCGTTACTTGGCCTGTTCGTCATTGTACGAATTGTCTCTGAGTAAATGACGTTAATCGGGGCACTAATGGCGATATACAAGAAAGCGTATCCACAGGTATCGTCGTGATCGTCGCATCCGGATCGGAATACGTCTTCTCACAAGCGCACTTGCTCTGATCCTAGCCGATTGTGTAATTGTAGTTAGGGCAGCCGTTCAAGCTGCAAATCCATGAAATGCACCTCGCGTTGTTGGTTGAATGGTAGTCGGGATACTTTCATTTTACCATTTTTTTCTACGGTTCGTTTTGTTTTTTACTTAATTTTACGAGCCTTTTGAACAGATTCTTAAAAAACTTATAATATGGAGGTTTTCTGTAGTGAAAAGAATTTTATCCTTTACCCTCGTATTAACGATGATAATCGGTATGTTATCGAACACCGCAGTAAATGCAGATAAAAACGTAGTCAAAATCGACAATGCCAACCCCCTTATTGCATCGATGAAATTCGATAATAATTTAAAGGACGATGCAAATCAAGAAAATTTGAGAGGAAATGGAAATTATAGTTATGTAAACGGTGTATTACCCGGGACCAAAGCTCTGCACGTAGAAAGCGGAGATGGTAATTATGTCGGTACGTCGAATAGCCTGAATTTTGGTAATGACAGTTTTACCACATCCTTCTGGTATAAGGGCGACACTAAAAATAATCAGGTCATATTATCAAACAAAGATTTTACTAAGAGCTCTAACGCAGGCTGGGCGATTTATACATCAGCCAACTCGGTCAATATGAATTTAGGTTTCCCGGACAATTCAGTAAATTTTGGGCGCGACACGTTTAATGCTTCCGATTGGCGTTACGTGACATTTGTAGTAGACAGAGATAAAATGCTCGCGTCGTTGTATATCGATGGTTACGAAATGGCTGAAACTTCGCTGGGGGTAGGAACTTTAGATACACCGAACCCATTAAATATAGGTAGCGACGGATTGGGCAAAAATGGCGGTAATTCACTCGATATCGCTGATCTGAATGTTTGGAAAGGCGCATTAAGCAGTGATGTAGTTCAAGCTAATTATAAGAGTTACGGTGTAAATAAAGTAGACATGAACGCACTTAACGACACAATATCAAAAGCAAATATACTAATAGCAGGAGGTCTTGGCAACGGCTTCAGCCAAACCGATTTTGATTATTTGCAGAAGGTTATGAATACGGCAAATACGGTGGCAACAACGCAAAATGTAAAATTATATACACAGGAAACCATCAATTATTACAAACGTGAACTAAGCAACGCCATATTCATCTATGAAAAAAGCAATAAAACATTAACTCCCGCTGGTTTAAATGTGCTTCTAGACAGCGACCCGGAAGTCGGTGATGATCCCGGAGTAATTGATGCTAGAGTAAAATTGTACACAAAAGAACTGAGTTTATTCCCACAGGCCGACGTAGTCTTTATTCCTGGCGACATTACCGGCCAAGATAATGATGTGGCTATGAAAGGTATGACAAAAATAGTAGATAAACTTAAAAGTGATGGTTTGTTAAACAATACGAAGTGGTACATGGTAAGAGGCAACCATGATGGGGCCGGTTCCCAAAATTTTATTCCTATCGGTTCGGCGGGCGCGTGGAACGAGTCAACGAATTCATATGAAAACCATTTCTATAACAGTGCTTATAGGGTGAATGTAAAAGGATATAATTTTGTGGGTTTTGACGGAAATATTAACAGCAGCAATACGGTGGGAAAAGCCACCAATCTCCTCAACCAAATTAAAAATGAAGCGGATTACGATCCAACCAAACCCATATTTGTATCTTCTCACTTCCCTATAAGCGGAACCATTTGGGGATCGGGATGGAGCAGCGGGGCAAGTAATGCTATGGGTAACTTTCTTGCCAACAATAACTTCTCGCAGGTGGTATATATGTCAGGTCATACGCAATACGACCCGACCGACGAACGTTCTCACTTTCAAGGTTCGGCTACGTTTCTCGAAAGCGGTGCGAGTTCATATTCCAGTTATATTGATGGCGGTCCGTACGGTGGATATATCGAAGGCTCGTATATCAATTATCTTACCACACCTAAAATCGTGAATTTCATAGAGATTTACGGTTCAAAAATGATCATCAAACAGTATAATTTAGCTACAGATGAATATGTAGGGATACCTTCTGTAAAAATCGTTGGCGAAGGCAAAGATGCCTTTACCTATAGCAGGAAGGATACAAGAGAACTCATAGCTCCGCAGCTTGATGAGGGTTCTATTAAGGTCGATTACTTGGACTTCAATAACAACGGAGTTGGTTTTACATTAAAGCAAGCAACTGACAATGTGCGCGTTCTGGAATATAATATTCAGCTTATCAACAAGCTCACTGGGAAAGTGGACAAATCGTTTAACAGCCTTTCGATGCCGATGGAGAAACCATACCAGGTATACAAGAAATATCAGGTTACAGGTTTGTCGCCGAATACGCCATATAAAATCAGGGTATTCGCCGACGATTCCATGTATAACCGTTCGTCGCAGGACATTGACATTTTAGCTCAGAATATTAATTTAAACAGCATCACTGCGCCTGCTGACGCAATAGATGTGGCATTCGGAGCGGCGAAGACAGCGGACGCCCTTGGATTACCAAAGACAGTATCCTTGGTTACCGATGATGCAATCAGGGTAGATGCCAACGTGACATGGAATGTAGATGCTTCAAACTATGATCCCAATGTAGCGACTCCACAGACCTTCAATGTAAATGGAACTGTAACTTTGCCAACTATAGTAACAAATCTCAATAACGTGCCTCTGACAACAAGCATTAGAGTATTTGTTAATAAGTTATCAGTGTCAACCGCTACGGCTACTGCTACCGCTTCATCATATCACAATGACAATTATCATCCCAGAAAAGTGATCGATGGTATCAAAAAGGGGGAACCGGGTGTTGGCGAATGGACGGGGACCAGTGCAGATCAGGGTCGATGGATCCAGGTGAATTGGCCGACTAATCAAACGATCAACAGTATTACCTTCTATGATCGGGCAAACACAGGCGACTGGACGAAAGGCGGAACACTTACCTTCAGCGACGGAAGCACTGAGACGGTTTCAGGAATCCCGAATGACGGGAGCGGTTATTCTGTACATTTCCCTACCAGGAAGGTGACATGGGTCAAATTCCAGTTATCCGGTCAGGGGAATATGGGTTTGTCGGAAATGGAATTTTCGTGGATTGTTCCGGCTGGGGTACCTTTGAATCTCATGAGCATCAAAGCGCCGGCAGCCATCACAGGAGTGGACATTGGAACGGCGAAGACAGCGGACGCCCTTGGATTGCCAAAGACAGTATCTATGGTTACCGATGCATACAGTGTGGATGCCAAGGTGACATGGAATGTAGATGCTTCAAACTATGATCCCACTGTAAAGACTGCACAGACATTCACTGTTAATGGAACTGTAGCTTTGCCAACAGGGGTGGCAAATCCCAACAACGTGCCTTTGACAACAAGCATTAGCGTAACTGTACAATATGTTAGTAAAGTACAAGCGGAAAATTATGTTAATATGTCTGGGATTCAGACAGAGGACAGCTCTGAGGGTACAAAGGATGTAGGATATACAGATCCGGGAGACTGGATGGACTACGTTGTGAATGTGCCAGAGACAGGAGTTTATAAGTTAAACTACAGGGTAGCTGTAAACAGTGGTACAGGCAAAGTCAATTTCCTTGTAGATGGTATTTCTCAAAAAATAACATCGTTGCCGTCAACAGGAGGTTGGCAGAATTGGAAGACCGTATCCGACGAAGTTTCCTTAATTGCCGGCAGTCATACGATAAGGCTGCACGTAGAAGCAGGTGGATGGAATATTAACTGGTTTGAGCTGGTTGCACCGCCAGCGCCAGTAGCGCCGCAGTCTACATTGACAGGTGTACAGCAGGTGGACTCTGATCAAGCATTCAATCTGACGATGGGATTGACCAGTGTAACACAAAGTGTATACCAGCGAATGTATGCCCAAGATGTGACTCTACATTATAATCCAGCGAATTTGCAATTCGATTCGGTTACATCGCTGAAAGATGGATTCGAAGTCATTGACCAAGAGGAGACAGCGCCGGGTCAAATTCGGATTATTGCTTCCAGCGTGGAAGCAAACCAAGGGGTTCTTGCCGAAGGCGATATGTTGACTTTCAAATTTACAGCTAAATCTGCAGCGGAGGCAACGACAATTACTGTCGACAATGTTGTGATTGCCAACGGACAGGGGAATGAATTGGAGGTTAACGGGGCCTCCCACGAAATACAAATTAGTAAATCCGTTGATAAGTCTCTCTTGAACACAACGATCGCAAGCGCTCAGGCCAAGTACGATGCTGCAGTGGAAGGCAATGAGCACGGCTTGTATGTGAATGGATCCAAAGCGCCATTGCAGTCGGCAATCGCTGTGGCCAAAGTGACAGCAAACGATCCGAATGCCACTCAGCAGCAGGTGGATAGCGCGAAAGCTGCATTGGAAGCGGCCATTCAATTGTTTGACACCAAGAAAATCAATGCCGATGTCAATGGGGATGGAAAAATTTCTATTGGAGACTTGGCTATTATTGCAGCGGCTTACGGCAAACAACAAGATCAGGCGGGCTGGAATGAGAAAGCGGATGTAAATAAAGACGGCAAGGTGGATATTGTAGACCTTGCAATCGCAGCTAAAGCAATCTTGCAATAAACAAATCCGATTGCTATAGCGAAATTTAGGATGGGCTGGGAATGAAAGGGGAGGGGAGATCTATTTTCTCCCCTTCCTCACTTACGACGAGTACAGAAAGGGCGAATTGTCCAATGATAAGCTTGATAGCGTCACGATGGCACAAGTTAAAGATATTTTCGAAGGTGATTTTACGAAGTTGAGCATTTGTACACTAAAGGTGAAGCTAAAGGCGCAACAAAAGCGTTTCTGGACTGCTGAAGAAGTAGGATTTAACAAGCAAAGGGATGGCGTTCATTCGACACCATCTCTTTTTTATTGGTTACCGAATGAGGTTTGAAATTTCGGGATGTTTATATATTGATCAATCACGGTTGAGGTGGCTGTTTAAAATATTCGCCTTGCTTCAGACCGTTGATAAATTGTTCCAAACATTCATAATACTTGAGCCCATGTCGGAGTTTATGCAAGTCTTGAAGGGCGGCCTGCCGTTCTTCGTCCGGAGTCTGTTCATCAAGGATGAGCTCTGTCAGTTCGGGAAGAACATTGTTAATGGCTCCTGTCATTCCATCAAGTTCACGCTGGAGCTTCACAGCAAAGAAGTTTTGAAAAGCATGAAAAAAGTTTGTCTCTGCCACATACAAATCTTTACGTTCCAGTTTTTCCTCCAATTTCAAGACCATTTGGGACTCCATCAGCGATCGAACCGCATAGCTCATGTTGCTTTTGCTCATATTCATGCGCGTCTTCATCTCTTCAAGGGTCATTGGCCGATCTTCAAAAAACATAATCCCGTATAATTGTCCAGACGAATGAGTTGCACCGTACAAATCCATCGATTCAGCAATGGCTTCAATCACATGTTGCCTGATGCGCAGCCGTTGCTCCATTTTCTGATTCTCTACATTTTGAGACAATAAATTGTTCACATCCTCGCTCATATCAATGACTTTTATCGTCCATCCGAATTCTTAATATCCCTCTTTCCTCTATTAATAGTATACAAAATAATAATAGCGGATGCGAATTTACAAAGAGCTATCTAAAGCTTGGCATCGAATTTCAAGGCCGTTCATTTGACATGCTGATTAGCTACACAACGGTAGTATTCAGTCGGTATTTGCTGATGAAGTCAGAGATTTGAACTACCAAACTGCATTACAGAAACTGATGTCACTATATCAAGGGTTTATTCAGGCATCTCAGCTGCGAAAGTTGAGTTACTAAATAATTGACGGTTATTTTATTTCGTCTAACATACTCAAGTAAATTACTTGCAGGGACGTTCGTTTTTTACAAAATCTTTATTTGAGTTTTACACGTAATTAACCTATTAATAATAGATATATTGTACAATAAATTTTGTACATAAATAGAAACACAGCCCTTATCCTGAAAATATAGATGTTGTAAAAAAAATATTGAACACAAATGCAAGGCCATTCAAATGCGAAAATCGCTTTTTTTGTCCAAAGCTCGACATCCCCAAAGCGTTAGAGGAGTCGATCGATTTCGATATGCAATTGCTTTCCGTAGGGATGAGACAATTTTTTTGGGGGGTGGTGCTTACGGATTGAAATGGCCGTTAATTATCGCAATAGACTTTGTACGATCATGTCGTTACTTGACCTGTTCGTCATTGTACGAATTGTCTCTGAGTAAAGGAGGTTAATCGGGACACTAATTGCGATATGCAAGAAAGCGTATCCACAGGTATCGTCGTGATCGTCGGATTGATGAGTGATTAGTATAATCTAGTTGTACAAATAACATTGTTTGGAGAAAACTCCTGTTGAAAGAGTGAGCACGGACTAGTAAATTTTTTATCTAGAGGACATAAAGGTATTTCTATGAGCGGCCACATCACTTTGACGTCTGCTGGATCATTGGGCAAAAGGATCGAGAACAAGACGATCGGACCTTTCGGACTAGGGTAGACGATGGAGTGCTTTCGGTAGCCGACGCTTTTTGAACAGACTCTTAAAATACTTAAAATATGGAGGTTTTCTGTAGTGAAAAGAATGAAAAGAATTTTTTCCTTTACCCTCGTATTAACGATGATATTCGGTATGTTATCGAACACCGCAGTAAATGCAGAAGATACTGAAGTAGATGCCAACCCCCTTATTGCATCGATGAAATTCGATAATAATTTAATGGACGATGCAAATCAAGAGAACTTGGAAGGGAAAGGAAATTATAGTTATGTAGACGGTGTATTACCCGGGACCAAAGCTCTGCACTTAGAAAGCGGAGACGGCAACTATGTCGGTACGACGCATAGCTTGAATTTTGGTAATGAGAGTTTTACCACATCTTTCTGGTATAAGGGTGACACTAAGGATAATCAGGTCATATTATCAAACAAGGATTTTACTAAGAGCTCTAACGCAGGCTGGGCGATATTTACAACAGCCAATTCGGTCAATATGAATTTAGGATTCCCGGACAATTCAGTAAAATTTGGGCGCGACACGTTCAATGCCTCCACTTGGCGTTACGTGACATTTGTTGTAGACAGAGATAAAATGCTCGGGTCGTTGTATATTGATGGTTACAAAATGACTGAAACTTCGCTTGGGGTAGGAACTTTAGATACACCGAACCCATTAAATGTAGGCAGCGACGGAGTGGGCGGCAATGGTAATAATTCATTCGATATCGCTGACCTGAATGTTTGGAAAGGCGCATTAAGCAGTGATGTCGTTCAAGCTAATTATAAGAGTTACGGTGTAAATAAAGTAGATATGAACGCACTTAACGACACAATATCAGAAGCAAATACAATAATAGCAGGCGGTCTCGGCAACGGCTTCAGCCAAACCGATTTTGATCATTTGAAAAAGGTTTTGAATACGGCATCTACGGTTGCAACAACGCAAAATGTAAAATTATATACACAGGAAACCATCAATTATTACAAACGTGAACTAAACAACGCCCTATTCATCTATCAAAAAAGCAATAAAACATTAACTCCCGCCGGTTTAAATATGATTATAGACAGCGACCCAGAAATCAGTTCTGATCCCGGAAAAATAGCGCAAATTGAAAAAGGTTACAGAACAGAACTGAGACTATTCCCTCAGGCCGACGTACTCTTTATTCCTGGCGACGTTACCGGCGGTAACAACGCCAATGAATATGTGTGGATGAAAAATCTAACAGACATACACACTAAACTTACAAATGAGGGTTTGTTAGACAATACGAAGTTTTATATGGTAAGAGGCAACCATGATATGGGCGGCGCCGAACAATTTATACCTGTCGGTTCGGCGGGCGCGTGGAACGAGTCAACGAATTCATACGATAACAATTTCTTTAACGATTCTTATAGGGTAAAGGTAAAAGGATATAATTTTGTGGGTTTTGACGGAAATTATAACAACACCAATACGGTGGGAAAAGCCACCAATTTCCTCAACCAAATTAAAAATGAAGCGGATTACGATCCAACCAAACCCATATTTGTATCTTCTCACTACCCTATAAGCGGAACCGTGTGGGGATCGGCATGGAGCAGCGGAGCAAGTAATAGTGTAGGTAAATATATTGCCGACAATAATTTTTCGCAGGTGGTATATATGTCAGGTCATACGCAATACGACCCGACCGACGAACGTTCTCACTATCAAGGTGCGGCTACGTATCTTGACAGCGGTGCGACTTCCTATTCCAGTTATATTGATGGCGGTCCGTACGGCGGATATATAGAAGGCTCGTATATCAACTATAAAACCACACCTCGTATCGCGAATTTCGTAGAGGTTTACGGTTCAAAAATGATCATCAAACAATATAATTTAGCTACAGATGAATATGTAGGCATACCTTCTGTAAAAGTCGTTGGTGAAGGCAAAGAGGCCTTTACCTATAGCAGGAGCGATATAAGAGAACTCATAGCTCCGCAGTTTGATGAGGGTATTACGATCGATTCCTACAATAACAACGAAGTTGCTTTTACAATAAAGCAAGCAAATGACAATGTGCGCGTTTTGGAATATAATATTCAGCTTATCAACAAGCTCACCGGGAAAGTGGACAAATCGTTTAACAGCCTTTCGCTGCCGCTAGACAAGCCATTCGATCAATACAGACATTATAAGTTTACAGATTTGTCGCCGACTACTCCTTATCTAATCAGGGTATTCGCCGACGATTCCATGTATAACCGTTCGTCGCAGGACATTGACCTTAAGGTTAACAGTGGTAATTTAAACAGCATCACTGCGCCTACTGACAAAATAGGGGTAATCGGATCGGCGAAGACAGCGGACGCCCTTGGATTGCCAGAGACCGTATCCTTGGTTACCGATGAAGGCTATGGGTATGCCAATGTGACATGGAATGTAGATGCTTCAAACTATGATCCCACTGTAAAGACTATACAGACCTTCACAGTAAATGGAACTGTAACTTTGCCAACTGGGGTGGCAAATCCCAATAACGTGCCTTTGACAACAAGCATTAGGATAATTGTTAATAAGATCATTCAGTCTGCAACGGCGACAAGTGAGGAAACAGCCGGTGATAATAATAGTGCTTCCATGGCGATTGACGGAAACCCACAAACGCTTTGGCATACCAAGTGGAATAAATCCGACGTTCTCCCTCAATCGATTACCTTAAAACTTGGAACAGCTTTCACAATCGGTAAAGTCACGTATTTGCCAAGGCCAGGAGGCGGCAACGGAAATATTACAGGCTATAACCTATTTGTAAGTAAGGATGGAGTGACCTTTACTAAAGTTGCAAGCGGAACTTGGGCAAACGACAGTGCGGAGAAAGTAGTAACTTTTGATCCGACAGATGCATTATATGTCAAGCTCGAAGCAACGGCGGGTGTTAACGGCTGGGCATCAGCTGCGGAGATTAATGTCTTTGAATTTGAACCGCCAACGACAACGGACAATGCGCCAAGCGGCTGGGTCAATCAAGATGTCACGGTAACCTTAAGCGCAAGCGATAACGGAACGGGTGTAGCCAATACCTACTACACGGTAGACGGTGGCGCTGAGCAAACGGGAACTTCCGTCGTATTGTCAGAAGAAGGAGTTCACAAGCTTGTATATTGGAGCGTAGACAAAGCAGGCAACGTGGAACAAGCGCATACGGTATCCGTTAGTATTGATAAGAAAGCTCCGTCGATCGCGGTGACCGTACCGGGAGACAACAGCATATATGAAGATTCCGGGGATTTGACGCCTCAGATTAATCTGACCGATAATTTGTCGGGTGTGGACACCAGCAAGACGACGGTGAAGCTTGATTCGCAATCTTACCAAATCGGAACGACGATCCCACTTTATACGTTGCCGCTTGGGCAGCATACACTTGTTGTATCCTCCAGCGACTTGGCCGGCAACCAGGTAAGCAAGACCGTTCAGTTTAAGACGGCAACCAGCATCGATTCTTTAAAGGCATTGGTGAAACGCTTTGCTAATAACAAAGAGATCAGCAAAGCCGATGTTACCACTAATCTGCTGGCTAAATTGGCAAACAACGATCTGAAAGGCTTTATGAATGATGTGAAGGCTCAAAGCGGGAAGAGCATCACAAGCAATGCGGCTAAATATTTGCTGCGAGACGCTCAATATTTATTGACACAAAAGTAGAGCAATTCAAGAGTTTGGAACCAAAAGAATAAACGCAGATGTCATCACATTAGCGAAATTTAGGATGGATCGGTAATGAAACGGGGGGAGATCAATTTTCTCCCCCTCATCGATTTGGACGATTAAGGGGTACCAAAGGTGTACTAAAGCTACATTTCCTCGCTCTGCAACGGGATACCGGCTCATATTACATATGTAATGTGACGGTCGCTGGCGCCGTCGGTGTAGAGATTGACCTAATTGTTGTCCAATTACCTTTTGAAATGCGACCAACAGGTTCGCGACTTATTGCGAAGGAAATTAGCTATTCAATGCACTTTGCTAATTACAACGTTTATGGGAGAAACATATTTAATTTCGATCAAGATATGATTGATAATATTAAGCTTACAGACATTGATGATGTCCCGATATCTGCGATGTCATTTCCATATATAACTTTTAATTTGAGTTTCGGCAAACAAATGGATTTGGATTTATATTCTCAGAATTAAATGGCGGATACACTATCTTTCATGAAGCAATGAGATTAATAGTTAATGGGCTTTTCTATATTTCATCCTATTTAGATGACGTGGAAGAGCGTTGGCCTGATGAAGCTCCGCAATCACTCGTTGAAAAAGCTAATCGCGCCACTAGCAAAAATGAGTACAAGAAAGCAAATAGGTAAGCCTTTGATATGATCTCCAGCTTTTCCCCTGCTCCACACGTAGCGTGCCAGTTTCCCAGCACTACGCGTTCCCTCTAACTGAACGTACTAGATCATAAGCATCCTCGTTACTCACAGATTTGGGATTATTCGTATCCCAATATCGTTAAGCTTGCACTGTGGAAGTTCCCACGTTCATACTCGATCGGTGAAATGCACGCTTGGAGAATGATCAATCTTTTCAGTTAGACTTTGGGCTGTTCCTCCATTCCCATTACAGGAACTTCATCAGTCGTGCCCCTGCCCTCACAAGGATAAATACATTTCGGCGAATGCCTTATAACAACCGTTTCGGGTGACAGCCCTTGTTGCAACGTTCCTTGTTTTCCAAGTCCCTTACAGCCTAGCCATCTGTTCTGGACAAGTAAACCCATTCCTTTCAAATAACGTTGAAAAGGCCCTAAAAAAAGGGAGATTAAATTCACTTTTATTCATTCTTAGAAAGGTGGCTGCCGGCTTTGTACGACGCTCCTTTAATCCTTCCCTACAGCTTCAAAAATAATGGACTCCAGCCATTCTTGCAGCGATTTATTAGCGCTTCTCGCTTTTGCAGTTAATTGATCTTTTTCGTGCTCAGATAAATAGAACGTCACTGGCGATAAACCCGTATCGATGAGCGTTCCATCATATTTAGTCGTAATCTCGCCTGAACGTATAAATGTTTTCAGCTTGTCTATCATATCTGGATGAGTAGCCGGCATTACCCCAGTTAAAACAGACTTCTTCACTTCAACCTGAATGGTTTCACCTATCTTAATACGAAGATTAGCAGGGCCAATCAGCTTAAAAAACTCCTCAATAATGGAGTAAATCATGGAATCCAAAGTAAGTGGCAGTGGAAATTCGAACAAGGCATATCCATAACTGGTTATGGCTTTACGATCCGTAATAGTGGTAGTAGGCCGCCATCCTTCATCAATCGCTCTTTCTAGAGGAATTTGTTCGTCCATCCTCAACTGCAACATGACTTCGATCCGATTCAGAGCCGTTCGTTTTTTACAAAATCTTTATTTGAGGTTTACACGTAATTAACCTATTAATAATAGATATATTGTACAATAAATTTTGTACATAAATAGAAAAACAGCCCTTATCCTAAAAATATAGATGTTATAAAAAAAATATTGAACAAAAATGCAAGGCCATTCAAATGCGGAACTCGATTTTTTGTCCAAAGGTCGACATCCGCAAAGCGTTAGAGGAGTCGATCGATTTCGATATGCAATTGCTTTCCGTAGGGATGAGACAATTTTTTTGGAGGTGGTGCTTACGGATTGAAATGTCCGTTAATTATCGCAATAGACTTTGTACGATCATGTCTTACTAGGCCTGTTCGACATTGTACGAATTGTCTCTGAGTTAAGGACGTTAATCGGGACACTAATAGCGATATACAAAAAAACGCATCCACAGGTAGTCGTGATCGTCGGATTGAGGAGTGATTAGTATAATCTAGTGCGTTACGTTTTTTACTCAATTTTACGAGCTTTTTGAACAGACTCTTAAAATACTTAAAATATGGAGGTTTTCTGTAGTGAAAAGAATTTTATCCTTTACCCTCGTATTAACGATGATAATCGGTATGTTATCGAACACCGCAGTAAATGCAGATAATAACGTAGTCAAAATCGACAATGCCAACCCCCTTATGGCATCGATGAAATTCGACAATAATTTAAAGGACGATGCAAATCAAGAGAACTTGGAAGGGAAAGGTAATTGTAGTTATGTAGACGGTGTATTACCCGGGACCAAAGCTCTGCACGTAGAAAGCGGAGACGGCAATTATGTCGGTACGACGCATAGCTTGAATTTTGGTAATGACAGCTTTACCACATCCTTCTGGTATAAGGGCGACACTAACAATAAACAGGTAATATTATCAAACAAGGATTTTACTAAGAGCTCTAACGAAGGCTGGGCGATTTATACATCAGCCAATTCGGTCGAAATGAATTTAGGATTCCCGACCACATCAGTAAATTTTGGGCGCAACACGTTTGATGCTTCCGCTTGGCGTTACGTGACATTTGTTGTAGACAGAGATAAAATGCTCGGATCGTTGTATATTGATGGTTACAAAATGACTGAAACCTCGCTGGGGATCGGATCGTTAGATACATCGAACCCATTAAATATAGGCAGCGACGGATTGGGCAAACATGGCGGTAATTCATTCGATATCGCTGATCTGAATGTTTGGAAAGGCGCATTAAGCAGTGATGTAGTTCAAGCTAATTATAATAGTTACGGTGTAAATAAAGTAGATATGAGCGCACTTAACGACAAAATATCAGAAGCAAATACAATAATAGAAGGCGGTCTCGGCAACGGCTTCAGCCAAACCGATTTTGATTATTTGAAAAAGGTTTTGAATACGGCAACTACGGTTGCAACAACGCAAAAAGTAAAATTATATACACAGGAAACCATCAATTATTACGAACGTGAACTAAACAACGCCATATTCATCTATCAAAAAAGCAATAAAACATTAACTCCCGCCGGTTTAAATATGATTGTGGACAGCGACACGGAAATCAGTAGTAATCCCGCTGCAATCAAGCGCGTGGAAGAAGGTTTCAGAACAGAGCTGAAACTATTCCCACAGGCCGACGTACTCTTTATTCCTGGCGACGTTACCGGCGGTAACAATGCTAATGAATATGTGTGGATGCAGCACATGACAGACGTACACAATAAACTTAAAGATGAGGGTCTGTTTGACAATGCGAAGCTTTATATGGTAAGAGGCAACCATGATATGGGCGGCTCCCAAAATTTAATACCTGTCGGTTCGGCGGGCGCGTGGAACGAGTCAACGAAATCATATGATAACAATTTCTTTAACGATTCTTATAGGGTAAAGGTAAAAGGATATAATATTTTGGGTTTTGACGGAAATTATAACAACGACAATACGGTGAAAAAAACCAATGATTTCCTCGACCAAATTAAAAAAGAAGCGGATTACGATCCAACCAAACCCATATTTGTATCTTCTCACTACCCTATAAGCGGAACCGTGTGGTCAGAGAGATGGAGCAGCGCGGCAAGTAATAATGTAGGTAAATATATTGCCGACAATAACTTTTCGCAGGTGGTATATATGTCAGGCCATACGCAATATGACCCGACCGACGAACGTTCTCACTATCAAGGTGCGGCTACGTATCTCGACAGCGGTGCGAGTTCATATTCCAGTTATATTGATGACGGTCCGTACGGCGGATATATAGAAGGCGCGTATATCAATTATCATACCACACCTCGCATCGTGAATTTCATAGAGGTTTACGGTTCAAAAATGATCATCAAACAGTATAATTTAGCTACAGATGAATATGTAGGCATACCTTCTGTAAAAGTCGTTGGCGAAGGCAAAGAAGCCTTTACCTATAGCAGGAGCGATATAAGAGAACTCATAGCTCCGGAGTTTGTTGAGGGTATTAAGGTCGATTACTTGGACTTCGATAACAACGCAGTTGGTTTTACAATAAAGCAAGCAACTGACAATGTGCGCGTTTTGGAATATAATATTCAGCTTATCAACAAGTTAACTGGGAAAGTAGACAAATCGTTTAACAGCCTTTCGCTGCCGCTAGACAAACCATTCGATGAATACAGACAATATAAGGTTACAGGTTTGTCGCCGAATACACCATATATAATCAGGGTATTCGCCGACGATTCCATGTATAACCGTACGTCGCAGGACATTGACATTATGGCTCAAGATGTTAATTTAAACAGCATCGCTGCGCCTGCTGACGTAACAGAGGTGGCAATCGGAGCGGCGAAGACAGCGGACGCCCTTGGATTGCCAAAGACAGTATCCTTGGTTACCGATGATGCAATCAAAATGGATGCCAAGGTGACATGGAATGTAGAGGCTTCAAACTATGATCCCAATGTAAAGACTGAACAGACCTTCAATGTAAATGGAACTGTAACTTTGCCGACTATAGTAGCAAATCCCAATGACGTGCCTTTGACAACAAGCATTAGAGTAACTGTTAATAAGATCTCAGCGGGGACCGCCACAGCTACCGCTTCATCGTATTCCAATAACAATACTAATCCCAACAAAGTGTTCGATGGCATCATAGGGCAAACCGAATGGGCGTCCAAGGAAGAACTGAATCCATGGATCCAGCTGAATTGGACGACGAATCAAACGATCAGCAAGATTAGCTTCTATGATCGGCCCAACACAGTCGACTGGGCGCCTGGCGGAACGCTTACCTTCAGCGACGGAAGCACTTTGACGGTTTCAGGAATCCCGAATGACGGGAGCGCTTATTCTGTAACTTTCCCTAAAAAGACGGTGAAATGGGTCAAATTCCAGGTATCCGGAGGAAGCGGTTCTAATGTCGGTTTGTCGGAAATGGAAATTTCGAACTTGCTTCCGGCTGGGGAAAAGCTGAATCTCATGAGCATCACAGCGCCGGCCATTACAGGATTGGACTTCGGAACGGCAAAGACAGCAGCAGCTCTTGGATTGCCCGAAAATGCAGTGCTTGTAACCGATTTAGGAAATTTGAATGCCAGTGTAACTTGGGATTTAAGCAGCATTAACTACGATCCAACTACCATGACGGGACAGACCTTCACGGTACCAGGAACCGTAACTTTGCCAAATGGAGTGGAAAATCCCAATAACGTGCCTTTGACAACAAGCATTAGGGTAAGTGTTAATAAGATCCCTCAGTCTCAAATGACGGCAACGGCGACAAGCGAGGAAATGGGTAAAGATATTGCATCCATGGCGATTGACGGAAACCCACAAACGGTGTGGCATACAAAGTGGGATAAATCGGATGTTCTCCCTCAATCGATTACCTTAAAACTTGGAGGAACTTACCCAATCAATAAGGTCGCGTATTTACCAAGGCCATCAGGCAGTAACGGAAATATTACAGGATATAACATTTATGCGAGTACAGATGGAGTGACCTTTACTAAAGTTGCAAGCGGAACTTGGGAAAACGACAATACGGAGAAAGTAGTAACTTTTGATCCGACAGATGCATCATATGTCAAGCTCGAAGCAACGGCGGGTGTTAACGGCTGGGCAGCGGCTGCGGAGATTAATGTAACAACTAGTGAACAATTAGCATCAGCTACCACTACATTGACAGGTGTACAGCAAGTGGACTCTGATCAAGCATTCACTCTGACGATGGGATTGACCAGCGTAACACAAAGTGTATACCAGCGAATGTATGCCCAGGATTTGACTCTACATTATAATCCATTGAATGTGCAATTCGATTCGGTTACATCGCTGAAAGATGGATTCCAAGTCATTGCGCAAGAGGAGACAGCGCCGGGTCAAATTCGGATTATTGCTTCCAACGTGGAAGCGAACCAAGGGGTACTTGCCCAAGGTGATTTGTTGACTTTCAACTTTACAGCCAAATCTGCAACAGAGGCAACGACAATTTCAGTCGACAATGTCGTGATTGCCAATGCAGAGGGGAATGAGCTGCAGGTCAGCGGAGCCTCCCATGAAATACAAATAACTGTACCTAATATACCTGTAGATAAGTCGTTCTTGAACACAACGATCGCAAGCGCTCAGGCCAAGTACGATGCAGCAGTGGAAGGCAATGGGCACGGCCTGTATGTGAATGGATCCAAAGCGCAATTGCAGTCGGCAATCGCTGAGGCCAAAGCGACAGCAATCGATCCGAATGCCACTCAGCAGCAGGTGGATAGCGCGAAAGCTGCATTGGAAGCGGCAATTCAAGTGTTTGACACCAAGAAAATCAATGCGGATCTCAATGGGGATGGAAATATTTCTATTGGAGACTTGGCTATTGTTTCAGCGGCTTACGGCAAACAACAAGATCAGGCGGGCTGGAATGAGAAAGCGGATGTAAATAAAGACGGCAAGGTGGATATTGTAGACCTTGCAATCGCAGCTAAAGCAATCTTGCAATAAACAAACCCGCTTTCTTTAGCGAAATTTAGGATGGGCTGGGAATGAAAGGGGAGGGGAGATCTATTTTCTCCCCCTCCTCACTTACGACGAGTACAGAAAGGGCGAATTATCCAATGATAAAAAAACTACTTGCATTTAGTCTGGCGTTGCTTTTGACATTACTCGTATTTCCCCAAGTCGATACTCAGGCAAGCTCCGGCCCTAGCTTTTCACTGTCCATCTCGGATACGAGCATATCCGCAGGCGATGACTTCCAAGTGACGGTGAGCGGAAAGAAATTAAGTGACTTGTACGCATATGAAGTCAATTTAACCTATGATACCAGCCGTTTGGTATTTGTGGATAGCGTTAACAAAGGTAGCGGCTTTGCCGTGAATCCTATTGTGAACGGAAATAAGATTCAAATCGCGCATACACAAATAGGCAATGCTGCAGGCCAGAACGGGGATGTAACATTGGCTACGCTGACATTTCATGCGGCTAGTCAGGGAAAGGCAGATATTGTACTGGACAGCGTGAAGATGGTGAATTCGCAGATCGTGTCTACTGAAGTTTCAAGCAAAAGCAAAGTATCGGTGAATATAAAATCGTCGGGTCAAGTAACACCAAAGCCAACGCCAACACCAAAGCCTCCGAAACCCGCGGACGATGTATTCAAGAGTGACATTGTTAATGTAACAAAAATGGTTGATACGATTTCGTCCAAAGTAGCGGAAGCTAATAATTCTGATATAAAGGTCGAAATGGCTGACATTAAAGGACATTGGGGCGAAAAGACCATCAGTACGTTCATAAAATTGCACGTTATTGATGGGTATGGGGATGGAACGTTCCATCCTAACGGCAACATTACACGCGCCGAATTTGCTGCGATCATTTCTCGCGTATTCGATATCAACGAAGGCGGCAATCAGCCGGTAGTTCTGAACGATATTAACAGCCACTGGGCTAATGACGCCATTGAGAAACTTGCTAGTGCAGGAGTGATTACCGGATATGATGACGAGACGTTCAAGCCGAACAAAACGATTAACCGTGAAGAAATGGTCATTATTCTATCCCGTATTGTGGACTTAAGTAAAGTGGACAAAGATGCTTCCAAAGGCAACTTTGCGGATATAGCAAGCGCAAGCTCTTATGCAGCAAATCAAATCAAGGATGCGGCAAAAGCGGGTATCATCAGCGGCAAGGGCAATGGCTTATTTGATCCGAAGGGCAACTCCACACGCGCGGAGGCGCTTACGATCGTTCTGAACGCATTGAACCTTAACCCTCAAGTGAAAACACTCTTGGACAGCTTGAAATAAGTCGAGCAACATGTTCAAGTTGCAGAATGAACGTCCGAAACCGGATAAACTATATTGCAGATTGTATAACTAGCATTTCATGAAAAGAGGTTCCGCTATGAAGCAGCGTTCATTTCTGTCCTTGTTCATCATAATGATCTTATTATTTTTTGGGACCGCCACAACTTCATTTGCGCATTCCCTAAGTATGAATTACTCGGATTTAAACATTGAAGGGAACGAGATTCTCTATGATCTTTTTATTGATCAAAGAGACTTGATTCAACAATTCGGTACTGACTTGGATAATCTGGTGAACGAGGAACTGTTCTCGCAAAAAATCGAATCCATTCTACAGAAAGGTCTTCGCATAGATGTGGATTCGAAGCCCTTAACGATGGAATTTGATTCGATGAGCATGGCGAATAAGGGTACCGTAAGAGGCATAGAATTTCATCTGACGTTTACCGCCGATGAAGAAATCGAACAATTTAATCTTCATTACGATCTGGTGTTTGACGATGCGCCTCCTCTTACAAGTGTACTCATGATCCATGATGGGGAATATTTTCAGCAGGAAGTAATTAATAGTACGAATAAAGATTTTCTGATCAACCTTCCCAAAGACCCAGCACAGGACCTTCCCCAGCCTAAGCTTGGCGCTGTTTTGTGGAAATACTTTGTACTAGGAATCGAACACATTTTGATCGGTTTTGATCATTTGCTGTTTTTGTTATCCTTAGTATTAATCGCATCTCGCTTCAAGGATGCATTGAAAATTGTTACTGCTTTTACAATCGCCCACAGCATTACACTATTCTTGGTGGCGTCGGGGCGCATTCATGTCATCCCGTCTTGGGTCGAAGCGTTGATTGCGGTGACGATCTGTTACGTGGCCGTGGAAAATATATTTGTTAAAAAGGCGAAATGGCGGTGGGTAATGACAGCCATATTTGGCCTGATTCACGGTATGGGCTTCGCCGGGGCATTGGCTGAAATAGGACTTCCAAAGGACAATCTGATTGGGACGCTCCTGGCATTCAATTTAGGTGTAGAAACGGGCCAACTGATGGTATTATGCCTATTACTGCCCCTCTTGATTTGGCTGCAAAGGTTCCCGTGGTACCGTAAAATGATGATTACAACGTCTTGCCTTATTTTTGTGCTGGCATTTTATTGGTTGATTCAAAGATTGTAACCCGTGAACAGATGGGTACGATGATCGTACAGGTATCATTCTTCAACTTATCAGAAATATCTTCCAAGTCTGTAAAAATAGATGTTTGATAAAAACGGCGGAGGACGGCAGAGATGCCGTTTTTTTGTTTTATTCGTCCCTAGGCTCATAAAGAAAAAGCCTTTACACACAAGGAATTCCGAGTGTTTAAAGGTTTTCCCGAAAGATATCTCTATTTCGTTTTATTAACCTTCCGTTTTCAATGTGGATTGGTACTTCTTCGGCGTCATGCCCGTATACTTCTTGAAAACTTTAATAAAATGAGATTGATCATAAAAATTCAACCGTAATCCGATGGACGAAATCGTGCCATTGGTCATTTGAAGCAGTTTCTTGGCTTCTTCTACCCGCTGTTTCTGTATATAATTCATCAGTGTCATGCCAGTCTGTTCTTTGAATAAATTCATCAAGTAGCTGCTGTTCAGTCCAGTCAACTCCGCAAGCTTGTCGAATGTAATCTCTTGATATAAATGGTTGAAGATGTACTCGAAGCAAATTCTGATCGGTTTGGACATACTTTCTTTCCGACTCTGTTCAACCCGTTCCGTAAAGTCCAATAACGCACGTACTAACGCGGCCTCTACTGCTTTGACATCATTCAGTTCCTCGATTTGCTGAATATGCAGGTCACTGAGAGTAAAAGCCAGTTCTTCATATATTCCTCCATCTACAGCAGCCCTCATAGCAATCGCAACAGAGCAAATGGCTAAATTTTTGATATTGCGGAGTTGGCTCCGCTTAGATAAGATCCCCACGCCCTCGTTAGGAATGGCGATCCACTGTTTCATTAATTCACTTGTATTGCCGGTTCGAATCAATTCTAGTAACCGTTTTTCTATTTTCGAACTATGATTAGACACCGATAATTCCCGTTTGGTTAGAATTTCAATTTCTATATTGCTCTGAAACATGGCGGGCAGCACATATTGATAACTATATTGCAGCACATCCGTAATCTCCAAAGCCTCTTGATTGATCATCCAATGCGCAAGTACGCTGATATGGAGCAGACGAAGACGGCTCGCGACGGGAAGGCTATCCCAATATGCTTTCCAGTGCGGCAGATCGCGATAGGACATTTGATTATCGTTCATAAGGCCATTGATATGCTCATCCGTAGGTACTTGCTGGATTGAAGGACCGATTACAACGAATCCATGCCGTTCTCGACTACGTTTAACAGGCACTATGATAAACTCTTCCCAGGAATTCGCTGTGAGAATCACAGGGTGTTCCATCTCTTTCTCTATAAATGGACGGAATAGCTTTTCGAATTCCATATAAAAAGGCCTATGCTGATCACTGCTCCCCCAAATCGTTTCCACGGCATGTCCATCCTCGGTATAAAAGATCGGAAGTTGGATGCTTTCATATAGCAACTTACAGGAATAGGCTACATCAGGTTGATTGTGAACATTGACCACTATGGAATCCCCCTCTTACGTACAATTTTTCTAAGTATTATACCATAAAAGAAAGCGGTTCCATGAAATAATGTGAGCTGTACAGATTTTTTACATTCAAGGAGGTTATATCTAATGAAACGCGATATTCAAGCTCTAATTGCAGAGATGACATTGGAAGAAAAAGCTGGCATGTGCTCCGGTTTAGATTTTTGGCGGTTAAAAGGTGTGGAGCGCCTTGGCATTCCTAGCATTATGGTCACCGACGGCCCGCACGGACTGCGCAAGCAGCAGGGAGATACCGACCATTTGGGCGTATTCAAAAGCGTACCCGCAGTTTGTTTCCCGTCGGCAGCCGGCATGGCCAGTTCGTGGGACCGGGAGCTGATCGGCAAGGTGGGCGTAGCACTGGGTGAAGAGTGCCAGGCGGAAAACGTTGCCGTCCTGCTTGGACCAGGCGCCAATATCAAGCGCTCTCCGCTATGCGGGCGCAACTTCGAATATTTCTCGGAAGACCCTTACCTTTCTTCCGAAATGGCGACCAGCCATATTCAAGGTGTGCAGAGCCAAGGCGTTGGCACTTCGCTGAAACACTTTGCGGTGAACAACCAAGAGCATCGTCGTAATGGGGTCGATGCGATTGTTGATGAACGCACGCTGCGGGAAATTTATTTGGCGAGCTTCGAAGGTCCGGTGAGAAATGCCCAGCCATGGACGGTCATGAGTGCTTACAACAAAGTTAACGGAACGTTTGCTTCCGAGAACAAGTTCTTGCTTACCGATATGTTGAAGGAAGAATGGGGGCATGAAGGATTTGTCGTGACCGATTGGGGCGCCAACAATGACCGGGTAGACGGGCTGGCTGCCGGACAAGAGCTGGAGATGCCTTCAAGCGGCGGCGTGGGCGACCGTAAAATCGTGGAGGCGATCCAGAACGGCAAGTTGTCCGAACAGACACTTAATCGTGCTGTTGAACGAATTTTGCGCATCATTTTCATGAGCGTGGACAACAAAAAACCAAACGCCACGTACGATCGGGACGAGCATCATCGTCTGGCGCGCACCGTTGCCGGAGATACGATGGTACTGCTGAAGAACGACGAGAACCTGCTCCCGCTAGCAAAAGGCAAGAAGTTGGCGGTCATCGGTCCATTCGCGCAAAAACCGAGATACCAAGGCGGCGGCAGCTCGCATATCAATCCGACCCAGATCGACGTACCGATGGATGAAATCAAAAAGCTTGCAGGCGATTCTGCCTCGGTTGTGTACACGCAAGGCTTCCATTCGGACAGAGATGAACTGGACGCTGCTTTGATGGAGGAAGCGAAACAAGCAGCCGGCAAAGCGGATGCGGTAATCATTTTTGCGGGACTTCCCGACCGTTATGAATCCGAAGGCTTTGACCGCAAGCATCTGCGTATGCCTGCGAACCAGAACCAGCTGATCGAAGTGATCGCCACTGTGCAGAGCAACGTGGTCGTCGTACTCATGAGCGGTTCTCCGATTGAAATGCCTTGGGTCGGCCAAGTGAAATCGATTCTTGAAGCTTATTTGGGCGGTCAGGCAGCAGGAGGCGCGATCGCTGATTTATTGTTCGGCGAAGTGAATCCGAGCGGTAAGCTTGCCGAGACATTCCCGATGAAGATAAGCGACAATCCATCGTTCCTGTTCTTCCCGGGCGAAGGCAATCGCGTTGAGTACCGCGAAGGCATTTTTGTCGGCTACCGCTATTATGACGCCAAAGAAGTGAAGCCACTGTTCCCGTTCGGACACGGTCTGAGCTACACCGCATTTGAATATTCGAATCTTGTCATCGATCACAAAGCAATCAAAGATACGGAATCCGTAAACGTACAGGTAACGATACAAAATACGGGATCCCGTGCTGGTAAAGAAATTGCTCAGCTCTATGTCCGCGATGTGCAGAGTACGGTTATCCGCCCCGTCAAAGAATTGAAGGGCTTTGCTAAAGTAGAGCTTCAGCCGGGAGAGAAGAAGACCGTTACGATGACGCTGGATAAGCGCTCCTTCGCTTACTACAACGTAGATCTTAAGGATTGGCATGTGGAGTCCGGTGATTTTGAAATTTTAATTGGACGCTCGTGTGAAGATATTGTATTGAGCGATACGGTACATGTCGAGTCGACAGTCGCTTTGAAATTCAAAGTCGACCGAAACACATTGATTATCGACCTGTTAAACGATCCACAAAGAGCGCCTTTCGTGCAAGGCTTGCTTCAGAAGATGCAAGAGGGCATGGGGGCGATGTTCGAGGGTCTTGATGCCGAGGAAAGCTTGGGGGAAGGCACGGGTGAAATGTTCGCTCAGATGATGGATTATATGCCGCTGCGCACTCTGGCTATGATGAGTCAAGGTATGTTCACAGATGAAATGCTGAACGAAATTATTCAGCAATTGAACGATCTTTCATAAAAGACGGGGGCAAACATCGTGGAGACCGAAAATATCAAGTTTAAAGAGAAGCTTGGTTACGGCGTTGGCGACTTGGCAAGCAACTTTATTTGGACATCGGCAAGTGCGTTCCTGACTTTCTTCTACACCGACATTGCTGGGATTTCTGCTGCGGCAGTGGGAACATTGCTGCTCATCGCGCGCGTATTCGATGGCTTCATCGATATCGGCGTCGGCGCGATGATCGACAGAACGAACAGCAAACATGGAAAGGCTCGGCCTTGGCTGCTCTGGTTAGCTCTTCCGTTTGGTATATCGGGCTTGCTGTTGTTTACAGCTCCGAATCTTGGACCTGCAGGATCCCTAGTCTATGCTTATGTAACCTATTTGATCGTCAACATTATTTATTCGGGAATTAACGTTCCTTATGGCGTGCTGAACTCGATGATTACGCAAGATCCATATCAACGGTCGCTGCTTAACATCTTCCGGATGTTGTGTGCGATAATCGGATCAATAATCGTCATGACGGCTACGCTGCCATTGGTGGATGCATTCGGCGGTGGCAAAAATGGCTGGTTCACGACGTTTGTGATCTATAGTGCGATTGCTACGATTCTGTTCTTCATTACGTTCCGTTCGACGAAAGAGCGGGTGAAGCCGTCCGTCGTCCAGAAGTCGATTCCGCTGAAGCGGGGAATCAAAGCGTTGTTCCGCAACAAATATTGGTTGATGATGGTCATACTTATGACTGTGATGAATATGCTTAATGCCGTTGGTTCAGCAATCAATGTATTCTACGCCCAATACATTATGCATAACAAAGATTTAGTAGGCATTTTGGGCGTTACTGCGCTTATTCCGATTTTACTCGGATTATTCATGATCGCGCCGGTTATTAAAAGATACGGAAAACGCAATTCAGCGATTTTTGGAATCATCGTCACGTTTATTGGCGGCATGGTGTTGGTCTTTAATCCGACGAATCTAACCGTTATTATTATCTCGTCGGTAATTAAGTCCATCGGAGCCGTTCCGCTAGCGGCCACCGGATTTGCGATGCTGGCGGACACGATCGACTATGGCGAGTGGAAGACGGGTATGCGTACGGAAGGACTCGTCTATAGTGCGGGCAGCTTCGGAGCGAAGGCAGGCAGCGGATTAGGGGCGGCTTTAGTTGGATGGTCGCTGGCGCTAGGCGGTTATATTGGCGGTCAAGTGACGATAACTGCGGCTGCAAGCTCGGCCATTCAGTTTATGTTTATTTATTTGCCTCTCATTTTTAGCGTGCTGCTTCTTATTATTCTCTTGCCTTATAAGCTGGACAAGGAGTACCCGCAAATCATTGAGGATCTGAATAACGTAAGAAATGCGTAATCGATCCCTGAGGAGGAAGATGGAATGAAAGCAATTAAAATAATGATGTCTACCGATGGTTTTCAGGTTATATTGGCGAAACAGGTGAGTTCGGCAGCTGCTACGACCCAGTCCGAAATTCGCATTATTTGGGAGGAAAAGAATATAATTTCCGATGTGAAAAGCATTCTGGGACTGATGGCTATGGAAGCGAAAAAAGGAACGGTGCTCACCCTTACGTTTGACGGTCCAGACGAGGATCATGCGGCGGGAATTCTCTCATCCATATTTGAGGAATAAGATGTAATCGCTAGACGCATGAATACAGAATTAAATAATTGCATAGAAAGAGCAATTGCCTTTTGTGACCTTAATTAACACCTTTGCTATATACAATTTTTCTAAGAATTATACTATATAAGAAAACGATTGCATGGAATAATATGAACTGGACATGTTGATACCAATTTAATAATGATGTGAAGCGGAGGTATGAAAAGATGCAAAATGAAAACCCAATCGTAGTGGTTACCGGAGCCGGCAGCGGAATCGGACGCGCAAGTTGTATAAAGCTGGCGCAGAACGGAGCGAAAGTCGTTGCGGTCGATTTCAATCAAACAACCGGGGAAGAGACGCTCGCACTAATACGAGAACATGGTGGCGAAGGCTTCTTCGTGCAAGCCGACGTATCGAAGAACGAAGACGTCGAACGGTATGTTCATCTCGCCGTCGAAACATACGGACGCATTGACGCATTTCTCAACAACGCCGGCGTTCTACAAAAGTTTTCGATGCTGTCGGACATCAACGAAGCCGAATACGACCGTATCATGGACGTCAACGTGAAGGGTGTCTTTCTCGGCTTGAAGCATGTTCTCAAAGTTATGGAGAAACAAGGATACGGTTCGATCATCAATACAGCCTCTACGGCGGGCATTCGCCCCGAACATAGCCTAGCAGTATACTCCGCGAGCAAACATGCTGTGATAGGATTGACGAAGGCGGCGGCTTTGGAATACGTGAAAAAAGGTATACGCATCAATGCGATTTGTCCAGGTGGCGTCGATACGACATTGACGCAAGCCGTTCCTTTGATGATACAGGAGACCGGCTACGTGCCGGAGGAGTTCCCGAACATGCGAATGAATAGGTTTGCTGATCCATCAGAAATAGCAGAGATGGTGGTCTTCTTGGCTTCCAACAAATCCAGCTATATGACAGGTTCAGTTATTGTCGTAGACGGTGGTTTAACACTGTAAACGCGATTCATGTTGACAGGGTGTTCCAACCAAAGGAATACTCTTCGCATTTGTAATAACGCGGATTAACTCCGTCCTTAGGGGCGGAGTTTTTTGCGTTTATATCACGATTGGACGTGGTTTTCTGTTTATTCTGCTGGCGGTCGTTCTTGGTATGGATGGTCACTTAATACCGCTTAGTTTACTAATCGGCCTTTCAGATGTAATGCGAATACTCGCTAATAAACTCATTAGTATTAACAGAAGATTAAATCCCATCGTTACAATTAATCCGGATTGCATCGTCATTCCTGCAGACTGACTAACAACAAGGATGGCACCGCCTATACCGATAACCACACCCGGTGTGAAAGAATCCGCAAATTGCAGATTCGCTGATGTCTCGCCGGCCCCTTCTTCTCCTGTATGAGCAAATGCCACCGCTCCGCTCGTTGGATGTGATAGCCCCATTCCGATCCCCGCTATGATTTGCCCAATAACTGCTAAGGCAACCGTTACGGTTGGAATCCAAAACACGACTGCAAATCCTAGTGTAAGCAGCAGCACACCCAGAATAATTCTTCTGTTGCGCCCACGACCCTTGTCTGCCGAATCCCACCTTCCTTGAAGATAAGCAAAGAGACACCAGCTTAGTGCAGCACTGGCGACAATTAGTCCTGCATGAGCTGGATTAATGCCTTTTACATCTATTAGAGCTAATACTAAAAAATTTTGAGTGCTGACATATGCGGCGAAGAACAGTCCGCGTGTTGCTAGAATAGCTGGCATGCCTCTTCGGAATATAAGAGTTCCCTTTGGCAGCAGCTTTCGCAGTGGATATGACATTAATGCTAAGCCAGCAATACTTAGTATAATCCCTGTAATTTTCGGCAGCATGCCAAGACCAACCAAGAAAATCCCAGTACCAATTGTTAAAAATAAGGCCATCCAAGTAGCGGTAGCTCCATTCCCCTCTTGTGTATCCTGTACCTTTAATATCCTGAATGCCGGTAGGCTAAGTAGTGCTGACAGAACTAGAATCGGCAATATACCCCAGAAAACAAATCGCCAAGACCACTGTTCTGCAATCATACCGGCAACGTATGGACCAAGCATGGACGGAAGAACATAGGCTGTACCGAATGCTCCGAGTATCTTCGCACGTAATTCATCGGGATAGCTTAAGGATATGGCGGTGTACACGCAAGTCATCATAGCACCAGCACCAAGGCCCTGCATCGCTCGTGCCAAAATCATCACGAACATGTCGCTTGCAGTCGCGGCAACGATGAGTCCCACGATAAACAAAACAAGTGCGAAAGTAAACGGTGCTGCAGGTCCTCTTTTATCAATGATACGACCGACAACCAAGGTGCCAACAATTTGGGCAAGCAGATAAGTGCTAAATATCCATCCAAACAGATGAATGCCATCCAAATCGCCTGCGATGGAAGGGGCGATCGTAGTTACAGCTAAGCCTTCGAAACCTACTGCCATCACTGACAAAATAATTCCTATTGATAGTGCAAAATAACGCGGGCCGAAAATGCTTTGATTATGAGACAAAAGATATAACCTCCAACAAGTTTTTTATGTATACGCCATATCTGGATATTTAGTAGACATATTTATTTATAAAGTTTAAGGTACAGTTCAGTTTCGACTTTGTCAACATTTTTATCTAAAATGTATATAATATAAGTCAAACGAATAAGGATTCTTCTTTTTTTTGGATTATTCCGTTTGTTATTGCAACGTTAAACTCAAAACAAAAAAAATCGTGAGATTTGCAATCGTGTTGGTATGTCGGAAGTTAGTGAGCGGTTTCATTACATTTTCTTAAGTTGCAATTGATTTTGACCGTACAATACAACCTTAATATTGGAGGTAGAACGGCTAGCCAGTCAGTCCATATACGACAGGCTGACACGATTCCAATAAAGAGAAAGAACAGGTGATCATCCAATGAAACGACGAATGCTATTCGCGAGTCTTATTTTTGTCCTGCTGCTCTCGGCATGCTCGAACGCAGGAAACGGCGGGAATGACTCCGGCGCTAAGAACGGCAGCAGCAACAAAGGAAAAGGCGATTCCAAGCAGACGATTACAATCGCTTGGCAACCGAACGAATCAAGTGGGGACTTGCAGGAAACGCGCGACGCGATCAGCAAGATGATCGAGGAAGCGACGGGTAAGAAAGTGGAGCACTTCACCACGACGGATTATATTATTTCGATCGAAGCGCTGACCAACGGCAGCGCGGATATTGCCTACATGGGCGCGACCTCGTACGTCGAAGCCAAGAAGAAGAACGACAATCTGGCTCCGCTCGTCGTGAACTCCGGCGAATCGGGTACGCTGGACGATGCCAGCTACTATGGCTGGTTTGCGGTGAGACAGGAAGACGAGGCGCAGTACAAGGAACAGGATGCGTATTCGATTGCTAATATCGCTGGCAAACGGTTCTCGTTTGTCTCCAACAGCTCGACCTCGGGCTTCAAAGTGCCTTCGAATGCCATTGTCTCGCATTTCTCCAAGCAGGACGCCTATAAAGACTTGACGGTCGAAGACCTGATGGAAGGCGGAAGCGGCCAGTTCTTCAGCGATGTCGTATATGGCGGCTCTCATCAAGGGTCCGCAGTCAATCTGCTGACGAAGAAAGCGGATATCGCGGCTTTCTGTGATACATGCGTCGGCAACTATGTCGAGCTGGCCGAGGGCGAGGCGAATCGTCCAGGCGCATTGTACAAGGTGAAAGAGAACGCGGAGCAGCCTTTCGATAAGCTGCCTGGCGAGCAATTCCGTCTGATCTCTGTCACGCCTGTACTGAATGGTCCGTTCGTGGCCAACCGCGACACGATTTCGGATGAAGATTTCAAAGCGATCGTAGATATCATGACATCGGAAGCAACAGCGAACAACGAAAGTGTGTTCCTGCCGGAGGATTCCGAGAAATCCGGACTGTTCTGGAAGTCGGGGGATGCGAAGTTCCTTCCGGTCGACGATGCCTGGTATAACCCGATTCGGGAGTTGTCTAACTGATTGCATTGCCCTTTATGTAACTGGGCGGCGCGACATGTCGATTCGGCCTTTGGGATTGGACTTATCCAGAAATAATCATACAGTTTGATTTAAGACCCTGTACAGGTTCAATTTGTACAGGGTCTTATTTTTTCTAATAAGAGAAATGATCACATTTGTTATCGAATCATTAAACTCAAAACGAAAAAAAACGTGAGATTTGCAATTGTATTGGTATGTCGGGGGTTAGTAATCGTTTTCATTACAATATCTTAAGTTGTAATTGATTTTGACCTTACAATACAACCTTAATATTGGAGGTAGAACGGCTAAGTTGTCCGTCCTTAAGCGGCCAAACTAACACGATTCCAATAAAATGGTAGAAAAGGGGATTTGCAAATGATCAAAAAACGAAACCGAAAAACGTTGCGTCTAATAGGATATTTTTCGTCCGTCATGGTGTTGCTTTTCAACTTGTCCGCTGCATCTTTCATGCCTGTTGCTGAAGCAGCTTCCGACCAGATTTTAACAATGGACAAACTCCAGTACCTCAAAGGGGAAGCTATCACGCTGTCGTACACAGGTGCTGGTGCAAGCGGGACGGATTGGGTCGGCATCTACAAAATCGGGGATGTTCCTCCAGATGCCGGTGTATCGTTGAGTTGGGGTTATTTAAAGGCTGGAGACGGAAAGGCTAGTCTCAGCAATGGGCTGGCCCCAGGTAAGTATGATGCGCTTTTCATGCTCAATGACGGGTATGAGATCGTGGATCGCAAGACATTCGAAGTCGTTGACCGGGTCCCTGTTAGCGGGGTAACGCTTGATCAACAGAACGTCATCATGACTGAAGGCGAAACCAGAACCTTAACGGCTGCGGTTACGCCAGCTAATGCGAACGATATCCAAGTTTCGTGGGTAAGCAGCGATCCTGCTGTCGTATCTATAACCTCAACAGGCGGCAGCGCTTCGCTAATCGGTCATACTCCCGGGAAGGCGACTGTGACGGTAACAACTGCTGATGGTGGTTTTACAGCTTCCGCCAATGTGACAGTAGAGCCCAGTCTGACATTACCAAGCATAATCGAAAGCGCTCAGGCCAAGCACGATGCAGCAGTGGAGGGCAATGAGGACGGCCTGTATGAGGCTGGCTCCAAAGCGCAATTGCAGTCGGCTATCGATGCAGCTAATGAGACAGCAAAGGATTTGAATGCTACTGAAGAGCAGGTGGATAGTGCGAAAGCGGCATTGAAAGCGGCTATTCAAGAGTTTGACAAGCAGAGAATCACAGCAGATGTAAATGGAGATGGAAAACGCTCTGTTGGAGACTTGGCTATTGTTGCAGGTGCATACGACAAACAACAAGGTCAAGAGAACTGGAATGAAAACGCGGATGTGAATCATGATGGTAAGGTTGATATTGTAGACCTTGAAATCGTAGCGAAAGCGATTCTACAATAAAAATTACTTTGCAAATGTTTGGGTAAGAAGTCTATGAGAGGGAGATCTATTGTCTTCCTCTCATAGACGCAGATTTCACCATCATCGTGTTTATGCTGGCGTAATTCGAATCTACAGCTGCATGACAGCCGATGGTGTATTCGGACTCGGTGGTAGCTCTGACTTAAAATAATGGAGGTTTTTCTGTAATGAAGAAAATTTTATCCGTTACGCTCGTACTAACGATGTTTTTCACTATGTTATCGACCAGCGCATACGCAGAAACAGATACTGCCGGCGCCAATGCTAACCCTCTTCTTGCATCGCTTAAATTCGATAATAATTTGAAGGACGATGCAACCCAAGAAGATTTGATAGCAAATGGGAATCATAGTTATGTAGACGGTGTATTACCAGGAACCAAAGCTCTGCACTTAGAAAGCGGGAACAGCAATTATGTCAGTACGCCGCAAAGCTTAAATTTTGGTGAAGAGAGTTTTACCGTGTCCTTCTGGTATAAGGGCGATACGAACAATAATCAGGTCATCTTATCAAACAAGGATTTTGGGAACGGCTCTAACGCAGGCTGGGCGATTTATACATCTGACAATTCGATCAAAATGAATTTTGGCTTCCCGAATGCAAAAGAAAAGAACATTTCCTTTGGGCGCAATACGTTTGATGCTTCCGATTGGCGTCATGTGACCTTTGTGGTAGATAGAGATAAAATGCTCGCGTCTTTGTATATTGATGGTTACGAAATGGCTGAAACTACGCTGAAGCTCGGATCGTTAGATACATCGAATCCATTACATATCGGTTCCGATGGATTGGGCAATCTCGGCGGTAACGCATTCGATATCGCTGAGCTGATGATTTGGAAAGGTACAATTAGCAACGATGCGGTTAAAGCGAATTATAGTAATTATAATGTCAATAACGTAGATTTGACTGTACTTAACGACACCATTTCAGAAGCAAATGCAATCCTAGCAGGCGGTCTCGGCAGCGGCTACAGCGAAACTGATTTTGATTATTTGGAAAAGGTTTTTAATACCGCAAATACGGTTGCAACAACGCAAAAAGAAAAATTATTTACCCAAGAGACAATCAATTATTACGAACGTGAACTAACCAATGCCATCTTCATCTATCAAAAAAGTAATAAAACGGCAACTCCCGCCGACTTAAATATGATTGTGAACAGCGATACGGAAATCAGTGCTAATCCTGCTGCAATCGCGCGCGTGGAAGATGATTTCAGAAAAAGCCTGAAAATATTTTCGCAAGCCGACGTAATGTTGATTCCAGGCGACGTTACCGGCGGTAACAATGCCATCGAATATCTGTGGATGAATGAGCTAACAAACGTATACAAAAAACTTGAAGGTGAAGGCTTATTTAAAGATATCTCACTTTATTTGGTAAGAGGCAATCATGATATGGGCGGCGCCGAAAAATTAATTCCTATCGGTTCGGCGGGCGCGTGGAACGAATCTACGCAATCGTACGATAACAATTTCTTTAACGATGCTTATCGGGTCAAGGTAAATGGATATAATCTCGTCGTTTTTGACGGAAATTATAACAATGACAACACGTCTGGAAAAGCTAAAAATTTCCTTGATCAAATTACAAAAGAAGCTGATTACGATCCAACAAAACCGATATTTGTATCTTCTCACTTCCCTATAAGTGGAACCAATTGGGGTTCGGAATGGAGCACCGCGGGAAGTAATAATGTAGGTAAATATATTGCTGACAATAATCTGTCGCAGGTGGTCTATGTGTCAGGTCATACGCATTACGATCCGACCGACGAACGTTCTCTCTATCAAGGCGCGGCTTCGTATTTTGATGCTGGTTCGACGAATTATTCTAGTTATATTGATGGCGGTCCGTATGGCGGATATATTGAAGGTGCGTATATCGAATACAATACCGCACCTCGCATCTCGAATTTCATAGAGGTTTATGGTACAAAAGTTATCATCAAACATTATAATTTAAGCACAGAACAATTTGTAGGCATACCTTCTGTAGTCTACGTTGGGGAAGGCAAAGATGCCTTTACGTATAGCAAGAGTGATACAAGAGAACTCATCGCTCCGCAGTTTGATGAGGGTATTACGATCAATTCCTTCAAAAACAACGAACTTACTTTTACAATGAAGCAAGCCAATGATAATGTGCGTGTGTTGGAATACAATGTTCAGCTTATCAACAAGCTTACCGGGGAAGTTGACAAATCGTTCAACAGTCTTTCGCTTCCGCTAGACAAGCCATTCGATGAACACAGGGAATACAAGATTTCAGGTTTGTCGCCAATTACTCCATATACACTCCGAGTATTCGCTGCTGATTCCATGTATAACCGTTCGTCGCAGGACATTGACATTACACCTCAAGGCGTTAATTTGGAGAGCATCACTGCACCTGCAGACAAAACAGGGGTGGCAATCGGAGCGGCGAAGACAGCAGACGCCCTTGAATTGCCAAAGACAGTATCCTTGGTTACCGATGGTGGTAGTGGCGATGCCAAAGTGACATGGGATGTAGATGCTTCAAACTATGATCCCGCTGTAACGACTGTACAGACCTTCACTGTAAATGGAGCTGTAACTTTGCCAACAGGGGTGGCAAATCCAAATAACGTGCCTCTGACAACAAGCATTAAAGTGACTGTTAATAAGATCCCTCAGTCACAAATGACGGCAACGGCGACAAGTGAGGAAACGGTTGGTGAAGATAATTCAGCATTCAATGCGATTGACGGAAATCCACAAACCTTTTGGCATACAAAGTGGGATAAATCTGATGTACTTCCTCAATCGATCACATTAAACCTCGGAGGAACCTACAACATTAACCAGTTAGCGTATTTGCCGAGGCAGTCAGCTCTTAATGGGATTATAACGACTTATAATATCTATGTAAGTACGGATGGAGTGACCTTTACCAAGGTTGCAAGTGGAGATTGGGCGAAGGACAATGCTGAGAAAGTAGCGACTTTTGATCCGACAGACGCATCCTATATCAAGCTCGAAGCGACGGCGGCTGTTAATGGCTGGGCATCGGCTGCAGAGATCAACGTATTTCTGGAATCGGCACCTTCGGAAAAGCCACAAACAGTTATAACTGGACCGGAAAAGGTGGCCCCTGGCGAAAAGTTCGATCTGAAGATGGGACTGACCGGCGTTACGCAAAGCGTTCACCAATCGGTGTATGCTCAAGATTTAACGCTTCACTATGATCCGGTGATTTTGCAGCTCGATTCGATCGCATCACTGAAAGACGGCTTCCAAGTCATCGGTCAAAAGGAGACGGCGCCGGGACAAATTCGAATTATCGCTTCCAGCGTTGGCGCGAACGTGCCTGCCCAAGGTGATTTGCTTGCATTCAAGTTTACGGCTAAAACTGTAACTACCGATAAGACGACAATTTCTCTAGATAATGTTGTGCTTGCAAATGAACAGGGTAACGAGCTGCAGGTAGGTGGTGCCTCCCATAATGTAAAAGTGTCAGATGGGAACGGTAACGTCGATCAAATTCCTGCTGTACCAACAGGTTTGAAAGCAACAGCAGTAAGTAAGTCACAAATCTACGTAACCTGGAACAATGCAACAGACGCAACTGGCTATGACCTGATGGTGGATGGAGTTATTCAAACGGATCTTTCAAGTCCGTTCGCACACACAGGTCTTGCAGCAAACACTAGCCATACGTATAAGGTAAGGGCTAAAAACTCGGCAGGAGCTAGTGAATGGAGTACACAGGTAATTGCAAGCACTCAGAGTGATACGCCGACGCCTGAACCAACACCTGAACCAACGCCGACACCTGAACCTACAGATAATGTATTTAACAGCAATATTATAAATGAAGAAAACTTAATTGATGCGATCGAGTCCAAGGTAGAGGAAGCTAATAAATCTAATGTTGAGATTGAACTGGCTGACATCAAAGGACACTGGGCCGAAAATACCATTGGTACGTTCGTGAAATTGCAATTTATCGATGGTTTTGAGGATGGAACGTTCCGTCCAAACGGTAAAATCACACGCGCTGAGTTTGCAGCGATCATCGATCACGTATTCGATGTCAATGGCAGCGTTAATGATGCCATTGAACTGAAGGACATTAACAGTCATTGGGCTAAAAACGCGATTAAGAAACTTGCAGACGCAGGAGTTATTTCTGGATACGGAGACGGAACCTTCAAGCCGGACAAAACGATCAGCCGTGAAGAAATGGTCATCATACTGTCCCGTATTGTCGACTTGAATAAAGTTGAAAAAGATGTTTCTAAAGGTAACTTCAAGGATATGTCAAGCGCAAGCTCTTTTGCGGTGAATCAAATTAAAGATGCGGCACAAGCTGGCATCATCAACGGCAAGTCAATTGGAGTATTTGATCCGAAAGGAACCTCATCACGGGCTGAGGCTCTGACGATCATTCTGAATGCATTGAACCTTAACCCTCAAATTAAAACACTCTTGAACAGCTTGAACTAATCCTCTTTTGCTGGGGAAGTTAGATTTAACCAAAAAAAGAGATGGTGTTCTTTTCGACACCATCTCTTTTTTGACATATTAGAATTGATAAGTTTTGGGGTGGGAGAGCAATTCCACCTCATTTTAGTTTTTGGGTAAACGTCAAAAAGTCCCAACCTGTGCATGCGATGAGTAATAAGGAAAATAATACCATTTGTTATCGAATTATTAAACTCAAAATGAAAAAAAACGTGAGATTTGCAATCATGTTGGAATGTCGGGGGTTAGTAAACGTTCTCATTACAAAATCTTAAGTTGTAATTGATTTTGACCTTACAATACAACCTTAATATTAGAGGTAGAACGGCTAGGCTGACCGTCCTTAAGCGGCCAGACTGACACGATTCCATTAAAGAGAAAGAACAGGTGATCATCCAATGAAACGGCGAATGCTATTCGCGAGTCTTATTCTTGTCCTGCTGCTCTCAGCATGCTCGAATGACTCCGGTACTAAGAACGGCAGCAGCAACAAAGGAAAAGGCGATTCCAAGGAGACGATTACAATCGCTTGGCAGCCAAACGAATCAAGTGGGGACTTGCAGGAAACGCGCGACGCGATCAGCAAGATGATCGAGGAAGCGACGGGTAAGAAAGTGGAGCACTTCACCACGACGGATTATATTATTTCGATCGAAGCGCTGACCAACGGCAGCGCGGATATTGCCTACATGGGCGCGACCTCGTACGTCGAAGCCAAGAAGAAGAACGACAATCTGGCTCCGCTAGTCGTGAACTCCGGTGAATCGGGTACGCTCGACGATGCAAGCTACTATGGCTGGTTTGCGGTAAGACAGGAAGACGAGGCGCAGTATAAGGAACAGGATGCGTATTCGATTGCCAATATCGCCGGCAAACGGTTCTCGTTTGTTTCCAACAGCTCGACCTCGGGCTTCAAAGTGCCTTCGAATGCCATTGTCTCGCATTTCTCCAAGCAGGACGCCTATAAAGACTTGACGGTCGAAGACCTGATGGAAGGCGGAAGCGGCCAGTTCTTCAGCGATGTCGTATATGGCGGCTCTCATCAAGGCTCCGCAGTCAATCTGCTGACGAAGAAAGCAGATATCGCGGCTTTCTGTGATACATGCGTCGGCAACTATGTCGAGCTGGCCGAGGGCGAAGCGAATCGTCCAGGCGCATTGTACAAGGTGAAAGAGAACGCGGAGCAGCCTTTCGATAAGCTGCCTGGCGAGCAATTCCGTCTGATCTCTGTCACGCCTGTACTGAATGGTCCGTTCGTGGCCAACCGCGACACAATTTCGGATGAAGATTTCAAGGCGATTGTAGATATCATGACATCGGAAGCAACGGCGAACAATGAAAGTGTGTTCCTGCCGGAGGATTCCGAGAAATCCGGACTGTTCTGGAAGTCGGGGGATGCGAAGTTCCTTCCGGTCGACGATGCCTGGTATAACCCGATCCGGGAGTTGTCTAACTGATGAGAGAGCATATCCAAGAGGGAGAAGCGTTGCTTCGGGTTGAGGGCAGAGCATATCCCGTAAGAGCAATTTTATTCGATAAAGACGGAACGCTTCTGGACTTCATTGGCTTGTGGGGCAGCTGGAGCAAACTGTTGATTCGTAACATTGTGATACTGCTTCAGGAGCAATACAAGATTAACGCGTCGCCGGAATCCCTGACGATGCTGCTCGGTATCAACTGCGACGAAAGCGGCAACGTGGTGGACTACGATCGGGCGGGACTGCTGTCCACCGGCACGAACGTCCAGGTGAAGGCGCTGTTGACCGAACATATCAGCGACTTGGGGGTTCCTGCCGAAGAAGCGGACCGCTGCATGGAGGAATGCATCCGCCGGACGAACTGGGAGATCGATATGCTCCGGCCGGTACAAGCCCGCTATAGACTAGTCGACTTTCTCGATCAATGCATGTCCAGAAAGCTACCGATGGCGGTTGTCACTGCCGACGACACAGAGGATGCCATTAAGCATCTGGAGTGGTTGGGTATCCGGCATTATTTTCGGGAAGTGATCGGCAGCGATGCCGTTCTTCGCGGCAAGCCTCATCCAGACATGGTGGAACTGGCCTGCGAAAGGTTGGGAATATCGCCTGTGGATGCCGCCATTCTGGGCGACACTGAGCACGATATGCGCATGGGCAGAGCGGCTGGAGCCGCCGTGACCATTGCGGTTCTACCAGAGGAAAGCACGGAAGCGGACATGATTCGGGAGCGCGAGGTCTACTTGAACGCAGATGCATTTATTACTTCTTATGAACAATGCAGTATTGAAAACTATTTCATCGTAGAAAACGCAGACTCACGTTAAGGTTGCAGGGCCCTGTTCGAGTTTCGATACAGGGTCTGATTTTCAGCTTTTAACTAGCAAAGGAGCATCTTATGTCGACATTACTTGTTTTGGATAACATATCCAAACGTTACAATAAAGACGCCATGGCCTTGGAGGATATCAGCTTCTCAATTAAGAATGGCGAATTCGTAACCATTATCGGTCCTTCCGGAGCGGGCAAATCGACCTTGCTCCGGTGCATCAACCGCATGGTCGAGCCAAGCGGCGGACGGATTCTGTTCGATGGCAAGGATACCTCTCGCTTGAGCCGGGGAGCGCTGCGGCAGTTCCGGACCAAGATCGGTATGATCTTCCAGCATTACAATCTGGTTGACCGGTTAAGCGTCGCAGAGAATGTTCTGCATGGCCGACTGGGCTACAAGAGCGCCGTTGCGGGCGCGTTCGGCATTTACAACGAGAAGGAGAAGCGGCAGTGCCAAGAGATCCTGCAGACGCTCGGCTTGTCGGAGCAGATGTTTAAACGCTGCGACCAGTTGAGTGGAGGACAAAAACAACGAGTCGGTATCGCCAGAGCGCTCATCCAGGAGCCGCGGCTGATGCTTTGCGACGAGCCGATCGCCTCCCTGGATCCGAGCTCCTCGAAGGTCATTATGGACCATTTGCGAAACATCAACAAGACAATGGGCATCACGGTTCTCGTCAATTTGCATCAGGTCGATGTCGCATTGAAATATTCGGATACGATTATCGGGGTCAACAAGGGAAAAATCGTGTTCAACGGAACGCCGGAGGAACTGACGCCGGATCGTATTCATCATATTTACGGGTCTGACAAGGGGGAGCTGATTATGGATGAAGCACCCTCATTCAAGCAGGAGGCGCGGTTGACGTATGAAATTGGATAAGTTCTTTTTACGTAAGCGGAGACGGACGTTTTTCATTTTGCTAGGCGTTCTTATGATCGCCTGGGCGGCGTCCGCCATAACTCAGTTTAATCTTATGAAGGGCGTGCTCTCTTTCCCAGATGCGATGAAGTGGGCAGCATCCAATTTCTATCCCGATGCCAAGGCGATGTCTAAGCTTCCGCAAATCATGTCGAAGCTGTGGGATACGCTTGTCATGTCCATCGCAGCGGCAGCCGTCGGGGCTGTCGGCGCTGTCGTGTTTGCTGTACTGGGGTCGGATACAACCAAGGTAAACGGATTTTTCAGTACGTCTGCCCGCTTTATCGCGACCTTGTTTCGGAATGTCGACGTTTCCGCCTGGGCGATGGTGCTGCTTTTTTCGTTCGGACAGAGCGGGCTGACCGGTTTTCTGGCACTCTTGTTTGCGAGCTTTGGATTTTTGACGCGGGCGTTTATGGAGACGATCGATGAGGTCAGCGGCAGCTCCGTAGAGGCATTGAAGGCTTCGGGGGCCGGATATTTATCGATCGTATGCAGAGCGGTTCTGCCATCCGGCACGCCTCAGATGATCAGCTGGCTGCTGTATATGGTAGAGACGAACATTCGAAGCGCTACGCTGGTGGGTATCTTGACCGGTACGGGGATCGGGTTCTCGTTCGATCTTTACTATAAAAGCTTGAACTATGCATCTGCCAGTCTGGTCGTACTCGTCATTGTGATGGCTGTGCTTGTCATCGAATTGATATCCAATGCCATTCGTAGAGTCATCGTGTAGGGGGGATTAATATGTTACCGAACAACTCGGAAATAGACGCTTCACGCATCGTCGCTCCCGTTTCATTGGAGCCGCTGCGCAGAAGGCCATTCAATAGAGCGAATTTCACAGTCAAAGTCACGTTGCTTGTCATCGCCGTCATTACGCTGTACGCCCTGTTCAATTTGGAGAGTAAGTACATCCCGTTTGGCGAGGGCTTGCTTCTGATGCTCGACAATTTCCGGCTTATGTTTACGGAGCCACATTTCAAGCATTTCACCTTCGGGAAGGCCGTCTATTCTGCGTTCATTACGTTGGGGCTTGCCGTGCTGACGACGATTATTGGCGCCATTATTGCTTTCGGCCTCAGCTTGCTTGCGGCACGCAATTTAAGCGGCAATAAAGTGTCAGGCTTCGTAAGGGCCGCAGTCGCGGTCATTCGAGCAGTACCAACCATATTGTGGGTCCTCATTTTTGCCGTTTCCTCCGGACTGGGGAGTGTAGCGGCAGTCGTCGGGATGACCTGGCATACGATAAGCTACTTGACGAAAGCTTATTCCGAGGCATTCGAGGAAATCGATAGCGGTACGCTCGAGGCATTGAAAGCGAGCGGCGCCAGCCGGATACAAATCGTATTTCAAGCCGTGTTTCCATCCTCCCTATCTTATTTGATATCGTGGACGTTTCTGCGGCTGGAAATGAATTTTTCCAATGCGCTGGCTATGGGGGCTGCAGCGGGAGCCGGAGGACTCGGCTACGATTTATATATGGCCGGCAGTCTATATTACGATATCAAGGAGATCGGGGCTCTGACGTATTTCATTCTTTTCTTTGCTATTGTGCTGGAGATTGGCTCGACCCGGTTGAAGCACAGACTGAGGCAGGGCGCATTAAGTACCGGGAAACACGGCTAAGGATAAGAAGGGGCGGGCAGGCATGTCTTTTATTGGAGAAGAACGCAAGAAGATCATTCTTGATACTTTGGAGCTCGAAGGTTTGGTGCGCACGTCAAATTTATCAGACAAGCTGAAGGTTTCGGGAGAGATGATCCGCCGGTATCTGGAAGAACTAGAGAGGGAGAAACGACTGAAGCGGATCTACGGCGGTGCGGTCAAAGTCAACGTCAACCGGGAGGAGCTTCCACATCTCAACCGAGAAGTCGTGCGTGTTGAGGAGAAGCGGAAAATCGGTCTCGCGGCGTCCGCCTTGATCGAAGACAATGATGTCGTCTTCATCGATGACGGTTCCACACCAATGCAGGTGATTTACTACCTACAGGATAAGCAGAACATTACGGTTGTCGTCTATTCATTTGATTTGCTGAGCTTGATTATGGATCTATACGGCAAGGGATTGTTTAGCGGCCACATCTATTTGCTTGGGGGCCGGGTGCTGCCCCGGTATTCCAGGGTTGCCGGCGGACTGGCGGAGACGATGGCCGAAAATTTCCATGTCGACAAGGCGCTTATATCGGTGGACGGATTTACGATTGATAAGGGCATCACGGGCTTTGATCTGGAGCGAGGCTATCTGCTGCGCAAAGTGGTGAGTACGGCGAAGATGACCGTTATCATGACGGACCATACGAAGTTTGGCAACAGCTGTCCCTATAAAATATTGGATCTGAAAGATATCGACGTCATCGTCACCGATGTCCCCCAACCGTCGCAGTGGATGCCCCATTTGGAGCAAAGAAGCATCACCTGGATCAATGTCATGACGGAAAAGCTGGGGAAAGGCGAGTTGTTTATGTAAATCGGCCTTGTCAACCAACATCCCCAGCGGGGATAATCATGAAGAAGCCGTATGTGATGATCCGCACGTACGTTCTATGAGAGGCCCATGCAACTGTGCATGGGCCTACTCGATTCCCAATCCGGCGGTATTCCGAAGATAATAACAACGAACTAATCTTACTGACTGAACAATCCGCGTATTTCTGATTGTTATATTAAAACAGCCAAGAAACCCAATAGGATAAAATAACTAGTGTGAAGATGACAGTGATTGGAATGACAAGCGACGTTACTTTGATATATTGTCCCCAGCTTATTTTCACGCCGCCTTTTCTTAATATATTCATCCACATTATTGTAGCCAGAGTACCAATTGGTAAAAAGAGCGAGCCTACATCACTACCTATTACACTTGCCAAATAGGAGATTTTTAACGTTAACGGATCGAGTCCCATATTCATTAATGTGAGCGTTCCGACCATTAAAGCAGGATGATTGTTGAATAAATTCGATAGGACGCTCAAGAGGGTACCCATTAGAACACTTGCATTGAGTAAGCTTCCAGAGACAATAGGCTGAAGCAGCTGAATAAGCAAATCCGTCAATCCAATATTATTCAGACCGTAAATAATGACGTACATACTGAAAGCGAAAATGAATATATACCAAGGGGTTTTCTTCAGCATATCGGCAGGAGAGATTTTTAAATAGATCCAACGCCACGCGAGTAATAGAGTGGATCCGATTACAGCCATTAACGAAACGGGAAAATGTATATAAGAGGCTACAAATAGGAGTACTCGAATGGTTAAAACAAATAGGAATATATTTCGCATGAAGCTAGTCCGATTCTCTCTGGAAATGGTATCTTTGAGCGGATGAGTCCCTAGCATCAGATTCCATGCTGCAGCTGGCGGCAATTTTTTCGGGAGAACGCGATAGAAGGTTGCAAACAGTAGGAAGGATAGTAGTAGTAGTCCAAGTGAGGCAGGAACGAACATCATAGCGGTATGCATATAGAGATCCATGTGAACGATTTTTATAGCAATTAAATTTACGATATTACTAACTCCAATAGGAGCGCTGGAAGCTGTTGCAATTAGAGCTCCCGAGATGAGATAAGGTATTTTTTGATGGTTTTTGAGACCCATGTTTTGAAGAAGAAGTAATAGAATAGGTGTTGTGATTAATATACTGCCATCATTGTTCACGAAGAGTGTCATGAGAAAACAAAAGAGAATCGTAATCCAGAAAAGGCGAATGCCTGACCCTTTTGCCTGTTTCAATAAAAGCTCAGCCGCCCAGTAGAAAAAACCAAAGCTTTCCAGAACAATGGCCATTACAATGGTGGCTATAATCGTTACTGCGGCACCGCTAATCGTCTCTGTTATTTTTCCCAGGTCAGCGAATGATACACTTCCACTGAGTATAACGAATAGGGCTCCAATGGTTGCAGGGATTGCTTCATTAACATGGGGACGCCAGAAGATGAAACCAACTGTAAAGAAGAAAGCGCAGATTGTGACAATGACCATTAAATCATTCATAATAAAACCTCTTTTCAAATTGAAAGTTTTTTCTTGTTATCAACTCTCCTTACTTAAAAGAAATGGTTTCAGTCTAGCATCAAGTCGAAGTCTACTTTGTCTACTAATTCCCCCTCCTTTTTTTGTAGTAAAAATATCTTTGTAATGTATATATACGTAGTAGACATATCGTTCGTACTGGTCAATATCCCTAACTCTATTAAAATCTGCTAGTGTCAGTTGTTGATATTTATCTCGTAAAGATAGTTGTATAGGATAGCATTTGGCCTATGCGTTTACGGTGAATTTGTAATATAGTCTTGTTATAACTACAAGATATGATAGTATAAGAGAATAAAAGCTAAACATTAAATGGCAAATCTGTCGAAAGACAGGGACGCAAAGCTGTAGGGCCTTCTTAAATAGATGGCAGACAGTTACCGAATGGATAGGCTTTTTTTGTTGGAAATAAAACTTTATACGATAATGGCAAACCTATCGAAAGGTAGGGACGCAAAGCTATAGGGCCTTCTTAAATAAGATGGCAGCCTGGCCACCGAAGGGAGTTTTATGAATGAAGAAGTTTATGCTGTTTATAGCTGCTATTGTCATTTTATGTCCTTTATTTAATGGAGCGGCGGTCCATGCTGAAGAGGTTAATTCGTGGTTAAACGAAGCTGATGTAAGCAAGGGAATCATTAGTGTGAAATACGATGTAAAGGCTAACGTTAAGACGAAGCTGTTGATCGTTAAAGGTCAGGAGAAGTATTCCTATAATTTAACTGCCGGCAAGAAAATGGAGTCATTTCCTCTTCAATTAGGCAACGGCGATTATACGGTTAGCGTATTGGAAAATATAAGCGGAAATAAGTATAAGGTTATTTACAAGGACAACGTTAAGCTTAATTTGAAGGACAGCACAGCTGTATACTTGAATTCGATTCAGAATATAAATTGGAATGATAAAAGCAAAGCTATTCAAAAGTCGAAAGAGCTGACGAAAAATTTAAAGACAGATACTGATAAAGTAAAAGAAATTTATAAGTATGTGATAAATAACATTAAATATGATAGCAAGTTGGCAGCAAGCGGCGTATCTTCGGACTATCTTCCTCAAATCGATCGTACATTACTATCGAAAAAAGATATATGTTATGGATATTCCGCATTGTTTGCAGCGATGCTTCGGAGTGAAGGGATTCCAGCTAAGCTGGTTATGGGCACGTCAGATTATGTGAGTACCTATCACGCTTGGAATGAAGTCTATTTAAATAATAAATGGGTAATTATAGACACAACGGTTGATGCAGGCTGGAATGGCACAACTACAGCTTTTACGATGATAAAGGATGCCTCTAAGTACACTGCTTCCAAACAATACTAACGTGTATTTGGTTTAAAGAGCCTCGAACATTATGTTCGTGGCCTTCTTTATTTAGAGATCATACAATTCTTATCACAAGGAATACAGAATTATTAAATTCCATGATTAAGGAGTATATAGGATGAAAGTGATTCTTGTAGATGATGAACAACTTGCTGTGGATTACTTGAAGCGTCAGCTTATGAAGCACGATCAGATTGAGGTTATTGGTGCCTACATAGATCCGATTGCAGCGAGGAGAGACATTCTAGCTGAGGATGTGGATTTGGTTTTTCTTGATATTAACTTGCCGGAAATAAACGGAATTCAGCTAGCGGAACAGATTCTAGAGAAGAAGCCGGATTTAAATATTGTATTTGTAACGGCATATAGTGAATATGCGGTTAAGGCTTTTGAACTTAACGCTTTGGATTATTTAGTAAAGCCGGTTAGATCGGATAGACTGGTCAAAACGATTGCTCGAATTAGGGATGAAATAGAATCTTCTCAAGTAGAGATAGAAGATCTAGCTCCCTCTGTGATGAAAATAAATATTTTTAAGCAAGTATCTGTTGAAATATCAAATACGCAGCAATCTGTCATTCATTGGCGAACGACTAAAGCGCAGGAGTTATTTCTATACTTACTTCAACATCGCGGTCAATTCGTTCGTAAATCGGTATTAATTGATACGTTATGGCAGGAGTATGAATCGGATAAAGTCTATTCGCAATTGTATACGGCAATCTATCACGTCCGGAAAACATTGGCACAATTTGCTGATCACTTTCAAATCATGAACGCGATGGAAGGTTATATTTTAAGTATAAATGATGTTGTGATAGACGTGGAAGAATGGGAGAATCGATTAGCAGCTGAAGAGGCTCTATCATTTGAAACGATAGATAATTACATAGAATTAATGAAGTTATATACAGGAGACTATTTACAGGAATATGATTATTGGTGGGTGGAAAGCGAGAGAGAGCGTCTTAAGAAGCTCTGGCTTAATATTTCGTATGAGATTGCGAGCTGGTACGAGAAACATGACCAGCTAGATAAATCCATCGTTTGGTATGATGAAATTTGCACAAAGCACGTCCAAGAAGAGAAAGCCCATTTTTCTCTTATGAAAATATATGCAGCTATGGATCAACATTTACTCGTTAATCGACAATATACTACGTTGACTACGGCTTTGTTATCCGAATTTAATGAGCAGCCAAGTGAGTATATAACAGAATGGTATAAACAGCGGGAGGCTTAATCGTTATGATTGAGCCTTTTTCGTTGAGAATTTGTTTTAAAATATGTATGCATTTGATATTGTTTAACGATCAGAGGAATTGTGAGAAGATTGTCGAAACAATAGACATGATTTCAAAAAGATAAAATTCGCGAACTACTCAATAATTGATCGAGGTGAATAATGATGTTTAAGATGCTTATCGTAGACGACGAACCTTTCGAGCGGGACGGCGTGAAATTTCTGATAGAAAAGTATGGGTTGGAGCTGGAGACATTTGAAGCGGATAGCGGAGAGAGCGCGCTTGAGTTTATGCAGCAGCACCCCGTTGACATCTTATTCTCAGATATCCGAATGAAGGGAATGGACGGACTTCAGCTTGCCGCCAAAGTTCGAGAACTGAATATTCCGGTTAAGGTGATCTTCATGAGCGCCTACGGGGAGTTTGAATACGCTCAGAAAGCGATAGACGTAAATGCGATTCGGTATATTTTGAAACCGGTTCAAGTTAATGAATTTTTGAAGGTTGTTTCACAGGTCATCCACATGTGCGAACAGGAACGTCATGAGGAGAAGCGGCAGGAGCAGCTCGAGAAGGCTTATGGACAAGGTATTCGCTACGAGAAGCAGAAGCTCGTTTCGCAATTAATTCATGGGGAAATCGGCGACATTCAGCACGAGTCATCGGAATCACATGCTCCAATACCGATGTTTGCCGGTTCCCAGCTGATTCGTATGGTTATTTTGGATTCACGCAGCCGTATATTCGATTTGTCTGATCTCGATTTCGAAAGTATGATCAGCGAATGGGTGCAAAGGCCGCATGAAGCCTTCAATTTGAATGAATATCAGAGTTTGCTCTTCATGGAAGCATTGGAAGGGGAAACGACTGCTCACTTAGAAGATCTCGGAAACAATATTTTGCAGCAATTCAGAAATGCTTACGACACAGATCTTTTTGTAGCGTTTAGCGGTCCGATCGAGAATCTTGGCAGCCTTAGGGTTGCGTATAACGAAATTGAATCGGTTTTGGAGAGCAAGTTTTTCTATGATAAAGGTGCGGTATTGTTTGCGGAAAGTTTTTGGATGGACCGCCAATCGTCCGAGAACGTGGAAGAGAAAATAACAGAAATTGCAAAAGACGTAGAGCGCAAGGATTTCTCATCCGCCCGAAGGCGCTTTGAAAAATTGTATGAGTCACTGCAGGCTGGTAAGCAGATTTCTTCGATTTTTTTGAAGTACAACTGCATGGAAATTTTGAAAATGACGTTTGACTACGCGCCGAAGAAAAATACGGAGCAATTCAAAAAAACGTTAGAAAATATTTATAAATCGAATAAGCTGAGTGAACTATGCATGCTGATGATTACGGTGCTGGAAAGCTGTGAATCTTCGGATGGCCAGACAGTCGATTCGAACCGCAAAGTAATCGAATCGATTGTCCGAACGATCCATAACGAGTACAATCGGGGTTTATCTGTCGATGAGTTGGCGGAAAGCGTTTACTTATCACCCAACTATTTGAGCCATTTATTCAAAAAGCAGGTAGGCGTCAGTATCATCAAATACATTACGAATACACGCATGAAGAAAGCGAAGCAGCTGCTTGCGGAAACAAACAAAAAAATAGCCGACATCGGTGAAGAGACGGGATACGTCAACGTGGCGTATTTCTGTTCTTTATTTAAAACTCATATCGGAAAGACACCGACTCAATTTCGGGAAGAACTCGATCTATGATCACTGTCATCGCTCGTCATTGGAAGCGTCTTCGCTTGAAGCCGAAGCTGTTTTTATCTTATTTGTCGGTCATTATTATTCCAATTATGGTGCTCGGAATCTATTCATATTGGCAGTCCAAGCAGTTGTTGAACACGCAAGCCGAGCAAGCGTTGAACCGGAATGTCGATACGATGGCCGAGTATTTTAATTTCAAGGCGGAGTTGTATAATAATACGGCAAATTCGATACTATACCACAACAAGATCCAACAAATCGTTAGTGCTTCCTATCTGGACTACGTGAACCTGTACAATGACTTGAATAGATATATCTACCCGAATTTTAACCAGATCCGGATTACAAACAGATATATTAACCAATTGACCATTTACACAGAAAATGACATGCCCGAGTCCGGGTACGCTATTTTGTCTGCCAAGCGATTGCCCGAGCTATCTTGGTACAAGGAGCTTGGAACAAGCGTGGATAAGCAGGTATGGATCCGGTCTATGTCCGAGCTATTTTTCATAAGCCCCTTTCCGCGTCTGCTCGTGAAAGGTCAGAATAATATACTGGTCATGCAGATCAATGAAAAAGGATTATTCGATCGGGTCGACGAACTAATGCCGGGTAATGGGGTAATCGTGACAAACTCGCGAGGCGGAGTTCTCTATTCAAATTCCGAAAAATATGCGCGAAAATTTGACTTGGGCAATCTGGATGATAGGGATATCATCAGGGCGGCGGAGAGCGGAACTGTGCATATTAACAATCAGAAATTGCTAGTTCTAAATAAAAGCATACCGCAATCGGGATGGTTGATCTATACCTATGTTCCTGTAAAAAACGTGTCATTGAACGCTGGCAAGATTTTGACCGCTACTTCGATTGTTGCGGGGGTATGCGTGCTCATTCTCCTTGTACTCATTTCAGTGTTGACTAACAATATGATGAAGAGAATTCATATCTTTGTGTCTTGGATGAAACGTGTTGAAGCCGGAGAGATGGATTTGCAGGTAAAAACGGAAGTAAAGGATGAAATCGGAGAGCTGATGATCCGGTTTGGGAATATGCTCAAAAGACTTAATGAGGTGATTCAGGAGTCGTATGCGAGCAAAGTCATACAGAAAGACGCGGAGCTTCGCGCTTTACAAGCACAAATTAACCCTCACTTTTTGTACAATACGTTGTCATTCGTCAATTGGAAGGCGCTGCGTAGCGAAGAGCATGACATCAGTCACATCGTAGTCTCATTGTCGAAATTTTACCGTACTGCCCTTAACAAAGGCGGACAAATTATTACCGTCCGGGATGAGCTTGAGAACATCATGTCCTACTTGGAAATTATGCTGATCATGAAAAATTACAATTTTGAAGTCGTGTACGATATTGATGAGCGGGTCTATTCGTATCGGATGATCAATCTCGTCCTGCAGCCACTCGTGGAAAATGCAATCCAACATGGCATTGACAAGAAAGATGACGGCCGTGGTCAATTGCTGCTGACGGCTCACATTGTGCAGGATACGGTCGTATTTACAGTGGAAGATAACGGGCAAGGTATCTCCGAGGAATTGATTGGAGATTTGCTGACGGTTCAGTCATCCGGCTATGGCTTGAAAAATGTGAACGAACGGCTTAAATTGAAGTTTGGCGATGAATATGGGATCACGATCAGCAGTACAATTGGCGAAGGTACCGTCATGAGAGTAACAATCCCTCAGTTGAGGGAAGCATAATAATCGGTTGACTCTGTCCTCTTTCTAGGGTGCAGAGTCTTTTTATGTAATAGCGGAGAAATCTGATATGGATCGGAGATTTGTGATATATACGACAATTGGGCCCGCTGATATGCTTATATTAAGCAAATGTAATCGCTATCATGGCTGCTTTTAGAAAGGAGGAACTCATAATGAGCGAGGTCACTGCTGCGAGGAAAGTGAAAATCGCAGATAAGAAATGGAGCAATTGGAGAAAGTATCGTGTCCTACTCCTAATGCTGGTTCCAGGCATGATTTATTTCTTGGTATTCAATTACGCTCCGATGTATGGTGTAGTTCTGGCATTTAAAGACTACAAATTTTTGGAAGGAATTATGGGGAGTCCTTGGGTGGGCTTAAAGCATTTCGAAAAGCTGTTTGCCGATCCCTATTTTTACAAGGTGCTTAAAAACACGATCATCATTAGTTTTTACAAACTGCTGTTTGGTTTTCCGGTTCCGATTATTTTCGCTTTATTATTAAACGAAATAAATAACGCCAAGTTTAAAAAATTCGTACAAACGATATCGTACTTGCCGCACTTCATATCATGGGTCATTCTTGGCGGTATTTTCTTCTCCATCTTTTCTTGGGAAGGCCCGCTTAATACGGTCATCACGATGTTTGGAGGCGACCCGATCCTTTATTTAGCGGATGATCGGTATTTCCGTACGGTGCTCGTTATCACTCATATTTTCCAAAGCTTCGGCTGGGGCTCCATTATCTATTTCGCGGCGTTGTCTGGCATCGATACGCAAATGTATGAAGCAGCAGTTCTGGATGGAGCAGGTCGATTTAAGAGGATGTGGTACATTTCGATCCCAATGATCGCTCCAGTAATAGCCATTATGCTGATCCTTTCTATGTCAGGTATATTGGATGCAGGCTTCGACCAGATTTTCAATATGTATAACGTCAAAGTTTACAGTGTGGCAGATATTATTGACACTTATGTGTATCGAAAAGGTTTGGTGGATATGGCTTACAGCTATGCTACTGCAGTGGGTTTGTTCAAATCAGTTGTAGCACTCATTCTTATCTTCACTGTCAACCAAATCATGAAAATGATGGGCCAGAAGGACAGTGCGATATGGTAAACGCATGGTCATTTGGAGGTGTTCCGTTATGCTTACAGTAAAGAAGACACAGGGCGAAAAAATCTTTGATGTTTTCCTCTATGTATTTATGTTTCTGCTTCTGCTGCTTACATTATATCCATTCTGGACGCAGGTGATTATTTCCATGGATGGAGGAGGGTCGAAGAGCACGGCATACACGTCAGGACTCGTATTATTTCCTTCACAATTTACATTGGACAGCTACAAATTAGCGTTTCAATATGATGCGTTATGGTACGGGTATAAAAATACGATTATACGAACCGTCCTCGGAGTCGTCTTGTCGGTTGTATTCACTACCTTAACGGCCTTTCCGCTCTCGAAGAGGGACTTGCCATTAAACCGAATTTCCACCGGGCTTATCCTATTCACGATGCTGTTCGGAGGCGGACTTATCCCTTCCTATCTTTTGATAAAAGAGCTTGGCATGTACAACACAGTATGGGCACTCGTTGTGCCGGGAATGATCACTGCTTTTAACGTTCTCATCGTCCGCAACTTCTTCCGTTCACTGCCTGAAGAGATTGAGGAATCAGCTCGAGTAGACGGCGCAGGGTATTTGAGAATATTTTTGCAAATCGTTCTTCCGCTTTCCAAGCCTGTATTGGCGACAATCGCCTTATGGGTTGCGGTCGGTCATTGGAATGCATGGTTTGATAGCCTGATCTACATCTCAGATCCAAAAAGTCAGGTACTTCAGGTCATATTGCGCAAAATTATTATTGAGAACAACACGTCTGGCTTGATGTTGGCTATGCAAAATCTAACCCAGCATTCGGAATTTTCCGGCAGGCAGCTACAAGCCACAATGATTATGTTCTCCATTATCCCGATGTTAGCTATCTATCCTTTCGTTCAGAAGTATTTCGTAAAAGGCGTTATGGTTGGCGCTATCAAAGGGTAATGCCGTCCCGTACGGCTCTAGCTCATGATAGAATATACGAATTAATAGGGGAAGGGTTGATTTAAGATGAAAAAAGAGTTGAAGAGGATCGTTTTCGGAGGTGCGAGCTTTGCTCTTCTTGCTGGTCTTTTGGCAGGATGTGGCGGCAACGATACAAATAATGGAGGTTCAGGTTCAACTCCGCAGGTTGGAAATGAATCGGGGTCCACATCGACTGAGGGGAAAACGGACCACCTGACTTTCTGGGCGCATTTTCCAGAGCAGAACAAGGTGGATTCTCCAGGGATTACTGCAATTGCAAAGAAATTTAACGCCGAAATTGAGCTCGTTCCGACTAGTCACGAGACATACAAAGAAGATGTGAACTTGAAAATTGCCTCGGGCAACATTCCGGATTGGATAAAGGAGCCAGCGGCTACAGATTACTTGACGTTTGTTGATCAAGGGGTCGTTGCGGAAATTCCACAGGACTTGATTGAGAAGCATATGCCGAAATACGTGGAATGGATCAAAAGGTTTATTGACAAAGATGACCCTTTCAAATATGTTCGTGTAGATGGAAAAATTTATGGTTTACCGACGATTTGGGATATCGGTATCGATGGACAACAGCTCGGATTCCGTGAAGATTGGCTGAAGAAGGTCGGTATTAACAAAATTCCGGAAACGCTCGAAGAAGAGGAAGCAGCTTTGACGAAGTTCCGCAACGACGATCCTGACGGCAATGGCAAGAAGGATACTTATGGCTTGACTGCTCATTCGGAAGGAGTGGAATCACTGTTCAGCTCCGTATTCGGAGCCTATGATGCTTACCCTGGTATCTTTCGTGAGAAAGACGGCAAAATTGTTCGCGGAGAAATCGAATCTGGTGCCAAGGAAGCGCTGACTACGCTCAACCGCTGGTACAAAAACGAATTGATCGATCCTGAGTTCGTTGTCAACAAGGGCAATAATTTTGAAGATAAAATGATAACGGGTAAAGCCGGTGCAGCAGATTACTACTGGTGGGTTTATTATCCGGGCGCTTCATTCCTCGGAGGCGAAAGTTGGTATGATAAAATTCGCAAAGACATCCCGGACTTCAAGTTTTTGACGACAGGCGGTATTAAAGGACCGGATGGTAAATACGGTATTTCGCAATCTTCGCCTGCTTCCGCGACGGGGGTTATGTTCGGTAAGCAGCTTGCAGACGATCAACAAAAAATGATTAAGTATATGCAAATTTTCGAAGCGTCGCAATTCGATCCGGAAACCTACGAGCTTCTCAACTTCGGTGTTAAAGACACGCATTGGAAATTGAACGATCATGGCATCGTAGAGCGCATAGCTCCTTATGACAATGAAGAAGAACGAAAAAAAATCGGAGTCCAAGGCGGGTACTCGATGTCTGGATCATTTAACGACTATGATTTCCAAACATCTTATACCGCTGACGTTAGTCTGCAGCCAATTGCGAAAGAAGCAAGAGCGAAGGGCGTAAAAGTATTCGACATTCTAACTGCTTATCAGAAGCCTGTCTATGATGAATATAAAGAGCAGCTTTCTCAGTTCACCTTGCAGTCTTATATCGATTTCATCACAGGCAAGAAGCCAATCAGCGACTTCGACAAATTCGTTGAAGACTGGAAGAAAAATGGTGGAGACAAAGTATTGGAAGAAGCGCAGCAAGTTTACGACAAAAATAAATAAGAAGTAGTTCATGAACCATGTGCGGACATCGGAGTTTTCGGTGTCCGTTATGTACATTATAGCTAAGAATTAGAGGGGGAATGGATCATGCAAATAAGCGCTGGCCACATCATAATCGTATTGAACGAAAGAGGAGAAATTTCAGGCTTAACTGACAAGACTTCAAGCAAAAATTACATGGATACGACTCAAGCTTCACCATTTATCCGAATCGTCACGAACGGACTAATTGAACAGCCTTCATCCGCTCAATTTAACGATGGAAATGGAACGGCCATTTTTCAATTCGGAGACAGCGGGGCTAATATTGAAGTTGGATTTATCTGCAAAGAGAAATATGTGACTTTTGAAGTGAATAATGTTGCCGGTGCTGAAGTCGAAGCGGTTCTTTGGGGACCGTTCGCGACAACGATTACCGGTTCGGTCGGCGAGTCTGTCGGTGTTGTCCATGATGGAGAGTTTGCTGTCGGCATTCAAGCATTAAATTGGAAAACGATTGGTGGTTGGCCTATTGAGCTTAAGAAACTTGAATACGCCAATCAACCGTTTGAAGATAGTAAATTCGAATATGATAAATGTACGGCTTGGCCGACAAACAGAGGCAGCCTGCTGCAGGCCTATGCGCGAAATCGAACGTTGAGCGCGCGAAGACCTGTTTGGAACCTGAATGAAGTTGAAGTACCTGCTTTTAGCGGTGCTGATGCGGAAATATCGGGATCGAAAATTGCATTTTTCGGTTGTCCTGCGAGTGATGTGCTGGCAACGATCGAAGAAATAGAGCTCGGAGAAGGATTGCCGCATCCTATGATTGAAGGAGTCTGGGGCAAGGTGTCGCCAGCGGCAAACCAATCGTATTTGATTACCGACTTTTCTGAAGCGTCAATGGAAGAAGCGGTGCGTTACACGAAGCAGGCGGGGCTGAAGTATGTGTATCATCCCGATCCATTCACAGAGTGGGGACACTTTGTGCTGAAACCAAACAGCTTCCCGAACGGTGACGAGGGAATGAGTGCTTGTGTCGCGCAGGCTGAACGGGAAGACGTTAAAGTCGGCGTTCATACGCTGTCCAATTTCACGACATTAAACGACTCGTATGTGACTCCAGTGCCGGATAGACGTCTACAGACTAGCGGTACTGCCCGATTAGTCGAGTCGATCTCGGCTGCGGCGACGGAATTAACGGTATCGGATCTGGAGCCATTTCGGGCCAGCTTGTTCCGGCATACGGCGATTATTGGCAGCGAGTTTATTGAATACGAAGCGGTATCGACTTCCGCGCCGTGGCAATTGCTCGGCGTGAAGCGAGGAGCGAACGGCACCTCCGCGTCCACGTATGAGCAGGATACGGAAATTAGCAGAGTATGGGATCATCCATATGATGTGTTTTTCCCGAATCTTGAGCTGCAGGATGAATATAGCGAGCGAATTGCCGAGCTATTACGGGAGACCGGAGTTAAGCAAATTTCGTTCGATGGACTGGAAGGCTGCTATGCGACAGGTCAAGACGACTATGGGGTAAACCGGTTTGTGCAGTTATGCTACGACAGCTGGGGCGAAGAAGTTATCAACGACGCGAGCATCGTTGTTCCAAATTACTCGTGGCATATTTTTACACGCTTCAATTGGGGAGAGCCATGGGGCGTATCAACACGAGAAGGACAGCTGGAATGGCGGCTGAGCAATCAGCGTTATTTCGAGCGCAACTTTATTCCACCGATGCTTGGTTGGTTTCTTGTACGTTCAGCTTCTGATCAATTTGAAGCTACGACACCGGATGAAATCGAATGGGTGCTGTCGAAAGCGGCAGGCTTCAACGCTGGTTTCGCTCTTGTGGCCGATATGGCAGTGTTTCGGCGGAACGGAAATACTGAAGCGCTGCTCGAAACGGTTAATCAATGGGAGACGGCTCGGAAGACGGGAGCGTTTACGCCGGAGCAGAGAGAACAGATGCGTGATCCGAAGAGCGACTGGCATTTGGAGCCTTCCGGGGAAGGAAGCTGGAGCCTGTACCCCGTTAATATTTCCAAGCCGCTTGTTTGCAACCCGGAGGAGCTGCAGCCCGGACAGCCTGGCGGCGCAGATTGGGCGTTCTATAACAAGTTCTCCGAGCAGCCGCTGCGTTTCTGCATGCGCGTAGCACCATCATACGGCAACGATGACGCTTCGGTGAAACGACCGACGTTTTATACGAACGGGGAATATATGACGTTCGACACGGAAGTACGCGCGAACCAGTACCTCGTTTGCGATGGAGATCGTACCGGAAAAATCTATGATTTGAACTGGAACTTGATAGAAACGGTTCAAGCTTCCGCGGATGCGCCTGTCGTGCGAAAAGGCGGGGCAACGTTATCATTTAGCTGCAAGTTCGTAGGTGATCCGAAACCGGCGGTGAGCGTCAAGGTGTTTACTCGGGGCGAGCCCCAAGCTGCAGGGAAAGTATGATGGATACGGTGAGTAATTATCGAATCGCATTAGGCAATGGAAGATGGACTCCGAGTGAGGATGGATATATTTTGGAGGCTGACGGCTCCGATACAGCAGTCATATTGGAAGGCGGCCCGAGCTTAAGCGACGGAGAGCTGGCGTTCACGTTAACGCCGCTCAATCCGGCTGGGCGGGTGGGCGCGGTGATCCGTTATACGGCGCCGGACAGCTGGATATTTATTGGCTGCGACACACCGATGGACCCTTTTGGAAGAAGCACGTGGATTTGGGCAATGCCTTGCGGAAAGCAAGGCGTATTGTTTAAATCGGATCCTTTGTATGAGGGGAAATCCTATCGCGTCGAGCTCCGATATTGCGGAACTGTTCTAGCCCTATCATTGAATGGCTACCCAACCTATCACGGCGACATACCGGAATGGAAGACGGAGGCTGGGGCTAACGGTTTTCGCGTTTGGAGCAGCGGCGAGGGTGAAGAAGGCCAAGCTCGTTTTAGCGAAGTAATAGCAAGTGCCCTAGAAGACAAGTATGAGTCCGATTACTTGGTGCAGGACGAAAATCTAGTGGTGCGAACTTGGACATTATCGTCAGATCTGTTGGATGTTGAGATGGATGTTTCCTTTCCGCGCGTGCTGCAATATCGTTGGAGAGCGAATGGAGCTGTCCTATATGGTCAAGAGGATCGGCTTGCCTATGTCGATCTGAATGGGGAACGGCAAGTGCCGACTGTTCTTCCGAATTCACCGACAAAGGATACGGCGGCGTATCGACTTGTATTCAAGCAGATTGAGGTTGAAATGGTCGTTTCCTTCACGCTTTCAGAATCAGTACTTGAGATGAGAATTACCGATATCAAGGAGAACGGTTTATTCCGAGTCCGGACGATCGAATTCCCGAATCATGGGCTCGTTTCTGTTCGCGATACGATGGAAGAGGCGTATGTTGCAACAGCTGAAGGTATCAAAGGTGATGAATTCGCGAGTGTATCCGAGTTGGACACGGCGCATGCTCCTGTCTATCGCGCGATCGCGATCGTGAATACGAAGCAATTGGCGGCAAGTGTGGTAGGCAACGTGCTGGAAAACCGCAGACGCGTGTGCATTCAAACCGTGCAGCGGAATGGATACAAACGAACCGCTGTCTGGAATGCATATTGGACATACCGTGGACCTGATATGGAAGTGATCGGCGAGCCATGGTCCAAAATCATCATAACGGACGATCGAAACGGCGATGGAATGGTAGATTGGCAGGACGGTGCGATTGCTGTTCGCGAAGTGCTGCCGCCGATTGCCGGCTCTGAAGCGCTGCGGAGCAGCTATGCGCATATCGCCATGAATTTCGGCAGTATGGCGCAATTTCCGTTTCTCCGTATCTTGAACAATATCAAGAAGTTTTACTTATATACAGATGGGTTTGGCCAGATGATCGAGTTGAAAGGCTATCAAAGTGAAGGCCACGATAGCGGGCATCCCGATTACGGCAACAACTTCAACGAGCGGGCCGGTGGTTTGAACGATTTGAACATTCTGGTAGATCGGGCCCGCGATTACGGAGCGGTCATCGGCGTTCATATCAATCATAGTGAAGCTTATCCGGAGGCGAAGTCATACTCGGACTCGTTTATAACGACGACGCCGGGGTGGAAATGGCTGGATCAGTCTTATTATATCGATCGAGAAAAAGATATTTTATCGGGAGAGTTCGACCAGCGCTTGGATGAGCTGAAGGCTAAAGCACCAAATCTCGGATTTGTATATGTGGATACTTATCGTGACGAGCATTGGGCAGCCTGGCGTTTGGCCCGGAAGCTGCACGGCAATGGCTGGACGATCTGGACGGAGGAAGCAGACGCGCTTGATTCAGACGCCGTATGGACGCACGATTCCACTGGAGACAGTCGTATTTCTCGGTTTATCCGCCATCAGGACAAGGATGCTTATGCCGAGGATATGCTGCTCAAAGGCGGATACGACCGACATGGCGATAATGGGTTTATGGGGTGGCAGCGAGAGCGGGATTTAACGGCTGTTATTCGCGCTTTTTTCACAAAGCAGCTTCCTTATCGTTATCTAATGCACTTCGCTATCCTCAAATGGAAGGACTCGGAAGAAGTCATTCTAGAAGGAGGCGTCTCCTCCAAACTAGAGGAAGGCGTTGCAGTCATACGCAAAAAACATCGAATAATCGCACAGGGAGATACGCTCTTTATTCCATGGGATCCGATTGGTGAGACAAAAATATACCACTGGAACGCTAAGGGAGGAGAAAGCACTTGGCTTCTTCCAGAAAGCTGGCCAGAGGACGGGACGATCAAGCTCTATCGGCTTACGAATCAAGGTCGCGTATACGTCCGCGATGTACAGGTTGTCTCCGGCACTGTCTCGGTGGAAGCAGAGGCTAACACGCCTTATGTTCTCTATAAGACAGATGCGCCTCCGGTTCAAGACATCGATTGGGGAGAGGGCAGTCCGGTTAAGGATATGGGCTTTGACAGTCACGGTTTCCGCTGGTGGTCGAAAACTTCAATGTATGAAAACACGGATCATATCGCGATTTCGGAAACGAGCTATGGTCAATCGTACTTGCGAATAAGCGGTAATGACGGAGCCGATGCTCGCGTATATCAGTCGCTTTTAGGCTTGGAGAAAGGCAAATCCTATTCAGCTTCGGTATGGGTGGAAGTGTCGGAGGGGAGAAGGGCGTCGATCAGTATAGACGGCTTCGGGGGACCGGAACAGATACGATCCATTAACCGTACGGATTTCGTCAACTGCGATGCAGATTCGGATAAGCGGGGAACGTATTATCAGCGGCTGCAAATCCGATTTGAAATACCGGTTTCTGAAGAAGATTTTTCGCCTGTTATATCTCTTGTTGCGGATAAAGGCGAGCACAATTCCTACGTGCATTTCGATGATGTTCGAGTTAAAGAAGTGAGTAAGGCGATTCAAACGGAGCATGACTTTTACGAAAATTTTGAAAATGTGGATGAAGGCTGGGGTCCGTTCGTCAGTGCCAGCTTCAATGTTGGCAAAACGCATCTCGCACAACGTCATGAGGGATATACGGAAGATACAATCGAAGGAGAATGGTCGTTCAAAACGATGGATGAGGTTTCCGGTGAGCTGATTAGAACTTTGCCATCTACTCTGGAACTGCTTCCCAATCAAAAGTACCGATTGTCATTCGAATACAAAACAGAAGAGGAAGCCCAATATTCGGTTTCTGTAAGGACAACGGATGGAGGAGCTTCGCAGGAAGTGTTCAATGAACCACTCCGTAAGGGACTGCAGCGATTTTCAGCAGAGCTGTTGACTGGACCCTATACAGATTATTATTTCGCCATCATAAGAAATAACGTTAATAAAGGTTTCTTGGTAATCGATGGTTTCACTGTCGATCAAATCTCGTTTCAACCAATCGATGGTGGGCCGGAAGGAGAAATACCAAATGGCTGAAGTTTTAGTTGAGGAGTATCGGGGTGGTGAGCATAGCGGCAAGGGATCAACTGATCGCAACGGGAGATCGTTGCCGTGCTGGCCTATTTGGCGGATATGTTAGAAAAGGACATCGTGCTAGGTGTCGACGGCTGTGGATGTCCGGTATTTGCTATACCGCTCGACCGTCTGGCGATGGTATATTTAAAGCTGGAACGATCGGAAATAATTGGTGATGCTGACATTCGCAGGGCGGTTCTATATAGTGATGGACGGTTCTGAGGAGGAATGGCCGATCATTATGGCGAAACGGCGACGGGGGCTCTCATCAGCCACGCCGGAGGAGAATTGCCGGATGAGCTGGACACGGTTATCGAGCTTGAGATGATTGAAGAGTAATTGAAGCGCAATCTTAAAATAGTGAATAGAGAGCGAGGCGATTTTTCTCATGATAACAGATCAAAAGTTAGTGCCCACAGCGAAGCAGCTTGAGTATCAGGATTGGGAATTTGGATTGTTTCTACACTTTGGTCTAAGAACTTTTTATGAAGGTTATGCTGACTTCGATGAAAGGGCTATGACACCAACTGCTTTCAATCCAGTGAGTTTAGATTGCGAACAATGGATTCGGACTGCAAAGGAAGCCGGGATGCACTATGCGGTTCTTACGGCGAAGCACCATGACGGATTTTCCAATTGGCCGTCCAAGTACAGTCAATTCTCCGTAGAAGCATCACCTTGGAAGGATGGAAAAGGAGATGTCGTTCGCGAATATGTAGACGCTTGCCGCAAGTATGGCGTGAAGCCAGGATTGTATTATTCTCCTTATGATGGCTCGGCAAATTTCTATACGCAGGACGCAAAGGCCTATGATGATTACTTCGTGAATCAAATCACGGAGCTGCTAACTGACTATGGCGACATCGACATTCTTTGGTTTGACGGCTGCGGCTCTGAGGATCATCAATACGATTGGGACAGAATAATCGGTGTAATACGTCAATTGCAGCCGAACATATTAATTTTTAATATGGGAGATCCAGACTTCCGCTGGGTTGGAAATGAGGATGGTGTAGCGCCGAGTCCTTGCTGGAATGTGGTCGATTCTACTGAATTCTCAATATTGACCGAGGAGAAGGAGAAGCTGGATAGTCAGCTGTGGCTGCCTGCTGAATGCGACGTACAAATGCGTCACAACAGCAACAGCTGGTTTTACAGCGACGAAGATGAGCATATGGTCAAATCTGTCGATGAGCTGATGGGGCTTTATTACCTATCCGTTGGTCGCGGAACCAATTTGCTGTTGAATATCGGGCCAGACCGTGAAGGACTATTTCCTCAGAAAGACTTGGAGAACCTACAAGCGTTCGGAGAAGAAGTTCGCAGACGGTTCGGAAATCCAATTGCGACACTTGCAGATTGTGCTGTGGATGAGCTGAAATGGTCATATACACCGAGAGAATCACATTTAGTCGATCATATTGTCATTCAAGAGGATTTAACGAATGGAGAAAGCGTTCGTAAGTTCGCAGTCTCGATTATAACGGCGAAATCCCGCCGTCCGATCACTGTATTCGAAGGCACAAATATCGGTCATAAGGCAATCATCCGAATTCCAACAGTGAAGGTTTCTGGTGTAATTGTAGAAATTCTAGAGGTGGATGGAGTACCTGTAATTCGCGATCTGTCGATCCATTATGCTGGGTAATAGAATCTGATTGTCTAGGTTATTGATCATATAATAAAGAAGAAGTCCGGGACTCCAATGATGGAGAGCCCGGACTTTTTTGACGAAACCAAAGGATTTGTGTTGAAATTGTAGAAACAATATTCATGATGTCAAAAAGAAAATTGTGCTTATCATTGTCTGTACCGAAATCTAAAGGAGTAGATCATTATGCAATATAGGCGTCTTGGCAACAGTGGGTTAAAGGTTTCCTTATTAGGTCTGGGGACAAATGCATTTGGCAAACGGGCTGACTTCGAGGCAACCAAGCAAATTTTACACCGCGCTTTAGATAACGGAATTAACTTTATTGACACGGCTAATATATATGCGGCTTCTGAATCAGAGAAAATGATTGGGAAGCTGCTTGGAGACAATCGTCATAACCTTGTATTGGCAACCAAGGCAGGCTTGGTTAAAGGGAAGGGCGTTAATGAAAGCGGCTCGTCCCGGTATCATTTGCAGACAGAGCTTGAAAGCAGTCTGAAGAGATTGAAAACAGACTATATTGACCTTTATCAAATTCATACGTTCGATCCCCACACACCTCTGGAGGAAACATTGCGTACACTCGAGGATATGGTGCGGTCGGGGAAAGTACGCTATATCGGCGCTTCAAATTACTATGCATGGGAGCTGATGAAGGCACTGGGATTAAGCGATCGGCTGGGGTTGAATCGGTTTGTTTCTACTCAAACTAGCTATTCCCTCGCTGATCGTACACCGGAGAATGAGCTTATCCCGATGTGTATCGATCAAGGAGTGGGCATTATTCCGTATTTTCCATTAGCGGGCGGCATCCTCTCGGGCAAATATAGTTCGCAAGATAAGACTCCTGTAGGCTCAAGAGCACATACGGATCCTAACTTTGGTCGATTTATTAATGATAATTCGATTGCGTTAGGAGAGAAGGTTAAAAAAATCGCAAATGAGCTCGGATGCACGGCGAGCGTGCTTTCACTGGCATGGCTTATGCAAACCCCTGTCGTTTCAACCGTCATCGTAGGTGCTACAAGCGAACAGCAGGTCGAAGAAAATTTAAAAAGTATACAATTGCACCTTGAGCCAGCGGTTGTGAAGGAGCTTGATCTAATAAGCAATGGTTATCGTTTTGGCGAACCATTCGCGGTTTATCGGCTGCCAAAGCCTTAATTTCACTGTTTAGGACTTTTTGAATAGATAGGTCAATATAAGTGAAATTGAGGCATATAACAAGAGGGAGAAAAAACCAAAAGTGGAGATGGAAATATGAAATGGAGTAATGCGTTACGTTGTCTCTCCGTCCAAAGAAGTTTGATTCGTACGGCCATTGAAGTACACTCTTCGCCTGACTACTACAGAGCGAATTGCACAACCATTATTATTTCTGCAAAAACTTCGACAATATCACATGCTGAATGAGACAATCCCGAATATGTAATGAGAAAGCCTCCAAAACCTCAGCGAGAGTTGTGATGGAGGCTATATTTTCTTATGATTCGTATTCCATAGTGGGCAAAGATCAAAAAATAACTCTAAAATAAAATAAATGGCATGAGGCAGGCTAAAAGATCCGATGGCTCCAGCCGTTAAGCTTGGCGAATGCCTCCACGAAGTAGTAGTCTCCGTATACAAGCGATACGTTGATGTTGGCGTTCTCAGGCTTATGTCCAGTGCCTTGGAGAAGAATCGCTTCATGGTCCGGATTGTCCCAGGTCGCATAATTCTCGCTAAGTGAATAAAGGATTCTCTCGGCAGCCGCGTTATAGATCCGGCGTTCCACGGATGGAACCAGCTCAGCAAGTTCGAGCAGACCGGATGCTGCGATGGCGGCAGCGGAAGTATCGCGCGGCTCGTTTTCTATGTTTTCTACGCGGAAATCCCAATACGGCACATAGTCTTCCGGCAGGGCGGCGACAAAGTAATGCGCTACCCGCTTCGCCGCGTGCAAATAACGCTCAAGTCCGGTGCATCGATAAGCAATCGCGAGGCCATGAAGCGCCCAGGCATTGCCTCGACTCCACGCCGAGGAGCCGGAAAAGCCTTGACCGCCCAGCGATTCTATAAACGCGCCCGTCTCCGGATCAAAAGATAAAATATGACATACCGAGCCGTCCTCGCGAATGGCGTAACGGAGGAAGGTGTCCGCGTGACGTATCGCGATATGCTTGTAACGCGGGTCGCCGGTCGTGCGACTTGCCCAGAACAACAGGGGGATATTCATCATGCAATCAACAATGGCCCAACCGAGCGCCCCTTGCCCGTTCCACGCACGAATAAACTCGCCATTCACGTTGAAGCGGCCCGCGAGGAAGTTTGCCGCCTCCAAGCCGATTCGCAGACCTTCCTGATCGCCCGTTAATTCGTATTTGATAACAGCAGTCGGCAGAAACTGAAAGCCGACATCGTGATGCAATTGTACGGGATGCTCGTAGAAGCAGCGCTCCAGCTTGGCGTCCCATTCCCAAGCGGCTGCCTTGAATGACTCTTTCCCAGTTGCATCATGCATAACCCATAGCAGGCCAGGCCAGAAGCCGGACGTCCACCAGTTATCGTCTGTGCTGTCATAGATGCCGTTGGCTTTTGCCACATGTGGCGTTTTATCTCCAATTTGGTTTATCATGCGCTCTACCTTTTCGGTTAAATGCGCCAATATTTTTTCTTTGTATGCCTGATTCATTTTGTAGTAACCCTCCTCGTTGACCCATGATTGTGGTTAAACTGCTTGGTATCATTATAGTCTCTGACAAATGGGCAAAGTTACGCTACAATGGTTAAAAATGTTGTTCTGTTGACTTGTTGAAATGAAGGGGTGCAGTCAGTGAAGGGGACGCTGTTTCAGGAAATGGACTACGAGGGGCTGTCTTTTCTTTGGTCATATCGCAACTGGTCGCAGCAAGATTTCGAGGGGTATTACCATTGGCATCGGGGCTTCGAGGTGCTGGCTGTGCATCAGGGACACGGCTCGGTTACCGTCAACCAGAAGACGTACGAGCTTAAGCCAGGCATGTTGTTTTATTTTAAACCCTATCAGCTGCATAGTGTTTATGCGGAAGTGGATGAAAGCCGGCCGTATGAACGAAGCGTCTTTCATTTCGACCCTGTATTTATGAAGGGCTACTTAAGGACGTTTCCGGCTCTTTATGACGTCTATAAACGAATGCTTCAAGGGCTTATCTCTTTGCAGGGCATAGATATGATCGATTGCAATGAAGAGTTGAATGCAGCTTGCTCCGCATTCCAGAATAGCTTGCTCACTTCCTCCGCCAGCAGCAAGGACGAGCAGAGCGCGCTTTATTTGTTAAACGTGTTGTCGTTAATTAAACGAAAGGTTATTCCGGGGCCCAAGCAGGAGGAGCATATGAAGCCGATTCGCCAATCGGAACATGTTATGGCATGGATTGAAAATCATTACGGGGAGCCCTTTCAGCTGGAGCTGCTTGCGGACGAGCTCCATATGTCAAAATCTTATTTGTCCCGGCTGTTTCGGCAAGAGACGGGTAGCAGCATTACGGGCTATTTGACAGCCCGCAGAATGCAGCAGGCTTGCAGTTTGCTTCAAACGACGAACAAATCCGTAGAAGTGATCGGCGAGCAGGTAGGGTTTACGAGCACCTCTTATTTTATTAGCCTGTTCAAACGGATTATGGGCGTTTCTCCGCATCAATACCGCCTGAGACTGTAGCGGAGAGCAGCGGTAATATAATAAGATGCTTCGTTCCAATTAAGGATTCTCTACCTTGCGAAGCTGGTTCCGAACGCGGTATTTGCTGGGACTGGCGTGAAAATGAGCCCGGAAGGCGCGACTGAAATAAGGGTAGCTGTGAAACCCGGAGGCTTCGGCGATATCCTCCAGTTTCATGTCGCTGTACAGAATTTTCTCCGAGGCAATAGACAGCCTGATCTCGATGACATAACGCATTGGAGATTGCCCGAACGCTTGCTTGAACAAGTGGGAGGCTGTCGATACGCTGATGCCATAACGTTCGGCGATATGGGTCAGCGTCAGTGGCTCGGTAGCATGCTTCTCCAAATACTGCTTCATTTTGTAAGGAATGTTGAGCTCCGGCTTGGAGGCCGCCGCCGTCTGCATCCGTACATACCTCTCGATAGTTAGACATAAAACTTTGATCAAAGCGTCCATCATTTCCGTATTATCCCCATGAATATTCCGCTTCTCATAGATCAGTTTTCTCCACAATGCCAAGAAGTCTTCCGCCGTATCCAGATGAACCTTGCTTGGAAAATCGTTCCGGCTGCACCACTGCTGAACCCATGCTCCGCTGCAGGATAAGTAGTAATCGGCGCTCTCAATTGGCTGAGAGGCGTCGGCGTCTTTATCTGCCTCAACCACTAAACGGTAATATTCCCCTGGCTTGCGAATGATCAGATCGCCGGTCCGCACAACATGAGTCTCATCGTTAATCTCGACACGGCATGTCCCTTTTACCTGGAAGCGTAGGAGCAAACGATTGTCGGCTGAGCCCTTTTGCAAGGAGCCGGTGAATGGAGAAGTGTGATGAGAATAACCGATCAACAGGCAATCGATCCACGAAGCGTCCATTATTTGCTGCCACCTCCAAGTGAGTAAACTATTTCTACTATCATAAATGTTGCAAAATAAGTCAACAAGCAGAGAATCGGATATTCACTTCTAAATCAGTTGTCACTATACTGGGGATTAATGAAGTGAAGGGAGATGGTCGTTTGTTGAAGGATAAGATTGCGGTTCAATTGTATACGCTGCGTGAGGAATGCCAAGCAGATTTCCCGGGAGTTCTTCGTAAAATAAGTCAAATTGGCTATGGCGGCGTACAGTTTGCGGGCTTTCAAGGTTATGACCCGCAGGAACTCAAAGCGGTTTTGGACGAAGTTGGATTGAAGACCGCGGGTATGCATGTTGGTTTCCATGACATTGTTGCGAACACAGGCAAAGTGGTCTCGGACGCCAGGCTGTTCGGCACACGGGATATTATTTGCCCGAGTATTCCCTCTGAGCTGCGAAATGAAGGCGGATATAAACAACTGAAGAAAGATTTGAACGGTATTGCGAAGCAGCTGAAGGGCGAAGGTTTTCGAATCAGCTATCACAATCATGCTTTTGAATTTGAAACGGTGATAGAGGGGCAGGACGCGCTTTCGTACTTGCTTGAGGCTGCTGTAGACAATGAAATCCTCGCAGAGCTGGATGTATACTGGCTTCAGAAGGGTGGTTTTGAGCCAGCATCATTCTTCAAGCCATATGCGGACAGGATGCCGATTGTCCATATGAAGGATATGACCGCAGACGGTGAGCAGGCATTTGCGGAAATCGGTACAGGATTGATTGAATTCGAACCGATTATTCGCTGGGGAGAGGAGAACGGAGTCGAGTGGTACGTAGTAGAACAGGATGTTTGCAGAACAGCACCGATGGGCTGCGTGCAAACTAGCTTTACCAATCTATATCATTTAATGTCAAATCTGCAACCGAATCTGTTCGGTGAAGCCTGAGAACGCGACTGCCGAAAAGGCGCACCTCAGTGAGCGGCGAATCGAACAACCGGAATAGCTTTGCTGGCTTTTTTTGCAGAGAGAGGACAGCTCGTCCGAAAATCAAACCATCCGGCGCTTCTCAACTGAAGCGCCGGATGGTTTGCCCGTTATGGAAAGGGCCGGCAATACGGATATGCTCGCAGGGCTCGCTCTGGTTGGCGAGGCGCCACAGCATTTTGTCAGCCGCTTTATATCCGGTCTCCCTGATTAGAAGCTGGGGGCGGCTTAAATGCGGCAGCGCCGCCACCGGTCCGTTGGCCAAGCCGACTAGGGAGATGTCCTCCGGGATGCGATAGCCGAGGGAGGTAAGGTTGTCGTACAGCCTTACGATATCTTCATCGATGCCGGCAATGATTGCTGTTGGTTGGCCGCTGCGCAGCTTGTCGATCAGCATGCACTCGTCCCAAATGTCGGTTATTTGCAGTTCTGCGTCATGATTCAACTGAAGCTCACCCATCATTTCCTCAAACGCCTGCCATCTTCTTGTATACCCTCGTTGGCTGTGAATATCTCCTACGTACATAATACGGGTATGGCCAAGCTGCGCGAGCCGGTCCACGGCCATGCAGACGGCTTCGAACACATCCCAGATTACGCTGTCGATTCGGGAAAGCGGTCTCGGATAATTAATTAGCACCTTGGGTAAAGGCAGCTCGAACAGCTTGCGTTCCGTGGAGTCTGAGAGCAGCCGAGGCGCAATGAACAGACCGTCCGCCGTCGGCAAATTGCGCTGCTCCATCCAGCCCGAGAATGCGTGATCCGGCACATCCTCATCCAACACATAGCATTCCAGTCGATGCTCCAATTGATCGAGCCTCTCTCTTAATCCCTCTGTCAACAATACGTTGTAATTCATAGATTGCCGGGATTGTATCAATACAAATCGAAATTGGAAGGTAGGATAGGGCGTGATGCCGCGGCTGACCATCTCACGTGCCTGAGATACAGTCAAATAGCCGCGTATGAAGGCTGTTCGGGTAATACGGCTCCGCGTTTCCTCGGACATGCCGGCTCGTCCGCCCAGCGCTTTGGATATGGTCTGAATCGAAAGACCAAGTTCTTTGGAAAGATCGTGCAGAGTAATCGATTTACGAGTCCCCAAGTTCAAAACCGCCTTCCTCTTTTCTCCGTGTGGTTAGGGGATGTGAACTTAAAGCTATCGTCCACGCTAACGCTTGACAGCTCTATTTTAAACTAAAGTTAAACTACTTTAGAAGTCCTCCGGCTCCTATAATGAAAATACTTTCAGAGGAGGGGTTAAGCATGAGAAAAATAGAGACGGATATTGTAGTATGCGGCGGAGGGCCGGCGGGGATCAATGCGGCGCTGGCAGCTGGAAGAAGCGGGGCGCGAACGCTGCTGATTGAACGATACGGTTTTCTTGGCGGCATGTCGACTATAGCTCTGGTCTATCCATGGATGACCTTTCACACGATGGATGGAAAGCAGGTCATTGCCGGAACGGCGCAGGAAATTGTAGACCGCTTGATGGCCGAGGGAGCTTCGCCCGGCCACGTTCGCGATACGGTAGGCTTTGTAAAGACGATCACCCCTTATGATCCTGAAGTGTATAAGGTGTTAATCATCGATATGCTGCGCGAGGCTGGCGTGAAGGTGTTGCTGCACAGCTTCATGGACGAAGTGCAGACAAGGGACGGCCTCATTGAAACGGTACGATTGGCTACCAAGTCCGGGAAATATGAAATTTCGGCGAAGCAGTTCATCGATGCTACAGGGGACGCCGATCTGGCCTATCTGTCAGGCGCGCCGTGCTTACAGGGACGCGACAGCGACAAATTGACGCAGCCGATGACGATGAAGTTCCGAATGAGAGGCGTTGATCTGGCGAAAGTAAAACGGTATATGATCGAGCATCCGGACGAGTTTTACAAGAAGACGCCTTTCGATGAGCTGGAGGAACTGCCATTATCCGGCGTATTGGGTTACTTCAAGCATTGGAAGGAGGCTGACTTGCCCATTAACAGAGACCAGGTCCTGTTCTTCACAGGTCCGGGACCGGACGAGGTGCTTGTCAATACGACTCGTGTTCAAGGGCTGGACGGAACTGAACTGGAGGATTTGACGGAAGGAGAGGTGCAGGGCAGGAAGCAGGTGCGCATGGTCGCGGATTTCATGACCCGCTGCTTGCCAGGCTTCGAGAACGCTTCTATCTCTTCGGTCGGAGCGCAAATCGGCATACGCGAGAGCCGAAGAATAGACGGCTGCTATTCACTCCAGGTACAGGATGTTGTGGAAGGACGCGCGTTCGACGATTGCATTGCACGAAGCGGCTATCCCATCGACATTCACGATCCGTCCGGCAAGGGCGTACAGGCCGCATGGGTCCAGGGAGACGGGGCATACGATATTCCTTACCGCTGTTTGCTGCCGAAGAGGATTGACAATCTGCTCGTGGCAGGGCGCTGCATCTCGACGACGCATGAGGCACTGGCAACGACGCGTCTGACACCTAGCTGCATGGCGACGGGACAGGCTGCGGGTACGGCGGCAGCAATTGCATGGGAGCAGGGTATATCACCGGGAAAAATAGACATCGGACAGCTGCAAGAGCGGCTAGTTCATAACGGCGCGCTGCTGCGCAGCGGGCAGACAGTATAGCGCGTATCCACCAGCGAGATAACGGCCAAATGCAATTGAAGAAATAATTGGAACATGTTAGACTTTTTCATTAGGTCGCCTCGTATCGGAAGTTTGTTGAAAAACAAACATTCTACCGGATGAGCGGCCTTTTTCACCATGTGTTTGCGCTTAATATCTGTCAGGAGGAATTGGTGAAATGAAGCGGTATATTTCGATACGAGCCAAATTTATAACCATGTTCGTTCTGCTTATCACCATTCCATTCCTGATAAGCGGAATCAGCACTTACAATAAATTTGCAGAGGAAACCGAAAAAAACTCCAGGGCGTACTCTATGCAAATTATGAATCAAGTGAAAATTAATTTGGAAAATACGATAAAAGACGCGGACAGAATAACTGTGGCTCCCTTGTATAACGAAGACGTGCTGCGTATTTTGGAGAAGCACAGTTATGAAGAACTAGGCGAAGAGAAGCTTATTCCATCGGCGGAAATTACCAAAATGGCAAGAGTAGCGTCTTCGCTCACATTGGACCAGCCCGGAATTGAACGAATGATCTTTTTCACCCGCGACGGCATTATGTACAGCGTCGAAGAAAAACTGACGCAGCGTTATTGGAACGAGAAAGGGAATAGCTGGATGCAGGAGGTGCTGGATGCGGAAGGAAGGCTTGTCATTATCGAACCTCACGAGACGACTTATTACAAACGATCGGAGCGGGTTATTTCCGCTGCCAGAGCATTGAATCACCCTGCAACGGGCCAAAGCATCGGAGTCGTCAAAATTGATTTTAACATGAAAGAGCTCGAAGCGTTATTGTCAGAAGTATGGTTGAGTGACAACAGCCAATTTTACTTGACAAAGGATAACGGCGAGCTGTTATTTCCGGATGAATCGGTTAATTTTCCGGATACCGGTCCGGGTGACGGAACGATAGATTGGAACGGCCAGACTTATCTGTACACAACCATGCACTCCAAATCAACGAAAGTGAATATTCACGGACTTATCCCGATGGCCGATTTGCAACGGGGCGGCAAGGAAATCGTCGGATTTACGATCCTCATTTCAGTCATATCGCTTATCATTGCCTATTTGCTTGCGATCATTACGTCAGAGCGGCTGGTCAGGCCGATCCGTTATCTTCAGTCGCGCATGCGGCGGGTAAAGGACGGGGCTTTCAGCGAACGGGCAGATTTAAGCTTGATGAATCGCGATGAAATCGGGCAATTGGCCCAGGGTTTCAATCTGATGGTGACGGAAGTGGAGCGGCTGGTCAAGGAGGTATATGAAACGAAACTGCGCGAACGCGAAGCCGAGCTGTCGGCTCTGCAAAGCCAGATTAATCCGCATTTTCTGTACAACACGTTGGAATTGGTAAGCATGCAGGCGCTGAAGGAGAGAAATCTCGAAATCAGCGACATTGTTGCCAGCTTGGGAAAAATGCTGAGATACACGGTTGACAAGCAGGAACGGCCGGTGCAATTGAAGGAGGAGATACGGTTCGTTAACGCTTATTTGCAAATTCAGTTATCCAGGCATATCGAGAAGCTGAGTTCGAAAATGTATGTGGATCCGTCCTTCGAATCTTGTCTTGTACCAAAGCTGCTGCTTCAGCCGCTGGTTGAGAATGCATTGGAGCACGGAATGGGGAATAGCGGATTAACGATAACGATCAGGGCATCCGTGCTGGATCAGGATTTGCTCCTGACTGTACAGGATAATGGGGTGGGGATGCCGCCGCAACGTTTATATGAGGTTCGAGAGCAGATGTTGTGCAAGCCGGAGCGGGACGGCAGCCGTCCAAAGTTTGGAGATACGCTTAAAGGCTATGCCATCAAAAATATTCACCATCGCATTCAACTGCTTTATGGCGTGGAATACGGCTTAAGCGTGGAGAGCGATGAGGCTTCCGGAACACTATGGAGAATCCGGCTGCCATTACGATGGGGGGAATTGGAATGTACAATGTGATGCTGGTAGAAGACGAGAAGAAAATTCAGGAAGGGTTAAAGAAAATGATCGAGGAAGTGATCGGCAGTTACAGGGTAACCGCAGAAGCGGAGCACGGTTTAGCTGCGCTGGAGCTTCTCAGAATGCAATCGGTAGATTTGCTGATTACGGATATCCGTATGCCCCAGATGAACGGAATCGAGTTATTGCGGCATGTCCGGGGGCTGTATCCCGACCTTCCCGTATTAATCATCAGCGGGCATGAAGATTTCACTTATGCCAAGGCGGCGATGCGTCATAATGCGTCGGATTACATCCTGAAGCCGGTGGACCGGATTGAGCTCTCCCATTTTCTATTGAATTTGAAAGCGCGGCTGGACCGCGAGCGGGCGGTAGAGACGCCTAACGCCGAAGCGGCCCACGAAGATCTGACGATTCGAAGAGTGAAGGAACTAGTCGTCTCTTGTCTGGATCAGGATGTTTCACTTCAATTCATCGCGGAGCAGGTACATTTGAATCATCAATATTTATCTACGTTATTTAAAGTGAAGACCGGACAAAATTATTCTGATTATGTGACGGCCTGCCGGATGAGTAAAGCCAGGGAGCTGTTGACCCATACACATCTGAAAATATACGAGATCGCCAACCTTTGCGGCTATGCCAGCGCCAATCACTTTATGGCCGTGTTCCGGCAGCATTGCGGAGTGAAGCCTACCGAATATAGAAAAAGGCCGCTGGGTTAAGGCCGGTCAGATCAATGAGCACAAAACAAAACAAATGCTATGAATATCGTAGTTTTTCTCGAAAAATCGTTGTTTTTCACTGACAGGCTGACTTGTATACTTATTGTTAAGCGCTTCCAATTGGTGCAGAGACTTTATGTATTGCGACAGAATGATTACATTCGGATGTTCGGGAGGTGTAAGTGAAAGCTCGGGTTATATTGGTAGCGCTTACAAATATACTGCAAGAGAAGAACAAATGAAATAACATGAAAGAAAGGATTTGATGGATAATGACTAGTCTTACAAAAAGATCTACAGTGTTATTATTAATCCTGAGTATGCTATTAATGGGTTTGATGGGCTCGAGCCGCGTGCAGGCCGAAGCCGATACGGAGTCTGCAAACCGAATCGTATTCGAGGAATTTGAGAACGGCGCTCCGGATGAGTTTGTTCTCGATTCCGATACGGACACCTGGAGCGCCACGGCGCGCAATTTGACTCCGGAGACGGCGTACTCCTTTAATGAGGTGATCGTATCCACACCGGCACTTAGCGGAGATTCAGCAACCCCGCTGACGATCGCGGGTTATCGGGCCAGCGGCAGCGATTCCAATATTCCGGAATATGTCATTGATAGCGATATTCAGACAAGGTGGTCGGCGTATGATGATGGGCAATGGATCGAACTGGATCTGGGATCGGAACAGCTGATTTCTTATCTGGGAGTCGCTTTCTACCGAGGAGACAATCGCAGCAAGACCATTGATATCGAGGTTTCGAACGACCAGACCAACTGGACCCGCGTATACAGCGGCGACAGCAGCGGCACGACGATCCAGGTTGAAGCCTTTGGTTTTGAAACCGTCACCGCCCGATATGTACGGGTTGTCGGGCGCGGAGTAAGCGAATGGACAAGCATTTCGGAAATTCAGGTTTACCCTCCCCATGTGGACGGGTTTATATTAAGTTATGTGGAGATTCCGCCAACGGGACCGGATCCGGATTCCCCAATTCCGACAAAGGCAGGTCTCTATTATGCGGATGGCACACCGCATGTGCCGCATGAGGCTCAGACAGTGACCGGCTCTACGTATAATGTCCTGGACTTCGGCGCCGATCCTGCCGACAACGGATTAGATGACGCTCAAGCTATCCGGGCTGCACTGGCTGCAGCGGTGATTGGGGACGAAGTGTATATTCCGAACGGACACTATCAATTAACGAGCACAGATATGGATGGAGTTACCCATTTCATTATGAAATCCGGCGTGCAGGTGCGCGGCGAGAGTCAGGATGGCGTTCTGCTGGTCTCCGACCATGCTAATGAACAGGGAGAATATGCTACGGTAGAAGGCATCGTATTCCGCATGACCGGAAAAAACAATATTAAGATCAGCAACATGACGATTACATCCAGCTGGGACTTAAATTATTCAACGAATACGTCGGTTGCGAATCCGAATCGGGGCGGGCCTAAGCATGTGATCATGATTACCTCCTCTTCCGGCAAACCGTCCTATAACATTACGCTGGACGGACTGACGATCGAGAAGTTTCAACGGATCGGCGTTGTAATAACGAACAGTCATGATGTTATCGTGGAAAATTCACTTTTTCGCAACGCGACGGACTTAGCCGAGGGCGGAAACGGATATGGCGTTTCCATCGAAGGCAAGTCCAAGGAAAGCCGGCTGGGCAGAGAGGACGACTCTCGTTTCAATGTCGTTCGCAACAACGAGTTTATCGGTCCCTATCTGCGTCACGGAACGATGGCGCATTCTTACACGCATAACAATCTCATTGAAAACAACTACTACTTGAACTCGGCATTAGACGCTATCGATTTCCACGGAGAAGACGAGTATATGAATGAAGTAAGCGGCAATCATATCGTTGGCGGCGGCGAAGCGGCTGTCGGCGTCGGCAATCCGGGCGCTACGCATGATGCCGCTGGACCAGGCAATTACATTCATAACAATTTAATCGAGAATGTGAAACGGTATGGGGTACAAGTGTACTTGGGATCTCCTGATACGATTATCGAGAATAATACCATTACCGGATTTACGAACGCGGGGAGCCAGGGAATACGTCTGAAAAATGCGCCCGGAACGATTGTGAAGGGCAATCAGATCGTGAACAATACGGCTTCCGACTTCTGGGGTATAATTGCAATGAAAGACGACGGTGATCCGACCAACGCCGGGAACGGCGCAGGCATACCCGAGAATATTGTCATTCAGGACAATCATGTTACGGGGAATACGAATGGCGTTATGATCTCACACGGCACGAATATTCGTCTCTTCGGCAATGAGATCAGTGGAAATACCGGGACGGATTATGAGAATCAAGTGGTGGTTTCCGAACTGATACCGGCAACCAGGGCGGCAAGCGTACAGCAAAATGCTCAGAACGCCCCGGTTGCGAATCTCTTACAGATTAAAGGCGGAAAAGATAGCGAATCGGTGAGAAGTTATCAGCAATTCGATCTGAATTCCATTGAAGGCAAGCTGGCTACCGCATGGCTCTACGTGTATGGACAAGCGCTGGAGAGCCCTGCTGGAGAGACGGGAGCTGCAACTTCTCTCTATGCAGTGGATAGCAATGACTGGGACAGTGATACAATGCAATGGAATACGTATCAGTCTCCGCCAGAGCTTGGTCAGAAGCTCTCGACTGTGCAGCTGAATAATAAAGGCGAGTACGACTGGTATGTATTCGATGCGACTGTGCTCGTGCAAGAACGTCTGAATGGCGATCGGACGATATCGCTTGCTTATGCCCAGAATGCCGATCAAACCGGTTACTTGACGCATCTATACAATGGATCCGACTCCAGCTATAGGCCTTACCTGCGGGTTGAAACTTACCCTCCCGTCGAACTAGCGGCCGTAGCGGTAACGGCGGATCGTTCGCAGCTGGTGCCGGGCATGACTATCCAACTGCATGTGACCGGCACATACAATACAGGATCGGACGTTTCGTTGGAAAATGCGGACATATCTTTCATAAGTCTGACGCCGGATCTAGTGACTGTTGATAATACGGGCGTGGTTACCGCGCTTCAAGCTGGAGAAGCAACATTGCAGGCAACTGTCGTCTTGGATGGCGTTGCTCGCACTGGAACGTTCGTTCTTAATGTAACCAATAATCTGGCGATTACTGCGCAGTTATCGGTCGACTCCACGCTGGGTACAAATACAAAAGATAGAGTACTTGACGGAAGCTTGGAAACTCGGTGGATATCAAACGGCTCCCAAACGCCTTATCTGATGCTGGACTGGACAACGGAGCAAACAATCAACGAAGTGAAGCTATGGAGCGGACATGTGCCGATTATAGGCTCGGCCAACTGGCATGTCAGAGATTTTGATCTGCAGATCTTGGAAGACGGAGAATGGAAGACGATAGCCGAAGTCCGAGATAATGATCAGGACGCTTTTTTGGGTCAGTATACGACGTTGAATTTGGAAACCCCCGTCGTGACGACTGCCTTGCGCTTCCATTTTGTCCGTCCGTCATGGGGCAATGGCAATTCGAATGATAGGATCGCCAGAATCAATGAGGTGTTTGTCGGCTTCGTCAACGATTAGGAACCATCTCGGCCTAAGTCCTTGTCACGAGGGCTTAGGCCGAAGTTCTGTTATACAGCTGGTTCTATTAAAGTACTCGAATTTACATAGTTTTTCTCGATTTCGTGTTATTTTTTCTGGAGGCCATCAAATCTATACTAGTAATAGAAAGCGATTACATACATTGAGAGGGGCATAAAAATGAAGAAATACGGGTTAGTCTTGCTGTCTATTGTATTGCTGCTCGGCTTGCTGAGCGCATGCGGAGGAAAAGGAAATAACAATAATGGCGCCTCAAAGGCAAACAAGGAAAATACGAACAATACGCCGAGTGCGGAAGTGGCTGCTGAGTCAAAAGATCCTGTGGAGCTTGAGATGTCCGTTTGGGGCAGCGATGCCCAGGTGGCGTTGTATGACGAGCTTGCTGTGGAATACAATAAGCTCCATCCGAATGTGACAGTCAAAACTTCCGTGATTCCGTGGGCGGACTACCAGCAGAAACTGGCGATCATGGCAGCGACCAAAACCTCGCCTGATATCGTATGGATCTCAGAGCGCATGATTCCGCAATTTATGAATGGGGGCCAGCTGCTGGATATTTCGTCCGTGAAAGAGGATGCGGCTTATGCGTTCGATGATATACTACCATCCACGCTCACTGCATTTGAAAAGGAAGGCAAACTGTACGGCATTCCATTCTCTACGCCGCCTCAGGTCGTTTTCTACAATAAAAATCTGTTTGAAGCGAATGGATTGAAGTCGCCAATGCAGCTTTATGAAGAGGGCAACTGGACTTACGATGAGATGGTCAAAGCGTCCGAAGCGATCTCCAAACCAAAGGAAGGGGTATACGGCGTAAAGTTCATACAAAATTCCTCCAACTGGTCCGACAATCTGATTCCATTGATTTGGGCGATGGGCGGCGAAATCTTCAACGAAGACACAACGCAGTTCGCTATGAACACACCGGAGGCGGCCAAAGCGATCAATCTTTTTAAAGGGCTGCTCGATAAGAAAGCGCATCCAAGCATAGGCGAACAGTTAACTTTCGATACAGGTAAGCTTGGTATGGCGTTTGAGAACGTTACCCGTACAAGCGCTTACCGTGACAAAGTCGATTTCGAATGGGATATTGCTCCGCTTCCGAAAGGCGACCATGGCGTCAAGGTGCCTATCGGCTTTGCAGGCTATTCGATCTTCAAAGACGCAGAGTATCCGAAAGAAGCATTGGAATATTTAAAATTTATAAGTAATAAGGAAAATGCAGCTAAAGTAGCCCAGTTTTTTGTGCCGCAGAGAGAGTCTGTTCTGTACTCCGATGAGTATCTGAACAAGTTCCCGTTCCCGACTGTTGAAACGATGAAATTGGCTGCGTACGATCGGTTGGCCGAAGGTATAATCCGGCCTTCCCATCCGAACTGGGTCAAGATTGACGAGCAGGTGACATTAAACATGGACGCGATTTTGCTCGGTTCCACGACAACCGAGCAAGCGTTGAAAATTATGGAAGACAGCATTAGTCCTCTATTGAAATAACCCTCCAGAACGATGGAGCATTGCGAGATCGCCATATGAACAATAGGGCGATCTTGCATATTAAAGGGAGGGTTGCGTCATATTCACAACAGGAGGTAGGCGCGAATGGCCGGAGGTAAGTCAGCAGGTTTAGCAACTATGAAATCAAAAGAAATGTGGATGGGATATTTGTTTATACTGCCTATTGTGGCGGGATATTTAATCTTTCTGTTTGGTCCGATCGTTTACGCTTTCGTGATGAGCTTTACGAATTGGTCGTTATTTGGAAATACAGCGTATATTGGTTTGGATAACTATATTTACGCCATGCGCGATGATCCCGTCTTCTGGGATACGGTCGTGAATACCGTATATTTCTCTGCAGGCTTGGTCCCGCTGAACATTGTTTTATCGCTTTCGCTGGCCATGCTGTTGAAACGGAAAATATGGGGCATCGGCTTGTTTCGGACCGCGATCTTTACGCCGGTAGTCGTTTCCCTCGTGGTTTGGGGGATCGTATGGAAGTTTATTTTCTCTACGGACGGCGGATTAGTCAATCTGCTGATCCGAACGTTTGGCGGAACAGAGATTCCCTGGCTTTTCTCGGAAATTTGGACGATGCCTACCGTCATAGTGGTCAGTACGCTTAAAGGCGTGGGTATGAACATGGTCATCTTCCTGGCCGCTCTGCACGATGTGCCGAAGGATTATTACGAGGCTTCCAAAATTGACGGGGCTTCGCGCTGGGAAACCTTTAAATCCATTACATTGCCTATGATTACGCCAGCCGTATTTATGGTAACGATAATAACCGTTATCGGTTCTCTTAAAGTGTTCGGACAAATCTATGTGATGACAGGCGGAGGGCCGGGAACAAGCACGTACGTGATGGTCTTCTACATTTTCAAACAAGCGTTCCGCTCCTACGAATTCGGTTATGCATCGGCACTGGCATTTATTTTGTTCAGCATTATCCTGGTTCTGACTTTGATACAGTGGAAACTGAGAAAGAGATGGGTACATTATGAACAATAAAAAGATAACATCCAGCCTTGCATCCTATCTGGTTCTAACAATCGTTTCCTTCATTGTGTTGTTCCCTTTTTTTTGGATGGTCAGCACATCCTTGAAGACGGAATCCGATGTGTTTCTATTTCCGCCCCAGTGGATACCCGAAGCTTGGGAATGGATCAATTATATTCGCGTGTTTACGGAAATGCCGTTTCATCTCTACTTTTTTAATAGTATGTATATCGCGGTGCTCGTCACGGCAGGCACTTGTTTCTTGTCCGCATTGGCAGGCTATGCGTTTGCCAGATTGCACTTTCCATTCAAAAACGCGATCTTTCTGTTCCTGCTCAGCGGGATGATGATTCCTACGGAAGTTACGGCCATTCCTTTATTCAGCTGGATGTCAAAGCTCGGATTCATCGATACGCATATTCCTCTGATTCTTCCGCCAATGCTTGGAGCGGGAGGGATGTTCGGTGTATTTCTCGTACGTCAGTTTCTAATTACAGTTCCTATTGAACTGGATGAAGCAGCCAAAATGGACGGGTGTTCGCCGTGGCGCACGTTCAGGTCGATTATGCTCCCGATCTCCACGCCCGCATTGGCAACCGTAAGCATCTTTACATTCATGAATAGCTGGAACGAGTTTTTTGAACCTCTTATTTATTTAAATACGAAGGAATTGTTCACGCTGCCGATCGGCTTATCACTGCTGACTACGGATGCCGGCGTGGACTGGCCGCTGCTGCTTGCCGCTTCGACCATAGCAACTGTCCCGATTTTGGTCGTTTTCTTCCTGGCTCAGAATAAGTTTATTGAAGGCATTGCCAATACGGGCTTGAAATAATGCGTTTTCTCCAAAAAGGACTGCCAAAGGTCAGGACAAGATCAATGGATCTTGAGGGAAAGCGAAGAATATAGCTGAAAAGTTTGGATCAATAGGAAATTGGCTGTAAGAAAAAGGAATGATACCGTCTATTCTTCAAAAAAGAGCAATTCCCAGTTGAAAAAGGGGATTGCTCTTTTCATGTTTAGCGGCTGTAGCAAATCGTCACGGAGTCAAAGTTTTGCTTTTAGGTTTCCCTAAATAGTGAGGTATATTCAGAGTTCCCTAAAGATTTTCAGAATAGGAAAGGCAGCGCATAACAGGATGTGAACTGGTTATTCTATAAAAATGTTAGGGTTGATTTCACATAAGAATGCATGTAATGCGGGGTGATTTTGTGAATATTCAGGAGGATCTAGTCAACCACTTGGCTGAGCTGCGTAAAAGACTGCTCATTGTTTTCTTTTGTTTCATTGTCGCTATGAGTGGCGGGCTTTATGTTTCCCCCGGTATATTGCGGTACATCAAGTCTGGCTTAACCGCCCAATCGGTAGAATGGAATGTCTTCTCGTTCACAGATGGTCTGTTCATCTACTTGCGCTGCGCCTTTCTATTCGCCATCCTGTTCACGCTGCCTGTCGTGCTCTACCAAACCTGGGCATTTGTACGGCCCGGCTTAACGGAAATAGAAGCAAAAGGAACGCTGGCTTATGTGCCCATATCCTTTTTGTTGTTTCTTGCAGGCGTCTCGTTCAGCTACTTTCTCGTCTTTCCTATGATGCTCGGGTTCATGATTGAAATGAACCATACCGTAGGTGCAGTCGAGACTTACGGCATAGATCGGTATTTCTCCTTTCTGTTCAGCGTCGTGTTCCCGCTCGGCGTAGCCTTCGAAATGCCGCTTGTCATATTGTTTCTGACGAAGCTTGGATTGTTGACTCCTGAGCGTTTGAAAGTTTCACGTAAATACGCTTATGTCAGTTTGGCAGTCGTCGGGGCTTGTATATCACCGCCGGACTTCGTCTCTCATCTGTCCGTAACGGTTCCGCTGCTGCTGCTCTTTGAGATCAGCGTGCTCATTTCCTACAGGTACGCCAAACGGCTTGCCGCAATGCCATCACCTACTTGACGAAAAAAGGAGATTTGCGTATGTTTAACAACATTGGCGTTTCGGGGTTAATTATCATTCTGTTTATTGCGCTCATCGTGTTCGGGCCATCCAAGCTTCCCATGCTTGGCAGAGCATTCGGTGACACACTGCGTGAATTCCGCAGCTCAACGCGCGGCATCGTAGACGAGGAGCAAAACAGCGCGTCTGCGGAAAATAAGGATGACGTGAAGAAGCTGTTGTAGATTTAGATTTAGACTTAGACTTCAGAAACATAAACAAGAAAAAAGGCCGTTCCCGTATCGCTTCGGGAGCGGCCTTTTGTAGCTTCTTGACACCTTGTACGATCAGACCAGCAAGCCGCCCTTATCTCTATATTTCAAGATTCCCTCGGCCGCGCGGTAGGCCAGCGCCCCAACTGTATTCGTAGGGTTGTAACCGGCATTTTGCGGGAATGAGCTCGCGCCTACGACAAAAACGTTATGAGCATCCCACATTTGACTATAGGTATTAACCGCTGACGTGGCTGGGTCAGAACCCATTATAACGCCTCCGGTGTTATGCGTGGATTGGTAGGTCGTGATTTCGTAGGGACCAAGCTTCTTTAAATAATCGACCTTGTCCGCGCCCATTTCCTTCACAATATTCATGCACTGCTCTGCCAAATATTTCGCCATCTCGCGATCCTGCTCCTCGAAATCGAAAGTGATACGGATCAGCGGATCACCGAAGGCATCCTTGTAGGTTGTATCCAAATCGAGAAAATGATGCTTGAACGACATAGAGGCGCCCTGTGTCCCTACAGCTAGAGATCTGTTCGCGTAATGCACCGACTTCGCCTTGAAATCCGCGCCCCAGGCGGCAGTGCCAGAGGGAGTAGGATTGTTCTGAATAGGGCGAGCGCCACTCTGAGTTAACGCGATAACGCCGCCATGGATAAATTTTAGATTGGAGTGGTCGAAGTTGTCGCCGTTGTAGTCATCGATAGAAACACCAAGTGAACCCGCGCCAGCATAAGTATTGAATTGCTGATCCTCGAAGAAGCCAATCGCGTTGCCCTTTGAGACCTGATAAGCGTAGTTCTTGCCGATGACACCAGTTCCTGACGAAGATTCGTAAGGCTTGCCTAGATTCGACATAAGCAGCAGACGGACATTGTTGAATACGTAGCTTGTCATAACGACGATATCCGCAGGCTGAATAATTTCCTCACCAGTCGTTACGTCCGTATACATGACACCGGTCGCTTTGCCGCCCTTATGTAGAATCCGACGAACGTTGGAATGGGTGCGGATCTCGAACTTCCCTGTTTTATTCGCGACTGGAATAACGGTGACTACGGGATCGGCTTTGGCTCCGTATTCGCAGCCAAAGCGCTCGCAATATCCACAATACTGGCATGCGCCGCGGGAGATTCCGTCGGGATTCGTGTAATTTTCCGATAGGTTGGCAGATGGCATCATAAATGGGTTCAGCTTCAGACGTGTGGTCGCGTCGCTGAACAGCTGCATAGCAGGCGACTTTTTCATTGGGGGAGTCGGATAAGGCTTGCTTCTTTTGCCTCCTAGCGGATTGACCTCTCCTGAAATGCCGGCCATTATCTCGAACTTGTCGTAATAGGGATCGAGCTCGTCGTAAGTAATTCCCCAATCCTGAATCGTCATATCAGCCGGGATTTTGTTCTTTCCATATTTCTCGATCGTCTTGCTGCGGATTTCGAAATCATAAGGCAAGAAACGATAAGTCTGCCCATTCCAGTGAACGCCGGCCCCGCCAAGCCCATCACCAATTAGAAATGAGCCGTATTGCCGCATCGGCAGCGCGCGAATTTTTTCAGTACTTCGGAATGTGATCGTTTCTTTGGACAAGTCCTGCATCATTTCGAAGCGCAGCGCATAACGCAGCTCATCATGCACCATGTAATAATCCTCGGTCTTCCGCTCTTTGCCTCGCTCTAATCCGACGACATTTAATCCGCTCTTCGTCAGCTCGGCGGCAATGATGCCCCCGGCCCAGCCAACTCCTACAATGACTACATCGGTTTTCGGTAATGTTTTGGCCATATTATCCAATATCCTCCGCTTCGCTAGTGAGTTACCAAATGGTCCTGCAGACTGTTCGGTGCGATTTCTTTGAAATCCTTGTCGATGCTGTCTGTATAGCTCATCTGATTACCCGGATACTTGCGCATTCGCCACCCGTTCATATCAAGATTCCCGCCATAAAGCGGGTCGCTGTACGCACCTTCAAGCGTGCTGCTGCGCAGCATTCTGAAGAAACCGCTCGCGGATATTGTCGTCAGCTTCACAGTGTCCGTATCGAAAGCCTTAAGAACCTCATCCTGCTGCTCAACGGTTAATTCCGTGAAGCGCTTCTGGTATTGCGTCATGCCGTAATTTTGCATTTCACGCAGACCTATATCAAAAATTTCCCGACGTTTCAGACGGCCTTGGTAGCCTTGTTCCTTTTCACCAGCAAAGAACGGAGGCGTCATGTAGTCACGCCCGTTAAACCCCCAATCCCCAGCCAGCTGATGATCGATGAAAAAAGCGACTCCCAGCGATTTAGCGCCGGGACCATTTTCATCCTCGGGAAAGATTCTCTCAGTAGCGCTCTCGACGATGCTAAACTGCTCTTGGGTAAAGAACATAAGCGCGCGGTTGTAGTTTTTGGGTTCAGCCTTCTGATTTTTATCAGGTGCTGTGGTCTCCGTTTTCTTCGTTGGTTTTCTGTTGATTAAGGAGCCGAGCGCTCCGCCTACGACGATACCGCCCAGCGCGTAGCCCGTATTGACTAGAAATTTGCGTCGGGAGTTGCTGTTGATCGTCTCATTGCCCTTGTCTTTCTGTTTGTCACTTTGATCCAAATGCTGCACCTCCTAGAAAGTTGTATCGATCCCCTTTATTATTTTCCAAGAAGTCATGAATATTCATTTCATGGATAGGGTCATGCTAATATCAGGCTATTCATTTTATGGAGGAGGATAATTAGATGACTATTACCAGTAAACTGCTCGTATTTGCAGTAGCGTCAATTGCTTTGACCGGCTGTGCCAATGGGACGCCAACCAACATGCAGTCGCAAACTGTTCCCAAACAACATGCGAAAATGATCCACGATCCGTCTGTCATTCCAAATGAAGCGGGGCCGAAGCTGTATACGACAAATGAACATGGCAATACCACTTATGGAAAGGGTACTAGCGTCTATAGTACGATTGGCAGTTCTGGTCTGCACTCGAACGGCTTCTCAGCACATCTTGAATCCAGGCTTAGCACACTTGGCATTTCTGACGTTCGCGTATTCGTATTCGATGATACGGTCGTGCTTGCTGCGGAGAAGCGAGAGGCTTCCGCTTCGCAATACGATGAAATACAGAAGAAGCTGCTTACCCCAATGGAAGATCTATCGGGCAAAGAGAACTCGTCGAAGGCTGGCCACAGCGGAATGAAAAGCGCCGGCACGGGCGAGCATGACAATTTATCAATGGCAGCGAGCCAGATTAAGACGCTCATAGGCGGGGACGTTAAAGTAATGACAGTTACGGGGAAAAGAGCGGTGAAAGCAATCGAACAGATTCGGGCGGACGCGCTGGCTAAGGATATATCCCCAGACAAAATAGCCAGCGGTATCCGTGTACTGTTAAAGCTAGTGAAGGAAGATCGAAGTAATAGATAAAGGTGATCTAGGCTTTGTCATGCTAAGTAAACCAAATATCACGAAAACGAACCCAGCCCAGCGATTCGAGTGATATGCCGCGAATAGATGGATGAAACGCCGTTTTCAGATGCTTTTGGTAAAGGAACAGTAAGCTATGTCTATCCTTGAGTTTCGTCTCGATTTGCATGAATAAGCTTGCTCTATGCTTAACAGAAGGCTCCGATAAAATAAGTGAAATGCTGTGTTCAAGCGTTTCATGCATATCTGGAAGCGTATGCTGCTGCATGCTCCTGAATAAATCAATGAGCCGAAGCTCCCGGTGCTCGTCCAGCATGACGGCGAAGAGCAGCAAGTCAGCGGTCATGCGGGCTGCACCTTTAAATTGTTCAGCGGCTATGAGCTTAATTTCCAGTGAAATTCCCGCTTTAACGCATATCTCTTGAATGATCCTTGCATCTGTCTCGTACTGAGGGATCGTTGCTATTATTAGTTTCTCGCCGCGATAGCCTGAATCATCAAGCTGTTGCTGTATTGAACGGTAATTAGTTTGGATAGGAACAGCATGAAGGCTGCAGTCATCCGGCTGCGGCCAAAAGCTGTCTGCTTCCGTAATCGCATCCCCTGACAGTTTATCTAGAAGCTCACCTCGATTTATAGCAAAATCAATCGCCGCGCGAATCGCGGCATTTGTAAGCGGTCCATTCTTCAGCTCGTTGACAGTAATAAATTTACAGGTCATTCCGGACTGTCTCACCTGCTGCCATTGTTCAGCCGCCATATCCGAGAGCCGAACATTATGCATCACTTCGTACGGCTGCAGCGCTGTCGATTTATCCTTGCGGTCACTCTCCTTCATCGTCCAAACTTCTACCCGATCCAGAAATGCTCGACCTTGAAAATAAGGGGCAAAGGCTTCCAGTATCCAAATGCCCTGTTCATTGCCGGCCAGTCGAAAGGGCCCAGTACCAACAGGCTTGCTCCCGAACTGTCCGCCGGCAGCCTCGCAAGCATCCTGAGGAACAATTGACGCGCGATTAGACGTTAAGAAGGCTAGAAAAGTTTCATTTGGCTGGGCTAATCGAATTTGTATAGTCGTATCATCGGGCGTTTCCATAGATACGATGTCAGCATAGACCCAGCTGTACAGCCCAAACGGAGCAAGCTTCATAAGGCGCTGCAGGGAATACGATACGTCGGTGGACCGCATTTCGCGGCCATGATGAAATAGAACACCCTTACGCAAATAGAAGGTCCAAAGTGTCCGGGTATCATCAACATCCCAAGCGTGCGCAAGATGCGGTAACAGCTGCTCACCCTTCGCATCCATTCGCAATAACCCGTCATATAGCTGATTTACGAGATGCGATTCACCCGTATAATGAATCGTTGCCGGGTCTAAGGAGTGGATCGTTTGCGGAAGCGGGAATCTCAGCACATCCGTTCGCCGCTGGCCATCCACCTCTGAATGAAAACCGAATTGACTGGAAAGCCAGTCTTGAAATTGCTCGCGCAGCATAGGTGTATCATCAATTCCATTTAGAAGCTCAAGCGCCGAATGTATATCTTGTTTCTGTACCATCTCTTGCGCTTCCTGAAGAGCAATCGATTCTTTGCTCTCCAAAAAAGCCAGCAGAGAACGATTGCCCCGTCCTCGCTTAGGAGTCCAAGTTATCCAGTTTTCCTGCTGCATTCTCTTCAAGAGCAGCACCATATTGCGGTGCGTGCAATCCAGTATGGCTGCGAGCTCCTGTGTCGTCGTTTCGAAGGGAATGTCTTCTTGCAGCTCTGGGAAAGAGCGCCGCAGCGTCAAATAGTGCCGCCGTATTTTCATAGCTATATCTCCTAACCTTTAAAATATGAAATTAGGTAAAATTAACTTACACTTTTTGTTCTTGTTTTATAGGTTACAATAAAAGGAGGATATTAACAAATAAGGAGTGAACGCGATGAGAGATCCGGCACCTTGGAAAAAACGGTATGAAACGATACTGTTACTTGCCCTATTGTTTGGTTTAATCAGCCAATATTTATTTGTTGGAAGAGCAGCAGGCGTTTCAGTCATTGTATTTGTACTTGGATTCTATAGTCTGTTCTTTTATGCGGTTAAAGGAAGGATGGGCGGCTTTGAAAAGTGGCAGGGGCAATTCAGCTCAGGCTGGCTGCTTATGATTCCCATCGTGCTGCTGACATTGTCGTATGCTTTATTCGCCAATAGCTTCTTCCGTTCACTAAATATTGCAGCCCTTCTTGCACTCATCATAGCGCAAACGATGCTCGTAACACGATCTGGAGCACAGCCTTGGCATCGGGCTAGATTTTATAAGGATATGATTATACAGGGGATCGCGAAGCCGCTTTCTCATATAGCCGTTCCTTTTAGTTTAATTGGTGGGTTATTGAAGACGGACACTAATGAAAATAAAACGAATAGCCATATTCGTAAAATAGGGCTAGGACTATTACTTGCAGCACCGCTTCTAATTGTCGTAGTTGCTCTGCTCGCTTCTGCCGATCAGATTTTTCTTTCATGGCTGAATGAAATTCCAGAACTATTTCATCTGAACTCCATGGGAGACGGTATTTGGCGGATGATTGTTGCAGGGAGCATAGCTTTGTACACCTTTTGCTACATATGGGGGTTGCTGTTCCGCAAGCCTAAGGATGATTCGAATGGTTTAGAGCAGCCCGCTGTGCTCACTTATGTTGAAGGTATCGAGAAGAAACCGAAGGAGAGATTGGAGTTTGATCCCATTACAGCAGGCACGCTCCTGTTAAGTATTAATCTCGTTTACTTGCTGTTTGTAGCTATTCAGTTTTCTTACTTATTCGGCGCGGCCAATGGGATGCTGCCTGAAGGTGCGGCATACGCCGAGTACGCTCGAAGGGGGTTTGCAGAGCTAGTTATGGTTGCGCTTATTAATTTAGGCGTGCTGCTATGCGGCCTGTATTTGATTCGTCCAGCAGGTAAAACAGCGGAGCTAATCCGTAAGGTGCTGCTCAGCCTGCTGATTGGCTGCACCTCGGTCATGCTTATCTCCGCATACAGTAGGCTGTCTTTATACGAGGAAGCGTATGGATTTACGCAGACTCGTCTTTTGGTTCATGGGTTTATGCTATTTTTAGGTATACTGCTCGCTGTTGCTTTAGTTCGTATATGGAAGGAGCACTTTTCCTTAGCTAAAGTCTACATCTGTACAACAATCGCTGCTTACTTAATCATGAACTATGCTAACCTGGATGCCCGCATCGCAGCTAACAACATCGATCGATTCGAACGAACGGGAATTATCGATATTGCCTATTTACGCACATTATCCACGGACGCGGCGCCTGCGCTGTATAAGCTTTATGACAAGCATCCTGATTTGGAAGGATTAGAAGCTGTAATTAAACAGCAGAAATCTGCTGCTCTTAATGATAATAGCTGGCAATCCTGGAGTGTGTCTAAGCAAAGGGCGAAGTAACCGGTCGGGGGCTGTAATTAGATCCTTCAAAAGTGTAACGTTAAAAGGTGGACACCATCTCCGCCTATTGAATGGAAAAGGGGTTTATTATCGATGCGTTTAACGAAGAAGCGGTTGCCGTTGTATCTTATAATTGTCGTTTTTGCTAGCATTGCCTTTCTTTATTATCAAAATAACGCGATTGGCATTACTAGATTCAAGGTAAGCACGGATAAACTGCCTGTGGCCTCTGAATCTTATCGAATCGTTCAGTTGACCGATTTGCATAGCAAAGCGTTTGGCAAGGGGCAGCAGCGATTAGTTCGTAAAGTGAATAAGCTTAAGCCGGATCTCATCGTTGTAACCGGTGATTTAGTAGATAGCAAACGGTACAACGAAGAAGTAAGCATGACCCTTATGAGGGAAATGGTGAAACAGGCTCCCGTCTATTACGTAACAGGAAACCATGAGTATTATTCGGAACGCTTTGAAAGTTTAGAACAAAAGCTGGTGGCTGCAGGTGTTCACGTCATGCGTAATACGAGTGAGCTTCTTCAGATTGGTGCAGGTGATGAAAAAGGGACGATTCGAATCGCTGGCATTGACGATCCTACCTTTTATAAAGAGGCTGACGGCGATTTTGCAGCAGTGGATGAAGAGATAGCGATTGCGCTGGAGGGAAGTAATAATGAGGATACATTTACGCTGCTTCTATCGCATCGGCCGGAGCTATTCTCCATGTATCAGAAAAATAACATTGACCTGACTTTCTCAGGTCACGCACATGGCGGACAAGTGAGACTGCCTTTTGTTGGAGGTCTTATTGCACCAGGCCAAGGCTTATTTCCAAAGTACGATGGAGGCAAATATGCTGAAGATGGCTCAACAATGATTGTCAGCCGAGGACTTGGAAACAGTATCATTCCACAGCGATTGTTCAATCGTCCGGAAGTTGTTTTGGTTGAGCTGATAGCCGCTAAGTAAGTTGTAGCTTACAAAAAATCACGCCTGTTGATTAACCAATATAGGTATCTGAAAGCAGAAATGGTTACTCGGTGAGTAAATAGAACGATTGGTTACAACTATCTATTTGTCGAAAGGATATTGCTTTGTATGTGATTAATCATTGGGAGCTTGGAGGCCATATTCAATTAGTGTCACAATGTGAAACTAATTAGTATCTTTATGGAAATAGCGATGGTGTAATTTCAGAATATGCAACTAATCCATCAAAAAGAGGGCATAGATCGCGCTTTACCAGCAATTACGTTCATCCGTTGACACTAAATCGCCGTTTACCCTATTACAGCCTCATATAGTTTCAGAATTTGAAACTACGCGGCACACGGTAAACGGCTGGGCCTTTTTCTGGCGGCATAAGCTCATTTCACGGCGAAATATAGGAAGAGCACAAGCGTGAAACTTTTACTCTCCAATATTTATACAAACCGTTTTTGAGCTCCTTATTGCTTGTTATTGGTTTTCAGTATTAGGTTAATCAACAGGCTTACAAAAAAATAAACAAAAAGAGACCCACAGCAACGGGCTGCGGGTCTTAAGGTATTTATATATTAAAAAAGGGGGTCGAGTTCTATTATAGACCTAGTTCATTAAGGGTTGATGAAAGTTATGTTTCAAATTGATTACAATTAAGTGTAAGTATTTAGTAATTAAGATTGATTTTGTCTTTAAGAGGAGGCAAGCTCCTTGATCTTCTGCCATTCGTTTAAATGCTTCTCTAGGTTGTTGATGAGTGAGTTTACATTGTTCAAAAAGTTCTCTTGTTCACTCGGCTTAATACTTTGAAGAGATTGAAGAATGGCTGGCGATAGCGGACTATGCTCAGGAAGGGCGGCGATTAGCTGCTGCAGCTTCAGTTCAACAGGTAACACCTCTATTACGAAAGCATTGGCTGTCTCCGATTTGGAAGCTGTCCCAGGCTTGGCAGTTGACTCAGACTTATCAACTTTTATCGGCGCAGCCTTTGGTTCAGGTGGCTTCGCTCGCTCCGCTTTGTTCTGCTCATGGGTAGACCAGGTTTCCAGAAGTCCGCTGCCTGTCTTGAAGAGAAGCTTGTCCTTAGTGCTGTCTGAGATCGTCTTATCTTTGAAGAGCTTGGCAATCTTCTTCACGTCACTAACCGGCATCTCGTCTCTCGCAATGATGAGCGCGAGTGAATCGCGGTGCTCTAGCGGGAGGTCCTTCAAAGGCAGCAGCTGATCTTCCGTCAGCTTATCCTTCTTAATTTCTGTACCGCTAACGATTAGCTTCTTCACCGAATTGGCGAATTTCAAAAGCTCGCATTTGTTCTTGATGTAGGATTCTGGCTTGCCTAGCTTTCCTGAAAGGTACTTGGTTGAGCTTCGGAATTTCGGATCGTTAAGCAGCTTGTTGAACGCTTCCGCTTCCTCAATTGGGGAGAACCCCTCGCGAGTTAAATTCTCCGCTATTTGCTCCAAGTAAATTTCCATTTCATCCGTTACGGTAGATACGATGCAAGGAATAGTTGGCCGTCCAAGCATTTTACTAGCTTTGTAGCGGCGATTTCCATAAATGATTTTATAACGACCGTTTGTCGTCGTTCTCACCTTGATCGGAGAGAGCAAGCCGATTTCATCGATGCTTTGCATCAATTCCTGAAGCGCCTCTTCGTCAAATTGGTATCTGGGCTGGTCCGTATCTTCATCAATTAAATCTGTTATTATTTCGACAATGTCCATCTGATTTCTCCTATCGTTCGATTAGCTAGCCTGTTTAAGCGTCCGATGGGGACTTATCTATTATATATCACAGATGAAAATGAGCCAATGATTACGCGATTTAATAGACTACAAATACACAGAATTGTATGTTAGTATCTATCTCATGATTAAATTTCCAATTAGGAGATGAGTTCGCATATGCATGAGGAAGAAGATATTTTACAACTTGTTAGAGACGATGCATGGATGATGGACATTTTGAAAGCTGCTAAATTATTGGATCTTCCTGATTGGTGGATATGCGCAGGCTTTATACGCTCGAAAATATGGGATACCCTGCATAGGTATAAGGAACGAACGCCCCTAGACGATGTTGATGTTGTTTATTATGATCCTGCTCATTTGAATGAGTCAGAAGAACAAAGATATGAACAAATGCTAGAAAGCGTGCTGCCAGGTATTCCGTGGTCTGTAAAAAACCAGGCTAGAATGCATCTTGTAAACCATACTCCTCCCTACTCATCCTCCGTGGATGCAATATCCAAATTCCCCGAAACAGCAACAGCATTAGGCGTTTCTTTAGATGAGGAGAATAACCTTATTTTAACGGCACCATGCGGCATAGACGATGTGCTCAAGCTAGAGGTAAGGCCTACTGCTTATGTTTTACAAAATGAAGAGTGCGCCAGAGCCTACAGAAGACGATTAACTCAAAAAAACTTTAAAAGCAAATGGCCAATGATAAAGATTGAGACCATCTGAACTGCGTTCCTCCAATACAAATCTTTTAGCAATTTAGATAACGATAGAAGAGGATGAAATGTATGAATCTTAGATTAGTTTTATCATCCATTATGATTATAGTGATTACCTTCTTGGCATCAAGCTGCAGTAATATCTTTACTATAAAAGAAAAAAATAGAGCACAACCTGATAAAACGAGTTCAATATCTATCGTAATTAACAGCCTAGGAGCAACATTTCCCGCTGGACTTGATGAGAATTCTAATCCCTATTTAGACTATATCGAGAAAAACACAGGACTTACGGTGAAGGTTAATCTTCCTCCAAATGAAGTGTATGAGGATAAGCTGAATGTTTTTATGTCCTCCGGTAATGTACCCGATTTGCTGCATGCGTATGATGCTGTCTGGATAGACAAGTATATGAAACAGGATGCTTTAATGCCGCTTGATGATCTGCTTAATAAATTCGGGCCCGATCTGAAGGAGAAAATACCGGAATATGTATGGGACAGAGTACGTTATAACGGGAAAATATATGCCATTCCGAGTTTGAATGAGGTTATGGGTGTAGAGTTGATGTATGCACGCAAAGATTGGTTAGACCGTTTAGGCCTAAAGCCGCCTGTCACACTTGACGAGTATTATGAGGTGATTAAAGCATTCACGCTTAATGATCCTGACGGAAATGGGATCGATGATACATACGGACTCATTTTGACAGAAAACATGGGGAGATCGGCTCCTTTTTTCGGTGCATATGGTGTTCAACTGGATAGTTGGCTTGAAAAGGACGGAGAGCTTGTAAACGGCGGTGTTATGCCGGGGACGAAGGAAGCGCTTTCGTATTTGGCGAAGCTCTACAATGAGAAGCTTCTAGATCCCGAGTTTCCTTTGAATCGGTTGAATAACTTGAATGAGAAAATAGCCAATGGAAAGGTTGGTCTATTCTCGGCTGCCTGGTATGATACCCGTGGTCCAATTGCGGACAACAAAAAGAAGGATCCGAATGCGGAATGGATTGCGCTAGAGTATCCGACGGGACCGGATGGCCAGAAGGGCGTGTATGACAGAGATGTTATTCGCGGTTACAACATTATTCCAAGAGGCGCAGTTAATCCGGAAGGCGTTATTCGTTTTTTAAATTTCATCGTAGGAGAGGGCTATAAAAGTTTGAAGCTTGGCTTCGAGAATGAAATATGGAGCATGCAGGATGGGGTCATGGTGACAAACTTTGAAGAGCATGATAAGCATGTGTACAGAGGAATTTATCAGTCACTTGTGGACGTAGAGGATGCAGAGCTATCCAAAGAGCGATTAGATTCGTTGGGTGACTATAATCTTTACAATAACTTGCAAAAGATTAACGATAATTTAATAAAAAATAAATTTTATGGTTCACCTACTCCGGCGATGATTACGTACAAGGAGATTCTGCAGACCCAGCAGGACATGTTTATTAAAATCGTCATGGGCATTGAGCCGATTGATAGCTTTGACCAATACGTAGAGAAATGGAAGCATGAGGGCGGAGATGAAATGACGAGAGAGGTAAACGAGTGGTTTAAGAAGCAGGACAGTGTCGAGGTGCGAAAGCAATGATAGCTTTGGTACGCTTGCTGCGTGACAGATTTTCGCGGAAAATTCAATTCCGGCTAACTCTCTATTTTTTGTTTATATTGCTTCCACTTGTTCTAGTAAGTTTGTATGCAATCGAGAAATCTAGAAGCATTATTTATGAACAGGCTGTTGATCGAACGGAAGTGGCCTTGTCGTCGGCAATGGACTATATTGATCTGACCCTGCAAAACGTTGAAGAAATATCAACTCTACTTGCTACGGATCCCGGATTCATAAGTTTATTAAACAATAACGGTTCTGACTTATCGCCAAAAGCTATTATGGAATTCTCTGGAATGCTAAAGCAGTTGTCCAATGTAAATTCGGTCAATCATATTGTCTCACAAATTTCTTTGTACCATGTGCCCTCCCGCATGATTATTTCAACTGGATTTGGAGGGAGAAGACTCTCTTCACAACTTCAGCATGAATGGATGGTCAATACGGCACGAAATAACGGTACAGGAATACGCTATATATTGGCGGATGAGGCTATTAAGGGTGCAGGTTCGTTCGGCGATATCGTTGCTTCGGACAGCATATCTTTGCTGCGATCGATGGATTTGTACAATGTGGACAGGAAGCCTAATTTGCTCATTATCACGTTGAATAAAAGCAAGCTTATTGGTGTGATGAAGACGCTCATATCTTCCAAAGGGGCCAATGTTTTTTTGCAAAATGACAGCGGCAGAACGGTAGTTGGTACAGGGAGTACGGACGAAAATGCTGGTCTTCCTGTTATTTCAGATAAAGAAATGACGGTATCGATAGATTCCAAATATTCAAACTGGCGGCTTACACTGATACAACCAAAGGAAGACCTGTTCAAGGAAACCAACCAGCTGCGAATATTCACCTTTATCATTATCGGCATCAGTGTACTTCTTGCCCTAGGTATTTCTTGGGTTGTCTATAGCGGCATAGCGTCTCCTGTACATAAGCTTTCACGGGGTATGAAGCAGCTTGGAATCGGGAAATTAAATTTTCAATTGACTAATAACAGGAAGGACGAGTTTGGATATCTTATTGATGCATTCAACCAAATGGTCATGTACCAGAAGCATCTGATTGAAGACCATTATGAGCAGCAGCTGCGTATGACGAAGACGGAGCTGAAGTTTTTGCAATCGCAAATTAATCCGCACTTTCTGTATAACACACTAGATTCCATCTACTGGAGCGCGAAAAATTATGAAGCGGATGAAATTAGCGAGATGGTCATGAATTTATCAAGATTTTTCCGATTGAGTCTAAACAAAGGGCAAGAGGTATTCACGATTGAGGAGAGTATCGCCCATCTCCATTACTACATCCGAATTCAACAAATTCGTTTTCTTGAAAATTTTACAGTGGACTATCAATTACAAGAAGAGACAACTCATATTCCTATTCTTAAACTACTGTTACAGCCTTTGGTAGAAAATGCGATTATTCATGGGATGGAAGGAAGGGAATACGGAGGCAAGCTGCTTATCTCAAGCTGGATCGAGGATTCTCGAGAGGTGAGAATAAAGGTTAGTGATAATGGCTCAGGAATGGACAATGATCGACTTCTCTATATTCAACATGAGCTAGATCGGTTCAGCAAGCGAAATCACCAGCTATTATCCAAGGAAGAAGAGAGTATAAAAGATTTATTCGGACTTCGTAATGTCATTACGAGAATGAAGCTGTATTATGGGCCGGAAGCTGAGCTTGTGATAGACAGCAGCAAAGGTGAAGGTACAAGTGTCACGATCGTTCTGCCGCTCGAAAGATGCAGAGAGGATCTCAGTTTCAAGACATCTAATTTTAATGTTCAGGAAGAAGGGGAGCAGCTCATATGAATTTGTTGATTGTGGAGGACGAACCTCGCCTGAGAAATGCTTTAGCCTATAACATTCCTTGGGAAGAGCATGGCATCGAGGTAGTGGGTCTAGTCTCTAACGGGATAGAAGCTTTACGAGTAATTGAACACAAGAAGCCTGATATTATGCTTATTGATGTTCAGATGCCGGAGATGGACGGTATAACTCTCGTTCGCAAAATTCGAGAGAATGAGACCGCGAGCAGCTTTATGAAAATGATTATATTGAGCGGTCATGATAATTTTAAGTTTGCTCAGGACGCGATGGAGCAGGGCGTGTCCAAATATATGCTGAAGCCTGCGGGCGATCAGGAAATATTGGAGGCGGTGCTGGAGGCAGCCCACCAGCTTCGCAAGGAGCTGGAGCATTGGCAAAGCCAAGCAGCACTGCAGCAGAAATGGCAGGAGCATCTGCCTCATCTGCAAAATAGCTTTTTTCAGCATTGGGTGAAAGGGGATTTTGCCGATTGGGAAGTGCTGCAGAAAAGCAAAGATTTATTTATCGATCTGGATAGCGATAAGCAGGTTGCTGTAGCTGTTGTCGATATGGATCCGCTTCCGGAAGGGGATACACGGTTCGGGCCTAACGATATGGGGCTGTTGAATTTTTCTATGAATTGCATAGCGAAGGAGCTGCTGGATCATCCTTCCTGCTGGGTGTGCATCGATTCGCAGGGGTATACGCTTCTTGTATTTCTGCTCGATCCTGGGCTAGAGACGGAAGAGCATAAGAGTAATACGATGCTACGAATTAATGCTGCTGTCGTCAAGCTGCTCTCCCATACGAAGGAAGTGCTTAAGCTGACGGCAAGCGCTGGAATTTGCTCGGGCGTTGGAGGAATTGGCGATGTAAGCATGCTTTACGCGCAAGCCTGCAGAGCGCTGCAGGAGCGGATGATGTATGGTCGTGATATTGCGATACCATACCGTGAGCAGGATAGGTTGGATCAAGGATTACAAGCTCAGCCGAATCTAGAAAAAACGTTGGAAATCGCTTTGGAAACCGCGGATGAGGAAAAGGCGATGGAAGCGCTGAATGGCTTGTGGGAAAGCAGCTTCAGTAAGGCGGAATCAGCCGGTGAGATTCATGAGGCAGTGCTTTACTTGAACAGCTTGTTGATTCGTATGATTCAGAGGCAGGGCTGGTTAGTTAAAAACGTAGTGGATAGTGACATTGCCTACTTTCAGAATATTAAGCTGTTAAGCACCAAGGAACAAACATGGTCTTGGCTTGCTCGCACAGTCAAAAATATCTCAGCATACATGCAAACACAAAGGAAAACGACAAGCAATCAGGTTGTTAAGTCCATCCTATCTATTTTGGACCAGGAGATCGATAAGGAAATAACGCTGCATATGGTTGCCGACCGGCTGTACGTAAATTCATCGTATTTGAGCAGGCTGTTTAAGCAAGAAATGAGCGTGTCGTTCTCGTCTTATGTATTGGAGAGGAAAATGGAGAGGGCTAAGCTGCTGCTTCAGGAAGGACGAAAGGTTTACGATGCGGCCAGTATGGTCGGGTATCGGGATGTCAGTTATTTTACCAAAGTGTTCCGTAAATATTGGGGTGTTAATCCCGGGGAATTTAAATCTTAATCTAATAAATGAAAAGGCCTTCAGCGTAATTCCTAACGGAAACGCAGAAGGCCTTTTTTTCTATGACTATAGTGCATCAAATTACGCATCAAATTACCACAAATAGTAATGACACTCACCTACTCTTAAAACGCGCTAGCCACTAAAATTTTAAATAACAAGTAACCCAATGAGCGAATACAGAAGGAGGAGTAAGAAATGAAACAAACCATAGCGGAACCAAAGATGATCCGTAAGAAACAAAACTACCGAATGCAGCTATGGTTCGATGTAAGGAAAGAATGGGATCTCTATTTGCTGCTTATCCCAGGCATATTGTTCCTTCTGATTTTCAAGTATACACCTATGTACGGAATTATTATTGCCTTCAAAGATTTCAATATATTTGACGGTTACGGTGCCAGTCCATGGGTAGGCTTGAAGCATTTTGAGAAATTATTTACTTCACCTGATTTTTTTCTAGTTTTAAAAAATACGATCATTATCAGCCTTCTAAAAATCGGGATATTATTTCCACTACCGATTGTAATCGCTATTATGCTGAATGAACTGAAAAATATGATTTTCAAACGCACGATTCAGACTGTCATTTATTTACCGCATTTCTTGTCATGGGTTATCGTTAGCGGTTTGTTTATAGACATGCTTTCGGTTAACGGGGGATTAGTCAATAAGATGCTCGCTTCTTTTGGAATAGAGCCTATTGCCTTCTTCCTTGATAACAGCGTATTCCGCAGTGTGCTGGTTACGTCGGCGGGCTGGAAAGAGACAGGCTGGAGTACAATCGTTTACCTAGCTGCCTTCACGATGATTGATCCACAGCTTTATGAAGCTGCCAAAATCGATGGAGCAGGTAAGCTCAAGCAGCTATGGCATATTACGCTTCCGGGTATTGTACCAACGATCCTCTTGATGTTCATTCTACGACTGGGCAACATTCTTGAGGCGGGTACGGAACAGATTTTGGTCATGTACAATCCGACCGTATATAAGGTTTCCGACGTGATCGGCTCCTACGTTTATCGTATGGGTCTCGGCAATCAGGATTATAGTTTTACAACCGCAGTTGGATTGTTTGAAGCGGTTATATCCTTCACGCTTGTCGTTGCGGGCAATAACTTAAGTCGGAAATACTTGCAGCGGGGAATTTGGTAGAGGAGAGGAGCAATCACATATGGCTAATACGAGTTTAAACAATCCTGTACCTGCAGGCGGAATAGCAAAGTCTAATGCAATCAAAAGTAAACCGTCTGAGAAATTATTTACAGTCTTTAACTACGTGTTTTTTATACTCGCAGGTATCACCACATTGGTGCCCTTCATCAATCTGATCGCCAAGTCGTTCAGCAGTGAAGGAGCCGTTGTTTCAGGGAAAGTAGGATTACTTCCGATAGGCTTTCAGACTGGGACATATGGATATGTGCTGCAGGATTCCATGTTTCTTAATTCTTTGAAAATATCGATTCTCTTGACGATTGTCGGTACCGCTCTCAGTCTTCTCTTAACGACTTTGACTGCGTATCCGCTTTCGAAGACTAGGCTTCGCGGCAGAAAATGGCTTCTGCTTATGTTCATCTTCACGATGCTATTCAGTGGGGGACTTATCCCGGTATACCTGCTAATGAACAATTTGCATCTTGTTAATACGCTGGCTGTACTTATATTGCCAGGGATGGTGAGCGTCTTCAATATGCTGATCATCAAAAACTATTTTGAAGGCTTGCCGGATAGTTTGGAGGAATCAGCCAAGCTTGATGGAGCGGGAAACATTAGGACTCTGATATACGTCATGCTTCCATTATCTTTACCGGTTCTAGCTACAATCGCCTTGTTTTTCGCCGTTGGCTTTTGGAATGATTATTTTGCTTCAATGATCTACATTACCGATCCAGGCCTCAAGCCGCTGCAGCTATATTTGAAGGAATTACTTGTATCCTCTAGCGGTGAATTTATGAAGGAAAACATAGACGCTGCCCTTAACGTAACCCCTCAATCGATTCAGGCTGCATCCATCTTGCTTGCTACATTACCGATTCTAGTTGTCTATCCTTTTCTACAGAAGTACTTCGTTAAAGGCGTGTTAGTGGGTTCAGTTAAAGGATGATTTGATACGGCTGGAGAGGTGGTGGTGCTTCCATTACTGGCGGTATGGCTTGTGCGCCATATTCATCTACATGTGCAAGTGCTCGAGATAGCTAAACTTAAAGTGACTATGGGAGGTCCAACTATGTTAAAAAAATCAAAATCAACATTGCTTACTGCTGTTCTCGCAATAAATCTAGTAATCGCAGGCTGTGGCGGATCAAATGATCCAGCTCCATCTCCAACAAGCAAGCCTGCAGACGCAGCTACAAATGCTCCGTCTACTACGCCAGATGAGAAGAAGCCTAAGCTTCGCATGCTCCTACAATATTCGAATTTCGATCCTAACGTGGACTACACAGCGGGGTACCTGAAAGAGAAGACGGGCTACGATGTTAACTATGAGATGCTTCCTGCGGAGAACTATGATGAGAAACTAAATTTAATGGTTGCGAACAAAGAAGAATTTGACGTAATGAAGCTGAGCTCAGTCCAATTTTACAAATTGGCAACGTCAGGTGCCTTGGAACCGCTTGATGAGCTGATAAAAACTAATGGTAATTATATCAATGAAGCCGTTGATCAAAGTACATGGGAAAGTGCAACGATAGACGGCAAAGTATATGCCATTCCTGAAAAAGGATCAGGTGTTAGTGTCGGCGAGGAGCTGGTTGTTCGTCAAGACTGGATGGATGAGCTGAAGCTGATGGCACCTACAACTCCAGATGAGCTTTACACTGTGCTGAAAACGATTAAAGAGAAGAAAAAAATCGTACCACTTACAGGCAGCAAAGATTCAATTTATGGTGATATCGCGGCTGCATTCGGCGTGCCATTCGAATGGAAGGACGTGGATGGACAGTTGCTTCATAAAGCAGAGCTTCCTGCAATGAAGGATTTTCTTGCTTATATGAACAAGCTGTATGCAGAAGGTTTATTGGATCTTGAAATGCCGATTAATACTGGGGCTAAAGCGATAGAGAAGTTTACGAGCGGCAAAGCTGCTATGTTCAAGTTAGCATGGTGGAGTTCAACCGCTACGACAAGTGCTCTAGCAACGAACTTCCCTGATGCGAAAATCGGAATCATTCCTTATTTAAAAGGATCTGACGGTAAAGCAGTTGTTAGCGCGAATAATGCAACATCTTGGTTTATCGCTATTCCAAAAGCATCGAAACACAAAGAAGACGCGATGAAGCTTATAAATGCAAAGCTGGAGCCAGAAACATTTAAAGGTCTTGCGATTGGTACTGAAGGTGTTCACCATGAGTTCAAGGAAGATAAGTACTTCCCTATTTTGCCTAAATTCAATGATGATCTAACAAATGCTAGTGCGTACATGACGGGTGTAGATGAGAAAAACTACCCTACTTACTGGCAGGCGCGTGTAAGAAAAGATGCTAGTATACAGTTTTATTATGAATCATTCCAGAAAAATGCAGAAGGCCTGATTGTAGTTGATCCGTTGTCTTATGCACCACCGATCAATGCGGTTTCAACTAACAAACAAAAGCTGACTAAGCTGTTAGATGATAATGTAATGAAATTCATTAGTGGAGCTGAGCCTCTTGCTAATTATGACAAATTCCTTGCACAATGGAAATCCGAAGGCGGCGCAGATATGGTCAAAGCGGCCAACGAATGGTTCCAAACTACAAAGTAACATCGAGTCCATGGCTTGATGTTAGGTAAGAAGAAGGAATAGAAAAGCAGTTGCAAGCAGCAACTGCTTTTTCTTTTCAGAAGAATGTATCCGTTTTCAATGTGATGCTTATATTTCACGGTGCACCAAGATTCTACGTATAAGGACGGCGATATGTGTTTGTATTTAGATTAATTTATCATATGAAGGGTGGTTATATTTATGAAGAAACGCATCTTAAGAGTACTTCCCATGCTGCTTGTTATTCCAATGATCTTATCACTCATTTTTCCAGGTATATCTGCTTTTGCTTCAACAACCCCGACATCCTCTGACCCTGCTCCGAATGATGAACCCCAATTTGTGACAGATACCATTGCCGAGGCAGCAGCTGGCGTACAGCTAGTATCCAAGGACGGCAGCTATTTGCTAGAGATCAATCATACTAATAAAAATACAAATGGCCCTCCTCAGATGAGTAAATATGTAGCGTTATTTACAAGCGGTGCAAAGGTTACGAACACCACCAATGATAACGAGGTGTATGTTAAGCAGAAAAACTTAGCTATCCAAGTGAATGCAGACGGGAAGATTATTAAAGTGATTGGACCTGACAAGAATCACACGGGTGCGAACCCGCCTGCCGTGTGGGATGCGGATGAAACTATCGTGATTCCTACTGGTGGATATATCGTGCTAGCGAGCGATGATTCGTGGGGTAGCTCTATTCATCGTAAGCCATTATTCGAAAACTATCGTGAGGGAGACATGATTAAACTATTGAGAGAAGGGGTGGAGGTTACCGCGAGTGATTTCTTAAAAGCCGAGCCAAGTCCAAGCTCCAGCCCTAGCCCAACACCAAGTCCAAGTACAAGCCCGAGTCCAACACCAAGTCCGAGTACAAGCCCGAGTCCAACACCAAGTCCCGGAGCGGGTGATAAACTTGAAGTGGAAGCTGCTCCAATTGATATTACTATCGGTGTTGAAGGTCCGAAAAAAGTAATCAGTTATGTGGATAAAGATGTAACAGGGATAAGTAATATTGTTGCACTCTTTACTACTGATTTCGGACCGAAAATCACGGTGGCTCAATTTAATGTAGCAGTACAAGTAGATAAGAATAGTCAGGTGCTAAAGGTAGTTAACCAATCCTTAAATGGAAATCCGCCTAGTTGGACTGGTCCAACAGATCTCGAAATCCCAGATGGCGGTTATGTGCTGCTTGCTCAGGACGACAGTTATGCCACCAAAGACATCAAAAGTTATTTAGCTACCAAATTTAAAGTGGGAGACACGATCAAGCTGCGTAAAAATGATGAGGTCGTACCTGTGCGATATCTAATGAGCGGGAACGGCCCGATAGCAAAGCTTACTGTCGATAATTTTAAAATGTACACCGTAACGGAGAACTCAACAACCATAACAGGTATGGTCTCTAATGTTAAGGATTTCAGTAACATTGTACTTACACTGAATGAGACCGTTGTTCCAATTGCATCAAATGGTTCATTCTCTTACGCTTATCCAATTGCAAGCGGTACAAATTATGTAGATGTGACGGTAACTAAGAATGGGATGGAGCAGGACAAGCAGCATGTTGTCGTCTTTGGAAGACCGGGATTCTCATCAGAGAAAGAGGTCATTCTCTGGGTCGACCAAGCTGCTAATGCGAGGAAATTCCAGTCGAGCCAATCTGTTTTGAATTTTTTGAAGAAGGCTAAAGACAACGGAGTTACCTCTGTCGTATTTGATGTAAAGGGTGTCGAGGGGTTCGTTTCTTACAAAAAGAATGATCTGACGGGCAGGCCTTATGTGAGTGAGATTGAAGCGCCTGAGAAAGCAGGCTCCAATCCAGATTTGGATTTGCTGCAAGAATTTATTGATCATGGCCATGCTTTAGGATTGAAGATACATGCTGCAATTAATGTATTCGCGGAAGGATCTATTGCAAGCAATGAGTATGCGGTTCTTGATCAGCATCTTGACTGGGAAGAGCGGTTTTATTCTATCAAGGATAATGGTGTTATTAAACCTGTTCGTGAGAGTGCTGGGCGGGGGCTAGTCGCCTTTGTAAATCCAGCAAACAAGGATGTCCGTGAATATGAGCTTAAAACGTTCGAAGAGATCATCAAAAATTATGATGTAGATGGGGTTGTGCATGACCGTGGTCGTTACGACAATGAATCAGCTGACTTCAGCGAGGAGACGCGCATCCAATTTGAAGCGTTTTTAGAGGCGAGAAACAAGACGTTGGACAATTGGCCGACTGATATTTTTAAATATGAGAATGGTGCTCGGGTTGACGGTCCACTCATTCAGGATTGGTGGGAGTTCCGCTCCGGCGTAATCAAAAGCTTCTTTGGGGAAGCAAAAGCACTAGTCGATGATTATGAGATATCGAAGAAGAGAACGATACAAATATCCTCCTATGTTGGATCATGGTACGAGTCTTATTATCTGAACGGCGTGAATTGGGGAAGCACAAACTTCCGTAATGATACTAGACTAGGCTTAAATAAGGATGCTCTCTATACACCGGAATATTATGAAACGGGTTATATCGAAAATATTGACTTCCTAATGATCGGGGCCTATCAAACGACTCAGTCAGAGGTGGAGAAGTATATTACTTTGGGCAACATCGTAACGAATGGGGAACTACCTCTTTACGCAGGTATTGCGTTAACCAATGTTCAGGCGCCTGCACTGCAGCGCGAAATTTTCCAAGCAGGACTAAAGAATACAAATGGTTTAATGCTGTTTGACGCTTCGCAGATCAACTGGCCGGTTGCTTCTGCCGCGATTCGTGATGTGGAGTACGTGAAGGACTACCAGCTAGGAATAAGCATTCCAGGCAGTGAAAATTCGTTCATAGAGGGCAATTACCACAATATTAATTTGATTGAAGGCAACATAAACGTGCTATCGGATTCCTTCGGTTATTCAACCGGATCGTCCCGTTTCGGGGTAGAAGCGGTGGTTGACGTGAGTGGAAAGGTAACCAGAGTAGCGAATAGGAACCAAGCGATTAATTGGAGCTGGAATACTCCGGAAGAAACGAATAGCATCATTCCGCAAGGAGGCTTTGTCGTATCGACACTTGACCCATCTGGGACGAGAACGAAGCGACAGCTGATTGCGAACACTTACAAAATAGGAGATCAGGTAAGGTCTGCTTTGTTGAGTGGTTATCTAGATGATGAGGGTAAGGAAACAACCCAAAGCAATATCGAGTTGAAAGGACAGGTGGAGGTGCTCGGGAAAGGGCAGGCAACCATTCTGGTGAATAATAAGCCAGCTGTTCTAGATAATGGAAGCTTTACGGCCAACGTTGATCTATCCCTAGGTGAGAATACAATTGTGATTGAAGTATTTGTGGATGATTTATTAACCAATCGTAAATCGGTGAAGATCGTTAGAAAAGCGTCAGGTTCTACTGATAATGGCGGCAATGGCTATGTTAAGCCAGAACGTATTGCGGTAAAACGAGAGCTTGGCAGTGACGGCCGAAGCACGGCGATAGCTGCTGTGAATGAGAGCCTTATGCTGGAGGAATTAAAGCAGCTGCAATTGAATACTAGTTCTCTTCCTATCTTCACTTATACAGTAGAAGGCAAGGATGACCAAATTCAATTAAGCCTACCTGTCGGAGCATTAATGAAAGTTCTGAAGGAGCTTCCGGAAGGAATACTTGCAGTCGAGACTCACTTGGGCAGATTAGAGATTCCTATCCGTGCTTTGGAAAGCGCATTTGCTGGAGGAAGCGAGACAGATACACTGCAATTGGTTGTAGGGAAATCTAATGCTAAGCAAGCGGAAGACATGAATAAGCTGATCTCTCTAGGGGGCGGCACTCAGCTCGGTGATTCACTAGAGATTAAGTTGATACTGGTCGCAGCACAAACGAAGCAAGAGAGAACCTTGTCTATTTTGAATGGTTATGCTAAATGGACAATGGCTGTTCCAGCGGGGACGAATTCGGCTCGAATGACAGCTCTTTTATCTCGCTCGTCAGGCGGAGAGTTATTATTTGTTCCTGCCTTAATAAAAACAGAAGATGGAAACTCCTATGCAGAGCTGCTCTTAACGGGCAGTGGTAATTATGCAGTCATCAAAATGGAGAAAATCTTTGCCGATGTGAATGGACATTGGGCAGCAGATGATATTACATTGCTAGCTTCCAAATGGATTGTTCAAGGAATGGGCGGAAGTAGCAGTAAGTTTGCTCCTAATGAGCCGCTAACTCGCGCACAATTCGCCACACTGCTTGTACGTGCTCTTGGGCTCAGTGAAGATGCGGGATCAGCGAAGCTATCAGATGTGAAGGCTGATGACTGGTTCGCTGGTGCGGTAGGCGCGGCGAAAAACGCAGGATTAATCGCAGGCTTCGAGGACGGAACCTTCCGTCCGAATGCGGAAGTGACAAGAGAACAGATCAGCATCATGCTGCTTAATGCATTGAAATTTGTTGGAGTTGAGACGAAAGAAGTGGGTTCCGATGCTTTGGATCGTTTTAAGGATCGTGAAGCATTAGCGGCATGGTCAGAAGCGGCGGTTAATATTGTGGTACAGTCCGGTCTTATGGAAGGACGTCCGGATAATGGCTTTGATCCTCAAGCATCAGCAACTCGTGCCGAAGGAGCAGTAGTATTAAAAAGATTGCTGCAGCTCGCGGGTTTTATCAATGGGAATGGAGAAGCAAAGTAAGAGATTTTGAAAAAATATGACAGGTAATAGGGGTAGACAATTGCAGTAAGTGGCAAGCAGTAAGTGGCAAGCAGTAAGTGGTTAGAAGGTAGCGGTAAGTGATTAGCAGTAAGTGGTAGGTAGTAAGCAATAAGCAGAAGGTAATAGTCACATTGTGATGAGGTAATAGTTAAATGGTGGAGAGGGACCAGTCCCTTCTCTACCATTTTTTTTTTTGGTAGTAGTTGAAGTTTATGATAATAGTGATAGTTAAGATGATGATTGTAATTGTAATTGTGATGGTGGCTCAGCTTCTATTGTCACTCATTACGGGCAAATTTTTTATCCGGCCCAAAAGCTTGAATAGCATAAATGATGAGATCGATTAGGGAAAATAAAATGGCTACAAATAGGACGGAACTGGTAATTCCAAATGCAATTAATACCATAGGATCAACCAAAATACCAAGAATGATAAGTAAAAAAGCAAAGCAACCGTTTAGACTGATATAAGTACCACAGCATACCGTTGCGATTAGGAAAGGATGATAATCGGAAATTAACTTTTTGAATTTTAAGCTTAATACTTCACTAGATATGGAGCAGGGCATTCCGAAGAGTAATAATAAAGCGCCAGAAAGTACCGCTCCGGATATATAGCTAATAAATTGCTCTGTAAAAGCATGAATAAGTATAAACGGCATTATCCCTAGGGACAGGATGCATACGACTAGTAGTTTTCTTACAATTAATCGTTTCCAGTCCACTAACGTTCCTCCTCAATGTGGTTAAACATATCATTTTAGATTTACCATCTCCTGTTACATAAATGGCTAAATCCAGCGTGATTACTTAAAACCTTATGCGAACGGGGCAGTGCGGTGTGTGCAATGTGATGAGATGCGATAGTGTGCGATAGTATGTAAAGCATCCAGTTACTAGCTGTATTTGAATGAGTAACAAGGGATTGGCGATTAGAATGGAAATTGTACAATCAAAACCTGGTATTTTCATTTTTTCAGAGGTTTGATTGTAAATCATCCAATCAAATAGGTAGTTAGGAATGTTTTTTCATCAAAACGGACGATTAGGTTGGATGAAATACAGTCTGAGGTCTACTATCACGTTTTAACGTAGATTTGATTGGATGAAATACAGTCAAATCCGGAAAAGGATCAATAAAGATGAAACAATTTCCACTTTAAAATTCAAAAATTGTCACATGAAGATTCAGTAGTTATTAATTAAGATTTAAAAATTGTCACATGAAGATCTAGTAGTTATTAATTAAAAATTAATAACTTATCACTTAAAAATCCAATAATTATCACATAAAATATGAGCCATTCAAACCATCAGTCATCCGTTGTTTATAGTTTTGATTTACATAAATAGTAACTAATCTAAATGGATTCAGACAGTCCTATCTTTTATAGAACCCATTTCCAACAAGCTACTACCGCCACTGCTGCTGACAACACCAAAAAAGCCGCCGAATTCTAGGTGGCAGCCGGGCGCAGTAGCTCTAAACAATTTACTTAATGATAACAGCCTCTCTAGACTCAGAGGACAGGTAGATAGCGTCGATGATTTTCATAATGGTTAATGAATTTTCCAATGTAGTATAGGGCTGTTTATTTTCTGCAATGGAAGAAGCAAAGTCTCGTATAGGGCCGTCGTGCACGCCGCTCCATGGCTCAGAACCGCTCCAGATTACTTTAGGAATTACGCCATGCTCGGCGGAAGCCTCATGGAAAATCAGTTCTTTGTTGTCTCCGGGCAGCAGTTGCAGTGTTAGTGTGCCGCGACTGCCTACAATTTTCCAAGCTTGCTCAGATGAGCCTGCTACCTGAGTTCCTCGCTCATAAGATAGAATGACTCCGTTTTCGCATTGAATGAAGGCCGCTGCATGTGTCTCAGCATCTGAGCCTGGGGCCAAATAAGCATTAAACTCCTCTGGAATTGTCCATAATTGTCCAAGTACCGTAGTCGGTATAATCGACCAGCCAGTAATGCCAAGCATATAATCCAAGTCATAAACGCCCCAATCTGCGAGTACCCCTCCGCCGTTTAATGATTTTTTTAACTGCCAAAGCGGCGGGATTTGCTGCGGCCTGCGAGCTGCATTTATATTCCGGCAGCGGATGATCCGAATGTCACCAAGCTTCCCGCTGCTTATATATGCCTTAGCAAAACGAGCGGAATCAAAATATCGGTAGCGTGCTGAGCAGCAACCGGCTATTAGATTTCCTCGGGCCCGGAGCAGCAGCTCGATTTCTTGCGCATTCATAGCTGTAGGTTTTTCAATTAACACATGCTTACCCGCTGCGAATGCCTGAAGTGCTAGTTTTGTTCGTATGTGGGTTGGAAGGGCTAGGACGACACCTTCAATATCTGCTCGATTTAACATTTGATCTATTGAAGTATAAGAAGATGGGATATTAAAGCGCTCCGCAGCCTGACAAGCTGCTTCCTCCGAAGCGTCACAGACAGCAACAACCTCGATTTCTTCTATAGCAGAAGCATATTGCAAATGAACCTGACCCATAACACCGCATCCCACGATACCGAGCTTAACTTTACGCATCAAATAGCTCTCCTTTTTCTTGATAAGATTGTCTTAATTCGAGATACTGTACGGGGACAAAAGAAACTGGTGCAAGGGCTTTAAGAGCCAGTTGCACCAGTTGGACGTTCTTTATTATGAAGAAGAGGGTACCAAAAATCTGCTCGATTCTATGAAGAAGAAACTACTAAGAACATGCGTACAACGCCTTCGTGACTATATACGATTAAAGGTTGAACACCGTTCTTATTCACGGTCACATTTCCGGCTGCATCGACTGTTACGGCATCAGGAACCAAGGACAAGTATCTGACCTGACCATTAGGGAAAGAAGCGGTAAATGCTTCACCTACTAGCTGGGGCAAATGTATGGAATTACCGGAGGTTACTTTATACCGGAATTCCGATGAACCATTACCCTTTCGAATAGGCCCATGCCAGCCCTCCATAATCGTATGGATGGATTGGAGCGTACCGCTGATTATAGCTGTTCTACTGCGAAGCTCATTAGCCCTGCTTTCTAGTACTGGCGAAATCATATTTGGCAAATTCGCTACTTTGGAGCTGGCTTCGTCGGAGAGAGACTGCGACTCGTTAAATACTGTCTGAATCGAGTTCGGAACAGCTCCTGTTCCAGCTGATGAAGCATTCGATTGAAGTAGAGCGGCGAGCTGATTTAACGAAGCTTCAGCTAATTCCACTGACTTGTTAGTGTCTATTATCGATGTAAGAGCAGCTAAGCGGGCTAATAGACTCGTCTTTTCAGTTCCATCTGGCAGTAAGTTCACAATGGCGGCAGCATTTTTGCGATCTGCCTCAAGCAGCGTATGCTCAGCCTTCATGACTGATATTTCATTGGGTACTTTATCCTCTGTACCTCCCGCAAAATAGATGGAGAAGGGTAGGGAAGCAGAAGGCATAACCATCATCCGCAACTGATAGCTATTATCCGTCGTAACCGAAACTGTGGTATTACGGGCAAAATGATTGTTAATGGCAGCTCCGCCATTCAGTTGGAAATTGACGAAGCCTGGATTAGATCCATTGCTGCCGTAAAGCGTGTGAACGACCGGATATCCGGTACTATTTTGAATTCGAACATTAACCTCATAATCGGTATACCAATAAGCAAGCCGCAGCTTATTCAGTGTTGATGTAATAAACCGAACCTCTCGTTGCTCCACAGCATTCCCATTTGTATCCCAACGAGTCATCAGCTTCTCTTGCTCGCCTGAATAGCCCATATCTGCCTGATTAATACCGAGAAACGGATTATCCGGGGTTAACTCAATATCAATCGTCCCATTTCGTCCCCAATGATCCAATAAGCCACGGTAATCATCAGATCTGTCGGCTGTTGCATTCGTACGAGCTATGGTATCAGCTTCCGCATAAGGAGTTGGGTCCGATATATCTGAAGTCGTCACGACGTGGGACATCAGAATAGAGGCATCCGAACCATCAATAGCATGCTCTGCTTTATACTCTGCAAAAACAACCATTGCTTCCTCTAAGGCCACGTCGTCATCATCAGAAAATTTGAAGTAAAATGAACCGTGAGCAGGGATCGTAGCTATCTTCTGCTTGCTCGGTACCGCGTTCATAAATTGCATAGTCGTGTCGCTCGCTGCAACAGTCACATAAGTATCACTATAGGCTTCAATTACACGGAAGAAGTCTACAGCTTGATCAGAAGTGTTTTTGATATGAAGCCAGAATTTGAGTGTGCTGCCGGTATTGTTGTAATGAGAAGCCCAAAAACGGAAGGGCCCTGTTACAGTGTCACGGTACAGTGTTGTGTTGTACTGACCGGTAATCACACTTCCATCTGGCCGTAACGATCCGTTCTTATGAAGCGATTCAGGGGCATTAGATACAAACACCTGACCACCAGTGGGTGTGAAGGCTACGCGATCTGTGTTAGCAGGCAGTATGTTTTTTGGAAAGTTGATTGGAATTTCTTCTCCTGGTGAATAGGCTAGAGCAGCCTGATTGCCTGCTCCTCCAAATACGATAAGCATGATCAGTAGTACCAGCATTCCTTTAGGTTTCTTCATAATAAATAACCTCCTTAGGATGGGGAACGGCCTGTGATCGTTCGTATATGAAACTTTCTTCTTATGAGTAATGAATAAAGAAATGAATTAAGAGAAATGAATTTCTTTACCCAAAGCTGCTGATTCATAGATACCGCATAAAATTTTCATCATTTCCACACCGTCTTCCACTGGGCTAAGAGTTTCTTTTTTCCCTTGGCAAACCTCTACGAAGTAGTTAATCTCATCCTGGAATCCGACCATGAAGTCAAAGGATGGACTATCGATTTGAGGAGAAATATTAAGTATCGTATCATGCTTCTCAGAAACGAAGGTCAGCTTTGGCTCTAGCTCTACTCCTCCTGTTTCTCCAAATAGCTTAACCGTAAGCTCATCTTCCTTGGCGTGCAAAGTGAAGCTGACATCAACGTAAAGTGAAGCGCCGTTCTCAAAGCGGATAAGCGCATTAGCCATATCCTCTACAGTATTGTGTTCCGCGTCATAATCAGCAGCTTTATAAAATTTAAGATTGGATACGTTAGCGCGGTTGCCAAGTCGGTTATACGTATTGCCGCTGATTGATTTGACTTTGGGTCTGCCCATCAGATACCAGCATAAATCGATAACATGTACACCAAGGTCAATAACTGGCCCGCCGCCCGAACGCTCAATATCGGAGAACCAACCGCCGGGATTGCCTAGTCTGCGAATACAGGAAGCTTTGGCATAATAAATTGGTCCGATCTCGCCGCCGTCCATAAACGATTTAACGATGCGCGTATTGGATGCATAGCGGCGAACGAAGCCTACCTGAAGCGTTTTGCCGGAATCACGAACAGCCTGCTCGACTTCCAGAGCTTGCTCTACAGTTTGACATAACGGTTTTTCAACAAGGACATTTTTACCGGCCTTGAGCGCTGCTATGCTAATCTCGGCATGCGAATTATTCCACGTACAAATGCTAACCGCATCAATGTCAGGGTTGGACAAAAGCTCATTGTAGTCAGTATAGACATGACGAATGTCGTATTTCTCTGCCTTTAATTGTGCGCGTTCTTCTTTTAGATCACATATGGCAAGAAGCTCGACGTTTGCATTTTTATGGTAGGAGCTAACATGCATTTCAGAGATGGATCCAGCCCCAATTACACCAATTCGAATTTTTTTAGTCATCGTCATCACCTCAACAGTTATTTGTAGTACGTTAAACCGGGCGGATAGAAGGCCAGCTGAGCTCAATGCCCAAGGAGACAAGATAGCGTTGGAAATCAGCTAAGTGCTGCTCGCTATTTCGCAAAGTCCTCGGCAGAATACCGTGATCCAAACAGTAGCTTGCGCATAAGCCTGCTGCTTCCCCGATATTCCATTCCACGGGATGAAGTCGGTAGCAGCCGTTTGTAATATGTGTAACGCCGATATTTTTGCAGGCAGCCAGCATGTTGTTTACACGTACTGGAATGAGACTGCCGAGCGGAATCTGAAAAGGTAGAGAGGATATATCGATATAAGGACGGTTGCATGTACTCGGATGGAGGTCGATACGATAGCAGCCGATACCGACTGAGTCGTAGAATGTTTCGGCTTTTCCATCAGGGCGTGAGTCTGTCGCTACATGCTGCTCAAGTACTGTAAATTCAGCTTTGATCCGTCTGGATTCACGTATGTATGGATACATTGCGAGTCCATCCTCAGTGCCGACAACATCTGGTCTTAAGCGTAAGCCGGGATATCCCGATCCGCCGTCAGGCCGAGGAGCTTCGGTTTGCAGCCAATATAGCAAGGAAAGACTAAGTTGTTTTGCTTGATAGAGATGCAGATCGCGTTCTTCATCAGATACATCAATGATAGAGCCAAGCCAATAATCATTCTGAGGCCAATTGACCAAAGTAACCGAGCTATTGAATGTTCCTTCTTCAAAATGCAGCTGATCGAGAATTTGTCTGTATAGGAATAGTGGGAATCTGTCTGTGCCCGGAAAAATTTCATAGGTTACAGGATCCATCGTAGCGGGCTTGGCTCCAACCAAGCTAAGCAGACGATCCGGCCAGAAATCAGCTTTGTAATCTTTCCAAAAGTCATAAAGCTGCGGCTTGTCGATGGTATGGTCTTCACCTTCTAAATAGTCCATTGCAAAGCAGTAGGTGAAGCCCTGCATATCCATCGGCAGTGCATCACCATCCACAGCATGCGGTTCGCCCGTTTGCTGCTTCGATTCCGCTCCTATAACATACTCGACGTCAGCTGCAGGAAGTAGATCGCCAAGTTCCGTTGCATCTAGAAAGTAGGGAGCAATGAGTTCCACAGTATCTCCTGAATCCAAGCTTCGAACGGTTACAGATACAATATCGTCACCATCAACATCTGCTTCTTGAAGCACATGACGATCTAGTAGGGTGAGACGGCCACTGTGCACGTATGGAGCAAGCATTTCATGCAGCACTGCAACTGCGGCACGTGGCTCGTGGCAAAGTCGACTTACGATTCCACTGCCAGGATTAAGCTGCTTATTAGCTCGAGCTTTAGGCGTTACGGGGAAGTTGCGCTTATAGTAATCACGAATACCATCGCGAAATTCACGATAGCTTCTTGTGCATCCGAACGATTCAATCCATGGATGCTCATCGGGCGGAACGGCTTGGCTTGTTAATTGTCCACCAATCCAGCCAGTCTCCTCTGTCATAATGACTTGCTTGCCTGCTTTTGCTGCTGCAAGGGCTGCGGCAACCCCGCCGGTGCTTCCGCCAACTATGACAATATCGGCATACATTTTGCGTTCCATATGATTAGTCTCCTTTGTGGTCACTTGCTCTAGTTTGCTTTCATTATAGAAGCGCACCTCATGTAAAAGTAGGGTAGAGAGATGACCATTTATGGTAAATTGATGTGGATTTCGCAAAGGACGGATTTAGTTCGAGGTGTGGTAAAAAATAATGTAGGTAAGAGAGAACTTTTCTATCGCCAATAGTTTTTCTGTATGTTAATATTTCCCTTAAATCATTAGTGCGGAAGGGGATCAGAATTAGACATGAAAATGGCATTTATACTTTTTGATGGCATGACGACAATGGACTTTATTGGTTTTTATGAGGCAGTAACGAGTATAGGTATAATGAAAGCTATTGATAATGTATCGTGGGATTTCTGTTCCAATAAGGAGGAAGTAACCGATGATAGGGGGATGACCATAAAAGTTAAGGATGTGTATCCCGATCTGTCTGTTTATGACCTTCTATTTATCCCAGGAGGATTTGCTACGAGAAAGCTTAGATACGATACTGATTTTATTTCGTGGATTCAAACAGGGGAGGCTGTTGAATATAAAGCATCCGTTTGTACGGGAGCTTTGCTGCTTGGCGCGGCTGGGTTTTTGAATGGAAAAAAAGCTACAACGAATCCAAAGGCATACGATTTATTAACACCCTATTGCTCGGAGGTCATCAAGGCTCGAATTGTAAGGGACGGTAATCTATTTACGGGCGGCGGAGTAACGGCATCCATAGATTTAGGCTTGTATTTAATCGAATCACTTACAAACGCTGAGTTTGCGCAACAAGCGCGAGTGATGCTGGATTATCCGTACTATAAGCCAGGTAATTTAACGGATATTTATATGCCTCTTGATTAGTCTAAAGAAACATGAAGTAGTTTAGCGTTCTATGACAGTTACTCTATCGTGGATGATGAAAATTAGAGTAGGGAGGCTTCCAATGATGGAGCTGCCTCCTCGATCTCCTTCTGAATGCCCCTTAACGTGAAGCAGCTGTTGATCGGTTAACAACCTCCACGTATTATCACCCCTCCTCCCGAAACTGGGTTGGTGTCATTCCAATCGTTTTTTTGAAAATTTTCGAGAAGTAAAAAGGGTCTTCGTAACCGACTTCCTCGGCAATCTGATTAATCAACTTATCCGTTCGACGAAGCAAATCTTGTGATTGTTGTATACGTAAAAATTGAATATAGGTGGTAATGGTGATGCCTGAGTATTTCTTGAATACATTGCATATGTATTCATATTTAAGATTGAGAGTTTGCTCATAGAAAGCTTTAGTCTTATCTTTAGTAAACGATTCCTCTAGAAAATTCACGATTCTCCTATAGGTTAGGAATGAAGCTGGTAAAGCGGGGTCAACATTGCGATTTCGAAGCGTCTCGTCTGCGACCCTCTCAATAATAGTCCACAATAAGAGGGAAATACGGACATGAAAGTAGCCTTGCGGGCGTTCTAATTCTCGTAATAGTCTCTCAAACAAGACCATAAGCTCGAATCGTCCTTGCGTCGGCATTCTTTGAGGGATGAGTATGCGTATCTGATTTCCAGAGAAGGTGCGCAGCTCATTGGATTCGGGCATCAGAAGGTGGAAATCTTCATTATTCAACACTTTGTCATCAATAAGCTCGAGCTTTATGTCAGAGGAAAATTGAATCCAGAAGAAACCTGCATGCTCCTCTAATGGCTTCCAGCCCTGATGCTCCTGCCAAGGAGCGAGTAGAAGGAACTCTCCTGAATGCAGCGTCAATTGAACGCCATCCATTTCTAGATAGACGGGTCCATCAATGACGAGAATAAGATTATAGTGCGGGTTGCTGTGAGGTGTTTTGAAGAATGAAGAGTTCCCTTTGTGGATATTCGCCCACTTCACCTCTAAGTGCGTACGGCTATTTAACGAGAAAAACATCCAGTTCACCTCTAAGATTTAATGATGCGAACATCTTAATACCGTCCATTCTCAGCAAGAGGAAATGGAGTTAAGTTGTAATTATAGCATTATATTTAAGTTTGTGGGAGGATGGCTGACGATGAGTAAGCTTGTACTGAATGAGAAGGATTACTACCGTAAGGTGTATGGAGGCTGGCTCGGTAAAAATATTGGAGGAACACTCGGTGTTCCTGTAGAGGGAAAAATGGAGTTGTTAGATCTTACTTTTTACCCTGTGCTTCCAGATGAGCCTCTTGAGAATGATGATTTGGACTTACAGTTGGTATGGCTTCACGCATTGGAGCAATATGGGGCAAAGCTTACTTCTAAAGAACTCGGGCAAGAGTGGATGGAGCATATCTTTTTCCCGTTTGATGAATACGGTTATGCGCTTGCCAACCTTAGAAGAGGATTAGTTCCTCCAGTAGCGGGATGGTTTAATAATCCTTTCAAAGATTGCATGGGGTCTCCGATTCGATCCGAGATTTGGGCGATGGTATCACCCGGAGCGCCTGATAGAGCTGCGGCCTATGCTTACGAAGATGCAATAGTCGATCATGCTGGGGGAGAGGGCGTTTGGGGAGAAGTATTTTTCGCTGCGATTGAGAGTGCCGCTTTCGTGGAAAGTGATAGAGATAGGTTAATCCAGATCGGCTTATCGTATATTCCTAAGGATTCCCGTACAGCAGTCGCTGTCAACGACTTACTTCGCTGGCACCAAGAAGGCATCGATTGGATCGAGACAAGAAGGTTGATATTAGAGCATCATGGCCACCCGAATTTTACAGATGCACCGCAAAATATCGCATTTACGATACTTGGCTGGTTGTACGGAGAGGACTTTGGCGACGCGATTCTGAAGGCGGTGAATTGCGGATATGATACGGATTGCACGGCTGCGACCTTGGGATCAATTCTCGGTATATTAGGCGGGTCAGATAGCTTGCCACAGCGTTGGATTGAGCCAGTCGGCGACCGTGTAGTTGTTAGTCCACCTATTAAAGGATTCCCGGCACCGATAAATCTAACAGAGTTAACGGAGCGAACGATTCGAATTGGACATGAAGTCATCGCGGCTTGGAACCTGGATATCCGTATCTCAAAAACAGAATCAACATCAGGAGAGCTTACTCCGTCACCGAGTTCGGTCAAAAATAGGATAGCACCATTCCAAAATCGATATTTGTTACCTAGGGGCACGACCGCTCAAGGAGTCGGACTATCGCTTGTTGTGGATTATGGGAGCGAAGGGCCTGTTATCGGCGCGAAAGGCAGCAAGTCAATTTCTTTTACATTGACGAATGAGTCCAGAGAACCATGGAAAGGTATAATTGAGCTCAAGCTTCCGCTAGAATGGAGACAGGCTTCCAGCATCGAGGCTGGCTTCGAAATCGCGCCTGGTGCTAAGGTATCTTGGGAGATGGTTGTTCAGCAAGAGGGTAATTTGTTATCGAATTATCCGCTAGAGCTTCTTATCCACCGGTTACATGACAACTTAATCTGGAATACAGAATCCGTTCCGTTTTCACTCGTGTTAGCGACACATTGGACGATTGAAGCATCGACGGGTGAAATCACACAAGCAACTGTTTCTGGAAACTGTTTATCATTTGGTGAATTAATCGGAACTGATTCGCAAGGAACGTACAAAGCGTCCTCCTTAGTCCGAATTCCAACTAGTCGTAAGGTCAAATGGATCACTGCAACAGAAGCACCGATTAAGCTTCGGATAAATGGAGAAACAGTTATCGAAAGCAACCAAATAACGGATTTCATGCCAGCATTCCATCGTGTGTCTTCTGATAAATATGTAGAGATTGAAATGCAAGCAGGAGATTATCTGATCGAGCTAGAGGTGGAAAAAGGCGCTGCTCCTCTAGATATTATCGTAGTTCCTGTCGCTAGTTGGGAGACAGAAACACCCGGACCGAATTATTTCATGACGGATATTATATTCCTTCCACAGCAATAAAATGATTAAGTTCTGTTTCGAGGATCAAAGTTAGATTTTAATATGGACCTCAACATACGAAGGAGCAGGATACCGCGATAAACGTGGCAGCCTGCTCCTTTTGTCATTTCTGAATTAATTGTGCTGATGTCTAACACTTATTTTAACGGATTTATATATGATACAGAATCAAGTTTTATCTTGATCCTAGGGGAGGGATTTTTATGAGGAAAAGAGTAATGAAAAGATGCACTAAAATAAGAAGACAGACACATTTACATGAATTTGAAGGCAGCACAAAATTAGCGGAACAAGGTGCAGATAGACATAATCATCGTTTTGCAGGAGTTACTGGTCAAGTGATCCGTGTTGGTAACAGTCATGTCCATGAAATAGACCTCACTCATACTGATTTCTTGAACCATTTTCATAATCTCAAAAAAATAAGAACCGGACTTGCAATCCCTGTCGGTAATGGTAAACATGTGCACTTTGTAAAAGGAATGACTACACTAAACGATGGTCATGTGCATCAGTTCAATTTCGCTACTTTAATTCAAAAGCCTCTTGTATAACGTGTAAGTAATTAACTAAGGTTTTCTATAAAAATAACTACAAATAAGCTACCGCGATAATGCGATAGCTTATTGTAGTTTTATTGGTTCATTAATCGGTAATCATCAGAATCTCTCGAATATCCTGCTCCGATAGGGAGGAAAGCGCCTCCTGGCCAGGCTGGATCACTTCGTCGATGAGGTTCTTTTTTTTCTGTTGGAGCTCGTACATTTTATCCTCCACCGTACCTTGCGCGACGAGGCGGATAACCTGGACGACGTTCTTCTGCCCAATGCGATGTGCGCGGTCGGCTGCTTGCTGTTCAACAGCTGGATTCCACCAAAGATCATAGAGGATAACGGTGTCCGCACCAGTTAGGTTTAATCCGGTTCCGCCAGCCTTTAATGAAATGAGAAACAGATCTCGTTCGCCGTCGTTAAATCGGTTGCATAGCTCTACTCGTTTGGAGCCTGGTGTTTGGCCGTCTAAGTAAAAATGTGAGACACCTTGATAACCGAGCTCCTTGCTGATTAAGCCTAGCATCTGGGTAAACTGCGAGAATACGAGCATCCGTTTTCCAGCGCTGCGGCACTCCTCTACAAGCTCCATCAACTGCTCGAATTTAGCTGAGCTGCCTGTATAGCCTTCGACAAACAGAGATGGATGACAGCAAAGCTGGCGTAGCCTTGTTAGACCGGCTAATATGCGAATGCGATTTTTCTGGAAGTCCTTCGCGTGTAAATGCTTGACTGCTTCGGCTTGAAGCTCAGCTAAATAGGACACGTACAGCTTCTTCTGATCGGGCAGTAGCTCGGAGGCTTGAAGCGATTCGATCTTATCCGGCAGCTCCTTCAGTACATCCTTTTTCAAGCGGCGCAGTAGAAATGGACGAATTCGTTTTGCCACGGTTTCTCTGGAAAGCTCGCCAAATTCCTTTCTTCCAGGGAACAATGCTGGGAATACGGCGTCAAATATCGACCATAGCTCCTCCAGCCGATTCTCAACCGGAGTTCCAGTAAGGGCAAAATGGTAACGAGCTTGAAGCCGTTTGACGGCTTGCGCTGTCTGAGTCGTATGGTTCTTGAAAGTCTGTGCTTCATCCAAAATAAGCGTATGGAAGGATTGCTGCTCATATTGCGCAATATCTCTTCGCAGCAGCGGGTAGGATGTAATAATAACGTCTACTTCTGATCCTCCCTTTAGGACACTGCTGCGTTCTTCTTTACTTCCGTCGGCGATGACAGCCCGGACCTCAGGCGCGAACCGCTTCAACTCATTCAGCCAGTTATAAACGAGTGAAGCAGGGGAAACGATAATAACCGGCAGCTCCTGACTTCTAATCTCAGGCAACACAGACACGATAAACGCGATGCTTTGAATCGTTTTTCCAAGCCCCATGTCATCTGCCAAAATGCCGCCAAATCGGTAATGAGCGAGCGTCTTCATCCATTGGAATCCATATTGCTGGTAATCCCGAAGTACGGTGGCAAGATGCTCCGGCACGGCAAAGTCCAGATTGTCTGGGTTGCGCATGTTTTCCAATAGTCGACGGAACGACTTTCCTAAAGTAACAGCATGACCTTGTCTTTGGGAATCCATCAAGTGAAGTCCGCGAACGACAGGAATGCTGATTTCCGCTCCTTTTATATCCCCTTTACGTATGCCTACCTCGTTTATGAATCGAATGATCTCCTGAAATTCCGCGCTTTCCAGCGGCATTAACGCGCCATTAGGCAGCTTATAATATTTTCGCTTTTCCTCAAGTGATTTAAGCACAGCGCGGACATCCGTATCTGGAATGCCAGCCATATCAAATTTGAATTCGAGCCAATCGGTGCGCTCGTCCACATTTACTGTTATTTGTGGTGGCGCATGTTCGGTGAAAATTCTTATTTTCACGGCTGATGTGGCGTAGACGTCGAGCAGCTTTTCCAACTGCGGAATGACATGGTACAAAAAATCATATTCGCTGTCCTCGTCCTCCATGAAATAGCCGCTCTCTGTTTTGGCGAAGGGGCTTAGCTCCATTAGCTCTAAAATCCGACGTTCCTGCTCCCCATCCCGCATAAGGATACGATCGGAGCCGCGCTTCTGACCGCTTCCTTCTAATGGATTTATAATAATATCACCGTATTGAAAATCTAGACTGGCAAGCAGGCGGTCCTTCAAGCGGTCCAAGTACAGCTTCGCTTTTAAAGGCGTATGCGTAATACGTTCAGAGACGGTCTGGGCAATACGTACACTGCCGAGCTTCATTAAGCCGGGCACGACCTTTTCCATAAAAGGCTCCATTTGCTCTGGCGAGATTTTGATTTGCTGCTTGTTGGTAGCATCGAGCATATACTTCAGCTCGGAGAGGCGCTTGCATTGCTCAGTTTGCAGTTTTAGCAGCCTGCCACCTGAGAGGACAACACCGTATGCTTCCAATATAATTAGATTTTCTATCCCCTCAACTTCTAACTGGTAGCCCTCACTATCTGCTTGGTTGAACTCAAATTGGAGCGGGATCTGTTCATCGGATAATTCTATGCCTGTAAAGCTGCTGTTGTTGTAATCGAGAAATGCGGAAGACGCTGCAGATAGTAAAGGCTGCAAAATCTCCCAAGAGGCCGGAGGAACAAGTAACATACGATCTCCGCTCAAATTTTTGTTGTGATTCTCATATGCGCTGGTCGTTTCACGGTACATTTTTTCATTGTGATAGATGTGAATAAGCTGCCGAATTATGGCGTCATCCTGTACGGAGAAGCTATGCAGCGCGGGATCGAAAGTGAAATGCTTGGAGAAAACATAGCTTTGCCGACGATCGATCCGGTCGAGAAATTCTCTTAGCTTCTGTACGATATATGGTCGTTTCGGTCCGACCTTGAGCTCAATGCCGAACATATATTTCCGATCGCCATAATGAAATGGTTTGCAGGTAAACGCGACATCAAGGACAGTCCTTGTATCAAAAAAAGGCGTAGCATTACTTGGGCGCAGCGGTTTTTCGCTGAATAGTCCCAGCATGCTGCTCGTTAACATAGCGTCATCATCAGAAGAGTTAGAAGAAGACCTTGTCCTCAACGTGCTGGTCCTTGTCTGAAGCTGACCTATTTCCCCTAGAAATGGATCCTCCGGATAAAGGATGGAATTATAGAAACGTGTCGGTTCATTCCCGCCGTCTTGCTTCATATGTTGTATATGCAGCAGCGCGGCAGCAACATGCTTGCAGAGCTTGTCAGATGTATAAAAAGCGAGGCAGGTGCATTCTGCATCCACATCACCGTTATAATCAATTTCGATTGAAATATCGTAATTTTTATCGTCTTTGACGATGGCTTTATAAATAGAAGTTTCGGGATCATTATTGGTAAGAGTCACTTTGTTGTCCAGGAAGTAAGCTTCCCCTCTCTCGTAAGAGAGCTCGCCGCACAGCAGCTTAATGACCCGTTTAGTCAACTGAAAGCTCATGTTTATGATCCTTCCTTATTAACGTAGTGATGAAGAAATGTTTGTCCTTCTATGATACCAGAAATTTAATAATAAATTTGGGAGAGCTGATTATAATTGACTTGTATTTTGCCAAAAAAGGTGACCTTGTGTATGCTTGAATGAAGCTGGAAAAAATGAAGCTGTTACGTGGAGTTATGGAGGTGTTCTTGTTTCTATGATTGAACCTTTTATTTATAACCATCAATTTAATGGGGTCAAGCGTCATACCGATTTCTTGCAGCGTGAATACAATTCTGCTACTGACCGTAAAGTGCTTAATGCTGTCATCCATTCAGCGGAGAGTCATGTGGCTGAGCTTTTTGGCCATTTGACAGAGGAGCAGCATGTATTAATGACGCCGCTTTTCAAGCGTATGAGTAAGGTGGAGTATGAGAACGAGCTTAATGCGCTGTCTCCATATAAGATATCTTTTCCAACGGTGACTGAGGCTGCGATTAAAAAGCTGTTTCCGAAGGCTAAGAAGCTCAAGCTGCCCGATTTATCTGCTGTTGACGTGAATTCGTTAACTTATTTAGGCTGGATTGATATAGCTACAACTAAACTGTATATGGTTTATGTAAGGAATGATAAGCTTGTCGGCATAGAATGTCGGTATACGATAACGAATAAGAAAAGCATATGCTCGCTATGCAACAGCTATGGGAATGTTGCGCTCGTTACAGCAATTGCTAAAACCAAGGGAAGCAGCTCGCCTGATTATTATAAAGCAGTAGGCAATTATATGTGCGTGGATAGTGCACATTGTAATAAACAGATTACGGATATAACGAATTTAGAAGCATTTATCGGACAGATTATTGGCTAAATGGAGGGGTTAAAATGAAATTAAACCGTTTGGGTCAATCCGAGCTTTATGTCAGTGAGATTGGTCTAGGATGTATGTCGCTAGGGACGGATAGGGCGAAGGCCGAAGCACTTATTCATGAAGCATTGGAGCGCGGTGTGAATTTTCTTGATACAGCTGATCTCTATAACGAGGGACTTAATGAGGAGATTATTGGCAGAGCGATTCGCGGCCGCCGCGCTGATATAGTACTGGCGACGAAGGTCGGAAATCGTTGGGAAACGGGCAAGGAAGGCTGGACTTGGGATCCATCAAAAGCTTACATTAAAGAAGCGGTAAAAGATAGCCTTCGCAGACTGCAGACCGATTATATCGATTTATACCAGCTGCATGGCGGTACTCTTGACGATCCGATCGATGAGACAATCGAGGCTTTTGAGGAGCTTAAGCAGGAAGGGTATATTCGTTATTATGGGATATCCTCCATACGTCCGAATGTCATTAGGGAATTTGCGGAGCGTTCTAATATTGTGAGTGTAATGAGCCAGTACAGCATTTTGGATAGACGACCAGAGGAGAGTGTGCTGCCGCTGCTTGCTGATAAAGGAATTAGTCTAATAGCTAGAGGTCCCGTAGCCATAGGGATTTTGACGAATAACGGGCAAGAAAAATCGGCTAAAGGTTACTTGGATTACAGTATGGAGGAACTATTGGCGCTGCGAGAAGGCTTGATGACGCTGGGCGGAGCAAGCGATTCTCGCGAGCTCACGCATTTAGCAATGCGTTATGTGTTGTCTAATCCTGTTGTCGCAACAACGATTCCTGGAGCAAGCTCATTAGAGCAGCTGCTGAGCAATGTTCAGACAGCAGAAGTAGAGGTATTATCGGCGTCAGAGTGTGAAGAAATTCGCAGGATAAGCAAGCTAAGCCGATATGAGCAGCATCGTTAGTTTCGAAAAAACCAAAGGTTCGAAAATGACAAATCTATGAATTGGATTTGACATTATTAACTGTATCTAATAAAATTACAGTAAGCTTCTCGAAAGGGAGTGGAATATTGAATAGTGAATTTACGGTTGCGGTTCATAGTCTAGTGCTGCTCGCTTATACGCCTGATCATATGGCAAGCAGCGAAACGATCGCGCGTAACGTAGCAACCAATCCTACGCGAATACGAAAAATTATGAGCGGCCTTCGAAAGCATGGTTTCGTGAAAACGAAGGAGGGTATCGGCGGCGGATATATTTTGAACTGTGATCCGCAGGAAGTTACGCTTGCTCAAATCTATCGCGCTCTTTCCGGCGGGACGTTAAAGCCGCATTGGTGTTCGGGAAACCCGGATGAGTCTTGTCTTATTTCTGCGAATATCCAAGGTGTGATGGATCATTTCTTCCATGAAGCGGAGCTTTATTATGAAGCTTACTTAGAGCAGAATACGATTCAGACCGTATTGGATAGAATAAAGCAGCAGTGTCAGCAGAAAATGCAGCCGAAACAGCTCTAACGAAATAGAAGTTCGCCTTCTATTTTTGGTTTTAATGTATTTGAAAATCATACAGTTAGAAACAGATACGAACAGAGCGTTTATATTTTTGCAAATATTATAAAGTAGGTGAACGTTATTACAGCGAATACGAAATATATGAATGCATTTAATATTCCTATGTCCGTGCTTGATGTCTCCCCCATCGTCGAAGGCGGATCTGTCTCTGAATCACTAAGCAATACGCTAGACCTAGCTCAGCATGCAGAAAAATGGGGCTACAATCGCTACTGGCTTGCGGAGCATCATAATGCGCCGAGCATTGCGAGCTCAGCAACCTCTATCGTCATTGGTCATGTTGCGGCAGGAACAATATCGATACGAGTGGGCTCAGGCGGCATAATGCTGCCAAACCATGCACCGCTTGTTATTGCGGAGCAATTTGGGACGCTGGAATCGTTGTTCCCAGGCCGCATAGATTTAGGGCTTGGCCGAGCGCCAGGTACAGATGGCCTTACGGCTGCAGCGCTCAGAGGCAGTCGCCATAGCAACGGACAGGATTTTCCGGAGAAGCTAGAGGAATTGCGCGCATTTTTAGACCCGGAAAGATCATCAGTCGGCATTCCTGTTAGAGCTATTCCAGGAGAGGGCTTGAACATCCCGATTTGGCTGCTGGGATCAAGTGATTTCAGTGCGATGCTAGCTGCTAAGCTGGGCCTACCGTTTGCTTTTGCTGGTCATTTCTCGCCCAACTTTACCGTACCGGCTATGAATTTGTATCGCAACAACTTTCAGCCATCAGAGGTGCTGGATAAACCTTATGGCATGGTAGCAGTCAATGTAGTTGCAGCAGATACGGATGGGCAAGCGGCATACTTAGCGACGTCGATGCAGCAGCAATTCCTGTCATTTATTCGCAATAAACGCAGCCCGTTAGCCCCGCCAGTAGATGATATGGACAGAATTTGGAATGAACAGGAAAAAGTTGCTCTACAGCAGCAGTTAGGCTCTACTATTATAGGTGGACCTGAAACGGTGAAAGCTAAGTTGGAGCAATATATAGAAGCTACGCAAGCGGACGAGATTATGGTAGCCGCTCATATTTTTGAGCATAAGGCGCGTTTGCGGTCCTATGAAATTATTGCGGGTTTATAAGGAAGAGAAGGTTACTTAGTATTAAAGCTTCGAATGAAAGCATCGAAAGACAGCATCGAAAGTTGACTTAGAAGGTTGATTTTACACAAATGCTAGTTACGCTGAAGTGCTACAAAGCGCTCGAGTAGTTTAAATAAAAAAACGGGTTTTTCCTAAAAGGTCCATTCGAACCTATTGGAGAAACCCGTTTTTATTTTACTTATTTTACACGTGATAGCTATTCCGTAGGGGGTCTGGCCCCTCTCTGAAGCTGACGGATTGAATAACCAAAATCCATTTGCAGATGCGGATAATCTTTGAAATTTTCCCAGTCGCCTCCCCAAGAGAAGCCAAGCTCCTTCGCTATTGCTACGACTTCCATCCAGTCCGGCTTTCCATTTTTGTTTCCGTCATATTCCATATCCCATATTACCTTGCCCTTAGACGTTCTCAGCGCAAAATCAATCGCAAGCCCGTAATTATGATAGGATTGTCCGCCGCGAGCATGAGTTACCACTGATCCTTCTGCAGTGCGACCTTTTGCGTGCAAAACATCCTGTTCCTCGCTCGATCGAAAGCCGTCCGTAATCAGAATTGTAATACCTATTTTGCTAGTAGCAGTAATTAACTCGGCTTGCTTGGTGGATACGATGGGGTGGAGCTCAGTAACAGGAGGTACAGGATCACTATTAATGTAAGGGATGAATCGATTATCGATAGGGTACACTTTCCATATAATTGCTGCCATAAAAGCAAGGATGATCAGCACAAGCCATCTATTTCGTTTGCGCTTCTTTTGCGTGTTAAAGTTCGGATTTATCCTTCCGACAGGCGGTTGATTCGTCGATAACGAATTGCGCTCGAGCATGCAGGTTCTCCTCTTCCAAGTTATCCGCTTATCTTATCATACTGTGGGCAAGGTTACCCTAGCCTCTGGTAGGGGATTAGTGGAAGACGGTTGACTTTATATTAGTTTATATCTAAACTGATGATATATCGAAGCTGTGAGGTGAATGTATGGAGCATAACGAAACAGATTCCTTCTCAAAAATCCGTGATAAACGATTAGGCTTAAATATATGGTATCGGCTATCACGGGTTTATAATCAAAGCGTTCGCGAGACACATCAACATTTGAAAAGATGGGATCTGACCGTAGCGCAATTTGACCTGCTGGCTCAAATCGGCACGAATGATCGTCTGACGCAGCAGCAGCTGGCTGATAAGCTTTTAGTTACAAAAGGAAATATAACACAGCTGTTGGGTAAACTGGAGGAGCTGGGCTTTGTGAAACGGGAGCAGGAATGGAAAACGAAATTCGTTTCCCTCACAGACAAAGGTAAAGCGTTATTTCACGACGTCGTTCCTGTACAGGAGTATTTTCAGGCGTCGCAATTTAAAGGGCTGAACGAGGAAGAGAAAAAGCAGCTTATCGGTTTGCTAAAAAAAATTCAAAATTAATTTTGGTCTAACCTGAAAGTCAGCGCTTGACAGAAAGTGAGAAAAGCCTATTCTTCATTAGTCGTATTTGACTGTAATTCATATAATCAGCTATGCATCAAAGACGATGTGTTTGTCCCTTTGTCCCAGACTGTATTTCATCCAACCTAATCGTCCGTTCCGCAGAAAAAGAGCTTCAAACTACCAATTTGATTGGATCTTTTCCATTCAAACACATATGGGGATGAAGTATTAGGTGATTGAATGGACAATATCCATTCTAATTGCCGATAACCTTACGATAGTCGAAATAGAACGATAGTAACCGGATGTCCTGACTTGCCCTGCACTGCACTGCCAGATCTGCACTACCAGTTCTGCGCTACCAGTTCTGCACTGCCAGTTCCGCACTGCCAGTTCCGCACTGCCAGACCTACACTGCCAGTTCCGCACTGCCAGTTCCGCACTGCCAGTTCCGCACTGCCAGACCTGCACTGCCAGTTCTGCACTACCAGATCTGCACTGCCAGATCTGCACTGCCAGTTCTGCACTGCCAGTTCTGCGCTGCCGGTTCTGCACTGCCAGTGAAACTCCTTATTATGTGAGACAAATCTCAATAAGTTTAAATTAGTGAGGACATTCATTTATTAGTGAGGTAAATCTCAATAATAGAAGTAATTTGGGACGACTTGGTCGAAACAGTGAGGAAAAGCTCATTCCCCGTGAGGTTAGGTTCATCGCTAGTGAGGTTTTCCTCACTAATTGGTAATAGGTGGTTAAGCTGCTACGAAATTAGTGAGTCTGGTCTCATAATTGGTGAGGTTCCCTCACTAATTGGAAATAGGTGGTTTAGCTGCTACGAAATTAGTGAGTTCGACTTCATAATTGGTGAGGTTTCCTCACTAATAGGATACAGGTGGTTTAGCTGCATCGAGATTAGTGAATCTGAACTCATACTTATTGAGGTTCTCCTAACAATCAGGCGACTATAGGTTCAAAGTTCAGGTTTACGGTTATTGGTCTAGGCTTTTAGGTTCACAGCTATTGGTTTAAGCCTCTAGGCTCAATGCTTAGGTTCATGCCTTTAAGTTGAAACCTCAATTTCACCCATGCAATTAACGAGTTCAGTTACAATAAAACTTTTTAGGAGGTTGTTCATATGCAATTAAAAGGAATTCATCACGTATCAGCCATTACGGGCACAGCATCAGAAAATTTCAGCTTTTACACGCAAATATTAGGCCTTCGCTTGGTCAAGAAAACAGTCAATCAAGATGAAACATCTGTCTATCATCTGTTTTATGGGGACGAGAAAGGTAATCCAGGAACAGAGCTGACCTTCTTCGAATTCCCAATGACCGGAAAAAACCGTGAGGGAACAAGCAGTATTTCCTCTTTGTCGCTTCGCGTGGCCAATGATGATGCGCTTCGCTATTGGAAGGAAAGATTTGTGCAGTTCAGTGTCGATCATGATGATATTATCGAGCGGGCTGGCAGAAACACAATCGCTTTTAGAGACTTCGAGGGACAGCGACTAGTATTGGTATCGGATGAGCATAACGAAGGGGTTAAGGGCGGTAATCCTTGGGATAAAAGTACTGTGCCAACGGAATATGGCATTCTCGGGCTTGGGCCCGTTCAGTTGACCGTGAAAAATCCAGAGCCGACTGTAGTTGTGTTAACGCAGCTAATGGGCTTCCGGCAGAAGGGTCAATACCCATCTACAATATCGGGTCAACCAGATATCGTTGTATTTGAAACAGGCGAAGGCGGAAGTGGAGCAGAGGTTCATATCGAGGAGCGGAATGATCTTCCGCGTGAACAGCAAGGTCACGGCGGGGTTCACCACGTAGCGTTCCGTGTCGATAACGATGAAGAGCTTCATGAATGGATTGAACATATTCGCGGAGTTAGAATTCCGAACTCAGGTTTTGTTGATCGCTACTATTTCCGTTCCCTTTACTTCCGCGAACCGAATGGTATTCTCTTCGAATTGGCAACGGATGGGCCTGGCTTCGATACAGATGAGCATATCGATCACTTAGGCGAGTCGCTCGCTTTGCCTCCATTCCTTGAGTCCCAAAGAGCCCAAATCGAGTCTAGATTGAAACCGCTCAATACTGAGTCGTTATAAAAACTTAAACGTCTGCAATAATGTAACACTAATTGTGTTGCGATAATATCACCCTAATTGTGCTAACAAAATGTCACTGGTTAGAATAGAGGCCTACTTACCAGGAGGTCTCAGCAAAGACGTTTTTGAAATCAGAGGGTGTCTTGGTACGGATTCTATTTTGTGCTAAGGTTGGTGCTTATATGTTCATACGTGGTTTTCCACGGGTGATCGTTGGCGGGTTTGCGCGGCTGCGTATAGCCCGCCTTTTTTGTTTGGCGCTGCTTTTCATTTAGGTAGCATCTGCAGCTCTGGTATGTCTATTTCGAGCAATATACACCAAATTCTTGATTTTGTTTTGAGCCATTTTTGAGTCCGCTAAGCTCTGGTTTTAGTTTTGAGCCACTTTTGAATAATAGGTGAATGGTTACTTTTTGTTAATCAGCTTATGGTTGATCAAAAGTCGCGCTTTAATTGTTTTGGAGTATTCGGACGGTGTCATACCCGTGGCTATTTTGAAGTGGCGGGAGAAGTAATGGACACTGCTGTATCCGAGCAATTCCGCGATCTCAGTGAAATTGTAAATCTCCTCGCGGATATAGGCTTTGGCCTTCTCAATTTTCATTTGGTTCATATATTCAATAATAGCGAGGCCTGTAGCTTCTTTGAATAAAATGTTGATCTGCGTCCGTCCGATTCCGAATTCGGAGCATAACTGCTTCAGCGTCCACCTTTTATCCAAATTGGCAGTTATATAAGCGGCTATCTTCTCAGATAGGAGATTGGCTTGGTTGTTCCGTGTTGACGAAGCGGATGAGCGATCTTCTTTGTTATGTTTGTTGCGAATCAATTGGATTAAAAGCAATTCAATATAGATTTTGACTAATTGCTCGCTAGCGAAAGTGGATGGATTGTCATGAAGCAAGGGGGAATGATGACCTGAATTCAACTCAGGACCAGACTCTGAATTCGATCCTGAACCGAAGACATACAGTCCTTCTTTCATAAGAAGAGCAAGGATTGAGCGTTCGTATTCGGTGAGGCGGAACATTTTATTTTTAGTGAAAAATGACATGACATCCGAGTTGCAGACGAACGTTACAATGAATATGTCCGGCGCGATCTTCCCATTGCTAACCAGGTTGTGGAATTCGTTGGGCTCATGGAAAAGTAAATCGCCCTGCTTGAGTGAATAGGTTTGGGAATCCGTCTGGGCCTCAACTTCCCCCTTGTCCACGTATACGATCTCCCAAAAATCATGCTTCTCACCGTCGTAGCGAAATGTTTTGGACAACTCGAAATAATAGCAGGTGACAAGACTGAGAACGCTAATTTTTTCCTCTAAATGATAACGCTTCCAGTCCATTCTTTATCATCCTTCTTCCTTTTCCACTAGCTTCAGGTGTGAGGGTCAGCCAGTCGTTTGCGATTGAGCTGTAATATCAGTGTAAATTTTCCGGCCTAAAATGTAAATAGAAGTGCAAAAAGAACGTTTCGTAATCTAAATTCTAATTCCTTCATAAGAATTATAATAATCTATGTGAACCATGAATCTAGAGAAATTGCGGCAATATTTAGTAGGCGAGAATTACAATTATCAGAGGAGAGAAAGCGATTAGGGATGGGCAGACAGGGAAAAGCTGGAGCAAGATCGAGAAAACCTTCTTAAGGAGGAGCCAAACATGGGAATTTTACGGTTTGTTGTAGTGGGAACAGGTTGGGTAGCTGGAGAATATTTGAAAGCGATTGCAGAAAGGCCGGATGCCGAGGTTGTCACAGTGGTGAGCCGGAATATCGAGCATGCCAGAAGCAAGCTGGCTGAACTTGGTATTCAAGCAAACGTAACTGAAAATTATGAGGAAGCAATCAAAGCATCGAATGTAGATGCCGTTGTATTATGCTCCACACCCGATCTTCGTCCTGAGCAAGCGGTACTTGCAGCACGATATGGCAAGCATCTGGTACTCGAAAAGCCGCTGGCAATGGATAGAGCAGGGCTGCTCAATATGGCTGAGTCGCTAGAAAAGAATCCAGTTCGCACTGCTGTTAGCTTCGTCTTACGTTGGAATCCTTCAATGATTAATACGAAGGCTTTGATTGATGACGATGCGATCGGCCGAATCTATATGGCACAAATCGATTACTGGCACCATGTTGGTCCCAAATACGGTCAATACCGCTGGAGCAAGACTAAGGCTCGCGGTGGCAGCAGTATGCTGTCCGCAGGCTGTCACGCGCTTGATGCGGTCCGCTATTTTGCTGGCGAGGTAACAGAAGTTACTGCATATAGCTGTAGTACATGGTCCGACTCCGAATACGAGTTCGATCCGAATGTGATAGCGATCCTTAAGCTGAAGAATGGAGGCATCGGTAAGGTGTCGTCCTCTCTGGAATGCAAAACCCCCTATAGGTTCAATGTGCATTTACTCGGAGAAAAGGGGGCGATTATGAATAATCAGCTCTTTACGCACAAGCTGCCCGGACAAACGGATTACGCTGTGATTCCGACTATTTTGCCCGATAGCGGCGATGTGTCCCATCATCCTTTTGTAGAAGAGATCGATGACTTCATACAGGCTGTACAAACGGGTTCAGCCACTCGATGTGAGTTTCTGGATGCGTACAAATCAATGGAAGTCAGCTTCGCGATTGACGAATCGATTGCTTCAGGGAAGAGTATATCCCTTTTGAATAGTTAGAAAAAGTAGATCAGGAAGGCAGGAATGAATGAGATGACAGTTAAAATTGGTATGATTGGTGCTGGAGGCATAGCCCGTCATCATTTATCAGGGCTGCAGAAGATCTCATTGGCAGAGATCGTAAGCGTCTATGACGTTAACAACGAGGCTGCTAAGTCAATGGCGGATATAGTCGGCGCGAGAGTTGCGGCTAGCGTGGAGGATTTGCTTAATCCAGAGGAAATCGACGCGGTATTTATCTGTTCCCCGCAGTTCGCCAGAGAAAACCTGGAGGAGCAGGCAGCAAGCAAAGGGATTCATCTGTTCGTGGAGAAACCGCTGGGGCTGGAGCTTCCGTCTGTTAAGCGCAAGGAGCAGGCTATTCGTGATGCTGGAGTGATCCACTCCGTTGGCTATTGTCTGCGTTATTTTGATACGGTACAGCAAGCAAAGTCATATTTAGATGGGAAAACGATTCATCTGATTCAAGCATACCGCTTCGGAGGCGCTCATCCTGCCCCTTGGTGGAGGCAACAACAGATGTCTGGCGGGCATTTGGCCGATGCAGTGACTCATCAAGTGGACTTGATACGTTACATAGCTGGCGAATATCGCAGCGTCTCAGCGATGTTTGGCCATAATTCCATTCAGGGCGTGTACCCGGATTCTACAATTCCGGATGGTGGTGCCGTATCCTTCACACTTGACTCGGGTGCTGTCGGCACCATTACTGAATCCTGCGTATCGCCCCATCACAGCTTATCTGAGATCAAATTTTTTGGTTCCGATTTTTTTGTTGAGCTCGGCGGCAATGGCCAAGTTCTCACTATTATAGACAAAGACCAGAAGATCACCATTACTTCCCGAAAAGATCCAACTTTTGAGCAGGATAAAGCTTTTGTAGAAGCTGTAGCCGCCTTTTCCAAAAATAGCATTTTATGCCCGTATGATGACGGAATGAAGACTCTTGCATTTACACTAGCTGCTTATCAGTCGGCGGAGGAGCGCAAGATGGTTGAGCTTTGCAGTTTGGACTAAAACTGAACGATTGCAACTTGTTATGGAAAAGCCATTCGGAAGAAATAACAACGCAAAAGGTATTATCCGTAAAATAAAGCTGTCGAGAAAGTCCATGATACTGCGGGCTTTCTTTTTTATTGTATAGGAGACTTCCTAAGAAAAACCGCTGTATTTCCAACTCACTAAAGATTCCTCAGATGAACCGAACTATACTAAATCGAAACTACCAATATTTTTACGGTGAATGATAGGAGGAAGTTTGATAAAATTTTAAGATTCGTATTTTAGGGGGATCCTCGTGAATCACAGATTAAGTAGAGTGGTTGTTGCCGCAATCGCTTGGATATGCGCAATAAGTGTAGGCATTCAGCCTGCTGCCGCTATGAGTACACAGCCTTTTGGAGATATATCCAATAGTTACACAAAAAGTCGATTGCCTTTTGACGATATATCCGATAGCTATGCTAAAAATGAAATCATAGATTTGTATAATAGAAATATTTTGAAGGGGACATCAGCTCGAAGCTTTTCTCCTGCTCTAGCGATTACACGTGCGGAATTTGTTACCGTACTGGATCGCTTACTTGTGCTTGAGCCGACAGCGAGTCCAGTCTCTCCATTTACTGATGTAGCGAGGAACGCTTGGTATTACGGCTGGATTCAGGCGGCGGTACAGCTAGGCTTGGCGGATGGTAATACAGTAAGTACCTTTGCTCCAGAAAAGCCGATTACAAGGCAGGAGGCGGCTGTGTTAATGTCGCGTGCATTGAAGCAATCAGGGGCTGCAAGCGGTGCTGTTCTCAGCTTTAATGACGCAAACCTAATAGCAGACTGGGCCAAACCTTCCGTCGTTATTATTAATAAGCTGGGTCTTATGAAGGGCGACAATTACTTGAATTTTCGTCCAGGAGACCCCATAACGAGACAAGAGACCGCCGTATTGATTGGGCGAGTGCTGCAAAACGAAAGCTGGGCCGCTGAGCTTGAGGCCGAATCGAAGGACCTGATTTATTTAGGCTGGCAGTACGGACAAACGACAGCGCAGTACACAAGCAATGTTTTGCAATCGAATGTAAATACATTATCTCCTCGGTGGTACTACTTAGCAGAGACTGGTGCTATAACGGATTACACCGATAAGTCGCTCGTATCGTGGGCGAAGAACAATAACAAAAAGATTTGGGCTATGGTCGGTAATCGTTCCGATCAAGAAGCTACTCATCAAATGTTGTCCAATTCCACAGCAAGAAATACTAGCATTAATCAATTAACAGCTATAGTAAAGAAATACGACTTAGATGGACTTAATATCGACTTTGAAAATGTAGCTCCGGCGGATCGTGCAGGCTTGACTGCGTTTATTACCGGTCTAGCAAAGAGTCTTCATGAATGGAATGCGGTGCTTTCAATAGATGTATCCCCAGACCGGGGAACAGATTGGACGGAGGCTTTCGATTATGCGGCGCTGGGCAAGCAAGTAGATTATGTGGTAATGATGGGCTACGATGAGCACTATGGAGGCAGCAAGCAGCCTGGCTCCGTAGCTTCACAGCCTTATGTTGAGACTGCTCTTAATCATCTCATGGAGGTTGTTCCTAGTAGAAAGGTTATTTTAGCTCTTCCTTTTTATAACCGGGATTGGACGCTGAACAAGGATGGAACCGTCTCCTCATCGGCATTTCTTTCATTTTCAGAGCAAAATCAGCTGCTTAAAACGTATTCCCTTCTGCCGCGATGGGAACAGGCTGTAGGACAGTATACGGTCAGTTACATGAAGAATGGGCTGCGGCATAAAATTTGGTTAGAGGATGGACGCTCGTTAGCGGCGAAATACAAATCAGCTGCAAATCTGAATGCAGCAGGCTTCGCCTACTGGTATATGGGAGGCGAAAGCCCCGATATTTGGACGAGCCTACGTAATGCTGAGAAATTTTATAATTATTCTTTTTAATTTAGCGGAGTTGTTAGCTCGAAATCAGGAGTCTTAACATTGTATATATACTTTATTTAAGTTAGTGAAGATGTTATACTTAAGATGTAATTCTATCTAAAAAGTTGGCATCACTAGGAGGGTATTACAATGAGCGAACAATCAAAGATATATAGCCGCAGCATTAAAAGGATTCGTACTGCAGAAATTAATTACATTAGCGATAAACATAAAAATAGCTTTATTTTGGAAAACGGCCGCTATGAGGAGCATGATCCGTTTCTTATACTGGCAGAAGATTGGTTTCAGAAGGGCGCGTTCGATAACCATCCCCACAGAGGGATGGAGACCGTTACGTATGTAATCGATGGCAAGCTTGAGCATTACGACAATTCGAGCGAGCAGAAGGGTGAGCTGCACCCAGGCGATGCGCAGTGGATGACTGCGGGTCGAGGTGTCATACATAATGAGGAGCCGGCAGAAGGCGAAACGGTCCATTTGCTGCAGCTGTGGGTGAACCTTCCGGCAGCCGACAAAATGACGGAGCCTCGTTATCAAAACTTGCGAAGCGCAGATATGCCGACTCGTTTGGAAGAAGGCGCAGTAATCCGGGTTTATTCCGGCTCGTCAGGCGGTGTTCAATCGAATACTAAAAATTATGTGCCCATTACAATGGTCGAATTCACGATCGAGCCCGGTGTTACTGTGAAGCAGGATTTGCCGAGCTCCTATAATGGCTTCCTCTATGTTATTGAAGGTGAAGGGCAATTCGGCAGTGAGCATACGCAGGCTGGACAAAGACAAGTGTTATTCCTTAGTCGTGAGGAAGAAGGCAGTGAGTCAAGTGAGGTGGAGATTACAGCAATAACGAAGCTGAGAGTGCTGTTATATGCGGGTCAACCGCTGCATGAGCCAATTGTCGCCCGCGGACCATTTGTTATGAACACCGAACGACAAATTGTAGAAGCCTACTCCGATTATCGGAATGGCAAGTTTGTGTAATTGCTAACTTACATGTTGAATAGAGATGCCCGCTAAAAGGGGCAGGCCTTTATTAAGAGGCCTGCCCCTTTTTTTGTTTCAATTCAACGAGCAGCGCATGGAGCTGTTCGGTCGCGAGCCCGTGCAGCACAAGTCGAAATCCGGCTTTAAGTGTAGTCAGTGGCACCATCGGGTGCTTGTTGTTAATGAGCGCGAGCCGCTCGTTATTACCGATTACTTTGGAAGCGAGTATGCCGATTGTTTCATCCAGCTGTAAGGAATTGGTAGCGCGCCAAAAGTCGTTATCCGTCAAAAAAAGCTGGTAAATAGGCGTAAAGCATTCAATTGCCGTTGTCAGGTCAAGAAAGTTGGTCCAACGCCGCGGCATTTGTTCAATTGGCAGAGGAGTTGCTGTTATGGCATCGAAATTCAACTGCTCTTGCTTCGTTATCTCAATTTGTTTGACTCGAATCTCACGATTTAGATTAATAACGAAATTATACAAATTAAGATCATGTATGAGAAATAAGTCGTTCTTCACCGGCTCGAGGTTAGTCGGTTTCAGCGGATTCATCTCGATTTCTACACCGTTCACATTATCGCGAATGAATTGCAATACTTCGGAGCCCAAATAGAAGTGTCGCAAAATCATAAAGTTAGCACTCGGGCTAACAAATGTCTTCATTCCCCAATACAACACTCGGTGCAATAGTTTGGATGAAGTGAAGGCTTTAGGGATGATGATTTTATAAATCTGAAACAGGATGATCATCATACGTGCGAACGGTCTTAGTATCGGAAGCAGAAATTGCCGAGATTTGCTGGAGCAGTCCTTGAGGTAAGCTGCCTTCGCCTCCTCGTTAAAGGGAATGCTCTGATCCATAAAAATCGCGAGGAATGGATTAGGGTCGTTTTTGTCATGCCTCATATTTTCAAAATATTCAGCTTCACTCATACGTTACCCAGCTCCTCTAATTGCAGAAGGTACAGCCTTGCTGTTGTTTTGGCTGTTTTTACGATTCGTGAGGCGATGTCTGCTGTGAGCATCGGATGCTGAATGACCGCTTCTAGCCGTTCGAAATGCTTTTCGTCGGATTCACTATGATAGAGCAGGAAGGATACCTGTTCATCATTGAGCCCAAGCTGGTCTCGAATCATTTCTCCCCAATATCGTGCCATACGGCATCCAAGACCTTCAATAATCCACATGGCACCGATTAAATCGACAGGATTATCTCGGCTCGCTCGCTGGAACAAGTAGGACGAGAGCGCTTCACTGCCAATATTTTTATCGCCGGATTGAATCGTTGAAAGATCTCCGCCGACAGCGACGTAATTCCGCTCAAGCATTTGATAATCGCGATGCTCATCACGAGCATGCGAGATGAATGCTGATCGAAGATCAATATGCTCGATTGCAATGTAGGAGGCTGCACGTGCAATCCATTGTGAGCCGTCGATGACCTGCTGTCGAATGTTCTCCATTAGAGCTTTATAATCGTCTAGTGTAAATTTGTTCCGATAAAGGTTGTGAATGACTGGAACATGAGCGAGCTTTTGCTCAAAATCAATCCATATCTGGACGAGCTGCCTCACAAGCAGGGCTTGCACCGCATCCTCTTTATTATATTCCAAATGAGGCGCTTCAGGGTCCCTCTCTTCAATTAACTGTATCGACTCCTTCTCCTCTTCGCCGACTACGGTGAGCAGCATATAGGAGGTTTGAAATCTGCCGCTTTCCGGCACCATACATAACACTTGTTCACCAGGGGAAAGTTGGCCTTCGTTCAAGAGCTCCTCCAGCATAATGTAGATAGAAGCAGCACCGGTATTGCCTTTCGTGTACAAATTAGTGAACCATTTATCTTCAGGAATTGATAGACCCCCGAGCTGTAAGAGACGGAAGATTTCACTGCGGAAAAAATGAGACGAATAATGGCATACCATCCAATCGATAGCCGCAGGATCGACTTTCCCTTCATCCACTAGCTCAAAGAATCGATTCACGCCCACCCTAGGCATTTCATTTACGAGTCTAATGTCCTGTTTTAGATTAACTGCACCGTCGTCTGCCGCCTCGTGAATGGAGCTGTAGTCCAGCCAGCTGGAAGGGCTGCCTTCAGCTTTATTTAGACCGGCATACATACAGACATCGTATTTATTAGCGTACGATTTATTGTCGATCCACTCGATGCGGAGTGACAAGCCTCTTGAGGCCGGCTTGTTCTGAAGTACCGCAGCACCAGCCCCATCGGAGAGCATAAACCGCAGGAAATCAGTTTCAAATGAGATAGGACGATCAGCAAAAGCGGCTTGCGCTTCGAAGCGTGTATGCTTGAATACGCGGCTCGGAAATTCGCTGGCGCAAGAGACTGCTGTATCGTTCTCACCGGATTGAACATGCAGATAAGCATTTTTAAGGGCTTGCATGCCGCTTGCGCATACGCCATGATGAGTTGCAATCTCCATGACAGGCAAGCCGGTTTCAGCATGCACCATACTGGCGAAACCTGGCACAAGCAGATCGCCCTGAGTCGTTCCTGCCGCGAGAAACTCAACCTTATCCTCCAGCGCGTCTTGATTGCGATCTAGTGCTTCACGAATAGCGAGGCTTGCCATTTCTGCATTCGAATATAAGCTATTTTGTTCTTTGTCGATCGCGTAGTGACGGTAAAGGATTTTGTTTTGTTCGAGAATGCGGCGCATCGATTTTGAATGCTTCCCCCCGATTTTACCGAGGTAATCTTCTATTTCATCGTTGCCAACAGCCGATCCAGGGAGAAACTTACCTATGCTTGTTATGTAGACAGATTTCATGAAGTACCTCCAAAAAGAGAATTGTATACATGAAATGATAGTTGGTGCTGGGGTTCATGCCTAGTACTAATATTTATTGGTACCGGAAAATGGAAATAGAGGATGTTTAAGCGTATTGGGGTTTTGAGTATGGGTGAAAAATGCAGAGTAGCTTTTTTGAAGCTCTTTTTCGGGAAAGCCAATTTGCTGGTACTCGATGAGCCGACTAATTATTTGGATGTCATTACGTAAGAGCGGGTTGAGGAGGCTGGGGACGTATATTGAATACGACTTGAAAAACCGCAGTCGCTCACTTACGCCAGAGGAACAGACGGGCGAGAATGAACGGGATATGATAAAGGGGATATTATAGTATCATGTGGAGGAATAGCGGGCATCACGCAGGCTCGCTTCATCTATTCTTTTGTAATGAGGATGATGAGTAAAAAAAGCGCGTTAATAATAATTAATAATCCAAAGATTAGAATCGTTTTATTTTCTCTGATGAACCTCATATTACCACCTCATAGGCTTGTATTTAACGTATTCTTTTTTTAAAACAAAGGTGCTCTCCAAGTTTCACTTCTACTTATAATTATCAAGGTTTTGCTTTAATATTTCTACTTATTTTTTTGCTGATGTTATTTTTTAAAATGCATGACTATTTACCTGTAATTCGTGTCAACCAGAAAGGCGCATAAAAACGAAGTATATGTTGAAATTTGTAATTAGGGCCAATTTTGATATAGAATTAAGTCGAGAGAAGTTTAAGTTATAGTTTAAGGCTTATAAAGCATTGAACTTACAAATGACACGGGAGGTTTTATAAGATGAGCACACTGAACAAATTTCAATCTTGGCTTTCTAGTACCAGCTCTAACCTAAAGGACCAAGTTAAAAAGTACAAAAACAAAGACCTTATGGACGCGATTGTAGCTGGCTGCGCTGTAGTTTCAGTTGCGGATGGAACGGTTAGTGCGGAAGAAAAGCAAAAGATGGCTGGATTTCTTGGCAGATCTGAGGATTTAAAGGTCTTCAATATGACAGAGGTCATCGATCGTTTTAACCATTTTTCAGGTAACATGGATTTTGACATTATGGTTGGCAAGCAAGAGGCGCTTCGTGCGATTTCGAAGTTCAATGGTAAGCCGGAAATCGGCCGTGTAATCGTTGGGGTGTGCTGCGCTGTAGCATCATCTGACAACAACTTTGACGAGCAGGAAAAATCGGTTGTTCGTGATATTTGCAACGTGCTCGGTTTAAGTCCAAGTGAGTTCTCACTGTAAAATTGATTAGCAATAAGAGCGGAACATCCTTATTTTCAGGCTAAGCTGTGCCCAAATAAGAGGTGTTCCGCGTTTTTTGTTGAATATTGTATCGATTACAAATTTTCTTGGAACTTGCGAGACATTTAGACGTATTGCTCAGTAGAACTTATGCAAGTTACCTTCAAACACTTCTTACTTAATAGTTAATCCCATTGAAAGGGGGTGCAAAATACTATGGCTATCTCTCTCGTAAAAGGTCAAAAAGTTGATTTAACAAAAGGAAACGCAGGCCTCAGCAAAGTTATTGTTGGTTTGGGATGGGATCCTTTGCAAGCGAAAAGCGGTTTCTTCGGCATGAAGAAATCAGCTAACGTGGACTGCGATGCTTCAGCGCTTCTATTAGATGCGAATGGCAAACTAAGCGGCGAGAAAAGTCTCGTCTGCTTCTATAATAAGCAAAGTGGTTGTAATACTGTCATTCATTCTGGTGACAATATTACAGGGGAAGGCGATGGCGATGACGAACAAATCATTGTTGAGCTTAATCGCGTACCGGCTGATGTTCAAAAAATTCTTTGTGTAGTAAACATTTACGAATGTGAATCTCGCAAACAAGATTTTGGAATGATCAAATCGGCGTATATTCGCATCGTAAATCCGACTAACAATCAGGAGCTAATCCGTTTCAACCTGTCAGATGATTATTCAGGTAAAACGGCACTGGTTGTCGGAGAGCTTTACCGTCATAACGGAGAATGGAAATTTAACGCGATTGGCGAAGGCACTCATGCTGCCCATGTAGACATTTTTGCTCGTCAGTACAAATAATTCAAAATAAGAAAGAGGGCATTCCATAATGGCTATTAGTTTATCCAAAGGTCAAAAAATCGATCTCACGAAAACAAACCCAGGTCTAACAAAAATTACAGTTGGTCTTGGCTGGGACACTAATAAATATGATGGCGGTAAAGACTTTGACCTTGATGCATCGATCTTCTGCTTGAATGCACAAGGAAAAGCGAATTCCGAAGCTGATTTCATTTTCTACAACAACCCTAAAAACGCTAACGGTTCCGTTGCACATACTGGTGACAACCGTACGGGCGAGGGTGACGGAGATGATGAGCAAGTTAAAGTAGACCTGTCTTCTGTTCCTGCTGAGACAGAAAAAATCGCATTCTGCATTACGATCCATGAAGGCAAAGAACGCAGCCAAAACTTTGGACAAGTATCCAATGCGTTCGTTCGTATCGTTGATGAGCAAAGCGGTACTGAATTGATTCGTTATGACCTTGGAGAAGACTTCTCTGTAGAAACGGCTGTTGTCGTTGGAGAACTTTACCGTCATTCAGGCGAATGGAAATTTAGTGCAGTCGGCAGCGGATTCCAAGACGGATTATCGGGTCTTGTTCGCGACTACGGTCTTGCTTAAGCGAATTAGCTAAGGGTCGCCTTTGGCGGCCCTTTTTATAGACAACCTACCCTATAAGGAGGCATTAATATGCCAGTAAATTTATCTAAAGGTCAGAAGGTCGATCTTACGAAGTCCAATCCGGGTATGTCCAAGATTACAGTAGGACTTGGCTGGGACGTTAATAAATATGATGGCGGCAGCGGCTTTGACCTCGATGCAACGGCTTTCTGCTTGAATGCTTCAGGGAAGGTCAACAGCGAGAAGGAATTTATTTTTTATAATAATAAATCCAATTCTAACGGTTCAATCGTCTCATCTGGCGACAATCAGAGCGGAGAAGGAACAGGCGATGACGAGAGTATCAAAATCAACCTGCCTGCTGTCCCTGCCGATATTCAGAAAGTCGCGTTTTGTATTACAATCCATGACGCAGCAGCTCGCAATCAGAATTTTGGACAAGTAGCAAATGCTTATGTCCGTGTCCTGAACGAGGATACTGGCGAAGAATTGATCCGTTATGATCTTGGGGAAGACTTCTCTGTGGAGACAGCAGTTGTTGTCGGAGAGCTTTATCGCCATAATACCGAATGGAAATTCAGCGCGGTTGGCAGCGGCTATCAAAATGGATTAGAAGGTCTATGTAATGATTTTGGTGTTTCTACGTAATTTCAACTTTTTTTAAGAAGGAGATTACCAACCATGTCGATTAACCTTTCCAAGGGGCAGCGTATTGATCTTACCAAAACCAATCCGGGTCTTACAAAAGTCGTTCTCGGCTTGGGCTGGGACACGAATAAATATACCGGCGGCGGAGAAATTGACCTCGATGCCAGCGCGTTCCTCTTAGATCAGAACGGCAAGGCGCAGGACGAGAAGGATTTCGTGTTTTATAACAACCTCATTGCTTATAATGGGGCTGTAGAGCATACAGGCGATAACCGTACCGGAGAAGGTGACGGAGACGACGAGCAAATTAAAATTGATTTCTCGAAGATTCCAGCACAAATTTCACGTGTGGGGATTACGGTCACCATTCATGATGGAGAAGGTCGTCAGCAAAACTTCGGACAAGTTTCTAATGCTTTTGTAAGATTAGTAGATGAAATGACGGGTAAAGAGATTCTTCGATATGACCTTGGAGAAGATTTTTCAGTCGAGACGGCTATCGTATTTTGCGAGTTATATAGGCATGGAGCGGATTGGAAGTTTCAAGCGGTTGGATCTGGCTTCTCTGGCGGACTTGCCGCGCTTTGCCGGAATTATGGACTTTCTGTGTAATACAGAATTATCGGGGATGGCATTATCTAGAAGCTAATGTCATCTCATCCTAACCTACGACTAAGAAGGGCGGGCGGTTAACGCATGGAGTTGTCTTTAACGAAAGGGCAAAAAGCAGATATAACGAAAAACAATCCTTCATTCAAGAGCCTTCTTGTTGGTATGGGCTGGCGAAGCGGAGCAGGCATCGACGTTGATTTCTCAGCATTTCTATTGCGTGCGAACGGCAAAGTAGTCGGTGATAATGATTTGATTTTTTATGGGAATCCTAAAGAAGCTCGCGGTTCAATTGAACTGTCTGGGGCGAACAAACGAAATATCGCAGGGAAAACCGATCAAGAGCAAGTACTGATCCGTCTGAACGAAGTACCCAATGAGATTGAACGTATTTCTTTTACTTTGACTATTTATGAGGGAGAAGTTAGAAAACAAAGTTTTTCTAGTGTTGATGATACGTATATACGGATTATTGATGAAGGAACTGGACGTGAAATAGTGCGTTATGACCTTGGAAAAAACTTCTCCATAGAGACTGCTATAGTTGTCGGAGATTTATATAGATACAATGGCGAATGGAAGTTTAACGCTATTGGATCAGGATATTCCGGTGGACTTGGCGCTCTTTGTATGAGCTTTGGCGTTGAGGTAAAGGCAGATACTCCGTCACCAAGTGCACCGCCTGCTCCAACCCCGCCGCCAGTGCCACCGGTACCAAAAGCGCAACCAGTACCGCCAGCACCTCCGGCGCCGAGCGCGCCGCCGATCAATCTTAGCAAGATTTCTCTGAAGAAGCGCGGAGATGTTATTAATCTCCAAAAAGGAAGCGGGTCGCTCGGTGAAATTTTAGTTAATCTAAACTGGACCCAAAAAAAGTCAACTGGCTTTTTTGGACGCTCGAATAGCGTGGATCTGGATATCGGCTGTTTATTTGAACTAAAGAACGGTATGAAGGGCTCTGTACAATCACTTGGGAACAGCTTTGGAGATTTCTCGAGAGCTCCTTATGTGTCACTAGACGGAGACGATCGAACGGGCTCCATTACGACAGGTGAAAACCTTCGTATTAATGGAAATAAGCTTACAGAATTTAAACGCGTGGTCGTATACGCGTATATTTATGAAGGTGCGACTAACTGGGCGGAAGCTGCTGGCGTTGTTACTATTAAACAAACTGGCGGTCCTGAAATTGAAGTAAGAATGGACGAGCATAATAACCGTATGGGCATGTGCGCAATCGCAATGGTTGAAAACGTGAACGATGAGACGTTCAGCATTAAGCGATTGGTTCAATATTTCTCAGGACACAAACAGTTGGACGAGGCGTATGGATGGGGCCTCAAATGGGTTCAGGGCAGCAAATAATAGTCACACGTGGAGGTTTACTTGAATGGTTGATTTTTTTCAGAACATAATTGCCAATTTCGCAAGTTTTTTCAGTTGGGAGAACTTATCAGCTGTACTTACCAGTCCGACTAACTGGGGAATTATTTTAACCCTTGTTCTCTTGGAAGGCTTGCTATCGGCAGATAACGCACTAGTGCTCGCTGTTATGGTTAAGCATTTGCCTAAAGAGCAGCAGAAACGGGCTTTGTTCTACGGTATTATCGGAGCCTATGTTTTCCGTTTTATCGCGATTGGCGTAGGTGTATATCTCGTAAAAATTACGTGGATCAAAGTTGCGGGAGGTTTGTATCTCCTTTGGATTGCTTTAAGCAATCTCTTCCATCTCGAGTTTAAGCTTGCTCGAGTGGGCAATATTCCGCTAATTCCTTATATCGGTAAAAAAGGCTCGGAAGAAGATGGAGAGGTTCAAAACAAAGGTCTAGGCTTCTGGCGTACAGTTTTGGCTGTAGAAGTTATGGATATCGCGTTCAGTATCGATAGCGTTCTAGCTGCCTTTGGTGTAAGTGAAGAAGTTTGGGTTCTATTCTTAGGCGGTATGTTGGGCGTACTGATGATGCGTGGAGTTGCCCAAGTGTTCCTTGCTCTAATCGATAAGTTCCCTGAGCTTGAGAAAGCAGCGTTTATTTTGATCATCATCATTGGTGCGAAAATGATTGCTGCCGCATTTGGTGCACATATCCCTCACACATTGTTCTTCGGTTTAATAATCGCTGTGTTTGGCGGTACGATCATATTTAGTACTCTTCGTAGAAAACGCGAGAATAAAGCAGCTTAAGATATCGCGCATAAACAGTTTGACGAAATATCCCTCATTTGACCGTGAGGGGTATTTTTTACTCTCATATCATGACGATTCATTATCGCCATAACAAGGAGGAATGACCTTTGAGGTATTTCAACTACATTACCCATGAAGAAGAACAGTCCTTCTTTTACACACTTCCAATGCATTTTAATAACTATTCGGAAAAAGAAGAAATTGCTCATGCCATTGGCGCCGCACTGTATATGCCGGCAACCAAGGATAACATAGCCAATGATTTAGTAGCGTCAAAACACGAAGGACTCGTGTCTATGGTAATAGACCTCGAAGATGCTATAGGCGATAATCAAATTATGCAAGCGGAAGAAACACTAAAGCAAACACTGCTAAAGATCAGTCAGTATATCGCGGGAGGCTTACTGAACGCGGATAGTATTCCACTCATGTTCATTCGTGTGCGTTCCATTGAACAACTAAAACGATTACTGTCCTTTTTCGGCGAAGAAATTCAATATATTACCGGAATCGTTTTTCCGAAATTCAACATGAACACAGGCGGACAATATTTGAGTCTTATTTCTGAGTACAATAAGCGGAAGATGGCAGCAAGCCCAACGCTTTACTGCATGCCGATTCTCGAAAGCGCCGAGGTCATTTATCGTGAGACGAGAATGGACACGCTGCTTGGACTATCGAAGCTGCTGAACAAGTACAAGGAATATGTTCTAAATGTACGTATCGGCGCAACAGACTTTTCCAGCTTGTTTGGACTAAGAAGGAGTCCGGATAATACGATCTATGATATTGGAGTTATAAGGGATTGTATAGCTGATATTGTTAATGTTTTTGGACGGATGGATAATAACTATGTGATCTCGGGCCCGGTGTGGGAATATTTCAAAAGTGATCGTGTATTCAAACCGCAGCTTAGGCAAACGCCTTTCGAGGAAAGCATGGGACGTCATGGACGGCTCCTGCGGATGTCTTACATTGACAAGTATGTAGATGGTCTAATTCGTGAAGTGGCGATGGATAAGGAAAACGGCATTCATGGCAAGACGATCATACATCCAACGCATATTAAGCCGGTACAAGCGATGTTTGTTGTTACGCATGAAGAGTATATGGACGCGTTGCACATCCTAGAAAATAGCAAGGGTGACCTCGGCGTTATGAAGAGTCAATATTCCAATAAGATGAATGAGTTCAAACCGCATATGACTTGGGCAAAACGAATTATGATGCGATCGAAAATTTATGGGGTGCTAAATGAAAACCAAAACTTCACCTGTCTTCTCTCAGAAGAACGAGAATCTGCAATCGTATAATATTATAGGCGACCTAAACATTACTATAGAAGTTACGAATAACCCCTTCCGTATTCCGCTTGATTCACTCTTCAATATGGCGGCTAGAATGAATAAAAAACGCAGCTTTCTCTTTGTCAGCAAGGTTTTAGGCAAGCATATTCCTGTAAAACCACATGTATCGTTATTAGCAGGAGCGGCGCTAGGTTTATTGTATCAGCAATTCAGAGACGAACCCCTTCCCCTTCGCATGGAACAGCTTTTAAAAGCCTTCGAAGAACCAGAAGCAGCGAGTGAAATTTTTGATTATTTGAAACAAAATAAAATGATGATACAAGATAAAACATTATTTATAGGCTTCGCAGAAACAGCGACGGCGCTCGGACACAGCATGTTTGATTTCTTTGAGGGCAATGCTTCATTTCTCCATACAACAAGGGAGAGTATCGATTATATGAGCTCTTGTATTGATTTCGAAGAGGAGCATTCGCACGCGACAACTCATCGTTGTTATGCGGACGACCCCTCAATTTTTCAGGATGCGGAAACCATTATTTTAATCGATGACGAAATGACTACCGGTAAAACTACGCTTAATATTATTAGTGATCTGCATGCCAGATATGGTAAAAAAAGCTATGTGGTAGCAAGCCTTTTAGATTGGCGCTCCAAAGCGGATATTGAACAATTTCATAGCAAGGAAAACGAGCTCGGTGTAAGCATTCAATGCTTATCCCTAGTATCCGGACAAATTACTTTGACGGGAACACCTATTGAAACAACTAATCTTGAAGATAAACATGAAAAGCCTGCTGCACAAACAAATATTTCTTCTATTCGTTTAAATCCCTATTTTACACAACATCCTACTGCGGATGAAAGAGCAGCTTATGTTGAACGCACAGGACGCTTCGGAATAACGGCCGAAGAAAATAATATTTTAAACGATGAAGTGAATCAAGCAGCAGCTTTTCTAAGTTCATATAGAACCGGCGGTAAATTGCTTTGCATGGGTACAGGTGAGTTTATGTTTATTCCGATGCTTATAGCTGCAAAGCTGGCAGGAGATGTGTCCTATCAATCAAGTACTCGCAGTCCGATACATCCCCATACTAATCCAAAGTATGCCGTTCGCTCTGCCTATAAATATGAGTCGCCTGAGCATATGGATGTTATGAATTTTATGTATAATATTCCACCAGGACATTATGACCAGATGTTTCTATTCATGGAACGAGAAGTTGCTTCTGATCGATTAGAGCAGCTGCAGCAAGCTCTTATAGCTTTGGAAATTCCGAATATTCATATCGTTTATTGCAGCACTTAAAGGAGGAGCGTATATTGAATGCTAACCGTAACGCCGAACAAATAGCCGCTCCTACACTCATGGGAAGCTACAAGCAGGATGATGTTATTTTCCTTCTAAAGGATCTCAGTGACATTCCGCTGGAGCAGCCAACTGAAGACAGAGAAGAGTCGATGCAATCCGGAGGACATTACTCGGAGAGCTTACCCATTGAATATCAGCCTACTGCCGAATATCTGGAGTTGTTTCATCAAACACTGGGTGACTATGCCGAACGAATCGCAAGAGCAGTTGGCATCGTGTCTGAGCTGATCGTTCAGAAAAAAGGGTTCAACATTGTGCTTGCATCCTTGGCTAGAGCAGGCACTCCTGTAGGTGTATTGATAAAACGTTATATAAAGCAGGTTTATCATTACGATCTTCCCCACTACAGCATTTCTATTATTCGGGGGAAGGGTATCGACGAGAACGCACTTCTCTATATGACCCAGAATCACCCGCGAGCGAGTATACAATTTGTAGACGGCTGGACGGGGAAGGGAGCTATTCGAAAGGTTCTTATAGACGGATGTGCCAAGTTTGAGAAAGAATACGGTGTTCCTTTGAATGATGACCTTGCTGTGCTCGCGGATCCGGGATATTGTTCGAGCACTTTCGGAACGAGAGAGGATTTTCTAATACCAAGCGCCTGCTTGAATTCAACCGTATCCGGGCTAATAAGCCGAACCGTATTAAGGGACGACCTCATTTTAGCTAATGACTTCCATGGCGCCAAATTTTATAGAGATTGGATTAAATCCGATGTATCTAATTTATTCGTAGATACGATTTGCTCGCATTTTGAGCGGATCGTAATAAGTGCTAAGGCTGAAGCGAATAAGCTGCTTTCGGATGAGGAGGAAACTCGAATTACATGGCAAGGGATGCAGGATATTCAGCGTATTCAAACAGACTTTCAAATTTCCAACGTTAATTTGGTTAAGCCGGGAGTTGGAGAAACGACACGCGTGCTGCTGCGTAGAGTCCCTTGGAAAATACTTGTGAATCGTCTCGATAACCCGAACCTGAAGCATATTCTCCTATTAGCCAATGAACGGGGTGTGCCTGTAGTAGAATATCCGCAAATGAGCTATACCTGCTGCGGTATTATACAACCCCTTAAGGGGGAGAAGGAATGATTTTTGCAAGTGATTTAGATCAAACATTGATTTACTCTGAAAGGTCCAAAGGAGACATTTCTTTGAAGGATATGGTGCTGGTTGAGTTATATGAAGGCAGATATATATCCTATATGACAAAGCCAGCGATTGCGAAAATGGAGCAGCTGCAGCAGCTTGTTGAGTTTGTTCCTGTTACGACGCGAATACCGTCGCAATATAATCGGATTTTCATAATCAGAGAGCATTTTCGGCCACAATATGCCATCGTAAGCAATGGCGGTACTGTACTTATGAATGATCAAATTGATGAAGAGTGGAATGCGGTAGTACGTGATGCGGTGCAAACGCATTGTGCCGGGCACACTGAGATTATTAGCTTATTTAATAAAATTGCAACATCACAATGGGTGAAATCGTCAACGTTATGTGATGATTTGTTTTACTCCATTGTAGTGGAGAGGGATCAGCTGCCGCTGGAATCGCTGGAGGAGCTGAGGCTGCAGGTCGCGAAGCTAGGCTGGAGCTATTCGCTTCAAGGCAGGAAGATTTATTTGGTGCCTGAGAAGGTGAGCAAAGGCGCTGCCATAGCGTACGTCAACGAGAAGCTTGGATCAAAGTATATCTATGCCGCAGGTGATAGTCTGCTGGATGAGAGCTTGTTGCTTGCAGCCGATTATGCCATCTCCCCCTCGCACGGTGAGCTCGGACGGACATATACTACTCATCCGCATATTCATTTCACTAAGAATAAGGGCGCGTGGGCTTCGGAAGAATTGCTCGATATTATTTTGGAGCATGCTCAGAATAGACGTCCGAATTCATCGGATATTAAAATAGAGGATTTTAAATAGAATGGAAGAAGGTCATAATAGATGACACGTATTTATTTGAATCGCTGGTTCTCGGTAGCCTACCACTATATTAATATGATCCGAAATAATGCGGATGGTGAGAAGTTTGAGTTTTATGGTACACATCCTGATATTAACCATATGTCGCTGCAGGCAGCTGACCATGCTGAGACGGAACCAGCGCTTGAAGGATTGGAATATGTCCAGTTCTGTGTAGACTTCTGCAAGAGAAATCTCATTGATGTATTTATCCCGCGCTTGCATATGGAGGAAATATCTCGTTATGCGCATTTATTTGATGAGATCGGCACGAAGGTAATGGTTTGTCGGGATATTCCGCTGCTTGATTCCATGGTGGAGAAGGATAAGTTCTACGCATCGCTGGCAGATAAGAATTTAGTAACTATTCCGGATTATCGTGTCGTGAATACAGCGGCTGAATTTAAGCAGGCCTATGAAGAACTAACGGCCGCAGGACATAAGGTTTGCTTCAAACCAACGAAATCAGAAGGCGGCATGGGCTTTCGAATTATCGATAATGATCGTGATCCGCTTAAGGAGCTTTACGGGTATGTATCGTTATCGACAACATTCTTGCAAGCTTATGAGACGTTATCTCAAACAGATCGATGTGACACGTTAATGGTCATGGAGATGCTTGAAGAATCAGAGTACAGTATTGATTGCGTCGCAACGGAAGAGGGCGAGCTGATTACCGCTATACCGCGCAGAAAATCAACTGGACGAGTTTATCTGCTCGAAGCAGTGCCTGAGCTTCTTGAAATTTCTCAGCGAATTGCCATGGAGCTGCGAATTCCATACGCCTTTAATATCCAGGTGAAATATAATAAGGGGGTTCCTAAGCTGCTAGAGATTAACCCGCGAATGTCAGGGGGGCTTTTTATTACTTGTCTCTCCGGAATAAATATGCCTTATCTCGCAATTCAAGCCGCTTTAGGAAAACCAATCGCAACTCCAGTTCCCGAATTCGGTATAAAATCTGGTTATATTGAGCAAGCAGTAATAATGAATTGACTTAAGTGTACCAAAAACGAGATAATTGATAGTGATGGATGATAACGTGAGTGAAATGCAAATGAATGCAAGTGAATGAAACGACAGCATGATACTGCATAAATTCACGATGGAGGTGTCACGTCAACGAGATGAATAAATCGATTATCATTACCGTAGTCAGTTATGTACTCGCGATCGTCGCTTATTGGTTTACATCAGCTTATATAGCTATTGCCATACCGGCGATCGCCCTATTCGTATCTCTTGTATTGAGACAACGAAGTGTGAAACGATTGCAGGACTTTAGGCGGGAATCGGAAGCACTGCAACAGCAGACAAGCAATCTGCAAAACCAATTGCCGCGAGATCAACAGCAGCAACAGTTTCAGTACCAGCAACAGCAACAGCAACAGCAACAGCAGCAGCAGTCTGCTGTCCCTCAAAGCACGGCTGCAGTAGTTGGAGCGCCTGCTCAATCTGGCCAAATAATCGATCCGGAGCTCGCGTCAGCGCTTGAATACATTGGAGTCATAGAAGATATGATTCTTTTGGAGGGCGAGCATAATAATCTGGATGATGAGATCGTACAGAAGACATTAGCGCTGTTAACACGTCTTAACCGATTAGTGCCGGATTTGGTCGCTTTAGGTGATGCCAGCATTAATCACAATATCGTTCGGCTGGTAAGGAAGGATTTGAACTCTACCATCAATCCTTTCCTAAGACTCAGCGGCGAAGCGAAGCGCCAGAACCGTCGGCTGCTGCTGGATGGAATTAAGGATATTGATTCGAAACTGACATTTTACACCAAGACAATTGAGCAAAAGGATCTAATGGAGCTGCATACCAAAGCAGAGCTAATTCAGCAGCGCTATAGACTTAATGATTAATAGAGGGGGAAATGTTCATGTCACAGCAGTTGGTTCAAATAAAAAATGAAGATATTTCAAAGCTCGAACAAGAAGTACAGATTACGATGCAAAAGGTCGCGGAAACCGATGTTATGAATCTGGATACCTTGATGGATGAAATTACAAAAAAAGGACAGAAAACATTGGAGCGCTCCGGACAGACGCTAACGATGCTGGAGAGACCGCTATCGGATTTGATGTCCGGAAAACGGACAGAAGTAGCGGACAATATGTTGAAGCTGCGTACCGAGGTTGAAGACCTAAGCAAAAGCAAGCAGCTTTCTCTGGTGCAAAAGATGATGCGTAAAACACCAATGAAGAACTATATTTATAAATACCAGTCAGCTAAAACAAATGTTCAAGTTATTGTAAAGTCACTTCGTGACGGCCGTGACAATCTCGAAGAGAATGTCGTTCATATGCGCAATTTGAAGCGTAGCAGCTTGGACAATGTGTATGATCTTCAATTGCTGGTCGAGTATGGAAATCGTCTTAGACAAATGTTTGAAGAAGAAATTGCCAAGCCTGAAAACGAGCATCGGAAGACACACTTAGAGCGCGGACTACGGAAGGTAGTAACTAAAATTCAAACCTATACGGAAATGATTATGTTATACCAGCAAGCGATCGCAGCTACTGATATTATAAATGATACGAATGACAAGCTGATGGATGCGTTGGACAGCTCTATCGATAAGACGCAGCATTTGATGTCCGTATCGGTGCTCATTGCAAGTGCGATTGATGATCAGATGAAAGCAATTGAAGCGGTCAATTCAACAAATGAAATGCTAGGCAACCAGTTCGCTGAAAATGCTCGCTTATTGAATGAGACAAGCGAGAAAGCGAACCAAGCACTTACTAAGCCTGCCATGAGCATGGAACTAATAGAACGAGCTATGACGGACCTTTTCTCAGCTATGGATAAATACGAAAATTCAAACCGACTCATTATTCAAACGGCAACGCAGCAAACCGAGAAGATGACTCAAATTAATCAGCAGGTTGGACAACGATTAGGTATTCAAGCCGGTTCAAGCTCCAAGCAGAATGAGCTTCCTGCGTCTGCGACCAAAGGCTTTTTGGAATAATTATGAAAAATAATGCTATGACGAAAACGAGCCTTTGCGGGGCTCGTTTTTTTCATTTTATAAGTCCTAATAGGTTATCACTGACAGCCGTTCACGATTGATTCATAACGGGATGCTTACCTGCATAAATTGATAGAAACAAATCAAGAGGTGATCATTCTGTGATTGGAGGATTAGCTCTAGCTGGATTAATTATAGTTTTGATCGTTGTCGCGAGCTCGGAAAGAACAGAAGCCATTATGGAACAATGCAACTAACTCTTTAAGTACACCCCTGTCATTTGGTATGATGAGTGTAAATCATACCAAATGACAGGGGTGCTTTTATTTGGAATTTACCTTTGAGATTATTTCAGAGACTAACATTAACATACGATACAATTATGGCGGAGAGTGGTTTACATTCAACCTTTTCAATCGAGATAGCAATTGGGTTCTTCACCCGTTTGATTCAACGCTTATTCGCAATAAGGATATGAGTCGTTTGGTAGTGGCTGATCTTCTTCAGCACAAGCCTTTTCAAGTTATGCTGGCCAAAGAGGGAATTATTCTCTCAGAGCTGAGTACTTCCGTTCCTTTAAACGATCAAGAATATGAAGAAGCCCCTCGTTTTGAAGAGCTTCCTCGCTTCGATCGAAACTCAGACATTATTTTGGATGATCCTTATATCGTGAATAACGGAAGCGTGGATATTGAGCAATTAATTAATGACAATGATTTGGAAGACCTCGTTGAAATGGAGACGAAAATCATTGCAGCTCGTCAGGACTTATACAATCAAATTTTAAAACGAATGTTTATGGCAGATTTGGGCCCAAGCGATGCTGAGTTTCAACAAATCCAACAAATTGTTAGAGCCTATGGGGAAGCTAAAGCCCGGCTTCAAGACATAATAAAATAATTAATGAAACATAAATAGAACTGCTAACGTCATAATGGTTATGGAAAAAAATGTGATAAGAAGGTCGTTGACGTTAGGGAATAAACTTGTCTGGATTTTTATCGTGTTATTTGTGATAGCTGGTTGTAAAAGCTCAGCTGAAGAGGGAGGAACAAAAGAGCGCCCGTCCGATAATAAGATTAATGAAGCGGAAGACATTATCAATATCCATGGAAGAGTGAGCAATTACGAGAAAATGGATGACTTCATAAATGGGTTATCCGATAGACAGCGAGTTGTGGTGTACACAATAGAGGGAAATCCGATTTATCGTGATCTAATACGTAGAAATGATAGTATTGAGCTGCGTTACGATACAACGAAGGATAAGTTCGGAACACCGAAGGTGTATACTTACATGTGTGAAAACCTGCAAAAAGAAGAGACGGATGTTTTGTTATCCTACACATTGACCGGATGTAATGGCGAGGCCAAGCAAATGGATGTGCTAAACATTTCATACGATGTAGAGGCGCAGGATGTGTTCGAGTTTGCACTACAATATGGCGTGAACAAAGTGAATGAGATCGATACATTCAATCAGAAGCTCGTGAAGGATCTCCAGAATGGAACGGCAGCAGAGGTTAGTGATTTTCAATTTACAAAGGAAGAGCGTGCTCTTATATACAAGAAGCTGGTACTCGCTAATTACTTGACGGAGAAGAAGCTGTCAACTGTGTGTAACCAAAAGCCCCATGATAGCTACCATATGAAGGTTCAAATAAATGGAGGCAGCATTGATTATGATTGGGCGGAATGTGATAAAAGCCAGGATGGCCAAGTCATGACGAAAGTAGTTAATGAGATTATCGCGATCGTTCAAGCTAAGGAAGAGTATAAAGCTTTGCCAACTGCTAAGGGTGCATATAAGTAAAACTTATTTTCTTAAATTAGTTTGTACCTATAGAACAGGGAGAGTAGTTGGAATGAAGAACAAAAAGAAGAAGCTTCTTATATTCGGAGCCATAGCTGTATTTATGCTATGGGCAGCAAGCTTTCTGTCACCTGAATGGACAATTCGCAGACATATTTTGGAGCATTTGCAGCCAATCAACAGCTTGAAAGCAGACATCACCAATTTGGGGAAAGTAGATGAGCGATATGGTCATTTATATAATGTGACTGACTTAATGGATCGGGCGACAGACGGTGAGCTTGGATTCATCTATTTGAAAAAAGCAGGTATATTCTGGTACGTGGCGAGTGCGGGGACGGGACCGTGATTTGTTGTACATAAGAGAGGGGTGCTGTCGATAAGACAGCATCTCTTTACTTCTTTTATAGCCCTTTCGAGTCATGGCGAGTGCCGTTCGGATAGGGGAGAATAAGAGAGTGGGTATATGCTAATAGTGAAGGTGAGGAGAAAGTTCTGGAGGAATTAGAGAAGAAAATTTCGTTTTGGCTGTTTGTAGCATGGGCAACCGCTGTTTTGGCAACAGCAGGTAGTTTATATTTAAGTGAGGTCATGCATTTTGCACCGTGCAGCTTATGCTGGTTTCAGCGTATATTTATGTACCCGTTAGCGTTGCTGCTCGGAATTGCATACGCGAAAGGTGACACGGGGATCGTTTCGTACACGCTTCCTCTAGTCGTTATTGGTGGTGGATTCTCGCTTTATCACACCGTGCTGCAAAAGCTTCCGCATGATTCGGCCTTAGCTGCTTGTGGTCCGGTATCCTGTCAGGGTGATTATTTGAATTGGTTTGGTTTTATTACGATACCGATGTTGGCATTAGCTGCATTCCTAATTATGGTAACTGCTCTGCTTCGCATTCGGTCGTTGAATAAACAAAAATAACGCTTACGATTAATGTTTATGAAAGTAGGAACGGAGGGACGAAATGCCGATACATGTCGGACTAGCAGGTTGGGGCGATCATGATCGGCTTTACGCTCCCGGCTCGAAGGCTAATCAAAAGCTGAAGCTGTATGCGAATCATTTTCCAATTGTCGAAGTGGACAGCAGTTTCTATGCCATACAATCAAGGGATCGTTTTGCAAAATGGGTGGACGATACGCCTAGCTCGCTGCGATTTATAGTAAAGGCGTTTCAAGGAATGACGGGACACCAGCGTGGAGCAGTGCTGCAAGCTAGTGATACAAGCAAGATGTTCACCGCATTCCGTGAATCGCTGAAGCCGGTAATCGAAGCGGACAGATTGACGGCAGCACTATTCCAATATCCGCCTTGGTTTGATTGCACGTATGAGAATGTACGACTGCTGCGTGAAACGAAGCAGCGAATGGCAGGTATTCCTTGCGCATTGGAATTTCGGCATCAAAGCTGGTTTTATGCGGAGTTTCAGGAAAAAACGCTTGCTTTCATGCAGCAAGAGGGATGGATACATAGTGTGTGCGACGAACCGCAGGCAGGCCTCGGTTCAGTGCCCACTATACTGAAGGTGACAGATGCTAACGCAACAATTGTAAGGATGCACGGGCGCAATATGGCGGGTTGGAATCAGAGCAGCGCGCCAAACTGGCGTGAGGTTCGGTATTTGTATCACTACAGCAAGGAAGAGCTGGAAGAGTGGGTTGAGCGGCTCAGGAAGTTTGAGGCAGAAAGTGAGAACATTTACGTGATCTTTAACAACAATTCTGGCGGCGACGCTGCGGACAACGCGAAGGAGCTAATGCTAATGCTCGGTTATTTGCGTCCAGACGGGGAAAGTCCTGCATGGACGCAAATGCCGATTATTAAGCAGTTGGATTTGTTTTAGAGAGATGTTGAGGCTTCAAATACTTTGATATAGTCTCTCAGCAGCCCGATTACTGTGCCGTATAAACACGATCCTCCGCGCTTGTTTCTACAAGCATGCAGCGTCCTGTGGCGGTTAGCTTGTCTAGGTATGCGGCTACAGCGATGTAAATATCCGGTTTGCCGGTCGCCATCCGTTTACTTGAAACAAGCTTCTGCTTCACTAGAAATTCCGATACGGCTAAGCAGCTGATTCGTCCCAGCGGGATAGCATCATCAATGATGCGTTTCGCGGAGGACGGCAGATGGAACAGATCGCTGCTCGATTCGATTGGAACGGGAGCTTGCTTCTCGTCTATGTCTACTTCTTCAAAGACGAAGAAGCCTTGATTATCGTCAAGTACCATAAAGGCCGCTTGCGTTTCTTGCGAGGGGACATACTCCGAATCGGATTGAGTTTCCGCTGCAGTCACGACAGGCGGCTTCTGTCTGTTTACCTTCTCCAAGTCACGAAGCTTATTGCGCAGCTTAGCAAGCTGACGATCGAGAAGTGGTAGTCCGGCATTCAAGTGCTCTTGTACGTCATGCGGAACTTCGAATTCGGGTGGGAACGGTTGGTACAGATGCTGACTAAGCTTCCAGCCGCTCTGATACTTGCTTAACATTTCGTTCATCTCGCTATCAAGTACGTCGAAGCCCTTCATAATATCGTTAATCGTCTTCGCATCGATGCCTGTATGCAATTGCAGATGGTCGATCCCAAAGTAACGCATTTTATTGGTCGGCAGATGGAGCACTTGGTGCTGGTAACGAAGTGATCTGCCGCATTCACATTTTGTATGGGGAGAGACCTCTCCGCTGTCGGTAAATCCGATGTAGTCCCACTCATTAATATGCGACTCGATTTCCTCAAGCTCAGCATCCTCCGGTATGAATTGGCATTTTACTCGCGCAAGATGGCGCGCAAACATCGTCCTCCTGCCTCGTACAAGAACATGATGAATGAAATGCCGTTGCTCCTCTGTTAATTGTCCCATAATATGATCACGCTGCTCCATCGTAAGTTCGTATGGCATGCTGCACCTCCAAGGTTTCAGAAATGTATCGTATATTATTGCAACGTTAAAATTTAGTTTGATATGAAGGGAAATGGTCACTATTATTGTACCATAACTCTATTTTTTTATATGGCTGTTCAAATGAGTTATAATGATTAGCAACGACAGCGACAGCCGTTTACGTTTGGGAACGACTGTATTAGGAGGTTATTGCATATATGTCTAGCAAAAAAGAAAAAATAGATGCGCCGAAAATTCCGAGCGTGCTAGAGCCTCTAGTCATTTCTGACTACGAGATAGTCGATGAGCATGAAATAAGTGACTCCATAATCGAGGATTCTTCTGTTCATAATCAATCTGCCTATAAAGCATGCTTCGACAGAGTACTTTTTAAAAATGTCCTGTTTCGAGGGACGAGCTTGAGGAAAGCTGAGTTTACTGATGCTCGGTTTGAAAACTGCGACTTATCGAATATTGATTTAAGTGAATCGGTTTTCCACAGAGTTTCTTTTCATAACTGCAAGCTTATTGGAATGGATATTACGGGGGCGACCATTCGGAATGTACGCTTCGAGCAATGTATGGCGGACTATTCCGTATTGCGATTCTCTAATGTGAAGGGTGCGAAATTTGACAAGTGTTCGATGGCGAAGGCAGATATGTCCAATATGACGTTATCACAAGTTTATTTTGATGAAACGAACCTCGATCAGGTGCAGTTTTCGCAAACGAAGTTAAGCGGGATCGACATCAGCAGCTGCGAATTTAATGGTCTGGGCGTTGCAATTGAAGATCTGAGACGGTGTATCATCTCACCCTCGCAGGCGGTAGTATTCGCTACAATATTCGGCCTGGTCGTAAATGAGGAGCTTTAATTGAAATAAATGAATGAAATAAAGGAAATGACTTGAGATTAAGGGCATCCTTTTCATATAATGGTAGGAGTAAATAAATTTTCGGAATAATATCGTCAGCTAGGTTGTCCGCAATCAGCTGTTATAAGCATTATATTGTAGGAGGATATACAGATGGAGTATGTTAGCACACGCGGTAATGTCGGTAAAATAGGTTTTATCGACGCGTTTATGATGGGGTTAGCGGATGATGGCGGCCTCTTGGTTCCAAATGAAATTCCGGTTATTACAGCAGCAACGCTGAAGGAATGGCAAGGGCTTAGCTATCAAGAGCTGGTTCTCGCAATTTTCTCCTATTATACGAACGGTGAAATACCGGACGAAGATCTCAAAACGATGGTTAACGCAAGCTACTCAACCTTTCGGGACCCGCAGGTAACGCCGGTTCGTAAATTAAATGATAGCTTGTATTTGCTTGAGCTTTTCCATGGTCCTACGTTTGCATTCAAAGACATTGCCCTGCAATTCATGGGTCAGCTTTATACGTATGTATCCAAGAAACAAAATAAAAAAATTCATATCCTTGGCGCAACATCCGGCGATACTGGAGCATCGGCTATTGAAGGTGTTAAAGGCAAAGAAGGCATTAAAATTTGTATTTTGCATCCGCATGGTAAAGTCAGCAAAGTGCAGGAGCTGCAAATGACGACGGTTCAAGATGACAACGTGCTTAACTTGTCGGTTGAAGGCAACTTCGACGATTGTCAGAGAATGATCAAGGACTTGTTCGCGGATCTAGACTTTAAAGCGACCAATCAGCTTGCAGCGATCAACTCGATTAACTTCGTACGTATTTTGGCTCAAACGGTTTATTATTTTTACGCGTATTTCCAAGTAGCGAAGCAAGTTGACGTGAAGCAGGTTAACTTCAGCGTTCCTACTGGCAACTTCGGTGATATTTTTGCAGGATACCTTGCTAAACGGATGGGTCTTCCAGTAAATAAACTCTTTCTAGCTACGAACGAAAACAATATTTTGGAGCGCTTCATTCATGAAGGTGTTTATAAGCCGGGAGACTTCCGCAGCACGTATAGCCCTTCGATGGACATTCAAGTGGCGAGCAATTTTGAACGCTACCTTTATTATGTACTAGGCGAAAATCCGGAACAGATTCGGACGCTGATGGAAAAGTTCAAGGCGGAAGGACAAATTGTTATTTCCGAGGAAGCTTTAAGCAAAGTACATGCAGAGTTTGCAGCACACGGGGTAGAAGGACAAGAGTGTCTGGCTACCATTTCAACCTATAAAGCAGAAACAGACTACTTGCTTGATCCACATTCGGCTTGCGGTGTTGCTGCGACTGACAAATGCAGTGGTGACAACGAAATTACAATATCGCTAGCAACGGCTCATCCAGCTAAGTTCGACGAAGCGATCAAGCTTTGCAACATTGAGCAGCATTTTCCAGAGCAAATTTCATCGTTATTCAACAAGCCGCAGCGTCAGACACGTATCGATGGTAAGCTGACAGAGGTTGTCCGCGAAATAGAGAAATTTTATAACAATTAATTATATAGATGAAGTAGGGCTGTCTCTAAAGGTTTAATGCCTTTCGGGACAGTCCTTTTAATTAGAAAGATGAGGTGAAGCATTCAAGGGAGTCCCGCGAGCGATGAGGTATTATAGTGTTAGGATTAAATGAGTGAGTATTTTTTTGTATTGTTAAGATATTATGAAGATCCATATAACCACCATTTTTCTGGTAAACTTAAAAATATAACGTAGGAAAGAAACGAGAGAGTAACGATTATGATCTAGTAACCAGTAGAGGGGTAGTAATCATGGAGATAAAATGGGATGGGCATACGCACACTAAATATTGTTATCATGGGAGCTCCGCAGCTCAAGAATTGTATATTGATCGTGCAATCGCATTAGGTTTTGACAGATATACGATCAGCGAGCATCCTCCTTTGCCAAAGGGTTGGATTGACGATATTACTTTAACAGACGAACTGGCTATGCCGGATGAAGAATTACCCGAGTACATGGCGTATGCAAAGCAGATGAAGCAACAATATGAAGGCCAAGTAGAGATAGCAGTTGGTTTGGAGCTTGATTATTTACCAGGGCAGCTTAGCTTCACTGAGAAAATAGTCGACGAATGGCAGAAAGATTTAGAGGATGTTGTGTATTCGGTGCATTATTTGCCAGGTGTTGGCGGTATGCGCTGCATTGATTTTAAACCGGATGATTTCAAAACGAATCTTCTAGCACATTACGGGACGATGGAAAAAGTAGTGGACGAGTACTACAATCACGTAGAGGCAGCTATCGAGTTTGCATCAAAACTCCCTATGCGTAAACGAATTGGACATATCAATTTAATTGAAAAGTTTTCTCTTGCATTACCTCCAATTGATGATGCGCAAATAAGAAGAAGACTTGAAGGAATTATTCCTTTACTCGTAAAAGCGGACGTAGGAATCGATGTGAATACAGCGGGGCTAAGAGTTGCAACATGCGGCAAGCCTTATGTACCGGAATGGTTTTTGGCAGCGTGCAGAAAACAAGGGATTGCATGTGTTTATGGTTCAGATGCTCATAATCCTGAGCATTTGGGTACAGGCTGGGATTGGTACTCTGAGCAGATAAGCCTATAGTTTAAAGGTAGTTATAGCAATTTGCAGATAAAGGCTGTCGGTTTATAAACCGATGGTCTTTTGATGATGTGCGGAAGTCTACTAAAAAACGGAACCTTTTCCAGTTAAGAAACGTCTAACTAATGGTAGACTAGCAGGAATGAATAGAAGCAAGTCGGTTAGCAATAAAGAGGAGGATTTCATATGTTTAAAAGAATACTAGCGTTATCCTTATTAATTATAATAGGGACGGCAGGCCATGTCTTTGCGTATGACTCGCAATTGAAGCCTTATGAGGACGTGAAGGAGAAGGATTATGCCCTTGAATCGGTCTATTTTCTGTCTGCTCTCGGAATTATTCAAGGCTTTCCGGATATGACCTTTAAACCAGAGGCTTCCATGTCGAGAGAAGCTTTTGTCAAATTACTCGTTTCTACTGCAAAAATAAATATAGAAAAGCCCTCCGGCATCAAGCTAGCTGATGTTAGTGTTGGCAGCTGGTCTTATCCCTATATAGCGGCAGCCTATGAAAGAAAATGGATCGATTTTTTGATAGACAAAGATGGAGCTTTTCATCCAACACAAACGATAACACGCGAGGAAGTCGCTGCATTAATGGGCAGATTTTTGTTGGAGTCTCAACCTGCTGATTATAGTAAACAATGGCTTTCTGCGGATTGGGAGACAGAACGGGATCAAACGGCGTTTAAGGATCAGTCTAAATTAAATGCAACGCTTCAGCCTTATATTTACTATACCGTAAACCAAGGTATTATGATGGGAGATCCGACCGGTTTTTCACCAAATAAACCATTAACACGCAAGCAAGCCGCTGCTGTTCTCTATCGATTAATTGATTCGAAATTGACAGAGCATAGTCTCGATATCACCGGTTATTATGCTATTTCATCTTATTCTGCCGTACAGCATATACCATCTTTGACTAATGTAGCTTTTGGCTGGTCGCATATGGAATACAAATCGGCAGGAACTGCGCAGTTAGATACGGCAACAACCGAATATCGGATACCAAACGGATACTCCGAGGTATTAGATGCAGCAGATCAAGCACAAACCGGAAAAGAACTGATGATTTATTATACAGACAATAATTTGAAGGATTTTATAAAAGATCAACCGGCGCGGAAATCTTTTATTGATTCTGTTATGGTGACGCTGGAAGATTCTAAATATGGTTTTACGGGCATTAACCTTGATTTTGAAGGCTTGAGGGAAGTGGCAAGTCGTGCTGATTTTCTCTCATTCGTTAAGGAGCTAAAGGGAAGAATGGGTGATATGACCCTGGCAGTTACCGTTCCGCCTGCCAATTACTTTAAAGGCTATGATCTGAAAGGGATAGGCGAAGTAGCAGATACAGTTATTCTAATGGCGTATGATTTTACGCATGAGGATAGTAATCTGCCTTCAGCTCCTTTGCCGCTTGTTAATGAGACTGTAGTGGATGTGCTGAAATCTGTTCCCAAACACAAGCTGATGCTCGGTATATCGAAGCAAGCTAATCAATGGATTACTGCAGACGGCGAAACAGAGTTGTTTAAACCGAAAATCATCGATGTAGAAAATCGCTTGAAACAGCTGGGTGTTACACAATCGGTAATGATGCCATTTTTCCTCAATCAAATCAAATTTCAGGACGAACGCGGAAGCCATGAAATTTTTTACGAGGATACAAATAGTATTGCAAAAAAAATAGCGCTCGCTAAGTTTTATGGTCTAAAAGGTATTTCATTGTGGCATATGGGTAATTTTACAGCATCCGATTGGGATTTGATCGCTAAAGAAAAAGCATCAATGACAGCTAATCAGTAGCACGCATATAAAGAAGTTCACCTTTAATTAGAGTGAGCTTCTTTGCTGATTAAATGAAAAGAAATTTCTTCAATGATGTGACCAAAGTGGCCAGTGAGGTGTGTTTATAGTAAGAAGGTGATCAGATCAGCTTGTGAAATGTGTTTATTGCAAAGGGGGGTTAGAGCTTTGATATCGAATGTTCTGCCTAGGCCAGGCGAGCAATTTTCGGAGAAGTATGGATTATATGGCAGTTTGCTGTTTAAAGTCGCTATGATTCACCTGGGCAACAACAACGATGCGGAGGAAGCAGTACAGGAGACATTTATCAAGCTTCTGTACAAGGCGCCTAGCTTTCATGATCAAGAGCATGAGAAGGCATGGCTAATTCGGGTAATGACGAACCACTGCAAAAATATGCAGCGCAGCATATGGCGCAGGCGGGTCGTAAGAATGGAGGATATAGAAAGCTGCTTTCAATCTCCGAAGGATTTGCAATTGTTTGAAGAGGTGCTCGGACTGCCGTTCAAATATAAAGCAGTCATACATCTCTTCTACTATGAGGATTACGCAGTAAGTAAAATTGCGGAAACGCTCAGCCTCAGCGAGTCTGCGGTCAAGATGCGCTTGCAGCGCGGCCGTCAGCTTCTGAAGCTGGAATTGGAAGGGGGGGTATTATGAAGAGTAGTGATTATAAGCGTGTAGTGGATCAGATTAAACCGGATTCGTCATTAGAAGCTAGGCTTGCAAAGAAGCTGCAAAGTAAGCCACCGCGAAGTAGATTCAGACCATCGGCAATTGTTGCGGCATGTATGGTGCTGGCTCTATTTTTGAGTGTTTGGGTTATTCGATCGAATGAGGAGAATCGTATTCTGGAGAATATCGTGGCTGAAGAAGGTACAGTGGTTATTCCTCAAATCAAGCTGCCTAATAAAATGAACGGCTCTGCTGATATGATTGGGCTTATCGTGTATCAGGGTAGAATTTATACTCAGAGCGGCACTTCAATTGCAGCAGAAGATGCGAAGCCATTGCTAGACACAAAAATAGGGCGAACCAAGCCAAGTATTAACGAGTGGAGCAAGCAGAGCGATTATGCGGAAGAGCTGGCTTCATCCGTTGGAAATAGAGAGGTATACTCGGTCAAGGGCTACGACAGCAGCTTCAGAATTATGACGTATGATGAAGAAAATGGTGAAGTTTGGGCAGAGATTTATGAATGTATTAACGGCATAACGCTGCACAGCGGGGCAGATTTATTCGGACATTTAAAGCTGACCGATCAACTAGCTTCCGCAACATGGGAAAGGTTCGGCAACTGGGATCAAAATACAAAGGAACATAATGTGCTTGCCCTAAATGAAACGCTGCAGTCGTTTCTTCTGGCTATGTATAATTCCAAACCGATTGCCCAGCAAACGCTTCAGAGTCAAGGGATATTCGAAAACGGCGAACAGACACAAAAGTTTATTTACCTTAAGCTTAAGGATAAAAGTATCGTTGAATTGCGTTTGTTTAAGGAAGGCTATGTGATGTACAGCTTCTCCCACGTATTTTTTAAGATGGAGGATGCTGCTTTTAATGCACTGTGGAGTGAACTGGAGTAAGAAGAGAGACACTAAAGCATTTATTGCATTAGTGTCTTTTTTGTACGGCCAGAAAGGGGCGAGGGAAGAGCGTTGTAAAGGAATTGTAAAGATTACCACGTTTGGTATAGATGAGGATTTATTTTTGGTAATGTTTTGAACACAATTGCAGGACTAATTAATCCTTTTGTCGAATACCACAGCAAAATGCTTTACTACAAGTGAGGGATATTATGACCTGTAAAACGAGAAGCATCGGATGGAAGCTGGATTTAATCGATGACGAGCAATGGAAAACAGCAATGCAGTTATCTAGTGAAGATGTATTCCATAACGCATTTGAATATTCAACTATCGGTGTAGCCGTTGTTGCGCCAAACGGGCGCTGGCTAAAAGTTAACCGTTCACTTTGCAATATAACCGGCTATTCTGAAGAAGAGCTACTTTCTATAGATTTTCTTACTATTACCCATCCTGATGATCATGAACTCAGTAGAAAATATGTCATAGAAATGATGAACGAACAGATCCCTTTCTTACAATTAGAGAAACGATATATACATAAACTTGGACATACTGTGTGGGTTATGCTAAGCAGTAATCTATATTTTGATGACGCGAACAGACCCCTCTACTTTATTTCACATATTGTAGATATTAGTGAGTATAAATGTACGACGAATGCTTTGTACCTGACACGGCAGGAGCTGAAAGATACCGTTCGTATGCAGCAGGGAATGACTTTCAAAATAAAGAAAATTAACGATTGTTTCATTCATACGTTATGCGATGGTGAGCTGCTGTATCGATTGGGTTTGACACCGGAACAAGTCGTGGGTAAACAATTGCAACAATTTTGGCCTTCATCTACTGCTGAGCAAAAAGAAAATTACTATCGGCGTGCTTGGGAAGGTGAGGAAAACGTCATTTACGAGGGAAAGATCGGAGGTATTACATATTTGGCATCGTTACGTCCGGTGAAACGGGATGGCGAAGTAAAAGAAGTAATTGCGTCCTGTGTTGATATTACTGAAAGGAAAGTAATTGAACAGCAATACAGGTCACTTTTTGAATACCATCCAGATGCGATTATTTCCTGTGATCTAAGTGGTCGTATCCTTAGCTGCAATCAGGCATGTGAAAAAATAACAGGTTATTTTAAGGAAGAGCTTCATCATCAATTTGTTAGTAACTTTTTTGCAAAGGACGAATGGGATATATCGGCTGCGCATTTTCGAGACATGACGGATGTAAAACCGAGGCAATTTGATATCGGAGTTATCCATAAGTCAGGGGATCGAATTGAACTAAACACGACAAGGGTACCCCTTGTTGTGAATAATGAAATTGTTGGTCACCATTTGATCATAAAAGATATAACGGAGCAAAAAAGAATTCAAGATGAGCTTACATCAACAAAAGAATTGCTTGAATCCTTTTTCAGAAATATGGATGAGGCAATAGCTATTTTTGAACCAAGTGGCAATATTTTGCAAATCAATCATGCATTCGAAAAAATTTATGGCTGGAAGTCGGACGAGATTGTCGGGTGCGAATTATCGGAGACGCTTGTTGAATTTACGGGAAGCCTGGTAGAAATGTCTCAGAAGATTAAAGTCGGTGAACTAGTCAATGGTCATGAGACGATCCATAGAGATAAAAAAGGAAGGTTGATTCATATCAGTCTTACTCTCTCGTCAATTCGGGGTGTTGACGGGGGGATCGTTGCTTTTGCAAGCATTATAAGAGATATTACAAAACAGAAACAAGCTGAAAAGGAGCTTCGTGAAAACGATCACCGTTATCGTCAGCTCATTAAGCTGTTGCCTGAGCCCATAGTAGTACATAGTGATGGGATACTCGTCTATTTAAATGATGCGGCAATTACACTTATTGGAGCGATAAGTCAGGATGAGATTGTTGGACAAACCATATTTAATTTTATTCATCCCGACTTTCTTAATGATGTAAAAGATAACATCAAGGAAGTTGCGACGGGAAGTACAATGGATTTTTCAGGATGTAAGTTAGTTCGTATAAACGGGGAAGTAATAGAGGTTGAAGCCTGCAGTACGAAGGTAAACGAATATATGGGAAGGTCCGTTATTCAAACCGCAATAAGAGATATTACAAATCGCAAGCGAACGGAAGAACTGCTGAGAAAATCAGATAAGCTATCCGCTGTTGGTCAACTTGCAGCTGGAGTGGCACATGAAATTCGAAATCCATTGACGGCACTAAAAGGGTTTATTCAATTGCTGCAATCTCGAACAATTGAAAATAAAGATTATTTTGACATTATGATGTCGGAGATTGAACGAATTAACTACATCGTTAGTGAGTTTATGCTCTTAGCTAAACCACCCCAGGTTATCCATTTTGAACAAAGAGATATCCGAAAGCTGACTCATAATATATTATCGCTTCTGGATACCCAAGCAATTATGAATAACGTCCAAATTCAAACGGAATTCGATCCGGAGATTCAGTGGATCAATTGTGAAGAAAATCAACTTAAGCAAGTATTTGTGAATGTGATTAAAAATGCAATCGAAGCGATGCCTGATGGCGGGCAACTCGTCATCCAAGTTAAGCACAAAAATAAGAATAATATATTGATCCGCTTTATAGACCAAGGATGCGGCATTCCAAAAGAAAAGCTTCCGAAGCTGGGCGAACCCTTTTACAGCACAAAAGAAAAAGGCACCGGACTTGGACTTATGATGTGTTATAAGATCGTAGAAGCTCATCATGGCCATATGCACATTAAGAGTAAGCCTGGCAAGGGAACGACGATTGATGTTATTCTACCTGCAAGCAGGTAGGCTTTCAAAATGGAGGTGTGGTCGATGAACAGGTACAAGAGAGTTCTTATCAAACTAAGCGGGGGTGCAGTTGCTGGGAGCAGTGAATTCGGATTTGAGCCAGAAAGGCTGAACCATATCGCGCGTGAAATTATGTCCGTTGTGAACATGGGTGTAGAGGTGGCCCTCGTTATTGGCGGCGGTAATATTTTTCGCGGAAATATGGCGGAAAGCTGGGGTATTGAGAGAGCTGAGGCTGATAATATTGGCACGCTGGCTACTGTCATCAACAGCTTGATGCTTAGAGGAGTTCTTAAAGCGAATACGGACAAAGAAGTCCGCGTTATGACTGCTTTGCCGGTTACATCAGTTGCTGAGCCTTATATTCGTTTGAGAGCCATCCACCACTTGGAAAAAGGGTATATCGTTATTTTCGCAGGGGGTAACGGACAGCCCTATGTTACAACCGACTACCCATCCGTTCAACGGGCGATTGAGGTGAACTGTGAGGCGCTATTAGTGGCAAAGCAAGGCGTAGACGGTGTGCTCGAAGCGGATCCTAAGCTCAATAAAAATGCTAGACGGTTTAAGTCACTGCATTACAATGATGTCATTCAGCAGGATCTGAAGGTTATGGACCAGGCTGCGTTTATTCTGGCAAGAGATTATAATTTGCCTATCCATGTCTTCAACTTCGACAAGCCTGGTTCAATGAAGGAAATTTGTGAAGGCGCTAATAATGGTACAATCATTAGCGCTCAATCTGTATTGGAGCTTGACTAGAGCTCCTGATAAATGCTCGGCCGCTCCATTAACTCTGCGTGAGCACCTCTTTCGACCAGACGACCCTCATTGAATACCAAAACCTCGTCTGATCTTAAAGCGACATCGAGTCGATTAGTAATGAAGATTAGCGTGGTCGTACTTTGCATTTGCCGAATCAACCGATCCAGCAGCCTGCGTTCGGTTCCTTGGTCTAGCGATGAGGTCGCCTCATCTAGAATGAGAATAGATGGCTTACGCAGAAGAGCCCGTGCAATGCTAATTCGCTGCCTTTCCCCGCCGGATAGCTGCAGCGCTTGTTCTCCTACACGAGTAAGCAATCCTTCAGGCAGTCTGGAAATCCACTCCGTCAACTCTGCAGTTCGTATAGCTTCCTTGCTTTGTCCTGTTAAAAAAAGGGATTTAGCTTATTGACTTACGGAAAATAATCGTCTATTCTACAATTGACTGATTGAGTCAATCAAAACTAGAATGCATTTTTTAGTGAAAAATTGGCTGATTAAGTCAATCGAAAATTAGGGGTGAATCATATGAAAAATATACAAAAAGAAGGCAAGGCTATCGTGATCGGTGGCAGCATCACAGGTTTGATGACGGCAAGGGTCCTCTCGTCGTATTACGAAGAGGTAATTGTTATCGACAAGGACGAATTTCCGCATCACCCCGCAGATCGGAATGGTGCTCCGCATGGCTTTCATCCCCATAGGTTCACACAGCGTGGTAAAATGATTACGGAGCAGCTTTTTCCTGGCTACGAGGAAGAACTGGTGGCTCTTGGTTCACCAAGTTCACTAAATAAAACCGTTCATATGATGAATCAATATGGAACGGTAGCCGGACCTTATCAACGGAACGATATAAAGTTCAGCCGTGCTGTATTGGAGTGGGTGATTCGTGGACGTGTAAAGGAGATTCCCAATGTACGGCTGCTAGCGGAGCACGATGTCATTGGGCTTCATACAACTCCGAATCATACGGCCGTTACGGGAGTCCAAGTACGTAGGCGGGGAACAAGCAAGAAGAGCGAATTCTTGGCGGATCTTGTTGTGGATGCCAGCGGCCGCGCCTCCAAACTGACGCAATGGTTGAAGGAGTTTGGATATGATATACCTCGCTCTGATCGGATGAAAGCATCTATCGGATACAGTACGCGTCGATATAACGTACCAGCGCATTTGAGGCACCTGATTGAGAAATGGGATGTGATCAACATCATGGGCCAACCGGTCAAGGGAACATTTACGGGTGTATTTTCCTTTATAGAGAATCAGGTGGCTGAAATGCTGCTGTATCGTCCAGGTGGGCACCATCCACCAACGAATGCGGAAGATTTCGAACAAGAGGTCGCTCAGCTTCCTACCCCCATGATTGCAGAAATCTTGTGTGAGCTCGAACCTATCACCCCGCCTAAGGGTTTTCGTGTACCAGAACTGTACCGTCACCACTATGAGGAAATGGAAAGATGGCCGGACGGATTGTTAGTGTTGGGCGATGCATTCTGTATCTATGACCCGATTTTTGGTCAAGGGATGACGGTTGCTGCCATAGAAGTGGATTTGCTAAATACCTTGTTGAAGGAGCGACAGAACAACCCTGAGCCTCAATTCGAACAAAAGGTGCTCCGTAGGATACAAGAGAAGGTCATTACCCCTGCCTGGTGGTTAAATTGCGCAGCGGATTTGCAGTGGGATGGCGTCGAATATGAGGCAGGCACAGAACCACTCAAGGGGATTTCTTTTGGCAGCAGGTATATGAATTTGATCCTCAAAGAGGGGACTGCGAATCATAATTTCAAGTTATTCGGTTTATACTGGGGCGTTAATTCGCTATCATTACCGCTGCATGAGTTATTTAATCCACAGATGGTCAAGTCGGTGCTTGAGGCATCGGAGGAAGGACAGCAACTACTCGCGGACCTGCTGAAAGAATACGAGCTGCCGTTAGAAGAAACATTAACTAAAATGATTCCAGGTTAGGAGTGAAAGACGTATTGTCTCCGTTGAATGAAGAACAACAGCATCACATTCGAGATGAACGCAGGGAGCAAATTATAAGCGCTGCGCTTAAAGTTTTTGCAAGGCGGGGGATTATTGGGACGAAAATGAGCATGATTGCCGCTGAAGCCGAGATTAGTCATGGGCTGCTTTATCATTACTTTGCGTCTAAAGAAGAGCTTTTCACAACACTTGTTGAAAGAGCAATGATTGCATCGGATGAGGCTATGCAAAGTGTTTATGAGCTGCCGGGTTCGCCGATCGATAAAATCAGAGCGTTAACGCAAGATATGTTGGATGAAGGTGGTACGGACTACTTTCTGCTGATCCATCAGGCACGAACATCCGATGGAGTGCCTGAAAAGGTGTTGGAGTTGATGAAGCATTACTCGATGGACAATTACGTCAAGCAACTGCATTCATTATTCCGGGAAGGACAAGAGCTCGGAGAGCTTGTGGTTGGAGATTTGGACGAAATGATTTCGTCTTACCTATCGGTCCTCTCTGGTCTGATGGTGCTCAATGTGCAGAAGATTGGTGGGTACCAGCTTCCGAGAGTTGACGTACTGCTGAGGATGATTGCTCCTTTATAGCGAAGAGCGACATGGCAAGTAAGGGCTGTTTTCAAGTAGATAAATCTACTTCGAGACAGCCCGTTTTTAAATTCAATGTTGCTATCATGCATGCACATGATGGCATGCAGTTCTGAAGATTACATAAAAACATTAGAGTTTCTCTATAGCTTAATATACATTCTTTTTGGACAAAGAAAGCTCACCTCCAAGTCGCAGTTTATTTATTTAACCTGTCTACTTTAAGGGGAGCATATCAGAACCGGCAGCCATATCTTATCCCGGAAATGTTTCAAGATACCCTGCCGGGTGTAAGTATCTCAAAAGGCTATTTTTTTGGAACGAATAACCATTCAGAACCGATCGTTTATATTCTTACACAAGTATAAAGCCATTTAAGCATATAACGTTATAACGGCATTTCCCTCTGGTAGTTATGGATCTTCTTCGTTTTATTGTTCAATGGAATTAAAATGCAATGGAGGTTATTGATGAAAAGTACAGTAGTTGGAACGATTGCTGCATTATTTGCCGTTTCCTTGCTGGTTGGGTGTAATGATGCAAAAAAAACGGAAGCCGAAGATTTGAAAATAGAGGGGGACTGGAAGCTTGCAGCCGGTTCCCAATCGTCAGCCTGTTTTGCCGAGATGAAATTTCTTGAAAATCCATTTTCAGATAGAGACCCTTTTTCCGTTCATGAAACGACGGGCAACGTTACCCATATATGGATCGGGGAATACGAGAAGAAAGGAAACGATATTCGGGTTGTTTTGCACGAGCCCAAAGCGGAGCCTTTCATTATGGCCGCAGACCGCAGCGGCGACGAATTAAAGCTTCGATACGAATGGAAATCGGCAGATTTAGTCTGCTCGTATCAGCCTGATTAACAGCTATATTCTCGGAACCGCGGTTATCAAATAAAAGCTTAAAAATACTAAAAAGAAACCAAATTCTGCAGTGGAGGTAAGTTGATGATACGAAGATCTATCTTCATATTTATAACGTTAATCGTAATCCTTGCTGGTTGTAGTAATGAAACAGATAAGAATGCTTTAAAAAATCAGGACTCATCGGATTCTACGCAAAGTGATGAACCAGAAAAGAACAATTCAAAAATTCAGAGCCTACCGGACTCTAATCAAAGTGAACCTCATACTTCCTTAACAGATGAAGAAATATTAGTGAAACCTCCAGGACGCTTTGCTGGGTCTAACTATGATGAACAGAAAGTTCAAGCGGCTCTGGATGAATTACCAAGTAACCTGACAGCTGATCAATATAAGGAAGAACTCCTCCTCCTATTGGCTGAAGATTATCGCTCTTATGTGACCACTTTCAATAATATTGAAACAGAAGTCATAGTGAATAATGAGCGACCTAATGGTAACATCACATTACCCACAAGTAAGAAGTTACACATTTCGATCCTACTTGATGCCAGTGGCAGCATGAAAGCGCAGATCAATGGCAAATCAAAAATGGACTCTGCCAAAGAAGCTATTCAGATCTTCGCAGATAAATTACCCGAAAATGCAGAGATATCTTTGCGGGTATATGGACATAAAGGAACAGGAAGTCAGAAAGATAAACAAGTATCATGTAACAGTACAGAAGAAATATTTCATGGTCAAGGTGACCAGACAAATCAAATGAAAACGGCACTTCAAGGCGTAAAACCAGCTGGATGGACACCCATTGCAAATGCTCTGAAATCTGTAGAAAAAGACATTAATCCTGAGACAACCGATTCGGTCGTATATGTGGTTAGTGATGGAATTGAAACATGTGGAGGTAATCCCGTACAGATTGCTAAAGAACTCAACCAATCCAAAGTGAAGACAGTTGTAAATATTATTGGCTTTGATGTGGATAACGATGGACAGAAATTGCTTCGACAAGTTGCTACATCTGGTGGTGGAGAGTTCACTTCTGTAGATAATGACGAATCACTAAAAAATTATCTCAATAAAGCGTATGCCAAATTACAAGGCGAGTGGACGACATGGAAAGAAAAAGGAGAAGGTCAGGCAAATATACAAAAAGAACAGAAACAGGGAACAATCAATAGAACACAAGAAACGATGCAAATTCTAGCGAACAAAGAATATGATAATCTGCTAGCAGCCCTTAAGTATCTAGAATCTAAAAACGGAAATGCTATCCCTCACGGTGAGGTCAGGATACAGATTACAGAACGTAGAAATTTCGCAAGGACTTATGCACGTGATACAGGGAGCCGTTTGTATCACGAAGTCACGAAAAGTGGAAATCAGGTTTATAACGATATCAAGGATGAAGGAGATAAGAATATCGATGATTTGAAGAATAAGAAAAATAATTAGCGGCTGAGGCTTAAACCTCCGCTCCGATCGATTGGTAACCATGGTGTTTAGGAATTCATTTATTTACTCATGGTCGGCCGGCGTCAAGGGGGACGTCCCGCTCGCACAAGGTCGGCTTTTAAAGGAGGCAACCGTAATAAATACGATCTGGTCCATTCGAACCGGAATTCGGGATTTCCTTGAGGCCATCTATCGAACTTGTCAATCATGGATTGAGAAATATCCGTTTATTAAAACGGCGTATACGACTTTTTCATGGTTGTCGCTCATCATGTTTGTTTTAAGCTTGTTTTTCGTTAAAGAATCGCGTACCATGATGGTTCAATATTTATGGTCGTTTTATGTGCTGCTGCAGTTTTGGTTTCTGTGCCGAAGCAAAACGATGCCGTGGAAGCAGATCGTTCTGTTCGTTCTGGCAGGCGTTTCTCTTGTCGTACCGTTCACGACACTTACGGTCAATGCTTTCCACGTGCTTTTCGGCGGAAAAACTTCCGACACTTGGTCCATTGCCGTGATCACGCCAATTTTCGAAGAATTGTGGAAGCTCCTTCCGCTAGGCGTATTTCTGTTGTTCTCACGTCGAGCTTCCGCCTTGAGTTTAAGCGATTACACGCTCATCGGCGCGGCAACCGGCGTCGGCTTCCAACTGATGGAGGAGTTGTCCCGAAGGTGGCTGAGTTCCGGCGCTCTTGCGGAAAAGTTCGGCTACGGCTTTACATGGCTGGGCGGCGAAACGATCCATTGGGACTTTTTCTCGCTGTTTCCCGGGCGTCTTGAAGAAAGTGTGTTCCCGACGCTAATGACCGTCGGTCATCCCGTACATACCGCCATGATCGCGCTTGCGTGCGGAATTGCCTATCGGCTGCGGACAACACTGACGAAATGGGTTATTCTGTTCCCGGTAATCATTTTGCTTTGGTCCATCCTAGATCACGCGGCATATAACGGTCAGCACCGGCTGCCGGATTGGGTGTTCCGGCTTCATGATTGGACCGGCAGCGGTTATAAAACTCAGCCGGCCTTCCTGCTGATGCTGGCCGCATCGATTTTTGCCGACTACTGGTCGCTGAACAAGATACGAATCCGCCTTCCGTCACTGCCGAATGAGCCGTTTCTTAATCCATTTACCGAGCTGTGGAATATGACCCGCTCTTTTTGTTTGGACCGAGGAAAATTCATCTATTGGCTCGGATTTTACCGGGAGCGCAGGGAGCTTGGATTTCATATCCTTTATGGAAATGACGAAGCGGCTGGCAGACAGGAGCCTATCGATGCTCGGGTAAAAGCTCTTTGCCAAGCGTTAACCGGACTCGCTATAATTCTGCTCGTGGCCGGTATGTTCGCAGGTATCGGGGCACACACGAGCGGAGGAGAACCGGCATGTTTCACCTGTATGTTCGACTCGTTGCAAGATTGGTGGGATCGGCTCGATTGGTATGAACAGGGCGCGATCCTGCTCGGAGCCCTTGCCTTGTCACTGCTGTTCGTCGGATTCTGGCCGGCTTTTGGCATCGTAATGACGGGGATGGAAATCGCCGGGAGCGGGCATGAGATTGCCGGCTATATCCGCGATCCGAAGAAGCTGTTTACTCCCGAAAAAGCGCTTTCCTTCGCTATAGGCATTATACTAAACCGTATCCCATTCGGTAAAGCGCTAAGTTGGGTGGGAATGAAAGGAAGCCGGTATGTGCGCAAGCTTCTGGATAAGCTCGGTTCCCGGAAGCCGGATATCGACGTCCCGGTTCATCCGAAACCTCCGAAAAATGACGGCAACAGCCCGGGCAAGAGCACGGACGATCCCCAGAAGGCGGATGATGATACGCCGAATAAGGATAAAGCCGATGAGGGGACGGATTATCCTGCTAAGCTTTATACAGGTACAAGGAATGCCGCTTCTGATTTTACAAGAGGCAAAGGTAGGAGTACTCTGACAAGACACTTTACCGATCATAAAGATGACTTTGGTTATACGACTGAAACTCAATATCTAGATGGTGCAAGAGATTTTCTTGAAAAGTCCCCGACTTCAACAACAAAATCTTTTGAATCAGAACAAGGCACATATTTTAGATATGATACAGCTACTAACGAATTTGGAATAATAAATAAATATGGCGGGATTTCAACTTATTATAAACCAACAGATGGGCTTGAATATTGGGAAGAGCAAAAAAAACTATATGGCCCTGAGTGAGGGAGGAAGAGGAAAAAATGAAGAGATTACAATGTCCTTGTTGTGATAATTTCACTATAGAAAGCGATGATGAGGTTGTTGTAGAAATCTGTGATGTATGTTTTTGGCAGTTTGATGCTGTGGCTCATGCTAAGCCCGATAAAAGCATAGGAGCAAACCATATCTCATTGAATCAAGCAAGGGAGAATTACAAACTATTCGGTGTTTGCAAGCTTCAATACAAAAATATGGTTAGAGAACCGCTAGATGAAGAATTGCCCCAAAATAATATAAAGTAGTTTTCATTCAGAACCTTGAAGGGCTTAATGCCTTTCAAGGTTTTGCTTTAGGTGGGGCTACCGAGTGCCGAACGAACCCATCATTCAACATATAATCCATGTAATACGTACACCAAATTTTTCTGAAATCAGGTGTACGCACATAATGGGAATTGATTCTTGAACTAGGACTAGTTAGAAGTATAATAGATGGGTAAATTTCATTGCGAGGTGGAGTGAATGAAAAAGTTTATTGCAAATCCGCGGGGAAAAGCATATGAGCAGCTTATCGATTATGTAATCGAACGTACCGCTTTTTTTGTAGTAGCAGATAGATATCAATTAACTAAGAGAAGCGAGTATTGCGCCGCTCTATTAGCGCGGTTGAAGCCGTTCCTTGTTGCTGAGCGAAGCTATGCGGAACTTCAGGGACGTAACGCAATTGCATACAGCGAAGGGACTTATTATGTTTATAAATGCAGCAAGCAGGCTGGAGATCTATTGAAAGAGGTCAATGATAGTCTGTATGGCTGGAATCTTCCTTTTACGCTTGAGGATTTATGTTTTCTGGATGCGGAGGGCAAAGACTTTCTCGTCAACATTGCACATGAGGAAATTGGCCGGATAGACATTGATGAGGCGGAAGCGGAGCTATTGTCACAGAATATACCAGGGCTTTTTATAAAGCTTGAGGCGCACAGTCAGTTTGATCGTTTCCTGGATGACGCAATTAGACATCAGGCGGATAAACTAAGAATCACTTCGTTCGGAATTACAGAAATCCCGGATCGCATTCGTGAAATGCAGCAACTGAAGCATCTTGTAATTTTCGACCAACATATTAGGTTGCTGCCGCTAGGACTTTTCGACATTCATACATTGGAAAGCTTAAGCATAATGACCGCAGACCTCGAGTCCATTCCGAAGGGAATTGGCAAGCTTACCAATTTGAAAAGCTTGACGATTTATTGCGGAAGCTATGACCAACCAGCTATTGGACGAAAAGTGATTGCCAAATCGGATGTGTCGATAGACAGCCTGCCCCCGGAAATTGGCGAGCTGCAACAGCTCGAGCATCTAAGTATTTGTTATACCAGAATTAAAAAGCTGCCAGAGGAAATAGCTAAGCTGCAGCAGTTGCGAACATTGAATGTAGGCAATAATCTGCTGACTGGCGATCCGGCATTTTTACCGAAAATGAAAAATCTGAAATACGTAAATTTTTCCGATAGTCCTTTTGGACTTACAGAAAGGCTATAACGGGTCATTCCGTATGTATCACGATATTACAACAGCTTGGAAGTGAGGTGAATTTAGTTCTACATTTTGAAACTAATGAGAGTCATCATAAGAATAGAGACGGATTAGCTTCAGAATATGAAGTTAAATCACAGGAGTGGGTTCAATGATCGAGCTAACTCATCAATTAGGTTCATCCAATGATACTAAAGCGTGTCAGCATAGGAATAGAGACAATTTAGTTTCAGAATATGCAGTTAAATCGCAGGAATGGGTTCGTTGATCACCCTTTCACGGCAGTACAAAGCTGTACAAGTATAGCATGCGAACCTCCAATATATTTACTTTGATCCGATTTGTGTTTTTGTTCACTGTTGATATAATGAGCGTGAATCGGACTATTTCTGATTTTGAATTTTTGAGTTTAATAGAGGTCATTTCGAGTGAGTGTAGTAACAATGCTGTACTATTTTAAGGAGGGCTAATAGATGGGATTAGCGGATGTAATCTACAATAGCTTAGTCAATGAGGTGCTTGAAGACGGGGAGTGGGACAAGGGCCAGGACGTTCGGACAGTATGGGCGGATGGAACGCCGGCTTATACCAAAAGTGTCATTTGCAAGCAGTTGAAATATGATAATTCTGAGGTTCCTATATTGACAACCAAAAGGGTTGCATGGAAATCAGCTATTCATGAAATGCTTTGGTTTTATGTGAAAAGGACAAGCGATTGCTCTTATCTCGATGATAATAAGGTAGGCATTTGGTCCGATTGGACGAACGAGAACAACAATATTGGCAAAGCCTACGGCTACCAGTTGGGTAAGCCGATTATGTTGAACGGCAAAATTACCAATCAAGTCCATCAACTAATTGAACAATTAATTACGAATCCCGGCTCGAGAAGGCATGTTATTTCCTTATGGAATATTGATGATTTAGACCAAATGGAGCTGTATCCATGCGTGTGGAATAATCAATGGCTTGTGAAGCAGAACAAGCTGCATTTAATTGTTAATGCTAGATCGAACGACATTGGACTAGGCAACCCATTTAATGTGTTCCAGTACTACGTTCTGCAGCGCATGATTGCACAGGTAACGGGGTATCAATTAGGAACGCTGACGCTGAATATCAATGACGCCCATATTTATGAGCGGCATATCGAGCCATTGAAGGAGCAGATCAGCCGGGAAGCCTATCCAGCTCCTGAGCTTTGGATAAATCCAGAGATCAAACATTTTGATGATTTTACAATAAAAGATTTTGAATTGAGAAATTATAGCTATCATCCGTCCATTAAGATGGAAATTGCTATTTAAATAAGAGTACCCCATAAGGAGTATTATGAAAATTGGACTAATGAGACATTTTGCCGTTACGTATAAACCGTTATCAAAGTGGATGACTTCGGGTCAATTTAATGAATGGGTAGATCAATATAATAAATCTGAAATTCATGTACAGTCTCAAGTTGGCCGCTACGAGCATAATTGGGATGCTTGTTTGACGAGCGATTTATCGAGGGCGGTTAAGACAGCTGAACATCTATATAAAAACGAGTTCATATTAACCAATCAGCTGAGAGAGATTGAAATTCATGCGGTAAGCAGCTCCATACCGAAGGTCAAATTACATCGCGATATGTGGCTGTTTCTAGGTAGGGCAGAATGGTATTTTTCACATCAATCACAAAAAGAATCGAAGTCTCAAACCCTAATGAGAGCCGAGCAAGTCATTGAATATTTGGAGCTGAATTACGCAGGCTCAAATGTACTTGTTGTTACCCATGGCGCATTTATGAAATTACTTGTTCGAGAATTGAATCGTAGGGGCTTTAAGGGTGATAAATTTATTAGCCCCGAAAATGGAAAAACCTATATGTTCGAAAAATCTTAAATCGAAAACAATCCAGCACATAGACTCGTTTGGCGTATTGCTAGTTAAAAGTGTACGAGCCTAGAGGTATTATAAAGTCAATTAGCAGCTAAATTCGAAGCAGGTGTGTAGATGCTGCAGCGTAAATCAGCGCTGCCTTGAACCTGTAAAGAAGTGAGATGAAACAGCATTTTACCGGCTTTTGCGTGTCTGAATTCCAGAAGCACATCGGGGGCAGAGCTAACCTGACTTTGCTCCCACAGCTGTTCAAACTCAGGATGAACCCCCTTCATTTCCTGAATAAATCGCTCATACCAATCGTCATCCACATATTTTCCATAATAAGCACGGAAGATAGCTAAGAACCCCTTAACAAATTGCTCCCAATTGACAGCTAATCGTTGAAATTCCTTTCTAACAAACAAGAGACGAATCATATTTCTCTGCTCATATGGAATCTTATCAAAATCAAGAAAGACACGAGACGCCGCTTCATTCCACCCGACGATATGGCAGTGCCTGTCGGAAATAATAGTAGGACAGGACTTCAGCTCTTTCAAAATAATTTGCAACGAAGGACTGATTTGCGGTCGCTCTTCCATAGCATCCAGCGCTGCGGTTGAGCCTGTTTCCAGTGCTAACGCATACAAGTAGTTGCGTTCATCCTGGGTCAGGCGCAAGGCGGTAGATAAGCTGTCCAGTACAGATGCGGAAACTTTAATATCTCGCCCTTGCTCAAGCCATGTATACCAAGTCGTGCTCACACCCGATAATTGAGCGACCTCTTCTCTCCGCAGTCCCGGTGTCCTTCTGCGCATTCCTTCGGGTAAACCAACGGATTGCGGCGAGGTTTTAGCGCGCTGCGATTTTAAGAAGTGAGATAAAGCCTGCAGTCTATTTTGTGTATTCATAATATTCGCCTCCGCCTGTTAGTGTTATTGTGGTGTTAATTATACTAGGATAACCAACAACTTGTAATAGGATAAAAAAGGTGACAATATAACGCTATAAGAGATTGCGAAAGGATGGATTACAATGGAGAGAGTCGTTATTACTGGAATGGGTGTTATATCACCGCTTGGAAATGATGTTGAAACCTTTTGGAATCACCTTGTCCGTGGTGAATCAGGTATTTCCAGCATAGATCTATTCGATACAACTAGACAGAAGTCAAAGATAGCAGGTATCATTCGAGATTTTGACGCGGATGCAAGGTTTGGCCGGAAGGAAGCACGGCGAATGGATCGTTTTAGTCAGTTCGCATTAGCTGCTGCGGAGCAAGCTTTGGCAGATTCAGGGCTTGTACTTGATGAGATGGACAAGGAACGACTCGCGGTGTACGTAGGCTCTGGCATTGGGGGAATTCAAACGCTGATGGATCAAGGGGATGTGCTCAGAGACCGCGGACCTGAGCGAATCAGTCCGACTTTGGTGCCTATGATTATTTCCAATATGGCAGCTGCTATGATTAGCATTAAGTTCGGAGCATTGGGGCCGTCATTATCGCCAGTAACGGCTTGCTCGATAGGCAATACAGCGATTGGTGAAGCCTCTAGACTGATTCGTCTCGGTTTGGCGGATGTCGTGATAGCAGGCGGGTCAGAAGCCGCTATTTCAGAAATTTCGCTTGCCAGCTTCGGAAACGCGACCGCTCTATCGACGCGTAACGATGATCCAAGCGCGGCAAGCCGTCCTTTCGACTCGGGGCGAGATGGCTTCGTTATGAGTGAGGGTGCGGGCATCGTTATTTTGGAGTCGCTGTCTCATGCATTGAAGAGAGAGGCTAGAATAGCTGCGGAAGTAATCGGTTATGGCGCCAGCTCCGATGCTTACCACATGGTGGCTACCCACCCGGATGGAAGTGGTGCTTTCCAAGCAATGAAGGCGGCACTTCGTGAAGCCAAGGTTGCTCCTGAGGAAGTAGACGTTATTAGCGCCCATGCTACTAGCACCGAGGTGGGTGATCGTTCGGAAACGACGGCGATCAAGAAGCTGTTCGGAGAGCAGGCTTATCGGATTCCGGTTACGGCTAATAAGTCGATGACGGGGCATATGCTTGGAGCGGCAGGTGGAGTCGAAGCGATTGCGCTAGTGAAGAGCCTGCAGGAGGGGATCATTCCGCCAACTATTAATCAAAATGAGAAGGATCCATACTGCGACTTGGACTATGTGCCAAATACAGCGAGGAAAGTCGAATTGAAAATAGGCATGTCCAACTCCTTCGGATTTGGCGGCCACAATGCCGTTATCGTTCTGAAGAGGTATGAGGAGGAGAGCGGTTGAGTGATTTGCAGGAGAGGCTGAGACAATTACAGGAGTGGAAAAGTCATAGGCTGCTGAACGAGAGTACCTGAGAATGAGTTGGATGAATTTATTATAGCAGCGGTGTTGAAGCTCCAACATACAGACGAAGCCGAGGATGGGTTCATCAAAGCGGGGAGTGTTGTCGGAGAAATATTTGAAAATTTGCATCAATTAATCGGTGATTCCTTTATCGAGTATCGGATATGGACACTTATTAGTAATGGGGTTCTTGCGTTTAAGGGGCTGCCAGGTGCTATGTATTTATACTCTATTCGATTGATTTAACCTGTTTATCTGGACATGCTGCTGAAGCTGGGAAAGGATAAATGGTCTGGAAACCACCTTTTATCTATCTTTGAGCCAGCGCGAAAGCTCTCAAGAGGCTTCCTTCCTGTATAAATTGACATAACATAACATGCCAAGTAAGATGATACAATAACGTATTAGCAAAACTGAATTTAGCGGATTATGATTATTGTAACGTGTTATGTTTTATTATTTCATAGGTATCGGGGCGATTGATCCTTATGGCCAGCATTAAAGAAATTGCGAAGATGGCGAACGTATCTCAAGGAACAGCTTCCATCGTTCTGAATGGAAAAGGGAAGCAGTATCGGATATCGGAGATTACTCAGCAGAAAATTTATGAAGCAGCCAGAGAGCTTCATTATCAGCCTAATATCTCAGCAAGGCGCCTTAGAAGCGGTAGTGAAATCGTACTGCCCATTATCGCGCTTTTCTGGACATTAGATACTAGAACGATGCTTATCAGCCGTTTCCTAAAAGGGATACAGGAAACACTGCTCGCCATTGAAGGCGATTACGAACTGCTTATACAGCCCTATGTCGGTACAAAATTGAGTGAGGTTCATAGCCTTGTTACCGGCACTAGATTTAATGGCGCAATCATTGCAAATGCTACCGAGGTGGACGAGGCCTTTCTCGATCAGGCGCAATTGAATGTGCCTGTTGTTCTCTATCAACGAAGCTCGGACAAATATTGCTCGGTTAATGTCGACGGCTTCCAGACAGGAGTGAGCGTCGCTCGACTATTTGCTAGGAACGGTCACCAAACAGTGGGGGTGATTGTTCCAAATGTCTCCTCGAAGGCAATTAGGCTGCGCAAAGAAGGCTTTATTTCTGAAGCGTTGAAGCAGGGATTAACAGCAAAAGAGGAGCACACTGTCTATTCGGATTTTTCTGAGCAGGGTGGGTATGAGGCGATCAAAAAGCTGTATCAAGCTGATGATGGGCTGCCCACGGCTTTGTTTGTTATAAGCGACCAGATGGCCGTCGGCGCATTAGCTGCACTGAACGAGCTTAGCATAAAGGTGCCAGCCGACATCGAGATTGTGGGACATGACAATGATGAAGTAACCCAATTCACGATACCAGCTCTGTCATCGGTGCATTTGCCTGTTGAGGAGATGGCGGCCGAATGCGTGAGGCTGCTCATGGGTTTGATGCATCATCAACAGATTGAGCCGACTTCCAGTATGCTTGATACACATATCGTTGTCCGTCAATCCTGTCAGGACGATTGTGTAGGCAGAACGAAGAACGAAGTATAAAGGTCAAATAAGGTGAGTGGTAAACGGATAACCCCCGTTGACTACTCACCTTTTGTATTGTAAATATTGAAGACAGGTTTCTTAAAAATAGGGTTGACATGTAAGCGTTTTTAAAATATATTGATTGCATTAACGTTTTAGCATAACGTATTAGCAAAACGTATTAGCAGTGATGGGGTGTAGGTTATAAGCATATATGAAGCTTGCGAATGTGTCCCAGGGGACTGCTTCGATGGTGCTCAACGGCAAGGGCGACCAATATCGAATTTCTGCTGTAGCGCAACAGAAAAATGAGGGATTACAAGATCAAACGGAGCGAGAGGGAGAATCGGATGAACATGCAGTTATCGACAGGTGTATGGCCAACAATGGTCACCCCGTTTACAGAAGCAAATAAAATTGACTACGAAGCGCTTGAGAGGGCAATCGAATGGTATATCCGTAAAGGAGTCGATGGGTTATTCGCGGTCTGCCAATCGAGCGAGATGTTTTATTTGAGTTTGCAGGAAAGAGTAGAACTAGCGGCTTTCGTGAAGGAAAAGTCAGCCGGAAGAGTACCGGTTATTGCATCGGGTCATATCTCGAAATGCTATGAGGATCAAGTGGAGGAACTGCAGGCTATCGCAACCACAGGGATCGATGCATTAGTATTAATTACGAATCGACTGGCCGGGGAGGAGGAATCTGATGAGGTATGGCAAGCCAATCTGGAGAAGCTTCTGACGCAGCTTCCTAAATCTGTGCCGCTCGGTTTCTACGAATGCCCTTATCCATACAGAAGACTCATATCGCCTTCATCATTAAAATGGTGTGCGGAGTCAGGCAGATTTCTATTCCTGAAGGATACGAGTTGTGACTTGGATAATATGACAGAAAAACTGCAGGCTGTGCAAGGGACAGGGCTAAATCTGTATAACGCGAATACGGCAACGCTGCTGGAGACGTTGAAGCTGGGAGTGACCGGGTACAGCGGTGTAATGGCTAATTTTCATCCCGAGCTGTATGTGAGACTACTGCGTGATGGCTTTGCCAAGTCGGAAGAAGCGGAGCAACTCAATGATTTCCTCAGTCTAGCTTCTCTGATCGAGAAGCAGCTGTATCCGGTCAACGCCAAATATTATTTGATGTTGGAGGGCGTATTTACTAATTATCGCTGCCGCTCAAAAAACCATGATGAGTTCACCCCAACGAACCGTTTGGAAGTAGAACAGCTGCATCGGTTAACCGCTAAGTATGTGCATACTTATTTGAGATAGTATTCGGTTACAACGTAAAGATCGGGAGGCAAAGGTGATGGAGAATAAGTACACGATTGGAATTGATTACGGAACGGAGTCCGGAAGGGCGCTTATCGTTGATATTGCAAGCGGTGAAGTTATTGCTGAGCATGTGACCGTTTATCCACATGGCGTCATGGATGAGCGCATGCCTTATTCGGGAAAGCTTCTGGAGCCTGACTGGGCTCTGCAGTATCCTGATGATTATATAGAGGTACTCAGAAAGTCGGTACCGGAAGTAATTCGTCTTGCTCGAATTGATTCTCAACAGGTGATCGGGATTGGCGTTGATTTCACAGCATGCACGGTACTGCCAGTTGATGAGAGCGGAACTCCACTCTGTGAACGGGCACAACTGCAGGATGAGCCTCATGCCTACGTGAAGCTGTGGAAGCATCATGCTGCGCAGGAAGAAGCGAACCGGATTAACGAAATTGCAAAGCGGCGCGGTGAACGGTTCTTGAGCAGATATGGAGGGAAAACATCCTCCGAATGGATGGTGGCAAAAGCCTGGCAGGTGCTGAATGAAGCGCCTTCGTTATATGAGCAGACCCATCGGTTTATGGAAGCGGTGGATTGGGTCGTGATGCAGATGACGGGTAGTTACCTGAAAAACAGCTGCTGCGCAGGGTATAAAGGATTCTGGCACAAAGAAGAAGGTTACCCATCCGCCTCATTCTTTCATGAGCTGGATCCAAGGCTGGAACATTTTGTTGAACATAAACTGCAGGGGGACGTTGCTCCCCTTGGAACCAAAGCAGGTGAACTGACCGAAGAAGCCGCCGCAATGATGGGACTTAGAGCCGGAACAGCGGTAGCTGTGGGTATGATAGATGCTCATGCAGGGGTTGCGGGCACAGGCGCGGTTCAATCGGGCCAGATGGTTATGGCGATGGGTACTTCGCTTTGCCATATGCTGCTGAGTGATAAAGAAATTCATACAGAAGGTATTTGCGGCGTCGTTGAGGATGGTATAATACCGGGGCTTTATGGCTATGAAGCGGGACAGCCAGCCGTAGGAGATATATTTGCTTGGTTCGTCGAACAGGGAGTGCCTGCTTATGTGGAGCAAGCGGCAGAGGATGAAGACATCAGCATTCATGGGTGGCTGGAGAGACAGGCAGGTGAGTTAAGACCCGGACAGCACGGGCTGCTGGCGCTTGATTGGTGGAATGGCAATCGGACAGTGCTGGTGGACGCTGACCTTAGCGGTATGATTATTGGTTTAACATTGCAGACGAAGCCGGAAGAAATATACCGCAGTTTGCTGGAAGCGACCGCATTTGGCACTCGTACTATTATAGAGAATTTCGAGCAAGCCGGGCTTGCCATTCAAGAGTTGTTCGCATGCGGTGGTCTGCCACAGCGTAATGAGCTTCTGATGCAAATTTACGCTGACGTTACCCGGCGAGAGATTAAGATCGCGGATTCTACGCAAACGTCAGCTCTTGGTGTAGCGATGTTCGGCGCTGTTGCAGCAGGTAAGGAACGGGGTGGTTATGGCAGTATAGAGGAGGCGGCTGCTCGAATGGCTCGAGTACGTGAACACACGTATAGGCCGATTGAGGCCAATAGTGCCGTCTACGACGAGCTGTATGCGGAGTACAAAAAGCTGCATGAACTGTTTGGACGAGGAGGAAGCGACGTAATGAAGCAGTTGAAACGTATTCGATTACAGCATGATGGGCGAGGCGCGGTAGTATGATCGTTGGTGATATTCGGCATATCGAGCAAGAGATTAAGCTATACCCCCCATCTCTCCGAATCGCTTTGCAGTATCTTATGTCAGGCGGGCTGACTGACAGGGAACCTGGTAAATATGAGTTGGATGCAGGCGGGCTCATGTATGCCCTGGTCCAGCAAGTTGTGACGAAACCCAGCAGTGAGAACCGATTGGAATCACATGAGACTTATGTAGACTTGCAGTACGTCGTAAGCGGGGAAGAAAGAATCGATGTGATCAGGTATTCCGATAAACTTGTGGTGGAAGAACAAGATTTGGCTGTTCGTGATATTGTTTTTTATTCCCGAATGGATCAGGACGAATCATGCCTCCTGCTGAAAGAGGGACAATTCGCCGTCTTTTATCCAACGGATGTACACCGTCCGTGCTGCGCAGTGGATAAGCCTGATCATCTGAAAAAAATCGTTATAAAAATCCATAAGCAGTTGTGGGATATCAAGCATGAATAGACGAAGAAGGGGCTGTCCCTTAAGGTTTTAAACCTCGAGGGACAGCCCCGCTTCTCTTTACTTGACCATTTTTATTGAAAAGGTAATAACGGGGATGAATGGTTAGCGCGTTCCTCTCAGCATGGAAGGAGACATTCTCCTATGTTTTTTGAACGTTCGGCTGAAATAATAAATGTCGTTGAAGCCAGTCGCCACAGCGATGTCTGATATGGACAGGGGACTATGACGCAGCAAATAATCGGCTTTATTCAAGCGTGTTGCCGTTACATATTCGGTAACGGTGCGTCCGCTAAGCTCCTTGAACAGGCGACTGAAGTGAAAACGACTTAAACCAGCTATCTCCGAAAGACATTCTACGGATAAATCCTCCATATACTGCTGGTCAATGTACTGGAAAATGGGTGAAAAACGCTCCACATTTTTTAACCGCTCGGCGTACTCGTCCTTAGATAATACGGTAGCCACATGACCGCGCAGCAGCAGCATAAGCAATCGATACAGCTCGGATTTGATTGCCAGCTCGAACCCGAACTCTCTTGCTTCCATCTCTTTGATAATGGCATGCATGCATTCGGTAATTTTACTATCTCCGGAGATTTGATTGCGAAGAAGGATCCGATTCTGAGAAATCGGTGTTATAAACTTAGTTTCGGCAGCATCCACAGACTTGCTATGCAGCAATGAAATGTCGGCAATGAGCGCATAGTAGGACAGATTAGTTGAGCGGTTGATCCCATAATGAAGCTCATTGCTGTTCACGACAATTAAATCGCCTTTTTTGGCGGCAATAGCTGTAGAGCCGCATTCAATTGTTGCCTCACCCGAAACGAAATATAAGAACTCCAGATGCTCGTGCCAATGATGTGGAAATACAACCTGATCCTGTTGTTCAAAGAAAGATTGGTGCAATTTGATAGGGAAATGAGGGTCTGGCATATCCATAGGTTCACGCAGTGATTCGAACTTGTCCGTTATAATCAATCCTTTCGTTCAGGTAGCACAATTGTACAAACAAACCGCACACGTTTGCATGGAGTTGACCGTCAGAACTATTATAATACGAAAGTATATACATGCATAATGTTATGATATCAAAGGAGAGATTAGCCAATGAAACCTGTACAAGTAGCAGTAATAGGAACAGGCTCTATTTCATCAATGCATCTGAACTCATACCTGAAGAATACAAATGTTGAGCTTTATGCGGTTTGTGATTTAAATGAAGAACGCGCTAAGGCAGCGGCTGACAAATATGGCGCTAAAAAAGTATATACGGATTACCGTGAGCTGCTTGCAGATCCGGTTATTGAAGCTGTAAGCATCTGCACATGGAACAATACACACGCGGAAATTAGCATTGCAGCTCTAAATGCAGGCAAGCATGTTCTCGTGGAGAAGCCGCTTTGCCGTACGGTTGAAGATGCTTTGTTAATTCAAGAAGCGGTTCGCACTTCGGGCAAACAGCTTCAAGTAGGCTTTGTTCGTCGTTATGATGCTAATGCGCAAATGCTTCGTGAGATGGTTGATCGCGGTGAGTTTGGTGAAATCTATTATGCGAAAGCATCGACGCTTAGACGCCTTGGAAACCCGGGTGGCTGGTTCTCTGATGTCGAGCGTTCAGGCGGCGGGCCATTGATAGATATCGGCGTACATATCATCGATTTATGCTGGTACATGATGGGTCGTCCTAAGCCAGTATCGGTTAGCGCTAATACGTACAAAAAACTTGGCAATCGTTCGAACGTCAAGAACCTAAGCTTCTATCAAGCTGCAGACTACGACGCGACCAAAAACACGGTGGAAGATATGGCGAATGCGCTTATCCGTTTCGAGAATGGCGCTTCCTTGCTAGTAGATGCGAGCTTCACGCTGCACGCTAAATCCGATGAAACAGCTGTCAAACTGTTTGGTGACAAGGGCGGTTTCGAGATCGATCCAGAGACGGTTATTGTGACTGAGCTGAATGATACAATGGTTAATATCTATCCACAAACGGACAGCAAAGGCTTTGAATTCAATGGTGCGTTCCAAAATGAAATCAATCATTTCATCGATTGTGTACAAAGCGGCAACACACCACTTAGCCCGGTCGAAGACGGCGTTGAAATTATGAAAATATTGTGCGGTATCTATGAATCAGCAGCAAAAGGAGCTGAAGTAAAACTATGAAACTAGGAATTAGCTCATACAGCTTGCATAGAGTTCTTGCATCTGGTGAAATGTCGATTCAGGACGCTATCACTTATATTGCTTCACTAGGCGGAGATCACATTGAGATCGTTCCGATTAGCTTTAATTTAACAGAAAGTCCAGAGCTCATCGATGTCATTCGGAACCAAGCGAAAGAAAGCGGCATTGAAATATCTAATTATGCGATTGGCGCGAACTTCTCCGGGCTGAATGACGAAGAGTTTCTACTTGAAATTGAGCGCGTAAAGCGTGAGGTCGACATTGCTAACAAGCTTGGCGTGAAGAAAATGCGTCATGACGTTGCGTCATCAAAGGATCTTTCGATCACGAAATTCAACTCCGAGCTGCCAAGACTTGCCGAAGCATGCAGAGCTATAGCTGATCACGCTGCGCAGTATGGTATTACGACTAGCGTTGAAAACCACGGCTACTATATCCAACACAGTGATCGTGTGCAGGCGCTTGTCGCTGCGGTAGATCGTCCGAATTTCAGAACTACACTTGATGTAGGCAATTTCCTCTGCGCGGACGAAAATCCAGTAGTAGCAGTTGCAAATAACCTAGGCATTGCATCGATGGTTCATGTTAAGGATTTCTATATCCGTCCAGCTTCCATAGCTCTTGGCGAGGGCTGGTTCCCTTCTTCAGGCGGAAATTGGCTGCGCGGAGCAATCGTAGGCCATGGTGATATTGCGATGCGCGAGGTGCTTCAGAAGGTGAAAGCAAGCGGCTATGACGGCTATATCTCGATAGAGTTCGAAGGTATGGAAGATTGCCTAGTAGGAGCAAGACTAGGATTCGAATACGTTAAGCGCACATGGAACGAACTATAAGCAAAGGGAGTGTTACGGCTATGCAAGCACCTATCATAACCAATAAAATTGGCGTAATTGTCGATAGCTTCAAGCTTGGTGTCAAGGAAGGCCTCGTTAAGGCAAAGGAGGTTGGAGCAGACGGCGTACAGATGTACGCGGTGTCTGGTGAGCTTGATCCTGCTAACCTCTCTTCTGCGGCGAGAAAAGAGTGGAGATCCTATATTCAATCTTTAGGTTTAGACGTTTCTGCTTTGGTCGGTGATCTAGGTGGCCACGGCTTCCAGGATCCGAAGGAGAATCGCGCGAAGATCGACAAGTCTAAGCGCATTATGGAGCTTGGAATGGATCTTGGAACAAATATCGTGACGACGCATATCGGTATCGTGCCAAGTGATCGTAACAGCCAAGTGTATGAGACGATGCATAACGCTTGTGAGGAGCTTAGTCGCTTCGCAAACGATATGAATGCCTATTTTGCGATTGAGACCGGACCGGAAACTTCAGCACATTTGAAAGAATTTCTCGACGGTCTTGGCACGAAGGGTGTAGCTGTTAACTTTGATCCTGCTAATATGGTAATGGTTACAGGTGATGACCCGGTACAAGGCGTTTACACGCTGAAGGATTATATCGTTCATACCCATGCGAAGGATGGTATTAAGCTTGCTCATATCGATCCGCGTGACGTATATGGCGACTATGGCTATGAAGTATCACTTGACCATGAAGTTATTGCTGCTATGGCTGAAGCTGGAGAAGCTTTCCGTGAGGTTCCGCTTGGCGAAGGCGGCGTTGACTGGTCTGCTTACCTTCGGGCGCTTCAAGAGATCGGCTATGCGGGTTACTTGACAATCGAGCGTGAGGTTGGCACGAATCCTGAAGGCGATATTGGCAAAGCGGTTCAATTCCTTAAACAGTATAGAGCGAAGTAATTAATAAATGGGCTAGATCTACATTCACATAGAACTCCCATCAATTTCACCAAGAAAAATCAGACCGAATATGGTCTGGTTTTTTTTATGATAAGCTTTAATAATAGATTCTATTAGGTTGCTCATCTCTCTCTATGTTGGTGTACAAGATTGTAGGATCTTGTACACCAACAATGGCTTTATCTTACATCGCTAAAGAGAGATTCAGCGGTATTTCCAAGCTTCATCGTAACGTATGGGGATAATGCCGTTCTGGGCGAAATATTGCTTAAGCCGATCGTCCTGGAATAACTTGCGGTCGGCGTCTCTCTCCTTGGCGATATGCTCCCCGGATATGTTCTTGTTTCCGAACCTTCTTATCTCTTCATCGTCGAACGTGGGATGCGTTATCAATCGATAAATGCCGGGACTTGCGCCATCCAAAACGTGAATGAGGTTCTTCACCGGATCCCTTTGACCTAGTCCGGCGAACGAAATATCGCTGCATACATTCCGATAAGACATTAGACCTTCGCTTTCGCACCACTCATCGAATAAAGCCGGTAGCCGATCATCAATTCGATCGAAGCCCATATGTGTATCTGCATAGATAGGCCGGAATCCTAACTTCCTTACCGCTTCCAACTGTGCTTGCAATTCGGCCATCACTTCTTTAATCTGAATTCCTGACTTTTTCCAATCGGCCGGAGATTTATGGAGCGTACCGTCTTCGAGAACAAGGCTGGGAACTTGTTCAGGAGGCAGCACCGTGCTCCAGCGAACGCGTTCCCATTCGGCATGCAGGGTACAGTGAAGCCCAATACAGAATTCATCCTCATGGGCAAAAAGCCTTGCAGCGTCCAGCAATGCTATACCGTTGGCCATCAGCGAACCGTTACGAAGAGTACCGTGCCGCCAGGCCTCAAGGATAGCTCTATTAGCGGAATAGCTCCCTCCCAAATCGTCACCTTGCGTTATTAGAAATATATTCCGTTTGACCAAGCTTTACGACCTCCAATTGTTTGATCCAATAGGATAGATAGTGTAATCGTATCCATTATACATCCAGATAAGTGGAACCAAACAAATTTTCATTAGGGTTGCAAACGTTTACAATAGATGGTATATTGAATTTAATTCCAAAACGTTTCGGAAAGAATGAGGTTTTACGAATGGCAACCACGATTAAAGATATTGCTAAAGCAGCAGGCGTTTCAATCACTACCGTATCCCGAGCGTTAAACGGCTACTCCGATGTTAATGAAAAAACTCGAGGCCGTATTAAAATACTGGCAGACAAAATGTCCTATCGGCCGAATGCTCAAGCACAAAGTTTGGTGTTGAAAAAAACGAATACGATTGGAGTAATCATTTCGGAGCTCACACATTCAAGCATAAAGTCCGCTTTTTCATTCGAGGTACTTTGCGGGATTAGCGATCGGGCCAGCGAGCTTAATTACGACATCATTTTGTTTAGTACGAATCCCAACAAGCAAAAGAACAAAACCTATTCCGACCTTTGTCAGGAGCGCAATGTAGACGGTGTCATTTTGCAAGGGTTAAAGACAACTGATCCTTATTTGAGAGAAGTTATTGATCAATCCACTTTCCCCTCAGTATTAATCGACATACCAGTCGCAGGCGAGTGGGCCGGTCACGTGACAACCGATAATGTGAATGGAATCAGACAGGCAGTCAGACATTTGGTTGAGCTAGATCACCGGAATATTGCTTTAATGAATGGGTATGAAGAAGCATCCGTCAGTGGGGAACGGTTGACAGGCTATATCCTGGCACTGCAGGAGGCGGGAATCCCGTACGATCCGGGCAAGGTTGTTGACGGCCGCTTTACGGAAGAAGGAGGGATAGCGGCGATTGGTGAAATTATTTCACGCCAACCAGAAGTGACAGCAGTGGTTTGCTCTAGCGATTTGATGGCTCTGGGAGCTATGAAAGGGCTAGAGCAAATGGGTAGAACAATACCCGGTTCAATGTCGATTGTAGGCTTTGACGATATATCAATCGCATCCTACTGTTCGCCCAAACTCACAACTGTACGCCAGGGGAAATACGAGATGGGCTATCAAGCGGCGCAAATGCTGATTGATATGTTGGAAGGACGGAATGTCAAGCATAAAGTTGTCCTGGACAACCAACTCATCATACGAGATAGCACAGATCGATTGCATAAAAGGTGACTACACCTTTTTGCGGACTTTTTCCAAAACGTTTCGGATTTTAATATTGGCCGATGTTTTAAAGAATTCCTCCGGGAATCTTTAAATAGATTAATAATCATGAAGGGGCGAAGATTAGCTTATGAGAAAAAAGTTTAATTTCGTAATGATCATGTGTATGTCTATCTTGATGGTATTGACGGCGTGCGGTTCCAACAATGATCCAAAGAATGCAACAAATGCAACGAATACGTCAGGCACAAAGGACGACAAAAAGGAAGAAACGGCTAAGCAAGAGAAAGTAGTGCTCAAGATTCCGCACTATAAATCGGGTCAAAATGTCGGGGCTAAATTTTTCCTGCCTCAAATTGAACGTTTCAATACCAAATATGCAAACAAATATGAGATCAAAATCGAAGAAGTTCCAAATGATGACTATAACGATAAGATCAAACTTCTATGGCAGCAAGGTGAGTTGCCGGCTCTAATCGAGGGAGGGGCTACCGAGTTCGTAGAGAGTCTCATTGAGAAAGATCAGATTTATGATCTGAAACCGTTTTTGGATTCAAAACCGGAATTAACTAAACTTCTGATTCCAGATTCCATAGCTTACAACACAAGAAATAATAAAACTTACTCTATGCCATACGCAGTTATCCGTCCCATCGGACTATTTTACAATAAAGAGATGTTTGAAGCCGCAGGAATTACCAAACCGATCGCACAAATGAATTTTGAGGAATTTGGTCAGACCCTTCAAACGCTTAAGGATAAGGGATTTACGCCACTTGCATTGATGACAGGTGAAAATGCTTGGACAACTATGCTTCTGGCTTCTGCTTTCATGGCGAATGAACCGGGAGCGGCGGAAGTGTTGAAGAGCAACCGGGCCGATAAAGAATATGACTACTCAAATCCGATTTGGATAAAAGCATTTGCCGAAGTTCAAAAATGGTTAAAGGAATATACGACGGACAATGCGCTTGGATCTGTTTACGCCGACGCGGCTAATAATTTCCTTAATGAAAGAACAGCGATTATCGCAAACGGCACCTGGATGGTCGGCGACTTCTCGGATACCTCGAAGGCGCCGGAAGGCTTTGACAAGAAAGTGGGCGCCTCCCTGTATCCAGGTGGTATCGGGCTTGCAACTACAGCAAGTTACTCCTGGTGGATTCCTAAAGGATTGAAACAAGAGGAAACGGACGCAGCACTGGCATTCCTCGAATTTATTCGTTCTCAAGAGGAAACTGAACTGTTTATGATTGCTGAAGGCGGTCAAGCTCCGAACGTTACGACTTCAGAAGCATTTGAATCCAAATTGAATCCGATTATGGCTGAGATGAACAAGTCCGTGTCGAACGATCTTAAACTAATTGCACAATCCATGGGGGATGTGTGGCCAGATCAGATCGCTTCCAAAGAATTCAGCGGATTTCTGCCATTGTTGGCACAAGGTAAAATGACACCTGAGGAGTTTGCCAAACATTTAACTAAAAAAGCGCAGCAATTCAAGAAATAGCATTATCAATGGGCCCTCCACTTGAAGTGAGAGGGTCCATTATAAAATAAGAGGTGAGGAAATGAAGATTAAGTGGCTAAATTTGTGGATCGCGGCTTTTTTGGCGCCTACGATTCTTGTCCTGGCGTTTTTTTACGTCATCCCTATTGGTACCGTACTGATTACGGGGTTTATGAAATGGGACGGCTTGAGTACGCCTGTTTTTAACGGATTCGATAATTATATCAATTTGATTACTTATGACAACACATTTTTTATAGCGTTGCGAAACCTCTTATTATGGTCATTGATTGCGGCTACTTTGCACGTTGGATTTGGAACGTTGGTGGCGTTTGTTCTGTACAAGAAACATATGGGATGGAGATTTGTCCGTGGAGTATTCATGGTTCCCATGGTAATCTCCTCTGCTGCCTGGGCAATCATTTATAAGCTTCTATTCAATGATGAGATTGGATTTCTGAATAATTTGATTAGGAGCATAGGATTCTCCGATTTTCATGTAAATTGGTTTTATGATTCTCCGGGCGCATTTTTTGCCATTACTTTGACTTGGTTATTTTACGCTGTTTATGTCACTTTGATTGTCTACAATGATTTAATGGCAATTCCGAAAGAAGTTCATGAAGCTGCGCTTTTGGATGGCGCGAGCGAGTGGAACATTATCAGGTATATTAATTTGCCGCTTGTAAAAAAAGCGATCGCCACAGGTATTATATTATCGGTGACTGCGAGAATCGCCGGTTTCGAAGAAGTTGCGCTTACCTCCAGGGGGGGACCGGGAAACGATACCTATAATATTACGCTGATGCTCTATGACGGGATCGTTAACTACAATTATGGATATGCCAATGCGGCAGCGACGATTATGATTCTACTTGGTGTCCTTGTTCTGTTTGTGATCAATAAAATATTCAAGATGAATGAGAGTACTTATTAAGGCGGTGTGCTTCTAATGAAAGTTAGAAAAAGAGATTGGCCTGAACGAATTTTTTCTTACAGTGTTATGGTTTTTACTGTGATTGTGTCTATTTTTCCTTTGCTATGGATTTTGCTGTCATCATTTAAAACAAACAAAGAAATATTGGGAGATCCTTTTTCATTACCCAAAAAAATCGATATTCAGGCCTACAAGGACGTTTTAACTCAGTACGACTTTTTTAGTTATTTTAAGAACTCCATGTTCATTGCTGTAACCGCGACATTAATTGCGCTTTTTATTTACGCCCTTGCCGGATACATTTTCGGGAAGTTCAACTTTCGAGGGAAAACCTTTCTATTTATTCTATGTACGATTACTTTGCTTGTACCAGGATACGCTCGTGCGCAGCCCATTTTCACATTAATTATGAAATTGGATCTTTATGATACGAAAGCGGCACTGATCCTAGTGTATGCCTCGTTTGGAATGGCCTTGGCATTGTTCATACTGCGGTTGTCTTTTATTGCAATTCCTAAAGATCTTGACGAATCGGCTTTAATTGACGGTGCGGGCTTCTGGCGGATCTTCTGGAGCGTGAATTTGCCGCTGGCAAAATCAGGGCTTTCCACAGCAGGCATATTGATGTTTCTAAATAATTGGAATGAATACTTCTATGCGCTAATCTTAACATCCAGCCAAGAAAATAGAGTGTTGCCAGTGGCGCTGAAGTTTTTTAACGAAACGTTCTCTTACAATTATACAAGAATGTTCGCAGCTCTGATTATGGTCATTATTCCCGGAATACTGATTTACGCGCTAGTTCAGGAACAAGTTCAACAGAGTGTTGCCTCATCTGGGGTTAAGGGGTAAGACATCTTTGTTTATATCAATTCAGTGTAAAGGTATAGGAATAATTGTGACTTAAGGTTATAATGGTTATTAGTGTATAATGGCAGGATAAGAGCTTGGCTGCAGATGTCTGCTCGTGCCGGCCGACAAATAACCTTAAAGGAGTCTCACAATGGAAAAAACTCTAATTTTCGGACACAAAAATCCGGATACGGACACGATCACATCGGCGATTGCTTATGCGGAGTTGAAAACGAAGCTGGGCGCTAACGTTGAAGCGATTCGCCTTGGTGAAATTAACGGTGAAACACAATATGCATTGAACTATTTCGGCATCGAAGCACCTCGTCTTGTAGAGAATGTGGCTGATGAAGCAAAAACCGTTATTTTGGTTGACCACAACGAACGTCAACAAAGCGCTAACGATATCGATAAAGTACGCGTGGTTGAAGTTATTGATCACCATCGTATCGCTAATTTTGAAACTAGCCACCCGCTTTATTTCCGCGCAGAGCCAGTTGGATGTACAGCGACGATATTGAATAAATTATACAAAGAAAATGGCGTAACGATTCGTAAGGAAATTGCTGGCCTTATGTTATCTGCAATCATCTCTGATTCCCTGTTGTTCAAATCCCCAACCTGCACGGATGAGGATGTAGCGGCAGCTCGTGAGCTAGCAGTTATCGCTGGCGTTGACGCAGACAGCTATGGACTTGATATGCTGAAAGCTGGAGCTGATCTTAGCGACAAGACGATTGCTCAGCTGATCTCGCTCGATGCGAAGGAATTTTCAATGGGAAGCTACAAAGTAGAAATCGCACAAGTTAATGCGGTGGATACAAATGATGTGCTGTCCCGTCAAGTTGAGCTGGAAGCAGCTCTTAATGAAATCATTGCAGCTAAGGGCCTTGATCTATTCGTACTCGTTGTAACGGATATTTTGAATAATGATTCCGTTGCCCTTTCACTAGGTAAAGTAGCAAACGCGGTAGAGAAAGCTTATAATGTAACTCTAGAGGATAACAAGGCGATTCTTAAAGGCGTTGTATCTCGTAAATCGCAAATTGTCCCTGTACTTACTGAAACATTGACCGGCATGTAAGCTGACTAATGAATCATGAACGGCAGTCTGGAACTTGATTATCAAGTTTCAGGCTGCTTTTGCTTAATTATAAGATTTTATAAGTTTCACGTTTTTAAAATAGAAGAGGAGTGGATGGAATGTTCTCAATTACCGAATATAGCGTTCAAAATATGAAGGATCCGTTTGGCATTTTGACAGGCGAGCGTTATGAGTTTGTGCTTGATTTGGATGTGCCGGATGATGACGAGCTTTATAATGAGGATGGCGTCTGCATGCGTGTCGTTTATGTCGTGGAAGAGGACGGCGCACGCATTGTGAAATACGAGTTTCTAGTCAAATCATCCAATGCGTACATAGACTTCGAAATGGAAGAAGACGAAGAAAAAATGGTTTTTGATTTCTGTACAGAGCACTATAAACAAGCATAATAGGGGAGTTTATTAAACGACTTCGTTTATGAATATCCCATATAGGCAACAACAAATAACCGTTTCAGCCTTATACGCTGAGACGGTTATTTGCTGTCGACTTACCGCATAAAATGCATAAACCATTATTTTTGTATGGCATACGGAAAGGAGCGGGAGATGACCAGGGCACAGAATGACATGGAACTGGCAGATCGGTACGGAGCCCGAAATTATCATCCCCTGCCAATCGTTATCAGCCGCGCAGAGGGTGTGTGGGTGCAGGATGAGGAAGGTGAGCGTTATATGGATATGCTCAGCGCCTATTCGGCATTGAACCAAGGACATCGCCATCCCAGCATTATTCAAGCGTTGAAGGAGCAAGCAGATAAGGTGACCTTAACGTCACGCGCGTTTCACAATGAAACGATGGGACTCTTTCTGGAGAAGCTGGCTGCCTATACCGATAAAGAGCGGGTTTTGCCCATGAATACGGGAGCAGAAGCGGTAGAAACAGCTATTAAAGCGGTACGGCGTTGGGCTTATGATGTGAGGAATATTCCGGATCAACAGGCTGAAATTATCGTTTTCGAAGGAAATTTTCACGGCAGGACAATTACGGTTACTTCCTTCTCATCAACTCCAGCATATAAATATGGCTTCGGGCCCTTTACTCCAGGCTTCCGGATAATTCCATATGGTGATATCGACGAGTTAAAAGCAGCTTTAAACCCGAACACGGCTGCGGTGCTCATCGAGCCGATTCAAGGTGAAGCGGGCATTCGTATTCCGCCAAGTGGTTTTTTGACTGAATTAGCTAAGCTATGCTCAGACGAACAGATTTTGCTCGTTGCAGATGAAATACAAACGGGCTTCGGGCGTACGGGACGCAGATTCGCTTGTGACTGGGAAGCGGTTATTCCTGATATTTATATTATGGGAAAGGCGCTTGGCGGCGGCGTCATGCCTGTCTCAGCGATAGCGGCAAATTCGGTTATTATGGACGTTTTTGAACCTGGTTCACATGGGTCTACGTTTGGCGGCAATCCATTAAGCTGTGCGGTGGCGATTGCAGCGCTTGATGTTATCCAGTCAGAGAGACTAGCAGAGCGATCTGATCAGTTAGGGATATATTTTATGGAGAAGCTGAACCTGATTAACCATCCTGACATAGCTGAGATAAGAGGAAGAGGCTTATTCATCGCGATCGAGCTGCTCACACCCGCTCGAGATTACTGTGAAAGGCTGATGCGGCTTGGACTGTTATGCAAGGAAACACATGATTATGTGATTCGGTTGGCACCGCCGCTTATCATTACTGAAGAAGAGATTGACTGGGCTTATGAGCGCATCGCGGCCGTGTTTTGCATCAGCACCGAAACGGGAGGCTGACGGGCATGATTAAACAACAAGTAGCCATTGTGAAGGTTCCTTTTGGCAAAGGGGCTGGCATCTCGGGTGCTGAGCAGGGGCCGGCCCATATTATAGAAGCTGCCTCATTATTATCTAAGCTCGATGAGCTTAGCATCACGTATCGTGTAGCAGAGGAGATTATGGTGCATCCGGCGCAAACATCGTCTGTCGAGAACGTACATGCCAAGCATTTGGCAGAGGTGCTTGAAATGAGTGAAAAGTTGGCAGGTCGCGTGTCGGACATCGTTGCTGGAGGCGAGTTTCCTTTAGTATTAGGCGGTGATCACAGCATTTCGATTGGCACCATTGCGGGCTTAGCTGAGCATTACAGTAATCTTGGCGTCATCTGGTTTGATGCGCATTCCGATTTGAATACCGAGGAGACGAGTCCGTCGGGAAACATTCACGGCATGTCTCTGGGGGTCAGTCTCGGACGAGGCAATCCGTTATTAACAGCTATTAGAGGCATCTCTCCGAAAATAAAACCGGAGCATGTCGCGATCATCGGAGCAAGGTCGCTTGATCCCGGCGAGAAGGCATATATTCGTTCCTTGGGCATAGCCTGCTATACGATGCATGATATTGATCGACTCGGAATCAGCCGAGTTATGGAAAGGGTCATTCGTCACCTGCAGCAAGCAACGGACGGCGTTCACGTCAGCTTCGACATCGACAGCATAGATCCTCATGAGGCGCCAGGCACAGGCACTCCTGTTATTGGCGGCTTAAGCTATCGGGAGGCTAATCTTGCTCTGGAGCTGCTTTATCAATCAGAGCTCGTTGTATCGGCGGAGTTTGTGGAGGTTAATCCAAGCCGCGACCAAAACAATCAAACAGCCAAGCTTACGGTGGAGCTCATAGGCTCACTTTTGGGAGAGCAAATTTTGTGAATCGCGCAGAAAATGATTAAAAACGGCAGGAGGATACGCTAATGCGGGAGCCTTACCAGAATGAGCCCTTTACCGACTTTTCTATAACCGACAATAGTGTTGCTTTCCAAGAAGCGCTTAACAGGGTGGAATTAGAGCTAGGACGGGAATATTCGCTGAAAATTGGAGCGGATCGCATCGAAACGATTACGAAGCGAAAGTCGATTAATCCATCAGATGTTAAGCAGCTGGTGGGGATCGTATCGCAGGCGGATGCGGAGCTTGCTAACAAAGCGATGCTTGCTGCTGCAGCTGCATTCGAGCAATGGAAGAGAGTTGAACCGCTTGCTAGAGCGAAGGTGCTTTATAAGGCCGCGGCTATATTAAGGCGGCGTAAGCATGAATTTTCTGCGTGGCTCGTTTATGAAGCGGGTAAAGGCCGGGCGGAGGCTGACGCGGATACCGCGGAAGCTATTGATTTCATGGAGTATTATGGACGGGAAATAGAACGTCTGTCAGAGCGTCAGCCGCTTGTAACTGTGCAGGGTGAAGACAATGAGCTCGTGTATATACCGCTTGGCGTTGGCGTTATTATTCCGCCATGGAACTTCCCGCTTGCGATTATGGCTGGCATGACGATGGCCGCCGTTGTCGCTGGCAATACGGTTGTGCTGAAGCCGGCAAGCGCAACGCCAGTCATTGCGGCAAAGTTTATCGAGCTGCTGGAGGAAGCGGGGCTCCCAGACGGCGTTGTTAATTTTTTGCCGGGAGCAGGGAGTGAGGTGGGCGACTATTTGGTTGAGCATCCGCTTACGCGCTTTATTTGCTTTACCGGCTCAAGAGAGATAGGTGTACGTATTAATGAGAAGGCCGCGCTTATCCAGCAGGGTCAGAAATGGATAAAACGTGTTGTTGCTGAGATGGGCGGCAAGGATACGATTATCGTCGATGAGGACGCGGATCTTGAATTAGCGGCGGATGCGATTACGGCATCTGCATTTGGCTATTCAGGGCAGAAATGCTCCGCATGCTCAAGAGCTGTCGTACATGAGTTGGTTTATGATGCGGTCGTAGAGAAGGTCGTTGAACGGACGAAGCGACTGAAGCTAGGGAAGGCTGTCGATGCAGCGACGTATATAGGGCCTGTTATCGATGAGCGGGCGTATTTCAGCATTTTAAAATATATCGAGGTTGGACGTACAGAAGGGATAGTCGTGCAAGGGGGAAGCATAGGAGATAGCAGCGGCTATTTTATTGAGCCGACGATCATTAAGGATGTTGCGCCTAACGCTCGCATCGCGCAGGAGGAAATATTCGGTCCGGTTCTCGCCTTTATTAAAGCGGCAAATTTCGATGCGGCATTGGATATTGCCAACAATACGGAATATGGTCTGACGGGGGCCGTTATATCACGTAATCGGAGCAGACTGGAGCAGGCGCGCGAGCAGTTTCATGTCGGCAATCTTTATTTTAATCGAAAATGTACAGGGGCGTTGGTCGGCGTTCAGCCCTTTGGCGGCTTCAACATGTCAGGTACCGATTCAAAGGCGGGCGGCCGCGATTATTTATTATTGTTCACGCAAGCGAAGGTCGTAACAGAACGGTTCTAACGGCAAGAAGTAAGTAACGGTTTTATGCATATAGATGGCCTCCATTGGTTGTATTCGCAGTATTTAGCTGCAGTCCCAATGGGGGTTAAAAGCATGGGAATTTTAACTTGGGAAAAACAGGATAGATCGATTAGGTCAAGTGAATTATAATGAAGAGGACCAATTGTACAATGATACGTATGCACATAGAAACGGAGTGTTAACATGAGTAAGGGAAGAGTATGGAACAAGGGGAAACGCAATGGCGGAGGCGGACCACCAGGGGGTAGCAGTAAGAGCAAAGCTGTGGCAGCCGCTAACAATAGCAGTGCTGGCACTGAGTCCGAAGCTCCCGTCATAACGGAACCCACTGCAGCGGAGACTCGCATCAATACGGTGAAACGAATGAACCGTGAAAATTGGGTAGAGAGGCCCGCTCGCGTGATTCCTAAACAGCCTAGAAATGATTGAGAAAGATTTCATATATAACGCCATCGCGAGAAGGAGAATGATCATGTTAGCTGTCATTGAAAAAGCTGATACCGGATTTGTCGCTCGGTTTGAACGTCATCTTGGACATTCGGTTGAAAAGGTATGGTCTATGCTCACGGATAACGAGCAATTGGCAAAATGGTTTTCAGAGCTCCAGGTCGATGATCTTCGTGAGGGAGGAACGATTAAATTTGACATGCAGGATGGCAGCTTTGAGGAAATGAAGATTACAGCACTTGAAATGAATGCAGTATTGGAATATACATGGGGCGAAGATCGGGTTCGCTTCGAGTTGTCCTCGGAGCCAGAGGGCTGCCAGCTGGTGTTGAAAGAAGTGATCAACAAAATGACCACCCACACACCTAGAGATCTTGCAGGGTGGCATGTTTGTCTAGACGTTATTGAAGCGCTGCTCGATGGCAGGACGATAGAGTCCCGAGAAAATGAATGGAACGGCTGGTATCCAAAATATGTACAAGCAGTAGAGAAAGCTGCTGGAGATCAATAATAGGGATGTCATCGCAAATAAAGGCATGTTGGAATAAACTCCGACATGCCTATTTTGTGTAAAATATAGTTAATAGTTGTTTTTTACTTGGGTATAAATTCATCTGTTCCTTATAGTTAATCATAGAATGGTATGAACCATCGATAATGGATTAGGGGGATACATTAATGAGTATGAAGCTAGAGGAATGGATTATTGAAGCGGATATTACCAGTATGCAAACTGCTATGGAAGCAGGTTTGTTAAGCTCAGAGCAGCTTGTAAAGTTATATTTGGATCGCATACGCAGGTATGATTCGAGAATTAATTCTATTTTAGAAATTAATCCCGAAGCTATTGAAATCGCAAAGGCGCTGGATGCAGAACGGGTCGAGAGTGGAAGCCGGGGAAGGCTGCACGGCATTCCTATTTTGTTGAAGGACAATATTGATACGCATGACAAAATGCATACGAGTGCAGGGTCGGTGGCATTGGCGAATTCTTTTGCGGCGAGGGACTCATTTGTTGCGTCACATCTGCGTTCCGCGGGCGCCGTCTTACTCGGAAAAGCGAACATGACAGAGTGGGCAAACTTTATGTCAAATACGATGTGGGCGGGGTACAGCTCAAGAGGAGGGCTTGTGCTAAATCCATATGGACCGGGCGAGCTGTTCATTGGCGGTTCAAGCTCAGGCTCAGCAGCTTCTGTTGCAGCAAATTTTGCGGCCGCGGCGATCGGAACCGAAACATCGGGATCTATCATTAGCCCCGCGGGTCATAACAATCTCGTTGGGATAAAACCAACAGTCGGATTAGTGAGCCGTTCCGGCATCATTCCTATTACATATAGCCAAGATACTGCTGGTCCCATGGCAAGAACAGTGACAGATGCAGCTATTATTTTGGGAGCTCTAACAGGGTCTGATGTGCGGGATGAAGTTACTTTATGTGAGTCTAATCGTTCTTATCGAGATTATACACCTTTTTTGGATGCAGACTTTTTGAAGGAAGCAAGAATAGGAGTTCCGCGGTTTTATATGAATTCGTTGGATGAAGCTAGGCTTGAGATATTGGAGTCGGCAATTAAGGTTTTGAAAAAAGCAGGCGCAACGATTATTGATCCGGTCATACTGCCATGTGAGCAGGTTGACTGGGGTGAGAGTATCATGCGTTATGAATTCAAAAAATATTTGAATGATTATTTAGCGACCGTAGATGAAACGGTACCTGTTCATTCCCTTAAAGAACTCATTGCTTATAATCTTCAACATGAGGAAGTAGCATTAAAATACGGGCAAGATGTACTCCTATGGTCGGAGGAAACAAGCGGGACCCTTACGGAGCAAGAGTATTTGGTTAGCAAATTGAGAAATAAAGAGCTGGCTGGCAAGCAAGGCATAGATGCTGTTTTAGAGGAGCATCAATTAGATGCGCTGCTGTTTCTCGGAGACGAGGACGGTGATGGTCTGTCAGCTAGAGCGGGGTATCCTGCAGTTACCGTCCCAGGCGGATTTGCCGAAAGCGGCGTTATTGCTCCAGGCGGCTATTCAACGAAAGGGCCGCAGGGCATTACTTTTATAGGAACGGCGTTTAGTGAACCGACATTGATCAAAATAGCGTATGGCTTTGAGAAAGCGACTAAGCATCGTTACCCGCCTATTTTAAAATAGGCTATGTTAAATAACTCTGTTGTATTTTGAAAATAGCGAGTTTTCTTCTGTAACAGAAGAAAAGGAAGAATCGCCATGAAAGTACATATTCATCCGGAAGAGGCAGCTTGGAGGTGAGGTGAAATTAGTTCTACATTGTGAAACTAATGAGAGTCATTATGGTTATAGGTACGATTTAGTTTCAGAATTAGCAGCTAATTCACCGGAAAGAGGGTGCGGAGCGAGCTAACCCGGCAATTAAGTTTATCCCCTGAAACTAAATCGCGGCTCCCCCTCTTGCTGCCTCATTTAATTGCAAATATTGAAACTATGCAGGCATAGCAATAAGGCAGCAGACACAGAAGCGCTTATTTGTGAACAATCCCCTTATTCCGAGATACATGCGGACCAATAGATCCGTTATTTGTGCTAAAGAGGCCAAATGCTCCCGAATGAAGAGGAACGCTTAACATAGCCATATATTAAAGTTAGCCAAAGTGGGAACCTTTTGCTAAATGAATTGTCTATTTAGTGAGGGGAGGGAGTCGGATGGAGGATGATTACCTCAAATGCGCCACTAGCTTGGGAGCGGCGGATGTTGAAATAGTGGTTCAGCGTTATTGGCACGATGTTTGGCAGTATGCGTTTTTCCTAACTCGTCGGGAGCATCTAGCAGAAGACATTGCGCAGGATACGTTTATTAGCGCGCTCCGTTCCATTGGTTCATTCCGGGGAGATAGCTCAGTGAAAACCTGGCTTTTCGAAATCGCGCGCAACACAGCAATGAATTACCAGAAATCAGCTTTCCTTAAAAAGGTTATTCTGATCTACTACCTCGATACCTTCAGGCATCAAACTTACTGAGGCTGGCCGTTGGAAGCTAGAGGTCTATTTTAACGATAAGCTATTCGACAGTATTATAGTTGAAGGTAAAGTCCAATAATCAAAACACCTTGCTGGAACACGTGAATGTAATAAATTCCAAATGTGACAAAAGATTATGACTATCGTCACTACTTAGCGACCCTTGATTTCCATATAGTTGAAATATACTAAATCATGAGGTGAACTTAATGGATTCTATATCACTGTACGTTATTATAATTGCTGTTGCTGCTTTGGTCTTATGGCGCAGAACGAGGGCAATGTACCGACCAATCAAGGGGAAGGGAGCTCGTCTGCTCGTACCGATTGTATTCTTGCTGCCGAGTTTTCAATTAATTATGAGCCCCGATGTTCACGCCTTAGCTTGGGAATGGGGCAGCGCTTTGACATTCGGAGTGCTGCTTTCGATACCCCTTATCTGGACGACTAATTACGAACGGCGATCAGATCAGATGATTTATGCTGTCAAAAATAAAAGCTTCATCATCGCATTTCTAGCCGTACTTGCCGTTCGTTTTCTCCTTCGTGACTATTTGAACGCAATGGATGCGGCAACGCAAAGCGCACTATTTATTACTGTAGCAATTGGTTATATTTTGCCTTGGAGAACGGTATCGTTTATCAAGTTTCGTAAGCTGCTTCAGGATCAAAGCCAATTAAACGGAGTCAAATCTTAATAAATGATGAATAAAATAGGCTTTAAAGCCAAAAGGCTGCTGAACAAATCTCAGCAGCCTTTTGGCGTTTTTAGGCAAGAGCTTGGCATTCTATTTTGTCGATGCTATAGAAGTGTTTCCGCGCCATCAATAAACACTTCAGTACCTGAAATATGACTCGATTCATGCGAAGCCAGAAATAATACCAGATTCGCTACTTGCTCAGGTTGACCCGGTCCATGCTCCAGCGGCTGATTGCCTTCAGGATACTCAACCGGAATTTTGATCTTATCGACTTGGGGCGTTGATTTCGTGCTTTCGCCGATATTGGTCTGTATAGCGCCGGGACAGATCACGTTAACGCGAATCTTATATCGTGCCAGCTCAAGTGCGGCCATTTTGGCAAAAGCGACCTGCCCTGCTTTTGAACTACTATATGCGGACATGCCAAATCCGGAAAACCTGCGGCTTCCGTTAATGGAACTGGTTATAATGATGCTTCCTCCGAATTGCTTCATATGGGGAATTGCATATTTTACAGTTAGAAAGGTGCCCTTTAAGTTGGTTGTTAGGGTATGGTCCCATGCTTCAGGCGTCAAATCTTCAATGGGAGAGAGGGTGCCGTTTATTCCCGCATTCGCGAACACAATGTCTATTCGCCCAAAGTGGTCTATAGCAGTTTGATAGGCCTGCTGCATACGCTCAGGGTCAGAAACATCAGTATCTATGAATAATGATTCGCCGCCTGAATGATGGATTTGCTGCTCAACTGACTCACTGCGATTATTGTTTAAGTCAACGAGACAAACGCTTGCTCCTTGCTGAGCCAAAAGCAAAGCAGTGGCACGGCCGATCCCAGAACCTGCTCCGGTTATGAACGCAATTTTATCTTTTACGCGGAGTAAGCTAGTTCCCTCATTTACGTTTATTTCAGGCGATAACATCTATTAAGATCCTCCATTCGTAGCATCCAGATTAAACTTCATGTTTCTTTTATGTACCCACATTTATAAGGATTGACACTTTTATAACGAATCAAACGAAGGAACTAAGGGGAAACCATGAAAATATGAAGGCTCGTTGAGAGGCAACTCCTTTTCTAAGAAATGAGGTAGTTTTCTTAGAAATGGCAATTATCGAAAAAACTAGAGATGGTTAGACTTTTAACTCGACTGCAGCTATAAGCATCGTGTGGGTGGTTACAACCATTTCTTGGTTAGTTTGAGGGCGGTAGGCTCGGTCATCGAGCGTACCGCTCATATCTTGGTTTGAGTGAAGGCTATAAGCTCAATTATCGAGCTTACAGCGCATTTGTTGGTTTGTTTGAAGGCTATAAGCTCGTTTTTGGAACTAGAATAAAAAGTGGACACCTCTTAAGGGAAATTAGATAATAATCTACAAATGAAGAAGAGGTGTCCGGTATGAGCGAGAATAGACAGCATTACAGTGATGA
>NZ_JBWDNM010000028.1:0-38748 GCF_056269185.1 Paenibacillus sp. J31R122
CAACACCAACACCAACACCAACACCAACACCAACACCAACACCAACACCAACACCAACACCAACACCAACACCAACACCAACACCAACACCAACACCAACACCAACACCAAACCAACTTAGAGCTGTACTCCTTCCTACCTAAATCACTCATTCAAATTCTCCCTCTCTTTTTCTATCAAACCAGTTATTTCAACCTCGAGTTTCTAAGTCTGCAATGGTTGATTAGAGTTACAAATTAAATATGTTCAATTACTTTTACATGTTTCCTTACAAGGAGGTGGCAACTGAGGATGTTTATGAGTTTTCATTCGTGAGAAAAGGTGTAATTGTGCAAATAAGAATAAGGTTTATCTATACAACTACTGTATTTAAAGACAATTTTCTTTATTGATCTATTATTCGTAGTTGTTTTTATATAAAAATAGAAAAGAAATAGAAGTGATATGACCGGGGTGATTAAGTAGAATCAAGCAAAATGTTAGCTCTTTATTAATTAAGTATCTAGTGTGTAATATGTTAAATTAATTGACTTGTGTTTCATGGAAAATGACTCGGTTATTCCTCTATTTGTTGATGTGATATCGCTAAGAATTACACAAGGACGGTTAAATTAACTTTAACTCCACATTTTGAAACTAATGAGCGGCATCATGGAATTGGAGACGAATTAGTTTCAGAGTATGCAGCTAATTCACTGGAATGAGGCGCGAATCGAGCTAACCCAGCAATTAAGTTCATTCCCTGACACTAAATCGCAGCTTCTCCTTCTGCAGCTTCGTCTAAATGCAAAAAATGAAACTACGAGGGCGTAGCACATACACTTCGAATTTATCCATTAGGCTTGGATATACTATCCTTCAAATCAAAAGTGAAGATTTAGTTCAACTTCATTCATAAATACGAGGTGAATAGTGGTATGAAGGACGAGCAGCATGCTGATAGGCATGGTACGAAGGAGAGGTTTTCTTCCTCTGGATTTATTTTTGCGGCTATTGGCAGTGCGGTTGGTCTCGGAAACATGTGGAAATTTCCTTACATAACTGGCCTATACGGAGGAGCAGCGTTTTTCTTGCTCTTCATTATCTGTTTGTTGTTAGTCGGTCTGCCTGTTCTTCTTGCAGAGCTCGCTGTAGGGCGCGGAGGACGAGGGAATGCGGCGACATCGTTCATTCGGCTGAGCGGCAGCAAGCTATGGGGAGGCTTCGGTTTTTTAACGATATTGGGCGCATTTTTAATTTTATCCTTTTATACAGTTGTAGCTGGATGGACGCTGCATTACGCTGTGCTGTCGTTCTCAGGGAAATTATTCGAGAATGGAGACTACGGGGAACGTTTTGCAAGCTTCACAGGTAGCTGGCTGCCTGTAATGTGGCAATTTATCGTTATAGCGCTTACGGCATTAGTTATCGTTCGGGGAGTATCTGCAGGGATCGAGAAGTTTAATAAGGTGCTTATCCCGGGACTGGTTATATTGCTGCTGGCGCTCGCCGCACGCGCATTATCGTTAGAGGGCGCAGCAGAAGGTGTATCTTTTTTCTTAAAGCCTGACTTTAGTAAATTAACGACGGAGTCTGCGCTCGTAGCGCTTGGACACGCTTTTTTCTCTCTTTCACTGGGCATGGGTACGATGTTGACCTACGGTGCTTATGTTGACAAGCGTCAATCTCTCGGAGTGGCAACATTGGCTATTGGATTAGGTGATTTGTTATATGCCTTTTTGGCAGGTCTAATTATATTTCCGACCACTTTCGTGTACGGGATAGAGGCGTCCCAAGGACCAGGGCTCGTATTCGTGGCTTTGCCTGCAGCGTTTTCAGCTATGCCGTTTGGGTCGGTCTTTGGAGGCTTGTTTTTCCTGCTGCTCGCGTTCGCTGCACTTACCTCGACTGTATCGCTATTTGAGGTGCCGGTAGCTTTCGTGCGAGAAGCGTTTAAATGGAGTCGCAGTTTTTCTGTCATTTTTTTAGCTATCCTATGTTTTCTGATCGGCGTTCCCTCTGCGTTGTCAGTAGGAGGTAAGGTGGCGGGGCTTTCTTTTGGAGGTAAAGCTTTTTTCGATTGGATGGACTTTGTATGCTCCAACATTATCTTGCCGATCGGGGGGCTCGTCGTAACGCTGTTTGTGGGCTACGCCTGGAAGGGCGCAGCAGAGGAAGCGGGGCTAAACGCTTGGTGGTTCCGACTATGGCTGTTCATGCTTAGGTTTGTCGCGCCGATACTCGTTCTGCTCGTATTGCTCTATTCGGCAGGCGTTGTTTCCTTTTAAAGAGCGAGCTTCTCCTACTAAAATACGACCATCGTTCATCAGAAACTATGCTGCGGAGTGGATCTTATAATTTCATCGAATTTTGTGTATTATAAGAGGATAAATGTTTTTCGTGGGAAAGGTTGGTCGAGAGTGGAAAATACAGTAGAAAATAAGTCCTCATCCTCAAACTTTATTAAAAATATCGTAGCCGAAGATTTGAAGAGCGGCCATGTGCAGGAAATAATAACTCGCTTTCCTCCTGAACCGAACGGTTATTTGCATATTGGGCATGCCAAATCGATTTGTTTGAACTTTGAGCTTGCAGACGAATTCAAAGGCAGAACAAATCTTCGTTTCGACGATACGAATCCTCTTAAAGAAGATACAGAGTATGTAGATTCCATTCAAGAGGATGTACGCTGGCTTGGCTTCGAGTGGGATGGTTTGCATTTTGCATCAGATTACTTTGAAGAATACTACAACCGTGCCGTACTGCTTATCAAAAAAGGAAAAGCATACGTTTGCGATTTGACAGCTGATCAAATGAGAGAGTATCGCGGAACATTAACAGAGCCGGGTAAGGAAAGTCCTTTCCGCAATCGCAGCGTTGAGGAAAACCTTGATCTATTCGCGCGTATGCGCGCTGGTGAATTTAAGGACGGCGAGCGGGTGCTTCGCGCCAAAATTGATATGGCTTCACCAAATATTACATTACGTGATCCTGTGTTATACCGGATCTCACATACACACCATCACCGTACAGGCGATGCTTGGTGTATCTATCCGATGTATGATTATGCTCATCCTCTCGGTGATGCGATCGAAGGCATTACGCATTCGATATGCACGCTAGAGTTCGAGGATCATCGTCCGTTATACGACTGGGCGATTGCCGAGTGTGAAATGGAAGCAACACCGCATCAATATGAGTTTGCTCGTCTAAATATTACGAATACAGTTATGAGTAAGCGTAATTTGAAGCTTCTTGTAGACGAAGGAGTCGTTGATGGCTGGGACGATCCACGTATGCCGACGATTAGCGGCTTGCGCCGCAAAGGTTATACACCGGAAGCTATTCGCACCTTCTGTCGCGAAATCGGCGTTTCGAAGAGTAATAGTCTTGTCGATGAGCGGAACCTGGAATATTTTATAAGAGAAGACTTGAAGATGAAGGCAATGCGTACGATGGCCGTTCTTAAGCCGCTCAAGGTTGTTATTACGAACTATCCAGAAGGTCAAACCGAGCTGCTGGATGCTGAAAATAACGCGGAAAACGAAGAGATGGGCATTCGCCAAATTCCGTTCTCCCGTGAGCTCTATATTGAGCAGGACGATTTCATGGAAAATCCTCCGAATAAGTATTTCCGTCTGTTCCCTGGCAATGAAGTGCGGCTGAAGCATGCTTACTTTATTACTTGCCAAGAGGTTATAAAAGATGCAGAAGGTAACGTTATTGAGCTGCATTGTACGTATGATCCGAAGACGAAGAGTGGAACAGGGTTCTCTGAGCGTAAAGTGAAAGGGACGATCCACTGGGTGGAGGCAACTCAAGCAATCGCTGCTGATTTCCGTCTGATCGAGCCACTTATTACTAACGAAGCGCAAGAGAGCGGCAAGCCGTTCCTTGAGTGTATCAATCCGAACTCACTTGAAGTGCAGCATGGCTTTGTTGAGCCGAACATGAGCAGCTCTGTTGGCGGGGACAAGTTCCAGTTTTTCCGTCACGGTTACTTTAATGTAGATTCGAAGGGTTCAACGGCTGAGAAGCTGGTGTTTAATCGCATCGTATCCATGAAGAGCTCGTTTGACCCAACTAAAGCATAAGAAGTTAGCCTTTCAGTAAGATGGAAATAGGAATGGCGCACATTAGCCCATTCAATCAAACGAAGAACCCGACCGCTTGCGGCTGGGTTTTTTGTTATGGAGACGAGTGAGGGTTTATTTAATCCATAATTCGGTACTGTGTTACCTACTGTTCTAGCAACTAGCTTTTATGTGATTTAGCTATAGGCTGTTATTCGTTTAATCCTACGTGATATATATCCCGTTTATATATGCGCAGCGCTAGATTGTGCTTTCTTCGTTGATTCCAATCTGCTTGCCCCCACAAACATCGCTGTAATGAAGCCGATACAGCCGATACAAATGCTGAGTATAAAGCCGTGATTAATTGCCGTTGCGAGTGCCGCCTGAAGAAACTCGCGAATCTGTGGACTAATTTCACCACCTGCATGCATGAGGAGCTCTGGATTAGCTAACGTGTTGATTTTATCGGCAGGAATACCAGCTTTTTCAGCTCCTTCGGTAATTAATCCATTTAAATTGTTATTCACAATTGTCGCCATCATTGAAGCGCCTAATATACCGCCAATGTTGCGCCAGAAACCAACGATGGAAGAGCTGACGCCCATATATTTGGGATCCACGTTTGCAGCGACAGAGCTCTGCGCAACGCTCATTAAAGGTCCAATTGCCCCAACTCCAAGTAAAATCATGAGTGCGATCATATATCCGCTAGAAGCATCCGCGCTGACGAACGAAAGTAACGAAGCTACAATGATGGTCATTAGCATAGTTATAAGCATAAGAGTACGGAAGGCGAATTTAGATTGTAAGAAACCGAATAGAATGGCTCCGACAATTAATGAGGCCATCATAGGCGTCAAGACGCCGTTAGAGTTGGAATGACCTAATACCCCTACAGTAAAAATAGGGAGATACGTAATCGCTGAGAACATGAGTACACCTTGGCAGAAGCAAAGGATGCTTGTTCCTAAAACCATCTTGTTTTTAAAAATTTTAAGCGGAAGTACAGGTTCGGCTGCGCGGCGCTCGACTAAAATGAATAAAGTGCCGATTACAGCGGATATTGCGAATAAGCTAATTTCTTGCCATGAGCCCCAAGCGTATGTTTTGCCGCCCCATTCAAGTGCAAGCATTAATGAAACAGTTGTAATGATAAGAAACAATGTGCCTAGATAGTCGATTTTCGGTTTATGCTCGGAGCGGGTTTCTTTTAAAGCAATCATCAAAACGATCATTGAGGCTAATCCGATCGGTACGTTGATATAGAAATTCCATCTCCAGCCCAAATGTTCAGCAATAAAGCTGCCGAGCTGTGGGCCCGCTACAGAGGAGAGACCAAAGATCGCGCCGAAGACTCCTGACATTTTTGCTGCATCCTTCGGATCTTTAAATATCGTATAGATAATGGTGAAGCTGATCGGGAACAATGCTCCAGAGCCAATGCCTTGAATGACACGAAACCAAATGAGCTGATCGGCGCTCTGAGCAACTCCACATAATGCAGAACCGACAAGAAACAACCCAATCCCGATCATGTAGAACATCTTTCTGCCGAACAAATCGGACATTTTGCCAAACACGAGCATCGTGCTTGTTGCCGCCAGCATATAGGCCGTAAATACCCAGCTTACTTTATCAAAAATATTAAAATCCTCACTTAATTTGTTAATGCATGAAGCGACAATCGTATTATCCAAAGATGACATTAATAAACCTAAAGACATTGCCAGTAGGATGAGTTTATTATTTGAATTAGATCCTGTCATTTTGAACCCTCTCTCCTTGTTCTAACTGCTCCATACTTATTAATCCCTCTTGAATAGTTTCCAACTTAGCTTTATATTCATTAATTCCAATTTCAATGCAGATGATATGTGCCGGATACATATGATCTTTGTAGAGGGCATACTTCTCAGTTAACTGTTCTAATTGCTTTTGTGTATGCTCCTGTACCTGCTTCAACCAGGCAATCACCTTGTCATTACCTACAAATTGACCGAAATAGAGTCTCGTCAGAAAATCAGACTTTAAGGCATCCGATTCCATGGGACTATGCAAATAGGCGTTAAACTGTGTTTTACCGTCCTCGGTTATTGTAAAAACATTTTTATTGGGCTTCCCTTCCTGAGGCACATATTCCTTTGTTATCAATCCTTCCTTTTCCATACGATGAAGCATGGGATATATCGTCCCATAACTTGAGCTGTAGAAATGAGAGAGAATTTCTTCATATAATTGTTTGATTTCGTATCCAGATAAAGAACGTTTCATGAGCACACCTAAAATAACATCCTGACTATTCATTCATGTATCTCCTTGTCGTTTTCTAATGGATGACCCTTACCTAAAAGGATAAGTTATCCATATTAATATTACGATCCATAATATATCATTCCGATATATAACATGTCAATATATGGATTTGAAATAAATTACAGAAGGAGTAGAACGCGTATTTAGCGATGATAAAGATGCCTGAACCATTTTACTCTTGCTATGTGAATCGATTGTCTATAGTCTGAAGTAATAACCTGCCAATCCACGATATAATGGTTAGATTACAATTAGACGAATGGAGTAGTCCTAATGATTAAAACGAAAGCTTTTCCGCTGATTTCAGGTTATTCCTCCCTTGATCTAGTGAATACGGAACTAGTACGAAGGGGACAGCGTCAAGATTTATTGCTTACAGAAGGAGACGTGCTGAACTGGCTGCAAACTATTCAAGCGGGAAATCCTTTGTGGGATGAACAGTTAGTTTTAAAGGCTAAGGAACGGATCGGTCCGGTATTGATGTCAGTTTTAGAAATGCGTACTATTTTAAGGGGGAAATTTGAGTTAATTGCGGATGGTGCGAGTGTTACAGACGAGTTTATTGCCTTTCTAGAAAAGAAAATCGAAAAGGCTCCTTTTACATATAAAATAGTGAACCAAAAATTAACGGCAGTACCTGTTGGAGATGCGGAAGATGTTCTTTTATCTTTCATCGCTTATGATGCATTAGCTTTAATTGGTGAAAATAAGCTAGCCCTCTTGAAACGATGCTTGAATCCGGACTGTGTTTTATTATTTATGGACGAGGGTGAGCGACGCAAGTGGTGCTCGATGAAAATATGTGGAAATAGAACAAAAGCAGCTCGATTTCAACATCGGAAATCGGATGAAAAATAAGAACCAACTCCGTAAATGGAGTTGGTTCTTATTTTGGTTGCACAAACTAACCTCCATATTATGGATTCACTAGTTAGTTTGAATCATATCAAGTAAAATGATCATTAGAAAAGGTGGTTTTCATATGCGTTATTTATCTAAAATGAAGGGTAAAGGAAAAAGTCCGCTAAGAGTAGATATAAAGGATTCGATAACAGGCCTTATTGGTGGATTTTTAACGATATCCGTATTAGCTCTTTTAACAAGCATGGCATCGGCAGAATGGCTAATGGCTCCGTTTGGAGCAAGCTGTGTGCTTGCATTTGGGGTTTGGAGCGCGCCGTTATCACAGCCGAGAAATATTATTGGTGGTCATTTGGTTTCCACATTCGTTGGTTTAGCTGTCTATTCCTTATTGGGTAGCGGACCTTGGGCGATAGGTTTAGCTGTAGGCCTGGCAATTGCGGCGATGATGCTGTCAAAAACAACACACCCGCCAGCAGGAGCAGACCCGATCATTGTTATGCTTGGCGGCTTTGGCTGGGATTATTTGTTGACTCCTGTTTTAGTTGGCTCAGTAGTAATCGTGTTATTTGCTTTGCTAATTAATAATTTACGCAGCAACCGGGAATATCCGACTTTTTGGATATGATTCCTAATTCACTCACTAGTATGCTCGACGGGATGCCGTTCATTTCTCTCGTCCAGCTTCTTTTTTTTGTGATATAATTCGTTAAAAGATTAGAGGTGACGAGCATGACCGTTAATCATTATGAAATCGTTGATGCGCAGCCGAGTGATCTGGAGCGTATTGTCGACATCTATAATTCAACAATCGCAAGCAGGATGGTAACGGCAGATTTAGAGTCTGTAACTGTGGCAAGCAAGAGAGCATGGTTTGATGCGCATTCGGCGGATTCAAGACCGATGTGGGTGCTCCGAATCGATGGGGAAATTGCAGCCTGGCTTAGCTTTCAATCCTTTTACGGCAGGCCTGCTTATGAGGCTACTGCTGAAATTAGTATTTATATTGCTGAGGAATACCGTTCGCACGGGTTTGGATCGGTTTTAATTCATAAAGCGATAGGTGAAAGTCCGTGGCTGGGAATCAGTACGCTGCTTGGCTTTGTGTTTGGTCATAATGAGCCAAGCCTAGCGCTGCTGCGCAAATTTGGATTTGAGCAATGGGGATATTTGCCGAGGGTGGCGAAGCTTGATGATGAGGAACGTGATCTTGTGATTATGGGGAGAAGAGTATGAAGCGCACATTAGTTATTAGTGATATTCATGGATGCTATACATCGTTTAACGAATTACTAGCCGAAATGAACTATCGGCCTGGGGATGATCAATTACTATTGCTTGGTGACTTTGTAGATCGCGGACCGCAGAGCAGGCAGGTGGTCGAGCAGGTTATTGGGCTTGTGCAGGGTGGAGGTGCTATCGCTATTCAAGGAAACCACGATGAACGGTTTGTTGACGTGATGCTGGAGCGGAGTGAACAAGCGTTGCTGAAGTTTTCCGATCATGGAGGGCGACAGACTGCTGAAAGCTATGCGGGTATAACACAAGGGGCGGTAGATCGCATTATTGCATGCGCCAAAACGGCTGTTCACGAGCATTATGCTCATCATTTAACATTTTTGGACGAGCTGCCGTACTATTATGAGGATGATCATTTTATATACGTGCATGCGGGGCTGAATCCGAATTATTTGAATTGGAAGAAGCAACCCAAGAGAGATTTTCTTTATATGAAAGAGCCCTTCCTAAGCAGACCTACAACAGTGAGCAAAACGATTATTTTCGGACATACCAAAGTGATAGACATTCATGGCAAGCCCGATATCTGGTTTGGCGACGGTAAAATCGGAATAGATGGCGGCTGTGCGAGCGGACATCAGCTCAACGGTCTGGAGATTACAGGTAAGGATCAATTCAGAACATATGCTGTTCCTTACAAGCGGTAGATAGCTTGTTCAATGAGGTGGTTGTACATAAATGTTTAGAAAAGCATACAGCAAGAGCTTGCTGCTTAACCTATTTATTCTCGCGGCAGCCATTGTTTACGCACTTATAATGGGATATTTATTATTTTATCGCGATCGTTATTTTGGCCATACTTACAGGTACAATCTGGTTCCCTTCGATACTGTCAAGCGATATATGCTGCATACAGACCACATCAACTTTGAAATTTGGTTCAAAAATATTTTTGGTAATATCGTGTTATTTATACCAATCGGAATAATCCTGCCCATGCTTAACATAGCATATAGACGGGTGTTAGCGCTTATTTTCGCAACTGTGTTAATCATTACAGCAATAGAGCTCCTACAAATGCTTACGAGAGTTGGCAGCTTCGACATCGATGATATTATCCTCAATACGTTAGGCTCCTTAATTGGTTTAGGAATGGTTAGAACGGTATTCCGCAAAAAAAGGACATAGATAATATGAGGAGTTGAAGTAGGATGGGTGGACGGAGCTAGAGTAACCTCGCTCGTCCTCACGAGCTCGGAGCGTCCATGTGAACGTTCCGTTTTTCGTTTCGGGGCGTTCGTTGGACTTTCCCAAATAAGACCCAATAAAAAGGTAAGAAGCGAGATGAAAGAGACACAACAATTACAGAACCAATTAGTGCAAATATAAAGCCGCCTAGATACCATAAATTTAAGATCACTTCTATGTTAGATGCGGGACGAAATTCACGATAAACAGCCAAGAACAAAGGATGTACAAGGTAAATACCAAAGGCGAGTTCCCCAAGCCGACGGAATAAGTGTGAAATATAGGATGGTAAACGAGTATAAAGGATGTAAGATAATTGGAGTAAAGCTAGTGCGGCCGTGAATGTACGAATAAACCACAACGTTTGATACAGCGACAATTCGTATTTTGAGCCGTATAAACGGAAGTTATACCAGATATACACTTCTGCTATACCTGAACCTAACCATAAGAATATGATGAGAAGCATAACCAATATCGGAGTATGTTGCTGTGATCGATATTTATCTTTACTTACCTCGAACCACTCTTTAACCTTCGGATACCTAATGCCTATCCAAGCCCCGAGCATATAATAGCTGAAATATGAAAATGACCAGCTTCCATCGTATGGAATATCTATATATTCATTCAAAAGTCGGAATCCCCATTGTACAGCGAAGCCAAACGGAATTGCCCATTTTATTAAGACAGGCCAGCGTTTAAACATAAGCATAACAAAAGGAAAAAAGAGATAAAATTGAATGCTAATAAAAATAAAATAGAGATGGGCGTATGCATTCCCTGTCAGTAACTTCACCAAAAAGTCAGTCATAACTTCCCCAATTGATTCGCCTGAATAATGAGTCACAAGCACAACCGCATAATATACAGCCGAGAAGAGAAGGTAAGGGACAATGATAAGCAATAACCTTCGTTTATAAAAAGTCTGAAGAAGAGTCTTAGTCATGGGACGGTCATAATAGTTAAGAAATAGAACGAAACTACTAAGAAAGATGAAGGTCGTCGTTCCAAACTTCATAAATACATTCAAGGCATTATATAGGATGAAGCTGTTATAAGTCTTCATCTCAAGCGTTGCGAAAGAAGTTGCATGCACAGTCAGGACGCCGAGAATGGCAAAAGCGCGGACGAGCCATAGCTCGTTCAATCGCAAATTAAATGTCGGATTTTGACCCATGCTAGTCTCCTTTCTCATTCCATTAAAGATTGAATAAATCACTGGTATTTATACCATTTTTATCTAATTGAAATCAATTTGTCAACTTAAAAACTCCTAAATTAAAGAAATAATATAAAAGTTTGCAACTTTTTTCGGGATTGGTATGTTTAAGATATTGGGATAAATCTCAAAATCTTGTAGGAGTTGAGTATATGTTTTTGAGAAAGAAAAGGTGGAGCGTATCAATTGGCATAGTGGTATTATTTTTGATTATTGCTAGTGCATATTTGATGTGGCAACGGTCAAATTCAATAGTGAGTACTGCATCCATGCAGACGCTGCTTAAAGTAGAATCAAGCGCCAATATAGAAGACAATTATGATGTCGTTGTAGTAGGTACTGATCCAGAAGGTGTTGTTGCTGCTATATCGGCCGCTCGCAATGGACTTCATGTGCTTCTAGTGGATGGCAGGGAGCGAGAAATATTAGGTGGGCTGATTACACTTGGGTGGCTTAATTCGTTGGACTTGAATACTTCTCCTAATCAATCCAAGTTTCCGGGAAAACTTAGTCTTTTAAATAAAGGTATATTCCAAGAATGGTATGATCAGCTTGAAGGTACTTCTGTAGACGTTACATCAGCAGCTAATTTATTCTATCGCATGGTAAAGGCAGAGCCGAATATTGACCTTCTCATGGATTTAAATGCAATGGAGCCCATAATGAACGATGAAAAGGGTGCGAAGGAAGTTGTAGGCATCCGTTTGCTGAAGGCTGATGGGACGGAGCAGCGAGTGAACGCGGCTTATGTAATAGACGCGACACAGGATGCTGATATAGCGGCTCTGGCTGGTGTGCCATATACCGTAGGCCGTGAGGACATCGGTAACCCCGAAGCGCAGCAAGCAGTCACGTTAGTGTTTAAGCTCAGCGGCGTGACACAGGAGGTGTGGAATTCATTCAAAAATATGGATGATGGCACCGGCGTTGATAAAATGAGTGCATGGGGATTTGGTAAAGCTAAATTATACGAGCCGACTGACCCTGAACGAGTTGGAGTGAGGGCACTTAATATCGGCAGGCAAAATGATGATACGATTCTCATAAACGCCATGCACATCCTCTATATTGATCCCTTTGATCCGGAGTCTGTAAAGGAAGGATTCGAAATAGGAAAAAAGGAAGCCCCGCTCATTGCAGAGTACTTAAAGAAGACTTTCAAGGAGCTAAAAGATACGGAATTCGCCGGAACGGCACCTGAGCTCTATGTTCGTGAGACTAGACATATTCAAGGAGAATATCGCTTAACAGCAGTTGATGTTCTGGATAACCGTGACTTCTGGGATGCGATTGCTTACGGCTCATATGAAGTGGATATGCAAAGGGTAAGTCAACATGACAAAGGTGCTATTGTTGTTCATCCCAAGCAATATGGCGTTCCCTTCCGAACGCTTGTGCCTCAAAAGGTTGACGGTTTACTCGTTGTTGGCCGTGCGAAGAGTGTCGATACGATTCCTCATGGGAGTACGCGTGTCATTCCACTAGGAATGGCGACGGGTGAAGCGGCAGGTGCAGCAGCGAAGCTCGCAATCGATAATAAGATGTCATTCCGAGCACTTTCCAAGTCTGAAGTACATATTGCGGAATTACGAAAAATGCTGCAAAAGCAAGGCATGAAGCTTGAGATGGAACAATTTGATAAACCGGACTATGCGAAGCATAGAACGTATAAGGGCTTGTTGGCGGCTGTTAGTATGTTTGTGACGATTGGCGGGGACAAAAATGAATCATGGGATCTTGATGGACTTTCGACAGTTGGGAAATTCCATAGCAATATGGCTCAGGTGAGGAGAGTGCATTCAACTGTGTTTAAAGGCGAAGTGTACGCTGCCTTACAAGGTTTAAAGGAAGAAGAGAAAAAGCAGTCCTTATCTTTAGATCGAGCAGCATCTATCATCCTTCTTACAGCCAATGAAACCATTGCACCGGAAAATGCCGTACAGGAGTTACTAACTCGCAAGTGGGTAACAGCAGATACATTGAATCAGATTAAGGACAAAGAGAGACTGACAAATGGTGAAACATTTCTTCTTATCCGTGATGTTGTTGAATATTACGCTGGTGTAGTGTATGAGTAGTTTATATACTTTGATTGAGAGTTAACATAGCCAATGTTAAAATAGAAACAACTATTGTTACGCTGATGATGAGAGGAAGATTGACGTTGAGTAAATTTTGGAATCCGCTAACCGCTTCTCTAGTGCCTTATGTACCGGGAGAGCAGCCGAAGGATAAAACGTATATTAAGCTGAACACGAACGAGAATCCGTATCCGCCTTCTCCTAAAGCGATTGAAGCCATTACAGCAGCCGCAAATGCAGATTTGCGTTTATATCCTGATCCGACTTGCGATGGACTAGTACAAGCTGCTGCAAAATATTATGGCTTATCTTCCGAGCAAGTATTTGTGGGCAACGGTTCAGATGAGATTTTGGCATTTGCATTTGCCGCGTTTTTTGATCCAGCTAAACCCGTTTTATTTCCGGATATCACGTACAGCTTCTATAAGGTATACGCTAAGCTATACGGCTTAAAGACGGAATTGATTAAGCTGGATGAGCAGTTTAATGTGCAGGTGGAACATTTTAATCAGCCAAATAGCGGCATTATCATACCTAATCCGAATGCGCCGACAGCTCAGGCTATTTCGCTGAAGGACATTCGTACTCTGCTGGATATGAATCCGAATCAAGCTGTCATTATCGATGAGGCCTATATTGATTTCGGCGGAGAATCTGCGATAGAGCTGATCGAGCATTATCCAAACCTGCTTGTTGTGCAGACACTTTCCAAGTCTCGTTCGCTCGCAGGGCTGCGTGTCGGCTTGGCATTCGGCAGTGCGGAATTAATTGAGGGTTTAAATAGGATCAAAAATTCATTTAACTCCTACACGTTGGATCGTCTAGCTCTGGCAGGTGCAATTGCTGCACTAGAGGATGAGGCACATTTTCAAGAAACAACAGCGAAAGTTATACGTACACGTGAGCATGTTACTGAGCAATTGGTGGCACTCGGGTTTCTTGTAACCGACTCAAAAGCGAACTTCGTGTTTATTTCGCATCCTGAGGTTGCGGCTAAACAAATATTTCAGCAGCTTCGTGACAAGGGTGTGCTCGTCCGTTATTTCGATCAGCCGCGAATTAATGAATATTTGCGTGTCAGCATAGGAACGGATGAAGAGATGACAGCTTTTATAGCGGCAATCCAAGAAATTGTAGGTCAGTAATGAAAGAAGCAAACAATGAACAAATCCTTATTGGGCGGTCCATGAAATTAGTCGTACTGTTAAGTGTCATTTATGCTCTAACAGGCAATGCGTTTTTTTATATCTCTTACTATTACAGCGATATATTTAATTGGAGTTATTTGATTGCTGTCTTTCTGATTGCGGCATTTGCTGCACCGATCATTCGTTTCTTTCGGAATCGTCATTGGTATTTCCCGATAATTATTTTTTTGTTTTGGATTCCGTTTAGCGTGCTCTTCGCCTTTGTGTTAAGCAAGCTTCTCAAACTATCACTGTCTGATTATGATTTCGGATTACTGCTCGTATATTTCCTCGTGTTAAATGTCATTATTACTGTGCTCGGAATAACACTCGGAATTTTGGTAAATGGGTTATTGATAATTTGGATGAAATATAAGGGTAAGACAACGAAGGTATAATATTATTAAAAAAACCGCCATACATGCATCTCCATATGGAGAGTATGTATGGCGGTTTTCGCTTGAAAGTCTGATAGAGATGAAGCTACTTATAAACACGACCGACGTAGTATTCGACTACATCTCGAATGATCATAAAAGCATCGCCATTCGTTAACTTGGATTGATCGGTTATGCCGTCTATTGTTTCTTGCTTAATCCAATTGCGGTTTAACATTTCCTCAAGCGTGAGCTCGTTCGCCTTCTTAACATCAATCGTATAAGCGATTGTTTTAATGGCCTGCTCTAACGTAAGGGACGTTTCTGTAGGGTTGCTTACACCTTTAATAGCTTCATTAGGAACGCCAAAGAAAAAGTCTGGATGTGTTTTTTGTACTTTGTTCATGCTGTAAACGAATCGTTGGAAGTTTGATGTGCCATCGAGATCAAAACCTTTATTATCGTGCGATCCGCTTGTTAGCATCATGCTTGCAGCTGCCACTAATCCCTCGTAATCCTTATGTATGCGATAAGCGGGAGCTTCGAAGGTATTCATCGTTAAATCGACGCCTTGCTTGGTTAGCTGTGTACGAAGGGCAGCAATCAACTCTTCCGATTTGGATAGCTCACGCAATGAAATCTGATTGTCAATCGTCATCTTAACGGCGACTCCTGCTGCTTCAGCGGTAGCCATGCCAAGCGGGATAACCCGTGCACTGCCATGCGGCAAAGAATCGAAGCTTGCAGCTCTACCTACAACAAGCAAGCCATCCACCTTCAAAGGTACGAGACTGCGGAAGGGCACTCCGTATTGAATCGGAGACATCATAATATTGCCGTTATCTGTATGCTTAGTGCTTTGAATATCTACGTCATATGAGCCGTAAGCAATCGCATCCCAATGATCACGGTTGTCCAATAAATCGGCCATCGTCAGTCGATATTCCCCTTGGAAATGCCGTGTTTCCCTTACATACAGTTCATCCGCCGTGCCGGCAAACTTCAAATCTTTAAATTCTTTAAAGTTTTTCTTTAAATAATCAACGATCAGCGGTGCTTCCGCACGACCGATCTCTAAAGCCTCTTCCACTGATTTAGGGTCAAGCGGATCAATTTCAAAAATATGCATCGCGTTAATAAGCATCGTGTCATCGTTTTGTCTTCCGATATTTAATCCACGAATTTTAACCCGCTCTGGATTACTGGATACATAGTCTTTTGCTTCAGGGAAGCCCCATGCGCTCATCGCATCGATGCCGGTATCTTTATGGCCAGCAAAGGAATTCCAAATTTTTTGCGTAACTCCACTCATTTTGAACACGAGAGTGACAGCCATTTGAGCGGTTGGATCATTGGTATCCTCGCGTCCTACTGTGAATGGTGCTCCAGCAGCCGCAGCGATGTCACCATCTTGAGTAGCGTCAATGACCGCTTGTGCGTGAACATCAATTTCACTGCCGTCTTCCTTTACGATTCGCAGTCCAGTAACGCTTGTGTTACCGCTTGTGCCTGCTTCCGTAATCGGCTCCATCTTCTGTACCTTCATAAGTAAGTCGATATTTGGTTCGTCCTTCACCATCTTGTAGAAGACGTTGGCCGCCGTATTTGTGTCAAAGGAAGTGCCTTCTACTTGATCGTACCATTCTCTGAATAGCCCTTCGTTTAGAAACAGATGGTTGCCCGCTGTATCCGTATTGTTAGGCGAATAATTTAGATCAAGCGTATTCAGTGCTCCGACTGTCATAAGACCGCCAAGAATTTCACGATTTTTGCCATCTACCAGCAATACTTGAAGCCCATTTCGCGCTGCTGATACTGCGGCGGCAATGCCCTCAGGATCTGTGCCAGCGACAATAACATCATAGTTGGTGTTAGGTGTATCTAAAAATTCAACTACCGCTAGCGGCTGTCTCTCATTCTTGTTTACGGTCTCGTTCGATTTCACCCAAAGACCGATAGCGGCTGAGGCTGTTATTAACATGACTGCCGAGCTTACTACCACAACACTACGTTTATTGGTGTTTGCATTGTTATCGCGCTTCGGTAAGCTGCCGAACAGCAGCCAAGAGAACGGAATGAACCGTGCTGCAATGCTGACGACAAGCCAAGATCCTCCGAGCATAAAGATCCAACTGCCTAGAAAACGGAAATGTGCCATCCAGGATATGCCGTACCCTGGTATATATTTATCGTAAAAATATAAAAAGATTAAATGAACTAAATAAATGCCAAACGATAATTGACCTATACGATATAAAGGCTTTGAAATAAATGCAGGCAAATATCTATAAATGATAAATGAAGCTTGAATGAGAACAATTGCTGAGAAAATGGCATGAAAAGCCCATAAAAATTCATACAAGAGCGGATCATAGATCGTTCCAAGAGAGCGGGCATTATAGTAAACCGTAACATGAGAAATGCCAACTACAAGCCATGAGATCCAAAGTGCTATCCACGCCGCTATGCGATAACCAGTTGCATGCTGCTTGCTGATAATTAACCATTCTTTAATTTTCGGATAATAGATACCAAGTGCTGCTCCTAAAAAGAAGAGCGAGAAATAAGACAGCGCCCAGCTTCCCTTATTTTTGACATGCCAATCATACAAGTTCAGAAACACGAATGCCCATTGGATAATAAAACCAAACGGAATTAGGAAATGAACGAATATTGGCTTCTTCTTTGTCAGCCATAAGACAAGCGGGAATAGTAAGTAGAACTGTATGCTAATAAATACGAAATATAAATGCGAGTAGGCTTTTCCAACCAGTAGTTTATCTATAAAACCGTTCCAGGTTTCCAAAGATAACAGTGGCTTTCCGTAAGTATATTGCGATAATGCATAGTAAATCACCGAAAAAACAATATATGGAATAATTATGTATAATATTCTTTTCTTGTAGAAGCCTAGTACAAGCTTCCCGTTAATAGGACGGCTATAGTAGCTGTAAAATAGAACAAAGCTGCTTAATAATATGAAAGTAGGTGTACCAAACTTCATAAAAATATTGACGAAATTATAGAAAAAATAATATCCGGAATTTAACATGCTGATAGAAGCGGCCGCACTGGCATGCACAGTCAAAACGCCAAGAATTGCCAAAGCGCGAACAATTTGAAGCTCAGGAATATGTTCGTTCTTTTTAATAGATGGAGTTGTCATAATCAACCTTTCTTACTCTTATTTTTTATGATTTATAACATGTAGATACTATCATTTTAGTAATAGGTTTGCAACTTAAAACAGACAATTTAAGAGGGTATATATGGCAATTAATGATAGAGAAATTAAGATGATTATAATAGATTTTCAGATTATTAAATATTTGTAAAATGAAAAAAACTCTGATTTCCTAAGGGGAATAGAGTGCATTTCAGTTGGCCTGTAAGGTGAACTAGTCTTAAATATGAGGATTTTTATCACGTCTGCTCTTGAGCGGCCGATTGTTACTTCTATGACTATAGGCGCAGCGAGTCGATAGATACCGGTGGGATAAACTGATGGACTGCTTTCTGCAGAGAATATCGTCTTGTGGATGTCCACCTCGCCATATGTAGAACCTATCGCCGAGTTGACTCCACCCCGCCATTTGTAGAGAGTGTCGCCGAGAGGACCACCGCCCGCCAGTTGTTGAGAGTGTCGCCGAGTGGATATCCACCCGCCATTTGTAGATTCGCCGAGTAGGCCTCCGTCTTGCCATATGTAGAGAGTATCGCCGAGAGGACCTCCGCCCGCCAGTTGTCGAGAGTGTCGCCATGGTACATCCACCCGCGTTTGTAGAGAGTGTCGCCGAGTGGACCACCGCCCCGCCAGCTCTCCGCTCCGTTTATAGTTGTTGTTAAATTAGTTTCACAATGTGAAACTAATGAGTCCCATTGGGGGAAAAGAGACTAGTTAGTTTCAGAATATGCAACTAGTTTACCTGATAATGAGCACCGTTAGTGCTAGTCCAGCAATTAAGTTCAGTTCTTGAAACTAAAGGGTAGCTTAACCTGCTGTGTTTTCGTTTAATTGCAAATTTTGAAACTAACCGGCCGTGGATATAAGCGGAAGATAAGAGGAAGTAAGGAAGTAAGGAAGGAAGTAAGTAAGTAAGTAAGTAAGTAAGTAAGTAAGCGCAGAGGCGGTTATTTGTGAGCTTATCACCTATTCGATGACCTATTCGATGATACATAGTGTATGGCGCTGAAGTGGGTTGCCATTTGGGTCCGTCCATTGATTTGAGCAGTGTAATTGTGTTTGCATCTGAAGAGGTGAAGTAACCTGAAAAGTCTTTTACCAAAGCCTAGTAACGTCCATTCTGTTGTTAGTCTCTTGATTTATGAAGTGTATAGTAATAAAATAGTTCGGTAGCCTAACGTTCGTTAGGTAAATGAATGTGAAACGGCTGGAGGCGGGCAAGATTAGTCAGTTACTTTCAACAGCGGAACGAATCAAGCTGGCAGCATTGACTATGTTTACGGAGTCGGGTTATGAAGGAGCCTCTTTGTCTGAAATTGCGAAGGCGGTCGGTATTAAGACTCCTTCTATATATGCGCATTATCAATCGAAGGAACAGCTTTTTAAGCAGCTTATTGGAGAAGTTATAGCGCAAGAAAGGGAACAATATATAGAGCTTCTTGAAGCTATTAAGGAGGAGCCTATTGAGCAGCAGGTATATCGCATTTTTGACTTTTTTACTGATCTTACTCATCTGACAACAGGGCAAGCATTTTTGAAGCGTACAATTCTAGTACCGCCGCGTCATTTGCGCGATCAGCTGCGAAATGATTTTTTGCGGCATGAGGACATATTAACAGAAGGTCTTCGCTCAGTTATACGACAGGGGATTTCGATCGGTATATTTAAAGCTGATGAGGAAGAACGAAAGATTGCTGTCTTCTATGTTTGCGTAGACGGTTTACTTGTAGAAAACCAGTTGTATGAAGCGCAGCTGTATCATAAAAGGAAGCAGTTAATTTGGCAATCATTATGGCAGCTTTGGACGATGACAACGAGAGAGGATTGAGTAATCATGCAATGGGTTTATTTGCTGATGGCTGGCTTCCTAGAGGTTGGCTGGACGTTTGGTCTTAAATATTCAGAAGGATTTACAAAGCTTGTACCAAGCTTGATTACGGTTGTTCTGCTCGTTATCAGCTTTATGCTGTTTGCTAAGTCGATGCGTACGATTGAAATCGGCGTAGCTTATGCAATGTTTACGGGTATAGGTACTGTAGGAACCGTCATCGCCGGTATTTTAGTTCTGGATGAGCCGGTTGATTTTTGGCGGTTATTTTTTATCACCTTATTAGTAGGAGGCATTGTCGGGCTGAAGCTGGTCTCCAAAGATAAGCCTGCTCAAGAACCGGAAAAGGCAGGCGTATAATTATGGTATGGGTGTTTTTAATTATTTCAGGCTTGGGTGAAGTTGGCGGTGTCACCTTCATGAAGCTGTCAGATGGATTTAAAAAGTGGCAGGGTACAGTTGGTGCAATCGTATCAGGCTTTATAAGCTTTTTCTTCTTATCTAAAGCGCTGCAGTCCATTCCTATAAGTACTGCATACGGGATTTGGACGGGGATCGGATCAGTAGGCAGTGTATTGCTGGGCATGTTCCTATTCGGAGAGTCGCGGGATTGGCGTAAAATGGTATTTTTGACCATGATTATTACTGGAATTATCGGACTTAAGGTCATTAGCTCATAAAAATGCAAAAGCAGCGTTCACCATAGTTGGTGACGCTGCTTAGCCATGCTGTCATTCTTCATTCCAAAATTATTAATTCTCTGCGTCGAAAGCCTTTAGCAGCTCCTGCGCTCGCTCGAAGTCATTCTTGCGTACATGAATTCTCCTCAGGGAAGTGCCCTCATTTGTAATTTTGGTTTTTAAGCCATTTGTCTTCAAATAAGCTTCCAAGCGATCAATTAACTCCGAACGTGAACCGCCTTCTGTGCGTAAAGCTGACCATTTACTCCCAAACAGTGCCAATGTGCATCACCTCCACAAAAGAATGCGATGTAAAATGTAATTTAGCAGCACTATTCATATGTATTCAGCAACCGCGTGTAAAAATGTCATTCCTTACGAAAAAATCATAAAAAAGGGCTCATTACCTTCCTCGCGAGGCTCGGAACTTTATAGTCTCCAAAATCTAGCGGTGCATAAGAGGGGAAGCCATGCTGCATGCTAAGCAAGTCATATTAATTGGCGACCTGGCTATTGACAAATAGAACTGTAATGTATAAAATTACAGTACAAAGCAGGGAGGCCCGCTCACATTGAATAGCGAATTTACAATAGCCGTACACAGTCTCGTTTACTTAGCTTATTTGCCGGAACGGATGGCGAGCAGTGAAATGATTGCCGAGAATGTTGGCACACATTCCGCACGCGTTCGGAAAGTAATGAGCGTTTTACGCAGAAGTGGTTATGTCGACACGCGTGAAGGATCGGGCGGTGGTTACCGACTGACAATCGATCCAAGCAGCGTTACACTAGCTGATATTTATCGTGTTATGGCGCAAGGGTCGCTTATTCCGAGTTGGTGTTCTGGCAATCCTGAGATGGATTGCGTCGTGGGTTCGAATATGAATCAAGTCATGTTCGGAATATTTTGCACGGCGGAGAAGCAATTAGAGCACCATTTTAGCGCGATAACGATCCAAGATGTGCTCAGACAGATTCACGCGTGCGGTTAGTGGAAAAGTAATAAGTGATTGATGAGACGGGTATTCCCTTAATCATACACATTGTTTAGAGAGGATGATTGAAATGGCAGTAGCATTGACTAAAGATAACTTTACACAAAGCATTGAAAGCGGCGTTTCCCTTGTAGATTTCTGGGCACCTTGGTGCGGACCTTGCAAAATGCAGCTTCCTATTATTGAGGAGCTTTCAACTGAGCTTGAAGGCCAAGCGGTAATTGCGAAAATCAACGTTGACGAAGAGCCTGAGCTTGCTTCGCAATTTGGCGTAATGAGTATTCCAACACTCATTATGTTCAAAGACGGTCAACCAGTTGACAAAATGGTTGGCGTTCAAAGCAAAGATGCTCTAAAAGCAAAAATCGCTGGTCAAATGTAATAAAATCATAATCAGCAATTAGGTATAAATCGTTTCATCAAATATCGCCTGGTATCAGTCATTGACTGATTATCGGGCGATATTTTTTTTTGTGTGGAAGGCGCAACTTATTGCTAATATGGCACGTCTATATAGCGATAAAATGGAAATCGATGGGAGGCGAAAAAGTGAAGAAGAATAACCAAAAGAAGCTTGCAGTATTGTTGACTTCAGCTATGTTGATGAGTGTTTTGCCAGCTGCGTCATTTGCTGAGAGCGTTAACAAGACAGATCTGGAAACGTCAGCATCATCAAATGGAGGCGCAATGGAGCAATCATCAGCTGAGAAAATTGATTTGGCAGTGTCTAAGGAGAAAGCAGAAGCGCTTGCGCGACAGTATGTAAGCATTCCGAAGGAGTATTTACTTCAAAGCTCAAATTTCTCTATGGATATGATGGGTAATGGAAAACAAAATATTTGGGGTCTCGAATTTGTAAAAAAAGTAAACGGTAAGCACCAAGGCAGTATTAATGTACGAATAAATGCAGATTCGGGGCAATTGTTGGCGTTTAATTCCTACGTCAACAATCCGGCAGCTAAACCAACCTATCCGCTTAAGGTTGAACGTGATCATGCACAGGAGATTGCTCTTCAATTTATTGCAAATATGGCTGCGCCATATAAGAAACAAATTCAATATAACGCTGAGTATGGCGTACAGCTGCTTCCACCGTTAACGGGTGAGGTGCGACATTCATTGCGCTTTGATCGCATAGTAAATGGTATTCCATATGCCGATAACTATATTGAGTTTGAGATCGACAGTGAGGGTCATATCCTGCGGTATTCTCTGCAATGGGACGATACGATTTCGTTTCCTGATGTGGAAACACAGCTGACGCTTGAACAAGCGAATGAGAAGCTGCGTGCTGCGGCTAGTCCGTTGCTCAACTATATTATTCCTTACAACTCACAAGGGAAAATAAAGCCGCTTCTTAGCTATGAGCTGCAGCCCATATCCATTGACGCTGTAACTGGCGAGAAGAAGGATAATTTAAACGATCTGTATTTTAGAAGTGGAACGATTTCGGATACAGCGTTAACAGATAAGCCGCTCGGTGAAGCGCCAAAATCGGGTAAGATTACTGAAAAGCAGGCTGTGGAAGCAGTGAAAGCAGCTTTCAAGCTCCCTGCTGACGCAGAGTTGAGCGGTACCAATTATAGTGAGAATAATAATGAAAGAAGCGCAGAGCTTGAATCCTATTGGAACTTAAATTGGACGTTGAAGAAGGATGGGAAGGAAATTGGCTCCGCATCGGCTTCTGTAGACGGCAAAACGGGATCTGTACGCAGCTTCTACAGCTATAATTACAATGCTGAGGCACAGACTGGGGGTACGAAGGTTACACTGGATCAAGCTTCGACTATTGCTATAGATACAATCAAGGCGCAATTGCCATGGTTAACTGATGAATTATACTTCGTTAAGCCGAATCCTAAACAATACGAAGATCGTTTAGGCAACGTGGATTCGTATTATTTCAACTTTGTTCATAAGGTGCATGGCGCTGTTGTGGAGTATGACAATATCAATGTAGCTGTTGATGCTCGCACAGGAGATATCCGTAATTTCGATGCCTATATCTCACCACTTGATTATGCGGACAAAGCGCCGAAAATGATCACGAAGGCTCAAGCGGTTGATAAATGGTTGGGTTACTATCGTACCCAGCTAACCTACCGTCTTGTACAGCAGTATACTTGGAATGGACAGCCGATTCCGATTGAGAAATATAATCTCATGATGGCGTCTGGAGAAATTAAAGGCGACGAGGTTGTGAGCAAAGCAGAGGCGGAGCTCGTTTATGTGCTTGTACCGCGGCTTATTGACGAATCGGTATTTTTGGATGCAGAGACAGGCAGCTGGAGAAATCGGGAAACCGGAGAAGCAACCCAGCTGGAGAAGCCAAAGGCACTTGATGTTGAGGGTCACTGGGCACAGCGGCAATTAGAGCTGATGGTTGCTTATAAAGCGCTGGATGTCGTGGATGGCAAGGTTCGCCCTAATGAACAGGTCACACGCGGTGAATTGATCAAGATGCTGGTGCTCGCAAGAAACAGTGGACGTTCGCTAAATATGTATGACACGGCAGCATCCTCAATGGAGAAAGCATCTTTTAATGATGTAGCAATGGATTCGAGCTACTTCCTATATGTAGAAAGTGCTTTGGAGCAAAATCTAATTGATCTTGGTGATGGCTCGTTTAACCCGGATGGCAAAGTATCGCGAGACGAGATGGCTGAGCTGATCGTACGCGCGTTAGGGTACAATGCGCTGGCTAATTATGATGATATTTTCAAAGCTTCCTTTAAAGATTCTGCTCAGATCGAAAATAAAGGACAATCGGCAATCGTGGTCGGCTTAAAAATAATGAGCTTGACGGACGGCAAGTTTCTGCCTAAAAAGCAAGTGACGCGCGCTGAAGCATCAGCAGCGTTCTTCCGTTACCTGCAGTCGCGAGCTGAGCTTCAAGAAGCTCCAATTAGAATGTAGTTGTTTAATGACTGGCCGCTGTAAAGTGTGGAATGTTGAAGGCACGGGACATGCAAAGCGGCTGGTATGAAGAAGCTGTAAGCGCCTAATGGTGGTGCTTACAGCTTCTTTGCCTTTGATTGTGATTGTGATAGGTTTTTCATGAGAGCTATTGAGCGTTGAGCGCTAAGTGTCACGAGTGTACTTTTTCTGTCTTTGCTTCACTATCCCCTTAGCTCAGGAAAAGCCGAGAAAACAGCTGGGTAGTGGACAACGATCAAGGAAGGGTGCAGCGACTAATATTACTATGCCCGGTGTCAACGCTATAGCATCCACATGCTAGACATTTCTTAGGGAAGAAGCCGGGCTTAGGGCTAGTCGGTTTTTTTCTTTTTTGTGGAGTAGTTTGTGACCGATTTGGCATCCTCAATTGTATCGTTGACGAATGCCATGTCCTGGTTTTTTGCCTTCATGTTAGTAGTCCCTTTGTAATTGCCCTTGTGGGATTGATTTTCCATATGAAAACCTCCTGAATTATTGTTCGTGTGCAAAACAGCATCGTAAGGCTGTGCCTGATTTACGTTGTTACGCGAGAACATAAACCAAAGCCTGTTCCTGTGTAGTATTTCCGTAGAAGTGCAAACCATTCTAAGTTGCTTCTTGAAAGGAAGGAAGCAAAAGTGGGAATTTTATAGGGATAATGTTGGCGAGGCAAATAAACGATACATGAAGCAGGAGGCGTCTCATTGAATGAACATAATGAGGGCTAGAAGTTAGATTAAAAATGCAAACTGTTATCCTTAATGCTTTCAATGTGGGGGTTGCTAGGGTATAATAGCTGGAGTTGTTTACTTTCGGGAAAATAGGGGTGTCTTATAGCATGGCATTGAAAGCAGGGATTGTAGGTCTTCCTAATGTCGGTAAGTCGACATTGTTTAACGCGATAACGCAAGCGGGCGCAGAGTCTGCTAACTATCCATTTTGTACAATTGATCCGAACGTCGGCGTTGTTGAGGTGCCTGACGAGCGTCTAAATAGGCTGGTTGAGCTTGTTGTTCCAAAAAGTATAGTTCCAACGGCTTTTGAATTTGTTGATATTGCGGGACTGGTTGCAGGTGCAAGCAAAGGTGAGGGCCTAGGCAACAAGTTTTTGGCACATATCCGTGAGGTGGACGCTATTGTCCATGTTGTACGTTGCTTTCAAGATGAGAACATTACGCATGTTTCCGGTAAAGTTGATCCGATCAGCGATATCCAAACGATTAATTTGGAGCTAATCTTGGCTGATATTGATTCCGTAGACAAAAAAATTGAACGTTCACGAAAAAACCTAAAGGGCGGCGACAAAAAGGTTGCCCAAGAAATAGAAGTGCTGGAGCGCATTAAAGAAGCTTTGTACAACGATTTGCCTGCTCGAAGCTTAGAGCTAAGCGACGATGAGAAGCTGCTTGTTCGTGATTTGCATTTGCTTACAATGAAGCCGGTATTGTATGCAGCAAACGTGAGTGAAGAAGAGGTTTCCAATTCCGATGCTAATGAATACGTCCAAAAAGTACGTGAATTTGCTTCAGCTGAAGGTGCGGAAGTAGTGCCGATCAGCGCAAAGGTAGAAGCGGAAATCGCTGAACTTGAGGGCGAGGACAAAGCAATGTTCATTGAAGAGCTTGGGATGTCAGAGTCCGGTTTGAATCGTTTGATCAGCGCTGCGTATAAGCTTCTTGGTCTATATACGTATTTTACTGCCGGTGTGCAGGAAGTTCGGGCGTGGACGATTCGCGGCGGAACAAAAGCTCCACAAGCTGCCGGTGTTATCCATACTGATTTCGAGCGCGGGTTTATTCGTGCGGAGGTTGTATCCTTTGATGATCTTTCAGCAGCTGGCAATATGGGAGCTGCTCGTGAGAAGGGGCAAGTTCGTCTTGAAGGCAAAGACTATGTCGTTCGTGACGGCGACGTTATCCATTTCCGTTTTAACGTTTAAATGACCGAGTAATTCTATAGCCCTGGAAGTGCATATTTGTGCGCTTGCGGGGCTTTGTTGCTGAATAGAAGCTTGTGGCAAACGGAACATTATTGGCATATGAAGAGTAGAGGTTAGAGCTGTAAATCGAAACCAGCTGTCGATACAACGACGCTAATATGATATAATAAATTATCCTAATGGAATAACAGAGGTGAATGATCGTGTTTGACCGTTTACAAGCGCTCGCAGACCGGTATGAGAAGCTTAGTGAGCTTTTGTGTGATCCAGATGTATCAAGTGATCCCAAGCGTCTCAGAGAGCTTTCCAAGGAACAGTCGGATTTACAAGAGGCATATGATGCCTTTACGGAATATAAACAAGTAACAGAACAGCTTGATGATGCTAAGCTGATGCAAGCGGAGAAGCTTGATGAAGAAATGCGCGAAATGGTGAAGATGGAAATTGATGAATTGAGCCAGCGTCAAGCTGAGCTTGATGAGCAAATTCGCATTGTTTTGCTGCCGAAGGACCCGAATGATGATAAGAACGTTATCGTTGAAATTCGCGGTGCTGCAGGTGGCGATGAAGCTGCTTTGTTCGCGTATGAGCTATATCGTATGTATACGAAATTTGCGGATACACAGGGCTGGCGCGTTGAGCTGATGGACTTTAGTGAAAATGATGTTGGTGGCTTTAAAGAGGTTATTTTCATGGTACAAGGCAAAGGTGCTTACAGCAAGTTGAAGTTCGAAAGCGGTGCACATCGTGTGCAGCGTATTCCGGTAACGGAGTCGGGCGGACGAATTCACACATCAACATCGACAGTAGCGGTTATGCCGGAAGTTGAAGATGTTGAGATTGAAATTCTCGATAAAGATATTCGTGTCGATACGTTCTGTTCTAGTGGAGCGGGCGGTCAATCCGTTAATACGACGAAGTCGGCCGTTCGGGTATTGCACGTGCCTACAGGTATCATGGCGACTTGTCAGGATGGCAAGTCACAAAATGAGAATAAAGCGAAGGCTCTCGGAGTGCTTCGTGCCCGTATATCGGATATTCGCCGTCAAGAGGAAGAAGCGAAGTATGCTGGCGAACGGAAGAGCAAGGTTGGAACGGGAGATCGCAGTGAACGTATTCGTACGTACAATTTCCCGCAAAGCCGTGTTACGGATCATCGGATCGGCTTGACGCTTCATAAGCTTGATTCGGTAATGAACGGCGATATTTCGGAAATTATTTCATCGCTAACAATTGCTGAGCAAGCTGATCTTATGGAACGTGAAATGAATTAAGCGTAAACGACTGTCGCCGTCCTTGGCGGCAAAGCTCGTTTCGCGGTGAATTATAAGCCTATTATAAGTGTGAAACTTATAAAGACTTATAATTTAAAATATTGCGCTGGGCCGCTGCTTGCTATACACAAGCAGTGATCCGGCGCTTTGTTGTGATTGGGCACATAATGCGGGCATTCCTTAGGGGTGAAGCTGAGGAAATCATTGGAATTGGAGATCGGTCGTGTTGAGGGCTGGATGTTGGATGTCGGATATTGGATATTAGTTTATTTAATTGCTAGAGTCTTGTTGTGTGGAAATATGATAAAGGGACGGAATGGAGCGCTGATTGAATGAGTGGGTTAAAGGATGGGCAGTTTGCGTGGCCGCTAACGATTAGGGAGGCCTGCATGCGAGCGACTTCGATGTTACAGGCGGAGGCTGTGGAAGAGCCGCGCAATAATGCGGAGCTGTTGCTAATGCACGTGCTCGACATCGATCGGGCTATACTGCTGCGTGACGGCAATGAGCCATTTCCGGCCGACAAAATGGAAGAGTGGGAGCAGCTTGTGCGACGCAAGGCGATGGGGGAGCCGGTACAGTATATGATCGGCGAGCAGTGGTTTTACGGTCGCCCATTTGCAGTGTCGCCGGCTGTGCTTATTCCGCGTCCCGAAACAGAGCTGCTCGTTGAAGCGGTACTGGAGGCCGCGGATCGACTCTGGCCATCCGCTAGCGGGGATGTTGGAGGGCGAGATAGAGCTGTCGAGTTTGGTGACAGCAAAGGGATGGTGCCGACGGTTGTAGACGTCGGCACAGGCAGCGGCGCCATCGCCGTGACGCTAGCTTCGCAGCGTCACGCTTGGCGCGTATGCGCGTCCGATCTATCGCCGGACGCGCTGGCAGTCGCCCGCACGAACGCGGTCCGCCATGAAGCGGCGGACCGGATCACATTCGTGCAGGGCGACCTGCTCGTGCCGTTCTTGCCCCGGCACGAACAAGGCACTGCCTCGCACGTCGGCGTACGCATCGACGTGCTCGTATCAAATCCGCCGTATATACCGGCGGCGGATATGCTAGACCTACAGCGCGAGGTGCGCGACTTTGAGCCGCATCTCGCGCTGGATGGCGGGGCGGACGGGCTTGTGCCGTACCGCCGCATGCTTGAGCAGCTTACGCTGCTCGCACAAATGCCGCGCATTGTAGCTTTTGAGCTTGGCATCGGCCAGCCGTGCATTGTTGCGGAGCTAATGCGAAGCATGAATACGTGGGATGACATCCGCATCATTAGTGACTACGCCGGCATTGAGCGTCACGTTATCGCAACACAGTCGCAGCCTCATTAGAGGCTGCGTTTTTCAAAATATAGGAAAGTATAAGTTTCGCTCTTATACTCATGCCTATATTTTTACGTGAAACCGAGCGTCCTTATACAAGGACGACGAAGTCGTTTCTTCTTAAAATATAGGAAAGTATAAGTTTCACTCTTATACTTATGCCTATATGTTTACGCGAAACCGAGCGTCCTTATACAAGGACGACGAAGTCGTTTCTTCTTAAAATATAGGAAAGTATAAGTTTCACTCTAATATTCATGCCTATATTTCACCGCGAAACGAGCTATTACCGCCAGAGGACGGCGACGGCCGTTTACGCTTGTTCACTCTACTCACTACACAGAGAGATACCCTAGCTTTTGCGAAATGACACGGCCGGCTTCCACTACGGATGCAGCGATCTCGGGGAGCTGTTCCTTCGGAAAGCGGTGAACGGCTCCGGATATGCTGATTGCACCTGCGACGTGGCCAAACATGTCAAAAATAGGAGCGCTGATGCACCGTGCTCCTTGCGTTATTTCCTCCATATCAACCGCAAAGCCTTGTTCACTTATTTGTGCCAGTTCTTTAAAGAATGAGCTTTCTTCGGTAATGGTGTTAGGTGTCAGCCGAGGGAGGCCTTTTGCTGTAATCATATCCCTTACTTGATCTTCCTGGAGAAACGCGGCAATTACTTTGCCTGTTGCGGTAGCGTGGAAAGGGGATTTAGAGCCGACCTTGTCCGACATCCGAAGAGCATAGGTTCCCTCAATGATCTCTACATACAAAATTTCTTGCTCCATAAGTACGCAAAGGTTGACCGTATCGCCGTATTTTTCGACCAGCTTGTTCATTTCCGTTATAGCCGCATTGCGTAAAGAGCTTCGCTCGAGCAGGTTTTTCGTTATGATCAGCTGCTTGTACCCCAAGCAGTATTTGCCGTCTTCTTCACTGCGGGCAATGAATCCGCGTTTTTCTAATGTCTGGATGATTCGGTATAACGACGATTTCGGTTGGTTAACCAGTTCTGCCAGTTCTATCAAGCTCAATGAATCGTGAACGGATAGAACCTCGAATACATCCAATGCTTTCTCGATTGAGTGGATCGAATAACGATCCTGCTTGTCTTTCTCCAATGTTACACTTCCCAACTAAGAGAGTTTAATGAGTTGACCTCCGTCAATGACCATGCAGTGTCCAGTCATGTACCGCGATTCGTCGCTAGCCATGAACAAAGCAGCCGAAGCGATCTCTTCCGGCTGACCCACGCGCTTCATAGGTATTGATTTCAAGTATTCTGCAATGGCAGGAGGATTGTCAATAAGCGGCTTCGTCAACTGCGTCTCGATAAACCCGGGGCAAAGGGAGTTTACACGAATGCCGTACGGTGCCAAATCCACTGCCATCGACATCGCCAGTAAATTAATGCCTCCTTTGGACGCATTGTAATGGGCTTGATCTGCTTCGGCTGAGAGACCGTTCACGCTCGACATTTGGATGATCGAGCCGCCGTTCTCTTGCTTGGCCATCTCTTTGGCAACGCGTTGGGAGACGAGGAAGGTTCCCTTTAGGTTAATATCCATATGCCAATCCCAATCCTCTTCAGTGATTTCAAGGAAAGAAGTGGTGCGGTTGACACCCGCGTTGTTCACGAGAGCATCGATCTGTCCCCATTCACACAAGGTGCACTCGACCATGCGATCCACATCTGCTCGGTACCGTATATCCGCTTCGATCGCGATCGCTTGGCCTCCAAGGTTAGTTATATAAGCAGCAGTATCTTCAAGGGCTTTTTTGTCGAGACCGGCAACAGCGACTTTCGCGCCTTCAGCTGCAAACCGGATGGCGATTGCCCGGCCTATTCCTTGAGAACCACCAGTCACGAGCACGACTTTATGTAACAGTCTCAACCTATAAACCTCCTTGTTTCGTTTATTGGTTTGTGCGTGTGCTTTTATTGCTTTGTACGTGTTCGTTTATTGGTTCGTGCGAATGACCAACTTACACGTCTTCATCTAAGATCCCGCACCAATCAATAATCATTTCAGCATACCATCGAATCAGAGTAGTATATGACGCGATATCGAGATATTCATCTGCCGCATGCGCGTTGCCGCCGCTTGGACCAAGCACTAATGCCGGCGTGTTGCTGTACAAGTTAAACATAAAACCATCGCAAGCAAAGGGCGCCCCTGTTGGAGGCTCGGGGGAAAAGCCGAGAGCTTTAGCGCCGCAAGCCGCAGTCAGCTCCAGAAACTGTGCGGTCTTGTCGTCTGTCTTCATTTCACTGGAGGACAAATAGCGGATTAAGGGTCGAATCTGCGGTTTGCACTTTTGCAGCAGCGGATATTTAGAAAGCTGAGTTTCGTAAAAGGTCCATAGATCCGCGATAATCTCATCGCCGGTCATTCCCGGATAGCCTTCAATCCAGAAATTCACTTCTCCGGTTGCAGGAAGCTTCTCTTGCAGCTCGCGATTCACGTCTCCGGAAATAATCGTTAGCAGGGTCACTTCCGCTTTCCGAGCGCCATTCCACCATACCGGTGCCTCCAAATTTTCTTTACGGTAGGCATCATAAGCACGAAGAAGGTTTGCGAAATCGATCGTTGCTTCAAGTGCACTCACCAGTTCTTCACCAGCGAAGCCGATTCCGCTGCGACCGGTGAAGGTGGCTTTCCAGATACCACCTCCGAGATGAGCAGGATAAAGCTTCATGTTTGAAGGCTCCGGAATGATAGCCATGTCCGGATTTGGTCCGCGAAGCCGCCCTGCCAGAGTGCCGTTGGCACCTCCGTGCTCCTCATCCACAACGCTTTCGACGTACACATTTCCCGCTATCGGAATGTTGAGCTCTTGCAAACATTTGACCGCCATCAACGCAGCAGCCATGCCGCCTTTCATATCGTACGATCCTCGACCATACAGTTTGCCGGAATCGACTGTCCCGGAGAAGGGAGGATGGGTCCACACTTCAGTTCCTTCATAGACGGTATCGGCATGCCCGGAGAACATTAAGGATCGCCCCTGACCGCTGCCGAAAAATCGTCCGACAACATTGGGTCGATTGTCATAGCTGCGAGTATTCATATAGGCAGGATGTTCTCGTAAGCTCGGCACCTCGGAAAGCTCATACTGATCCACTTCGGCTTCCTGCGATCGCATCCATTCTGCGAAGAACCGCTGATATTTTGCTTCATTGCCGGTTGGAGGATGGTTGACGCTTTCAATTTGCACCAGCTTAGAAGCAAGTGCAAGTGCTTCCGACTCATTTTCCTTCATCCACCGATTAATCGATAGTGATAGTTCCTCTCGGCTCATTCGCAATGTCTGATCTCTCCCTCACCAGCCAATTTATTCCCGCTTGGCGGGAGCATATGCAACAACGTCGATCTCTACCAAATAAGCGCCCAAATCAACCGGTGCTGTCGTTCTAGCCGGATAAGGGGAGTTGAACACTTCGGCGTATGTTTTGTTGTAACCTGGGAAGTCTTCGGTTCGACTGACATAAGCATTTGATTTAATGACATGGTCAAGAGTAAGCCCTGTCTTCTCCAGTATGATTTCAATATTACGCAGGCACTGCCGGGTTTGCGCTTCGATTGTATCTCCTACAACCTCTCTCGTTACGGGGTCAACGCCCACTTGACCTGACACATACACAAAATCGCCGGAACGGATGGCGTGAGAGAAGGGTAGTGGAAATTGTGGTGCATTCTCAACATGGATAGCTTTTGACATAAAATAATCATCCTTTCGATCTCATTGAATAGTTAACGAATCTTGCCGCGTGCATCGACGCTAATTTTACGATCTATCTGCACTCCACGAACTCCTTGCAGCTCATCGTGGAGGTTCGTCGTTGTACAGCAGTGATTGGGCAGGAATACCAGCTGGTCGCCGATTTCAAATTGGACTCCATCTGGCACATGTACAATTCCGTGCTCCTCGCTCAGCCGCTCCACATAAACGCCCGGGTAATCGCGTGAAATGCCATATCCGGGCATGTGTGTACTAACGTCGCTGCTGAATGTTTTGGAACCAGCATCGATGATCACGGTTCCCTTTCTCGGGGTACTGACGACTGTGGCTAAGACGTGCATGGCACATTCTTCAGTGGCGATCACACCAATAGCGAGCTGAGAAATATCACCGAATACGTACGCTCCCGGACGAATTTCGGTTACGCCGTCAATTTCGCCAATAAACTTGGAAGTAGGCGTGGAGCCGACGCTGATTTCTTCGATAGAAATTCCTAATTGCTCGAGAAGATGTTTGGTGCGGACAAGGCCTTCCGCTTCAATTTTGGCTGCATCTCGTACTTGCTCCTGCGACTTTTTTCCATAGGCAAATCCACCGTGCGTCATCAACCCGACTACATGAACATAAGGGAGTGCTGCGATTTCTTGAACGAGCTGGACCGTTTCTTCGCCTGGCTCTTTCCCGCAGCGGTTCAGCCCGGTATTAACGTCGATATACAGCTTAACGTTCTTGCCGATCGAGTGTCCTAAGAGTGAGAGTCCTTGTGCTACCTGTACGTTATCGGTACTGACGATGATGTTGGCGCGCTCCATAAGCCGCGCCAATCTTTTTAGCTTCGCCTCGCCTACGATCGGAAAAGCGATGAGAAAGTCGGTGATACCTGCTTCCGCTAACACTTCAGCCTCCCCAAGCTTGGCAACTGTGATCCCGCATGCGCCATAACGAATCTGCTCTTTGGCAATCCAAATGCTTTTATGCGTTTTGAAATGCGGTCGCAGCTTTACACCGGCCTGGCGCGCCAATTCCGCGGTATGCCTTAGGTTTCGATCTAAAGTATCAAGGTCTATCAGTACTGTGGGGGTTTCTAGAGACGCCCACGGTTGTCGATTTTGTTGCACGTTTAGCAGCCTCCTCTCGCATGATAGGTTTTATCTAACAAAACCAATGTTTCAATAATTGAATGGTAACTGACGGACTAAAATTTGTAAATAAAAAAGTTTATATTTGAGCGTTTACGTTAACCGTAATAAATCCGTCGCCTGATCGCATAACGTTTGTTCATCAATCAAGCTGGACCAATATTGTTTTAACAAAAACGGCCGAAATGCAGTGCCTCCCATTTGTATGTTTAAGTATGGCTCAACCTAAAAATCAGCGTTTGACAGAAAATGAGATCAGCCTACTCTACTCTACTTTTCTCTTCTGTTGTCGTATTTGACTGTATTTTATACAACCAACTACACTTCAAAAACGTTGTATTTGTCCAAGACTGTATTTCATACAAGCTAATCGCCTGTTACGCAGATAAAGAGATTCAAACAACCTATTTGATTGTATCTTTTCCATTCAAACACATTGAAACATGGGAATATAAGCTGTTTGAATGTACGATATCCATTCTACATGCGGATCTATCCCATTTATATGCGTTGAAATACGCACACGAAAGCACGATTCAATTAGAAATCACCAAAGCGGGATGTTATAAAGAAGGATCAATGACAAAATCGTATTCGATAAGCATCAAATGAACAGAGCTTAGCGAACTAAAATATAGACACAGTATGATGTGGCATCTTCCTCGGGTTTGATTGGCATGCACATGCTTGGGCGATGGCCATATTCGCTGTTAATCTCAAAAGAATATTGACACTTATGAAGTAAAAGAGATAGAGAAGAAGAAAAATAGGCTGCTTACCATTCAGAATAGAATGGTAAACAGCCTATTTTAATATAAATTCGATTCACAAAATTAATACACGGGTTCTTCAGTGGCCTCCTCACGAGGGCGACTCTTTTTTTGTGTTTATGGACAGGAATCGTCACATTATTAAGCATAATTCATTTTATTGGTCTAATATGAGTCATAAATATTGAATAAAGTTACCTATTGCATTATTTATGACTCATAAATATAATTAGTACATAACATATACAGAGGAGGAAAAGCGATTGCGAGTTGGTCTTAGTGGAACAGGACGAATAGGCAGGTTATGTATTCGTAAAGCATTGTCGCTAAAGTCAAGAAATTTTGAATTGACTGTCATTAACACGACTTGTTCGATTCATACATTGGCACATTTACTTCAATACGATTCTGTTCATGGCAAATGGGATGCAGACATCGAGATCAATAAAGACCAATTAGTGATCAACGGCAATCGAATATCCATCGTATCGGAGAGAGATCCAAGTTTAATTCCTTGGAATGAGTATGGCGCCCAACTCGTCATCGACTCGACTGGAAAATTTACCGACCGTCTTGCGATGGAAAAACATTTGTTATCCGGAGCTCGAAGGGTGCTTTTAACATCGCCAGGAAAAGATGTAGATTTGACAATCGTAATGGGGGTCAATGAGAAGCTGTACGATCCGTCAAGGCATCGATTGCTATCGGCTGCCTCGTGCACAACCAACTGTTTGGCACCGGTTCTAAATATTATGGATCATGCTTTCGGTGTGAAACAGGGATGGATGACTTCTGTACACGCCTATACCAACGATCAGAATCATATGGACAATCCACATAAGGATTTGCGTCGTGCGCGTTCCTGTACAAGTTCCATCATTCCAACTTCTACGGGAGTGAGTAAGGCTTTAATCGACGTACTTCCTGGGCTTGCTCCGCATATGAAAGGAATTTCTGTACGCGTTCCGACTCAAGATGTCTCTTTATTGGATTTACAGCTTGTTTTAAAGAGCCCTGTACAGGTTACAGATGTAAAGAAAGCCATTCAAACAGCGATTACTGGAGAGCTCGGCGCATACGTCGGTTATAACGAGCTGCCTTTGGTTTCTTCGGATTATATCGGTAATGATAAATCGGCTGTAGTTGATGGGCTAAGCATCATGATACAAGAGGATCAGGTGAAATTATTAGCTTGGTATGACAATGAATGGGCATATGCCAGTCGGGTCATCGATGTCACTCGTTTGATCGCGGAAGATGAAAGGCGGCATCTAAAAGGGGGAGAAAAATGCGTAATCAAGATGGCGTAACCAAAAATGAGTTAGGAATGGTCATTTGTAAGATATGCAATGAGGTTTTATATACCCTGCCGACGAACCGTCTAAAAAAGTTTTATGTAATTTGCAATAATGAGGAATGCTTAGGTAAAACTAAGGAGGGCGATATAAAATGACAATGAAAATGGTATATTCTTTTACCGAAGGAAATGCGAAAATGAAAGCTTTACTGGGAGGTAAAGGTGCGAACTTAGCGGAAATGACTCGTACAGGTCTGCCCGTTCCTCCTGGTTTCACCATCACGACCGATGCATGTCACGCTTTCTTTCATTCTGGAAATCGAATAACAGACGATCTTCAAGTGCAAATTAATCTTGGTTTGAAGCAGCTCGAAAGTGAGAAGGGTCAAAAGTTTGGCGACCCGTCTCATCCGCTCCTAATATCTGTTCGATCGGGATCTGTAACCTCTATGCCTGGTATGATGGACACGATTTTAAATTTGGGTTTAAACGACGAGACGGTAGAAGGATTAGCGGCATTAACCGGTAATGATCGTTTCGCTTATGATTGTTACCGACGGTTGATTCAGATGTTCGGCAGTGTCGTTATGGGCATTGAGTCCTTTCAATTCGAGCGCCTCTTGAATCGATTGAAAAAAAATCTCGGCATATTGCAGGATCAAGAGGTTACGGCTGAGGGTTGGCTGCAGCTCATTTCGGAATACAAAAAGTGCGTAAAGGTGTATTCAGGAGTTGATTTCCCGCAAGATGTGCATGATCAGCTTGCACTAGCTGTGAAAGCAGTTTTCAAATCATGGCATAATCATAGAGCGCAAGTATACCGTAAAATCAATCGTATTCCTGACGAACAAGGAACTGCTGTCAATGTGCAAAGCATGGTATTTGGCAACAAGGGGGAAGATTGCGGTACTGGAGTCGTATTTACAAGGAACCCATCGTCTGGTGACAATGCTATGTTCGGTGAATATCTCATCAATGCTCAAGGCGAAGATGTAGTTGCAGGTGTGAGAACCCCACAAACCATTGCAACACTAAAAGACATACTGCCGGAAATGTATGACCAGCTTGAGCGAGTGTGCAAGCAATTGGAATTGCATTACAAGGATATGCAGGATATAGAGTTCACGGTTGAGAATGGGAAGTTGTACGTGCTTCAAACTAGAAATGGAAAACGTAATGCTCAAGCGGCATTAAAAATTGCCGTCGACCTCGTATCGGAAGGCGTGATTAGCCGTGAGGACGCCTTGCAAAGAATTGAAATTTCCCATCTCGACCAGCTGCTGCACAGGGGGATCGACGAAAGTGCAATTACTGACGTGATAGCAGTAGGACTACCGGCTTCCCCGGGAGCCGCGATCGGTGTCGTCGCGTTTGATGCGGATACCGCAGATGAGTGGAATAAATCGGGTAAAAGGGTGATTTTGGTTCGCTCTGAAACGACTCCAGAAGATATTCATGGCGTACTTGCAGCTGAGGGTGTACTTACTAGCCGCGGAGGAATGACTAGTCACGCTGCGGTCGTGGCGCGAGGAATGGGTAAGCCTTGTGTGTGCGGTTGTGAAGGTGTGCATATTGATATGCAAGCAAAGCGGATGATTGCAGGTGAACGAATCATTGAAGAGGGAGACTGGATTACATTGGATGGGGTGAGCGGAAGGGTTATCCAAGGCGCCATCCCTCTAAAAGAGGCAACCGTAACGAATGAGCTTCTCGAGATTCTGCAATGGGCCGATCAAATCCGCAAATTACGTGTTTACGCTAATGCTGATAATCCAGAAGACGCGGAAATAGCGCGTGGCTTTGGAGCAGAGGGAATCGGGTTGTGCCGGACGGAGCATATGTTCTTCGCTCCATCTCGTTTGGCGGTGATGCAGAGAATGATTATGGCCGATACGCTAGAGGAGCGCAAGACAGCGCTGGATCAGCTTTTGCCCATGCAGCAGTTCGATTTCGAGGGGATTTTTAAAGCTATGGATGGACTTCCTGTTACCGTTCGGCTTCTCGATCCGCCTTTACACGAATTCCTGCCCAATCTGAACGAGCTGCAGCATAAGCTTCAAAGTGCGGATACAGACGAGGAAAGAGTACAGCTGCAGCAAATGATCCGCAAAGTTAATGCCCTACATGAATCCAATCCGATGCTTGGTCATAGGGGCTGTAGATTAGGTATCGTTTACCCGGAAATCTACGATATGCAAATCGAAGCCATTTTCAGAGCAGCATCCGCATGTATGGATAGGGGAATTTTTGTACATCCGGAAATTATGATCCCCCTTGTCGGCGATGCGAGCGAGCTGAAGATATTGAGGGAACTCGTTGATGAAGTGGCCGAACAAGTGCTCAGCGCGGATAAAAAAAGAGAATGCAAGTATAAGGTTGGAACTATGATCGAAGTGCCGCGTGCCGCCCTAACGGCTAAGCAAATCGCAGCTCATGCAGACTTTTTCTCTTTTGGTACAAATGATTTGACGCAAATGACTTTTGGCTACAGCAGGGATGACGCGGAGGGTAAATTTTTATCACATTACCTGGACAAAAAACTTCTGCCTCATAATCCGTTTCAAGTGCTTGACTCTGAAGGGGTAGGCCAATTAATCGATCTTGCTGTGACAGCAGGACGCTCTTTGAAGCCATCACTAAAAACAGGAATTTGCGGAGAGCATGGTGGGGATAAGGATTCCATCGCTTTCTGTCACCAAACCGGATTGGATTATGTCAGCTGTTCCCCATATCGGATTCCGATGGCTAGAATTGCCGCCGCTCAAGCCGCGATTGAAAATAATGGACAGGTAGAGAAGCAGGTGGAAGTAAAAGCAGTGTGATCCATTAATCGGATCGGTTGCCCGCTACCCGAGCATCGTCACTGTGTCTTTAGAGGACACGATCCGTCGTGAGGCGATGCGATGCGATAAAAGAATTTACATTAGCTCTAGGCTGAAGATGACACCGATACTTTATGAGGCCACTGAAAAAGTCTATATCTTATAAACAGGATACCCTTCCTCGATTTTTACGAGGAAGGGTATCCTGTTTTCCTATATAATTAAATTATTAATTTCAGGTGGTGT
>NZ_JBWDNM010000005.1:0-399791 GCF_056269185.1 Paenibacillus sp. J31R122
GGTGTTTGACTTGCTCATTACTTTTTATCGCTTTTTCTAATGATCCGTTAGGATCGTTAGGGCAGTTTAATACTCGTTGTTCAGTTTTCAAAGAGCAATCTTTTCTTTCGTATCAACCGCATGTGCTGTTGACGACTTAGATAATATATCATATCAGCCTAGAACAATGCAAGTGTTTTTTCATTATTTTTTAAAAAGATATTAAAACAGTCGTTTTAGTACATAGCAATCTACGATTTGATCAGGAGTAACAACAAATAAATAGCGAGACAATCTTAATTGCGATGAAGCTTACCTCACCGTATTAATGATTATCTCGCTTTTTAAACCACTTATTTGATTACTTCTTTTATATGAAGCTGCGGTTCCACAGTCAGATTAACGATCGTTCCGTTAATTGATACCCATGGTCTTGTCGGATGGGCGCGATCTGAGAATATAATCTCTCCGATCCGGTCATCGCTAAGCTTTACCACATTTCCATTTTGGAATTGGGTTGCCTTCTCTACAAACGTCTGAACGTAACCTGGATCCAACTTACCAAATGCTTCTCTTTTGATTTGTTCCAGAACCAGATAAGGCGATGTCGCATTACGATAGGTTTTATTGAATGTCATCGCATGAAAAATATCAGCAATAGCAACGATTTTGGCATATGGATGTATTTTACTTGCCTCTATGCCAAGCGGATAGCCCGTTCCATCTACCTTCTCATGATGCTGAAGAGCGGCCATCCTAACACCCTCATTAAGAGCTGCTACATTTTTGAGTAATTGGTATCCAAGAACCGGATGTCGCTTCATTTCTTCTTTCTCTTCGTCTGTCAAAGCGTTTGGCTTCGTTAAAATAGCTTTATCGATGCGAATGTTGCCTATATCATGCAATAAGCCGGAGAGGGCAATTTGCATCCATTCCTTTTGTGGAAGTCCAATCCACTGAGCCAGCATATACGAAGTTAATGCTGATGTTACACTGTTGTGCAACAAATAATCGCGTTTATTGAACTGACGAGGCGTAAACGTCAATAAATTATAGCTCTTACTCTGAAGCAGCAGCTTCTCAAGCTGCTTTCTAATATCCATAATAGGTATCCCGTGTCCAGTCACGAAAGAATTAAATACTTTCCGCAACACCTCTAGCATTTTTTCATACTCATCATGAAGGAGAGAAGGAACGACAGTACTATTTGTCTCCACGACTACTTCCGTTTCTTCTCTGCCCTTCAAAGCATGAATGCTCGTATCAATTACGACACTGGAGATAAGGAATGCATGTAAAATATCTAACTCTTTTGAAGTTATTACTTTACCCTTTTGGAATAAGACACCGCCAAGTGAGGTGAGGACATCTTCTCCGATCTTGTCACCTGGCTTTAGTTGTGTTAATGCTACCAGTGCCATGCGTGTCCCCCGCCCTATATCTATTCTACTACTTCATAAATAGTTGAATAATTATTCTATGACCGTTTCATTATTATCTTGGTCTTCGCCGTCTTCCAGCTCTTCGCTTTCTTCATTTCGCGCTACTCGGGTAACCGTAGCTACCGTATCATCATCGCGCGTATTGATCAGCTTGACGCCCTGCGTATTACGACCCATTGTCGAGATACCTTCCATGCTCTGACGGATTAGTGTACCTAAAGCAGTAATAATCATCAGATCCTCGTCATTCTCAACTATGTTAAGTGATACGATTGGACCATTTTTCTCTGTAACGTTTAAGGTTTTAATACCTTTACCGCCACGATTTTGAATGCGATATTCACTTACTGGAGTCCGCTTGCCATAACCTTTGGATGTAACGATTAGAACATCCTTATCCGGTACGACAACGTCCATATCGATTACAGTATCTTCTGCATCAAGTTGAATACCTTTAACTCCAGTCGCCGAACGTCCCATAGAACGAACATCCTGCTCTGAGAATCGAATTGACATGCCTTCGGCTGTTCCCATTATGATCTCTTGGTTTCCGTCAGTTAGCTTGACACGAATTAAATCATCATCCTCGCGAAGCGAGATTGCGATCAGTCCAACTTTACGAATGTTAATATAATCATCAAGCGGAGTCTTCTTCACTACCCCTTGTCTTGTACCAAAGAACAAGTAATGCTCGGAATCGAATTCCTGAACTGGAATAACCGCATTAATCGTTTCACCTTGCTCAATCTGAATCAGATTAATGATAGGCGTTCCGCGCGCAGTACGGCTTAGATCTGGAATCTCATAGGCTTTGAGCTTATAAACCTTGCCCTTGTTCGTAAAGAACAGCAAGTAATGATGCGTATTAGAAACGAATAGATGCTCAACAAAATCATGCTCTTTCGTATCCATACCTATTACACCTTTACCGCCGCGCTTTTGACTGCGATAAGTCGATACTGGTAGACGTTTAATATATCCCGTATGCGTTATCGAGATAATAACATCTTCACGAGGAATTAGATCCTCATCCAAGATCTCTTCGTCACTAGCCATAAGCTCAGTACGACGCTCATCACCGAATCTTTCCTTCACTTCAGTTAGTTCAGTCGCAATAATATCAAGAACTAGCTGCTCATCAGCAAGAATTGCTTTAAATTCAGCTATTTTACGCATGAGCTCTTCATATTCTGCTTCGATCTTGTCTCTTTCTAGTCCTGTAAGACGTTGCAGACGCATATCTAGAATCGCCTGTGCCTGTTCATGACTGAGAGAGAATCTTGAAATTAATCCTTCACGAGCTATATCAGCCGTTTGAGACGCACGAATTAATTTAATAACCTCATCGAGGTGGTCAAGAGCAATACGTAATCCTTCTAAAATATGAGCACGGGCTTCTGCTTTCTTGAGCTCATATTCCGTACGACGGCGAATGACAACGATTTGATGCTGCAAGTAATGGTAAAGCATCTCACGCAAATTAAGTGTTTTTGGCTCGCCATTAACTAGTGCCAGCATGTTGATACCAAAGTTCGATTGCATTTGCGTTTGTTTGTACAAATTGTTCAATACGACGCTCGGATTTACATCGCGGCGAAGCTCTATAACAACTCGCATACCGTTACGGTCTGATTCATCTCGCAAATCGGTTATGCCTTCTATTTTCTTCTCACGGACAAGCTCTGCTATTTTCTCAACAAGACGCGCCTTAATAACCTGATACGGCAATTCATGTATAAGAATACGGGCTTTGCCGTTGTTTTCTTCAATTGTCGCCCGTGCACGCATTGTTACGGAACCGCGGCCAGTCAAATAAGCATTGCGAATACCTTGACGACCCATAACAAAACCAGCTGTCGGGAAATCCGGCCCTTTAATAAACTCCATTAATTCCAATGGTGTAATATCAGGATTACGAATCAATGCTAATGTTCCATCAATAACTTCGTTTAAGTTATGCGGAGGAATATTCGTAGCCATACCAACAGCAATACCTGTTACACCATTTACGAGCAGATTCGGATAACGAGCAGGTAATACAACTGGCTCTCTCTCTTCACCGTCATAGTTTGGTACAAAATCAATCGTATCTTTGTTTATATCGCGCAGTAATTCCATACCGATCTTCGAGATACGTGCTTCCGTATAACGCATTGCAGCTGCCATATCTCCGTCAATGGAACCAAAGTTTCCATGACCGTCTACGAGCATATAACGCATGGAGAAATCCTGTGCCATCCGTACCATTGATTCATAAACAGCTGAATCACCATGTGGATGATACTTACCAATAACTTCCCCTACGATTCTTGCTGATTTCTTATGAGGCTTATCTGGTGACATGCCTAGCTCAGACATCGCATACAAAATACGACGATGGACCGGCTTCAAACCATCTCTTACATCGGGTAGAGCACGACTTACGATAATGCTCATTGCGTAATCCATAAATGAATCACGCATCTCCGTTCCGATATCCCGATCTTTTATAGATATACGTTGTTCTTCCGCCATGATTTACCTCCCTGACGTTATCTATCGCCACTCCTGAATTACTATTACCATTATATTACTTTCACAAACAGGGAGCTTGTAAACCCTTATAGCTCATACTTTTACAATTTCCAGGCTTTCTCGTATATGATCACCAAAAATAGGTGAATTACGTCTCTCCAAACACGGAAATTTGCCATAAAATGAACAGATCCAACTTTTATTATACCACTCAAACGAAAGTCTGTCTCCTGCTTGAGTAGATAGATATCATTATCCAAGTTCCTTTAGGAAGGGAGTAACATTAATGACTATACAGCGTGTTATGAGTAAGTGGACGAAAACGAAGCTGCTGCTGAAATCGGAAAATTTACGTCAATTCATTCCTTCGACGAAGCTGTTTAGCCATACCTCAGTGTTATCTATGCTGAATGAGTATGGCATGGTATATATCAAGCCAATTAATGGCACGGGCGGAAAAGGCGTGCTTCGCGTGGAAAGAACCAGTACTCCTTATTCCGGGTATCTCTGCCAATTAGAAACAACGAAACGATTCTTTCCTACCTATGATCAGCTCTATCGAAGCCTTAAGCGACAAAATAATAAACGGCGCTGCATTGTTCAAAAGGGGATTCATCTACTTCGCCATCAAAACCGTCGTTTTGACATACGGCTAATGCTTCAAAAAAATTTGAAAAATGAATGGGAAGTTACCGGAATTATAGGGCGACTGGCACATCCCTCAAAAATCGTAACCAACTATCACAGCGGCGGAACCCCTATGCCTATTGAACTACTTATGTCGGATCACCTGTCACCGTCCCGGCTTATCACATTAACAAATCGTTTACGAAAAATCGGCCTTATCGTTGCCTCTCAATTGCAAGGTACGTATCCGAATCTCAAAGAATTAGGGGTAGATTTTGCATTAGACAATGAGCTGCACCCCTGGATATTAGAAGTCAATTCAGCTCCCGACCCCTACATCTTCCGTCATCTCCCTAACAAGAAAATTTTCAATAGGATTTACAGGTATGCCGCAGCATATGGGAAATTCAAACACAAACGACGAAATCTACCCAAACGTAAATCCAAAAGTGCATGACCGTCAGCTCTAGCTATGCTTCATTAGCATGAAGCATAGCTGACTCCTTGATCAAAAAAGCCGTCCACAGAGGACGGCTTGGTTGATTCATTATTCTATGCAATTAAACATCAAGGTTCGTTACATATCTCGAATACTTCTGAATGAATTCACGGCGCGGTTCAACATTATCACCCATCAGTGTATCGAAGATAACGTCAGCCTCAATCGCATCATCAATGGTTACTTGAAGCATAGAGCGGCTTTCAGGATCCATCGTTGTTTCCCAAAGCTGAGTAGCATTCATCTCTCCAAGACCTTTATAACGCTGAACATTGACCTTCACACCTTCACCGTACTCAGCAATAATTGCATCGCGTTCCTTCTCTGTTTGAGCGTAGCGAATAACTTTGTTGCGCTCAATCTTGAAGAGTGGCGGTTGTGCAATGTAAATATAGCCTGCTTCGATAATTTGACGCATATACCGGTAGAAAAATGTCAGCATTAGTGTACGTATATGTGCACCATCGACATCAGCATCCGTCATAATAATAATTTTGTGATAACGAGCTTTGACCAGATCAAATTCATCACTGATTCCTGTTCCAAGCGCTGTTATAATTGCCCGAATCTCAGCATTTCCAAGTATCCGATCCAAGCGAGCCTTCTCAACGTTCAAAATTTTACCACGCAATGGCAAAATCGCTTGGAAGTGACGATCACGTCCTTGCTTGGCAGAGCCGCCAGCGGAGTCTCCCTCAACAATATACAATTCGCTGATTGAAGCGTCCTTAGATGAACAGTCAGCAAGCTTACCTGGCAGTGATCCAACCTCTAGCGCGCTCTTACGACGAGTAAGTTCACGCGCTTTCCGTGCAGCTTCACGGGCTCTAGCAGCCTGCAGGCCTTTTTCGATAATTTTACGTGATACCGCTGGATTCTCGTTTAGAAATTCAGTCAGCTTCTCCGCAAAGAAGGACTCAACTATACCGCGAACCTCACTATTTCCTAGCTTGGTCTTTGTTTGGCCTTCGAATTGAGGCTCCGGAATTTTAACGGAAATAATGGCCGTCAATCCTTCACGCACATCGTCACCAGAGAAGTTGGAATCACTGTCTTTAATCAAATTCATCTTGCGAGCATATTCGTTAATGATTCTTGTTAATCCGCTCTTGAAGCCTGATTCATGGGTACCGCCTTCATGGGTATTAATGTTATTCGCGAACGAATAAATATGCTCGGTATAGCTATCGTTATATTGCAACGCGACCTCAACATTTATATGATCCTTCAATCCTTCTACATAGATCGGATGCTCATGCAAAGCCTCGCGGTTACGGTTCAAATACTTCACGTACTCGATAATTCCGCCCTCGTACATAAACGTATTAGATACTCCTGTACGTTCATCTTCAAGAACAATTTCAATTCCTTTATTCAAAAACGCCAGCTCACGAACACGTGCCTGCAGCGTCTCATAGTCATATTCAGTTGTTTCCGTGAAAATTTCTTTGTCCGGGGTGAAAGTAACCTTTGTTCCCGTTTCTTCGGAATCTCCAACAATCTTAACATCATATTGCGGAACACCTTTGCGGTACTCTTGCTGATAGATATGACCATGAAGTTTAACTTGAACGATCACGAGCTCGGACAATGCGTTAACTACAGATACACCAACTCCATGAAGACCGCCGGATACCTTATAGCCTTCGCCGCCGAACTTACCACCCGCATGCAAAACAGTCATAACAACTTCTAGCGTTGATTTTTTCAGCTTCGTATTCTCGCCAACAGGTATACCGCGTCCGTTATCTGTAACGCTTATACTGTTATCCTTATGGACGACAATAACGATTTTTGAGCAGTAACCAGCCAAAGCCTCGTCAATACTGTTATCGACAACCTCCCATACAAGATGGTGAAGACCTTTGCCACTAGTGGAGCCAATGTACATCCCCGGCCGTTTGCGTACCGCTTCTAAGCCTTCTAGGACCTGTATTTGACTCTCGTCATATGAATGCTGTTCCAAAGACATGCAAGTTCACTGCTCCTCTCAACTGCTCTTCCAATTCGCTTTCACTCTATCCATTAGCCGCAAAATGATGTGCGCGTTTCTTAAGTGTGGAAGATGAAATAGGCGAATAATATATTTTTTGCTTCGTCACAACGATTGACTTTGGATCTTCTTCGCCTATCGTCTCAACGTCTTTACGCTTACGTGCCCCCGCTACGAATTGCTTAGATAGCTTTGAGGACTGCTCGATAGAAATATCAAAAATGGCCACCAGCTCCGCAGCCCGAATAATTTTCTCGCCGCCTAAATGGATGTACATATCCCCTGGTCCACCTTTCCTATTCGCGCCTTTAACGTGTAACTCGGCCGTCCTGCACATAGTAAATGCCGGCATCTTGAAGCTTGCTTACATTGACGCTCTCAAGTCCGGTCGTTGTTATAAAGGTTTGTACCTTGCTCTGAAACGTCTCGATTAGGTGCGTTTGCCTATTCTGATCAAGCTCTGACAGCACATCATCAAGCAGCAAAATCGGATATTCTCCGATTTCCTCGTGTATGAGCTCTATTTCTGCTAATTTTAAAGATAGGGCCGTTGTTCGCTGCTGGCCTTGTGAACCGTATATTTGTGCTTCCTTACCGTTTATAAAAAACGCTAAATCATCACGATGCGGTCCTACCAGTGTTACGCCTCTGCGAATCTCCTGATCTTTCACCTGTGTTAACTTTATCATAAACTGCTCAAATAAAACAGATTCATCTTGCGAGGCATCGGTATCGAACGAAGGGCGGTATTCGATTGTAAGCTTCTCATTCCCATTCGTTATGCCTGCATGGATGTGTTCCGCGAACGTTTGTAGCTTTTGTATAAAGTATTCCCGTTTTCTCATAATTTTAACACCATGCTCTACCAGCTGCATATTCCATACATCGAGCATAGTTTGATTGGCACTGCCTGGACCGGCCGCTTTAAGAAAGTTATTCCGCTGTTGAAGAACTTTACCGTATTGCTGCAGCGTATATAAATAACTAGGCTGTACCTGACCAATTTCCATATCTAGAAATCTTCTTCGAATTCCTGGCGTCCCTTTGACGATCTCAAGATCCTCTGGCGCAAACATGACCACATTGACCGATCCGATAAAATTGCTTAGCTTCCGCTGCTCAAGTCCGTTTATCTTAGCTCTCTTTCCTTGAGCTGAAAACATTAAATCTAGCTTTACAGTTCCGTACTTCTTATTTACCTCTCCTGCAACCCGAGCTGAATCGGCATTCCAGCCAATGAGCTCCTTATCCTTGGAGGTACGATGTGATTTAGAAAGAGCCAACACGTAGATAGCTTCAAGCAAATTGGTTTTGCCCTGTGCATTTGGCCCTAGAAAAACATTCACCTTATTAGGAGTTTGCAGATCAAGCTGAGAGTAGTTGCGATAATTTTCTAGCTGTACGCTCGTTAGAAACACCTTTTGACCTCCCGGTCCGATTGTGCGTTACGCTTTACCTACCGTAAAGACGCCGCAGCCTTCAACCTCAACACGATCATTAACATACAGCTTCCTGCCTCGGCGGTTATCCGCTTCACCGTTTATAAGAATTTCATTTTCCTGTAAAAAAAATTTAGCATGACCTCCGGTAGATATGCAATCCGATAGCTTCAAAAACTGTCCAAGCGTTATATATTCCGTGTTAATCACAATCTCTTTCATCGAAGCGACCCACCTTTCTTTTCGTTAGCCTGATCTTATTATCCTGTAGTCCTATAAGGCAAAATGACATACATACTGTAAGCATGATCAATCGGGCGAATAACGATCGGGCTCATCGCTCCAGTAAATCCGATAAACAATTGTTCACTGTCAATTACTTTCAGCACATCAAGCATATATTTAGAGTTGAATGCAATTCGGAGTGGATCCCCGTTAAATTGCTTGGCGTCAAGCTGCTCAGTTACACGTCCAAGCTCTGTTGAGCTTGATGATATTTCAATGTTTCCATCCTCTAGCGTTATCAAACGCACGATGTTTGTTTTCTCTTCACGGGACATTAAATACGCACGGTCAATTGCATCCATCATATTTTTTGTGTCCACAACGAGTTCTGTTTTGAACAACTGCGGAATAATCTTAGAGGTATCCGGATATGTGCCATCCAAAATACGCGTATAAAACAAGACATGGCCTATTTTGAATAATACTTGATTATCCGCGACGACAATATCCACTAGCATATTTTGTTCAGGTACAAGCTTAGATAGTTCAATAAGCGTCTTTGCTGAAATAACTACATTGCTGAATTTTAATAGCTCATCGGTATTAACTTGAGCGGTTCTGCTAGCTAGTCGATGACGATCTGTTGCTACAAATTTAAGCTCGCCTTCGAGCAAATTCCACAATACGCCAGTCAAAATAGGAGTTTGCTCGCTTGTCGATGCAGCAAGCACTGTCTGACGGATCATTGTTTTTAATAAATCGCCTGGTATTTGTAACAGTTCATTTTTTTCGATTGAAGGAAGAATTGGAAATTCCTCAGGATCGAGTCCAACCATTTGAATTTCAGTTGAACCTGAACGAATGATTGTTTGATAGCTGCCGCTTACTTCTATGCTGACTTGCTCGGATGGAAGCTTCTTAACGATTTCTACAAAAAACTTAGCCGGCAAAACGACGCTTCCCGGTTTATCCACATGTGCAATAACGAATTGATCTCTCTCTACAGGGATAAAACTTTGAATAGATATATCGGTATCACTTGCCGTAAGAGTTACCCCCAAGTGGGTAACTTCAATTTTGATACCGCCGAGAATTGGAATAGTAGGTCTTGATGAGGCAGCTTTCGATACCTGTTGGATGGCATCGTTCAGTTCATTTTTTGAGATTGTTAATTTCATGCTTCCACTCCTAGGTTTCATATAGATTCATTCCACGTGTTTTGTTTGTGAAACGAATTTGTGATTTGCAAAATGGCGACAGCCAGTTCTGCCTATTTTGATGATGTTTTTTATAATAATTTTAGTAGTAGTCGTAGTAGGGGCACTGAATATGTGGATAACCCCTTGGAATACTGATAAAGCAAGCCTATCCACATGTGCATAGCTTGTGCATAGGCTTGCTTAGTTGTTCACATATGATTTTTAACTTTTTCGGTCAGGTTTTGGATGATCTTGTAGAGATCCTGATCAATCTTAAGCTGCGATGAAATTTTCTCGTGCGCATGGATGACAGTTGTATGATCTCGACCGCCAAATGCTTCACCGATCTTCGGAAGGGAGAAGTCAGTTAGCTCCCTGGATAAATACATAGCAATTTGCCTCGGATAGGCAATAGCTTTGGTACGCTTCCGCGCTTTGAACTCCTCTAGCCGAAGTCCATAGAACTCGCCGACCTTAATTTGTATATCTTGAATTGTTATCATTCGCGGACGACTTGATGGAATTATATCCTTGAGCGCTTCTGCCGCTAAATGCGACGTAATGTCGGCATTAATCAAGGAAGAGTAGGCAACAACTCGGATGAGAGCACCTTCGAGCTCACGAATATTTGTATCAATTTGGTTAGCGATGTAGATCATCGCTTCATTAGGGATGTCTAGGTTTTCTGCGCGGGCCTTCTTACGCAAAATCGCGATACGAGTTTCAAGATCCGGAGGCTGAATGTCCGTAATTAATCCCCATTCGAAACGCGATCTAAGGCGATCCTCAAGTGTTGGAATTTCCTTTGGCGGACGGTCACTCGAAATGACAATTTGTTTTCTTTCCTCATGCAGTGCATTAAAGGTATGGAAGAACTCCTCTTGCGTTTGCTCTTTGCCAGCAAGAAATTGAATATCATCGATCAGAAGCACGTCGATATTGCGGTATTTCGTACGGAAGCTTTCACCACGGTTATCACGGATGGCATTAATAAATTCGTTCGTAAATTTCTCGGACGAGATATATAAAACCTTCGTATTTGGGTTGTGATCCATGATGTAATGGCCGATTGCATGCATTAAGTGGGTTTTTCCAAGCCCAACTCCACCATATAAAAATAGTGGGTTATACGCTTTAGCAGGCGCCTCGGCAACAGCAAGCGACGCAGCGTGTGCAAATCGGTTGTTAGCTCCAATGACGAATGTATCAAACGTATATTTTGGATTAAGCATATGGGTAGGCGTTGATTCTTCATTCAAAACGGGAGAAAGAGTAACTCTCGGTGGGAATGCGAATGCCGGTTCTGCCCCTTTTGGTTCTTCAATAGAGAAGCGTACGTCAACTTGTCTGCCCAAAAATTCAAACAGAGTTGTACGGATCAGCTTCGTATAGCGGCCCTCCAGCCATTCGGCCGCAAATGTTGTCGGCGCAGTTACTTCAAGCATGGAATCATCGACAAAAGAAGCTTTCGTCGCTTTGAACCAGGTGTCAAAGCTAGGTTTGCTTAGTTTCGTCTGAATGATCGACAACACTTGCTGCCATAAATCATAGGTATGGCTGTCCACAGACTGTCACTCCTTATCCAAATCGCCATCATGGGCGCTGTTACGCTGAAAATTGTCGAAAAGCAGGGATTTATAACGAAAGCATCCACATTCTGACGCATGTATAGCGTATGAGTTATAAATAGGGGATGAGTTTGTTCACAATGTTATCCACAGGCTGTTGATAAACGTATGGTGTTTTCGTTCTAATCCACAATGAAAACATAATAATCATAGCAAAAGATACCTTATATTTCAACGAAATCGCATATTTTATCCACATTCTCAATAGCTTGTGCATAAAAGTTATCTACACCACTACATATTGTTAATATCTTGTTACCATTTCGACAAAGTTCGTTTTCGGCCTGTCATATCTATGCACATGTTATTAGTTTTTGAATCGGGATAATGATTCATACATTTATCCACAGGCGGAATTCTGTTTTATTCATTCAACTCATTTGGTGAAGAGGTGATACATTGACTTTTGACAGTCAACGTGGTTTAATAAAAAAAGCGTTTTTTTTAATATAAGGGTTTATAAGTGGCATACTTATATGGCTGCTTATATTTCACAGTGAGACGTATTGCACTGCCAGAACACGGCGACAGTCGTTTACACTTGTTTGGAAACACGCAGTATAGGAGGTGCAGAACGATGAGACCTACATTTAGACCTAACGTAAGCAAACGCGCGAAAGTGCATGGATTCCGCAAACGGATGAGTTCGAAGAACGGCCGTAAAGTCTTAGCAGCGCGTCGTCAAAGAGGAAGAAAAGTATTGAGCGCATAAGCAGAAGACCACGTTCGGTGGTCTTTTTTTTTTGTTCTACAGAAGGAGTGCGTTAGCGAAAGCTGCTTAGACTGTGTTTTTACTGGCAATACTTAATAGAAGTTGAATGAGGGAACGGTGGCCATCAGTCGTGCAAAGAAAATTGCGTCTTCGCAATCGTGAAGACTTTAGCCGGATATATCGTGGCGGTAAATCATTTGCGAACGGTCAATTCGTCGTCTATTGGTCGAAGCAGCCTGCAGCGGATCCTTTCCGGCTAGGTGTTTCGGCAAGCAAAAAAATAGGGAATGCGGTTGTCCGCAACCGTATGCGTCGTATGATTAAAGAAATTGTTCGCCTTCAAGAGAAAAAGATCGTTCCAAACACCGACTTCATTCTTATAGTAAGAAAGCCTGCAACGGCGATGAATATGAAGGAGATGGAGAAGAGCGTTCTTCATGTTTTGAAGAAAGCCGGTTTATTGAAAAATAAAAGTCATACCAGCCAAAAGCAAGCAGATTAAGGGAATTCTGTCTGCTTGTTTTGTGTGTCTAAAATGATCTATTTATTACGGTTTAAGAAAGCGGATGCAAACAAAGGCTCGTTGTTTCTTTGTCCCATAAAATATGGTATAGTCTAGAGTGAAAATATAGGAGTGTATAGAGTAGAAGCTAATTGCATTTTTTATATTTTAACAAGATATATTTGCTATGCAGCAAGAGGACGGTTTCAGCCGTTTATGCTTGAAATATTAGGAAAGTATAAGTTTCACTTTTATACTGAGCCTATATTTCACCGCGAAACGAACGCTTTTACCGCAAGGGCGGCGACAGCCGTTTTACGCTTGGTGTGATCGCTCTTAGAGAGGAGTTTTAATGTTGTTTCGAATTAAAAACAAGAAATGGCTTTTAGTAGTGGGGATTGTTCTGTTAATGGGCCTGCTTGCGGGCTGTGGTGCTCCTACTAACCAAACGACAGAAACCGCCGATTTACTTCACGGTAACTTCTGGGAGAAAAACGTCGTCTATTATTTCGCAATTACGCTCGATACATTCGCTAAATGGTTTGGCGATTCGTACGGACTTGCCATATTGCTATTGACGATTATTGTTAGAACTTTGATTCTGCCTCTAACATTGAAACAGTATCGCAGTTCGAAGGCAATGCAGGCATTACAACCGCAAATGGCTGAAATCAAGAAGAAGCATAAGGATGACCCGAAGAAACAGCAAGAAGAAACAATGAAGCTGTTTCAAACCAACAAAGTAAATCCGATGGCGGGATGTTTGCCTCTAATTGTACAGATGCCGGTTTTTATCGCTCTTTACAATTCGATTTACAAAAACCCTGATATTCGTGAGCATACCTTCTTATGGTTTGAGCTCGGGAAAAGTGCCAATGAGGGAGGCTGGACCTATTATTTCCTTCCACTCCTAGCTGCGGCAACAACATTTATCCAGTCTAAAATGATGCAAAAGCAACAAACACAAACTATGCCAGGCATGGGAATGATGCTGACTATTTTCCCAGTGCTCATTTTCGTAATGGCAATTTCATTCCCATCAGCACTTCCGCTGTACTGGGTATACAGTAACATCTACACAATTGTTCAAAACTACTTTTTGTACGTTCGTAATGGCGACAAAAGCAAGGGTAAGGGCAAGGAGGTCACTGCGAAATGAAGAAAATCGTCGCATCTGGAAAGACGATAGAAGCGGCTGTACAGAATGGATTAGCAAAATGGCAAGTGACTGAGGACCGCGTTAAAATGGTTGTGCTGGAGCAGCCCTCAAAGGGACTGTTCGGGTTGTTTGGCACGAAGGAAGCGAAGGTAGAGCTTGAGCTTATTCCCGACCCAACTGCGGAGGCTGAGAACTTCCTCTTTGAAGTAGCTGGTGCAATGGGATTGCAAGTGAACATCGATCGAAAGCAAACAAGAGAAGGTACTCATCTGGCCGTATCGGGCAGTGGAGATCTTGGTATGCTTATTGGACGTCGCGGACAAACGTTGGATGCACTACAGTACTTAGTTAATATTGTGGCTAATCGCTATTCGGACAGTCATTTGCGAATCGTTCTTGATGCAGAGGATTTTCGTGAGCGTCGCCGTAAGACGTTGGAGGATTTATCCGAACGTTTGGCAGGTCGAGTTATTCGGACAAGGAAAGAGGTTGTCCTTGAGCCGATGTCTCCACATGAACGTAAAGTCATTCACTCGCAGTTACAGAACCACCCTAAAGTGAAAACCTTCAGTAAGGGCGATGAGCCAAACCGAAGAGTTGTTATTGCTCTCAGGCAGTAAAGAGGGCCCTTAAAGCATATGATATTGAAGATACTATATATGCAGCAATGGCTATTAATGGTCATTGCTGTTTTTCCATTTGAGAGGTGCTGAAAGCCGATGATATACGATACGATTGCAGCTATTTCGACGGCAGTCGGAGAAGGCGGCATAGCTATTATACGAATAAGCGGTCCCGATGCAATTGAAGGGATTTCCCGTATTTTTCGTTCGAAGATCGATTTGAAAGATGCAGAAACGCACACATTGCATTATGGGCACATTATTGATCCAGTTGATGCGGAACAAGTTGAAGAGGTGCTTGTAACATTGATGCGTGGTCCGCGGTCTTTCACTGCTGAGGATGTTGTTGAGATTAATGCGCATGGCGGTGTTATTGCTGTTAAGAAGGTGCTTGATATTGTATTGCAGCAGGAAGGTTTCCGAACAGCGGAGCCGGGTGAATTTACAAAGCGTGCTTTTTTAAATGGGCGGATCGACTTGATGCAGGCTGAGGCGGTTATCGACCTTATTCGTTCGAAGTCAGATCGTGCTTTTACGGTTGCTCGAAAGCAAGCGGAGGGTGTTTTATCAAAAAGAATTAAAGCCTTGCGTCAAACGGTTATTGAATTGCTTGCCCATATTGAAGTGAATATAGATTATCCAGAGCATGATGTTGAAGCCATGACCAGTGCATATATTGGTGAACAATGCGGATCAGCTATAGCAGAAATAGATCGTTTGTTAAAAACGGCGAATGAAGGCAAAATATTACGTGAAGGCATTGTAACGGCAATTGTCGGGCGCCCTAACGTAGGCAAATCATCATTGATGAATGTCCTAACACAGGAAAATAAGGCGATCGTTACTGACATTCCTGGAACGACGCGTGATGTCATAGAACAATTTGTCGCATTGAACGGAATTCCACTAAGGCTGCTTGATACAGCTGGTATTCGGGAAACGAATGATGTCGTCGAACGTATTGGTGTAGAACGTTCAAGAAACGCGCTTGAAGAAGCGGATTTAATCTTATTTGTATTAAACTATAATGAAGCTCTACAGACTGAAGATCGTGAGCTCCTTGAACTGGTAAAAGGTCGGCCGGTTATTGCGATTGTGAATAAAACCGACTTGCCAGGACAGTTGGATCTGGGTGAGATAGAGCGTATAATACCATCTGATTCCATCGTACGAATGTCAGTGATTGAAGAGGAAGGATTAGATCAGCTTGAAAGAACGATTAGTGAAATGTTCTTCGAGGGTGAGCTTGAAGCAAATGATCTGACTTATGTAAGTAATGTTAGGCATATTGCTTTATTGAAGCGAGCACGACAGTCGCTAGTGGATGCGATCGATGCATCCAATATGGGTATTCCTATTGATGTGATACAAATTGACGCGCGTTCTGCTTGGGAATCGCTTGGTGAAATACTTGGCGATGAAGCAGGCGATTCTTTAATTGATCAAATTTTTTCACAGTTTTGTTTGGGCAAGTAAATGTTGACGTAGTGGTTTGCTAAACAAACCTAAGAATATGCTTAGGAAGTAGGTTTGCTTAAGCAAACCTAAGATAATGCTTACGAAGTGGATTGCTTCGCAATCCTAAGCTAATGCTTACGAAGTTGGTTTGCTACAGCAAACCTTTAGGAGGGGAATAAAAATGAAATATCTAGCTGGTGAATTTGACGTTATCGTCATTGGCGCAGGTCATGCGGGGTGTGAGTCAGCACTCGCAGCGGCTCGTATGGGCTGTGAAACATTATTGCTAACAATAAACTTGGATATGGTTGCGTTTATGCCTTGTAATCCATCTATTGGCGGTCCGGCTAAAGGCCATGTTGTGCGTGAGATTGATGCTTTAGGCGGCGAGATGGGTCGTAATATTGATAAAACCTTTATTCAAATGAGGATGCTTAATACGGGTAAGGGACCAGCTGTGCATGCATTGCGCGCGCAAGCGGATAAGGTTTCATATCAAAATGTAATGAAGAAGACGATTGAGGAAACACCAAAGCTAACCCTTCGCCAAGGTATGGCAGAGGAGCTTATTGTTGAGGATGGCAAATGCGTTGGTATCGTAACAAAGTCAGGTGCAGAATATCGTGCACGAGCAGTCGTCGTTACTACAGGTACCTATTTACGCGGTAAGATTATTATGGGTGAGTTAATGTACGAGAGTGGACCTAATAATCAGCAGCCTTCTATACGACTCGCAGCCAACTTGAAAGAGCATGGGCTAGAACTCGTACGCTTCAAAACAGGTACACCACCGCGTGTGCATAAAGATAGTATTGATTTTTCTAAAACAGAAATTCAACCAGGTGATGAGCAACCGAAGTTCTTCTCACACGAGACAGAGTCCTCTACGAATGAGCAACTGCCATGCTGGCTAACTTACACTTCTGAAGCAACTCACAAAATTATCAATGACAATCTGCACCGTGCACCGATGTTCTCAGGAGCGATTGAAGGTACGGGTCCGCGTTATTGTCCTTCTATAGAAGACAAGGTAACGCGTTTCTCTGATAAGCCGAAGCATCAAATTTTTCTAGAGCCTGAAGGAAAAGATACTTCAGAATATTATGTACAAGGTCTTTCGACAAGTATGCCAGAGGATGTTCAATTAGGCATTTTGCGATCCATTCCAGGCTTGGAAAAGGTTGAGATGATGCGTACTGGTTATGCCATTGAGTACGATGCGGTCGTTCCAACTCAGCTATGGCCTTCATTGGAAACGAAAGTGATTGACGGCTTATTCACAGCTGGACAAATCAACGGAACTTCCGGATATGAAGAAGCAGCAGGACAGGGAGTTATGGCAGGGATAAATGCTGCGCGAAAAGTTCAAGGAAAAGAGCCTGTAATCATTGGTCGATCGGAAGGCTACATTGGAGTTATGATCGATGATCTAGTTACAAAAGGTACAAATGATCCCTACCGGTTGTTGACTTCGCGTGCGGAATATCGGCTATTGCTCCGTCATGACAATGCTGATTTACGACTAACTCCTACTGGCCATGAGATTGGGCTTATTTCAGATGAGCGCTACAACAAGTTTCTGCGAAAGAAAGAATTAGTCGAAATGGATATCGAACGTTTGCAGGCTACAAAAGTAAAACCGGATGATGTGAGGGCTATGTTAGAGTCTGCTGATTCGACACCGATTGTAAATGGTGTAGATGCTTTGTCATTATTGCGTCGTCCTGAGATCACTTACGCATTACTCGAAACCGTCGTTCCTTCTGTACCTGAAATGACAGAAGAGATGAAGGAGCAAGTGGAAATTCAAATTAAATATGCTGGTTATATCGAAAAGCAGCTTATTCAAGTAGCTAGACTGAATAAGATGGAGAAGAAGCTGATTCCAAACGATATCGATTATAGCGATGTACGTGGATTAGCCTCTGAGGCTAAACAGAAGTTAGCTTTAATCAGACCATTATCCATCGGTCAAGCATCGCGTATTGCTGGTGTTACTCCCGCTGATATTTCAGTCTTGCTCGTTTATTTAGAACATTATAATCGCGTTATTGCGGCGAGAGGTTAATTTTATGGATGATACAATACAATGGTTTTCTAAACGAATGGATGAGGGCGGAATCTCGCTCTCTTCTGTTCAGCTTGATCAATTTGAAACGTATTACCGTGTTTTAGTTGATTGGAACGAACGAATGAATTTAACAGGAATAACAGATAGAGATGCTGTGTATGAAAAACACTTTTATGATTCCGTTTCACTTTCTTTTTTTACTAATATGAGCAATGTACATAAGCTTGCTGATATTGGGTCTGGAGCTGGGTTTCCAAGTATTCCTCTTAAAATTTGTTTCCCTCATCTAAAGGTTATGATTGTTGATTCATTAAATAAAAGGATTCAGTTTCTGTCGCATTTAAATGAACAATTAGGATTTAATGATGTGGTTTGTTTGCATGGTCGTGCAGAAGATGTTGCCCAGAAGTCAGAGCACCGAGACCGCTACGATTTGGTTACGGCTAGAGCTGTTGCTCGATTAAATGTTTTAAATGAATTTTGTTTACCTTTCGTTAGAAAGGGCGGATTGTTCGCCGCGATGAAAGGATCAAAATCGGATGAAGAAGTAAAAGAAGCGTCATTCAGTTTGCGTGAGTTAAAAGGTAAAATTAAATCCCAACACCAAATGGTGCTGCCTAATGAGAAGTCTGAGAGACATATTGTATTAATTGAGAAAACAGATGCTACTCCTCGTAAGTATCCAAGAAAAGCGGGTACTCCTCTAAAGGAACCCCTCATCTAGTTTTGTTCCACGTGAAACATTGATATAGGTTGGTTGTATTTAACCATCTATATTAATGTTGAACATTTATGTGAACTGTAGTCGTGTCAAGCAGGAGATCGTTTAACAGTAGTCGAATTATAAAAGATAGATGAAGCAGATGGAAGATGCCATATGGTATACGTTTCCACTCCTATCAATACCTAATGATATTTGTTAGAGATGTTCGCTCTGCAGCAGAGGAATACTGATGTTTCAGGTTCAACCAAGCAATGAAAATGTGATTGGCGAATAACCAACCTTGCTGCTGAAGCGAGTTTATTGCACAAGCCTTTTAGTTGCTAGAAAGTAGGAGTGACTTTCTTAAAGGTTTATCTCATGATCGGGTGGTAATTATCGATATGAAAGAACAATTTTCTCGTTTGTTCGGTTTATCCGAGCAGCGTATAGCGCAAGAAGAAGTTCGGCAAATTCCAATTAATGATATTGATCCTAGCCCTTTTCAACCACGAACGATTTTTGACGATGATCGCATTGATGAGCTTTGTCAAACGATCAAGACACATGGCGTTATTCAGCCAATCGTTGTACGTATGCGAAATGGAAGATATGAAATTATTGCAGGTGAAAGACGATGGAGAGCAGTTACGAAGCTTGGTTATGACACCATACCAGGTATTGTTCGTGAATTTAATGACTCCCAGACGGCTTCTATTGCTCTAATTGAAAATCTTCAAAGGGAAGGCTTGTCTGCTATTGAGGAAGCAATTGCTTATCAAAAGCTTATTGAGCTCCATCAATTAACTCAGGAAAGCTTGGCTCAAAGATTGGGTAAAAGCCAATCTACAATCGCTAATAAGTTGAGATTATTGATGTTAGGTGATACCATTAAGATGGCTTTAATGGAACGGAAAATTACAGAACGGCATGCGCGTGCTTTATTGTCACTGGATACAGAAGAGTTACAGATAAAAGTGTTGGAAGAAATATTAGCTAAGGATTTAAATGTAAAGCAGACTGAAGTGCGAATTGCCTTCTTGAAGGAGTCAACAAAACTAAAGAAAGCCAAACGTATCTCGTTTACGAAAGACGTTCGGTTAGCGCTTAATACAATTAGGCAGTCTATTGAAATGGTTTCTGGATCTGGGTTGCAAATTAAGACGAATGAAAAAGACCATGAAGACCATTATGAAATCGTCATTAAAATACCTAAACGATAATCGTTTTTTTGTGAGTTTTTTATTTAATTTTCAGTTGTAAAAGAATATACTAAACTAGTATCTTATAAAAGATGAAATGATACTAGAACATAGAGTGTTGTATGTGCTCTGTTCTAACTTTTATGCCGTCCTCTTTGAGGGCGGCGATGCCATTTTCAGCAACAGTAGTATACCATTAAAGCATCATGTAAGTGCATCATATTCAAGTTTTACACTTAGAGGTGAGCAGGTTTTGTCGAAAATTATTGCTATAGCAAATCAGAAGGGCGGGGTCGGCAAAACGACAACGTCTGTTAATTTAGCCGCTTGTTTAGCAACGCTAGGGAAGAAAGTACTTTTAGTCGATATAGATCCGCAAGGGAATACAACAAGCGGATTGGGAGTCAACAAGGGTGATGTTAATAATTGTGTTTATGATGTGTTGATTAATGAGGTACATCCTAAGGATGCGATGCTTGAAACAAGCATACCCGATCTGAAAATCATTCCAGCAACGATTCAACTCGCAGGTGCGGAAATTGAATTGGTTCCTACTATATCTCGTGAGCTTCGCTTGAAGAAGGCTCTACACTTGGTAAAGGATCAATTTGATTATGTGCTCATTGATTGTCCGCCATCACTTGGTATTTTGACGATCAACTCCTTAACAGCTGCTGATTCTGTACTGATTCCAATACAGTGTGAATATTATGCCCTTGAAGGTTTAAGTCAATTATTGAACACAGTAAGACTTGTGCAGAAGCATTTGAACACATCCCTTCAAATTGAAGGTGTATTATTGACAATGTTAGATGCAAGGACGAATCTCGGCATTCAAGTTATTGAAGAGGTTAAGAAGTATTTTCAACAAAAGGTTTATCAAACGATTATCCCACGGAACGTTCGTTTGAGTGAGGCGCCTTCTCACGGACAGGCAATTATAACTTATGATCCTCGTTCTAAAGGAGCAGAAGTTTATCTTGAACTCGCGAAGGAAGTGATAACGTATGAGCAAGCGGCTAGGTAGAGGGCTTGATGCGCTTATTCCATCGCTTTCTGTGAATGACGATGATAAGATCATTGAAATTACATTATCCCAGCTGAGACCTAATCCATATCAACCGCGTAAAACGTTTGATGAAGACTCTATTAAAGAACTTGCGGAATCGATTAAGCAGCATGGTGTTATTCAACCGATTATTGTTCGGACCGTACTAAAAGGATATGAGATTATAGCAGGAGAGAGACGCTTCCGTGCTTCTCAACATTGCGGTAATGCTACAATACCTGCAGTCGTACGTTCATTCAGTGATCAGCAAGTAATGGAGATAGCGCTAATTGAAAACCTTCAGCGTGAAGACTTGAATGCTATTGAGGTTGCGATTGCTTATCAAGCATTAATTGATAAATTCAAATTAACGCAAGAAGAGCTCTCAATGAAGGTTGGGAAATCTCGATCACATATTGCTAACTTTGTTAGATTGCTTAGCTTACCTTCAGAAATCAAGGATAATGTTTCACGTGGAACAATTTCGATGGGGCATGCTAGAGCGTTAGTAGGTATAAAAAACGAAGCGGTTCAGAAGGAATTAGCTGATCTTACAGTCTCGATGGAATGGAGCGTTCGTGAGCTTGAAGAGGCTATCCAAAAGTTGGATTCCAAGCAACCAGAGGATAAGTCAAAGCCGACCCAAAAAAAACGTGATCCGTACATTGAACATTTGGAAGAGTCACTACGTGATCGATTCAAGACAACAGTTAGAATTAAACAGCAAAAAGATAAAGGGAAAATTGAACTGCAATACTATAGCAAGCAGGATCTAGAGAGATTGTTGGAATTACTCCAAGATTTGGCTTGAACATGAAAAAACAATGGCATACCTAAGTTGTAATCTTCCTTTTGAAAGATTAAACTAAGGTATGCCATTGTTGTGCAAACACTGATAGAGAAGGTGTGAAGGGTATGGGGAACAGTGAACAATCAGTTATTTATTTGGACCATGCAGCAACCTCATGGCCCAAGCCTCCAACAGTTACAGATGCAGTGATTCAGGCGATGCGCAGTGATGCGGCAAACCCTGGAAGAGGAAGCCATGCGATGGCAGTTAGAGCTAGTCGCATATTGTTTGATACAAGAAAGCAATTAAGTAAGTTGTTTAACATTAAAAATCCTAACGACATCGCTTTTACGTCGAATACAACGATGGCTCTTAATATGGCGATTAAAGGGTGGTTAAAACCGGGAGATCATGTTATTGCAACATCGGTAGAACATAACTCGGTGAGACGACCTTTGTATTTCTTGGAACAAACGATAGGGATTGAAGTGACTTATGTAGAGGCAGATCGATATGGAAACATAAAAGTGGTTGATGTAGCGAAAGCTATACAACCCAATACTACGCTTGCTGTCGTCAACCATAGCTCAAACTTGTTGGGCACAATAATGCCAATAGCAGAAATTGCGGAGTTAACCAGAAAACATCATATTAAACTGCTAGTTGATGCTGCTCAAAGTGCCGGTATTTTACCGATCGATGTGAGAGCAATGGGGATTGATATGCTCGCTTTCCCTGGGCACAAGGGATTGCTCGGCCCACAGGGCACAGGCGGCCTTTATATCGCTCCGGATATAGAACTGGTGCCAATGCTGCACGGAGGAACCGGGAGTCAATCTGAGGCGCGTGAGCAGCCTTATGTAAGGCCTGATCGCTATGAAGCTGGAACTCAGAATACTCCTGGTCTTGCTGGTCTTAAAATGGGCGTACAGCATGTCCTAAGTGAGACGGTGGAAAGTATTCATGCCAAGGAGTGGGCGCTTGTTCAAAGACTGATAACTGGCTTGCAGCCGATACAAGGGGTGCAGTTGCACGGCCCTGCCCCAGGTGAACAACGAACAGGAATTGTAGCTTTTAATGTGGAGGGTATTGACCCGTCGGAATTATCATTCATTCTTGATCAACATTATCATATTGCTGTACGAGCAGGTTTTCATTGTACTCCGCTAGCTCATGAAAGTGCTGGAACATCAGCGACTGGAGCCATACGCGCGAGTGTTGGTATATATACATCAGATCAAGAAGTAGATGCGTTGACAGAAGCAATAAAGGAAATAACTCAGCAATATCGGGTGTAGATAAATACTGGAGGCGGAACAAGGACGATGGAAGAATGGACAACAAATCCGATGAATGCAGTGACAGCAGTATTAGCTATACTTGTTGTTATTTTATTCATATGGATGGGCGTTATTGGCGGGCGGCTGAAAAAGCTAAGAAAACAATATACAGCGGTCATGGGGAACACAGGTGTTACAAACGTAGAAGATGTCATTGTTAAACTGAAGGAAGACCTTACTATCCACCAGCAAGCTGTAAGCCAAATGCAAGGGCAGCTTACTCAAGTTCAATCATCTTTATTGCAACAAAAAAGTAAAATAGGCATTCATCGTTATAATGCATTTTCTGATACAGGAAGTGATCTTAGCTTCTCCATTGCAATTGTAAATGAAGCGAAGGATGGAGCAGTTTTCTCCGGTATACATGGTAGAGATAATACGTACGTATATGCAAAACCGGTGGAGAAGGGTCAATCCACGTATTCATTAACGCCTGAAGAATATAAGGCTATTGCAGATGCTAAGTAATTTATTCTAAGAAGCGATCTTATTAGATATGGTCCGAGGCAGCAGTTTGCTCCCTAGCTTGAGTGGATTGATGTACATGATTCGCAACAGCAGTAAATAGGCTTAACGAAATAATATCAGCCATCTTCATAACAAGGTGAAGGCGAGTGTTTTGCAATACGAAATATTCCATGAAGCCGCCAACATTAACAATGCCGGTAATATGAATATCGCCTACAGGTGGTAAATCCTTATTTACTCCAGCACCAGGACGAACAGGTCCCATACCAACTTGAATACAACCAACGCTGGATACTTGACCTAGGCAAGCATCAATGCCGATAACAAATGGCTTGTGGAAGCGTTGATTTATTTCTATTAACGTATCATCTAAATTCATAGCATGGACAGGATCCTCTAGCGTGCCGAATAAAGAGAAATGCGGGCTTTTATATTTGGACAATGATGTTCCAATGAGTGGACCCAGTGAATCTCCTGTTGAACGATCTGTTCCAACACATACAATAACGATAGGGCGAGTATCAGAGACTTCTTCTAGTATAGAAGACAAGCGATTGACCAGCATACCAATAACGTTAGCAGTTGTATAGGGTACCTTTAATGGTGTTTCCTTAGCAAATGGAAGCTTCATAGAATCCCTCCGATAGAGTGCTATAATATGTTACTAGTATATGGATGAGACAACCATTTTATACGTCCGATAGCTTTGAACTTCATATTTGTATAGAGGTATGCTTAAAAAGTAGTATTGTTACACAAACTTTGAGCGATGAGCTTACGAACAATTTGTTACACAAACTTTAGGATTATGCTTACGAAGTAAGTTTGTTACACAAACTTTAGGAGGTACGTATGTTAATCGCGTTTGACTCCACACAGCAAGCGTTGCGGGCAGAGATGCTGCTTGAATATGCCGAAGTAGAAATTGATATTTGTCCAACTCCAAAAGAGATTACAGCGGGTTGTGCGCTATCGATTCATTTTCCAGAGGAAGACCTGTTAACGGTGAAGGAAGTAATCCAGCAGGAGCTAGTTGAGATACGAGGGATATTCAAGCCCGTTCAAGCAGGTTATGAACCCATAGAGATATAGAATGAGATAGGGATAGGTATAGGTATAGGTATAGGTATAGGTATAGGATGAAGGAGGAATACCAGTGTCAATCAAGGAAAAGTTCAATAAAGTCGTTGATTGGCTTTCAGAAGAGAGCCTGTGGAAAGGTTTTGGAGAAGGTGTAATACGCGTCTTCTTGATCCTGATCATAGCTCGAGTCATAGTATGGATAGTTCATAAAACCATCGATCGGGTTGTTATAGATAGTGAAGACAAAAGATTAATTAACCACGCCAGACGAATGACAACAGTAGGAAAACTGCTGAAAAACGTAGTATCCTACGTGATCTATTTTATTGCTGTTATGCTTGTGTTGTCTGAGTTTGGAATCAACTTAGGACCGTTGCTAGCGGGGGCTGGAGTGCTTGGGCTTGCAATTGGATTTGGGGCGCAAAGCTTAGTTAAGGACATTATTTCTGGTTTTTTTATCGTATTCGAAGATCTGTTTGGTGTAGGGGATGTTATTCAAACCGGGCAGTTTAAAGGCACAGTAGAAATGATTGGCCTGCGAACGACCCGAATACAGAGCTGGACAGGAGAAATACACATTATTCCGAATGGCATGATTAATGAGGTAACAAACTTCTCCGTTAATAATACGCTGGCTGTAGTGGATATTTCCATTGCATTGGAAGAGGATGTAGAGCGTGCATTAGAAGTAATTCGTTACACGATGCTAAATATAGAGGATGAGAATCTCATAAATTCGCCAGAGGTGCTTGGCGTACAAGCAATAGCTTCAACGGGGGTTATGCTGCGGGTTATCGCGGAGTGTCGGCCGAATACGCATGCAATTATCGCGCGTAAATTGAATATAGAAATAAAAAAAGCGTTAGATTTGAATGAGATTGAAGCTCCTTATCCAAGGATGGTAACCTATCAACGCAATGAAAAGGGAGGCATGAAGGATGGAACGAAAACAGTTTGATCTTGGCGATGTTGTACAAATGAAAAAGCAGCATCCATGCGGCTCCAATGAGATGGAGGTTATCAGAATGGGGATGGATATCCGAATTAAATGTGTGGGCTGTAAGCATAGTGTACTTATTCCTAGAGCTAAGTTCGAGAAGAATATGAAGAAGGTACTACGTTCGAAGCCAACAGAAGAAGGGCTATAAGGCAATACAACATCATTGAAGTTAAATTACATAAATACGCATGTTAACAGCGACCAATTGGTAAGTATTAATTGAAATATCGGCTTGCCTGACTAACTAGACCTTCTACATTCATTTGTAGGAGGTTTTATTGTTATGGAGAAGATCTAGATAAGAGTGATGATAAAAAGGCAGAGTGAGGCATTTGGGGGCTCTGGAGAGGCGAACTATACTGTTTTGTCGCATGAAGTAGGCATAAGTGAGGTTCATTACCTATAAGCTCACATGGGTTTTGAGGGAGAGGAGGTTGTCGATCACGAAGTGGTTAGGTGCTATCTACTGGTTAGGATAAAGAAAGGCATGCTCTTCTACCGCTTGGTTAGGAGCATGCCGCTGTTTATTAGTTATAACCATGACTAAGGGAGGAGCTACTATTTCGCTTCGCCACCGAAGATGATATCGAGATGACGAGAAGTGTCATAGACCAACTGTAGGGGATTGGCTGCGTATATGCCAAGCTCTGCCGTCACAGTATCCGTATACTTAATGTCCTGGAGTGCTTCTCGGACTGATTTCCAATTCACGTTGCCAGCAAGAAGGGAAACAAAGCCGTTACCATTTCCAACGCCAGTTAGAAAATCTTTAACATGAATTTTGAATATACGGGGTCCGAGTATACGAATCCATTGCTCAGGATATCCATACAGCAAAATATTACCTACATCAAAGTAAACGCCGACGTATGGGGAGTTAATATCATCCACATATCGTGCCATTTCCAGCGGTGAAAGCAGAAATTTGTTCCACACATTCTCGACCCCAATTCGAGTTTTGCGTTTCTCTGCTTCTATAGATAGAGTCTGCAATTCATGAAAGCTGCGTTCGTAGCATTGATCATATGGAGTATCGGGGTTTACGGACCCTGGGACGACTAATACCGTATCCATCCCGAGAAGCTCAGCAAGCTCCAACTGTTTCGTAACAATTCGACGACCGCGCTCGCGTACCGAAGCATCGGGGGAAGAGAGAGGGGACTGCCACAACAGTCCCGTTGACAGACTGCGCAGTTGAAGACCATATTGACGAGCAAGATTACCGATTTTCTCGGCCTCTGCCGCAGTAGTATCTAGTGTAAGGCCGATACCACCTGGTTCATAGAGATTAAGTTCTACTGCGCCATATCCCGCGTCACTACTTATGGCTAAAACCTGTTCGATAGGCGTGTCATCTTTAAAGCACCATTGATTGATAGACTTGATCAATGCACTCACTCCTTTCGCTATGTGAAAGTAATTGGCTTTCCGCTTGCAGCAGAATCGTTGGCGGCCAAGCACACGGCCAATGTATCTGCGGCCTCGGTGAAGTCGGCTAACACTAAGCTAGGTTGATTGGTTCTAATAGCATCTATGAATGCTTTGTCTTGCTCATAATAGAAGTCAACTTCCGACACTTCGGTAATATTTTGAGTGTCATCGATGATTCGCAGCGTCATACCATCGATAGAGAGGAAGAAGTCATGCCCGTAGAACTCAACACCGCTGCGACCGCCATAATTTGCTAAGCAGCTGCTTGTAATATTGCCAATCGCTCCTGAGTTCAGAACAAATGATACTGTACCAACGTCATACGTGGTTGCTTCAGGGTCGATATTTTGAATATAACGTTGTTCATGGATGGCTTGGATTTGCTTGAAGTTTCCAGCTAAATAACGAATCAAATCCAACTGATGCGTGGATTGTTCAACCAATTGACCGCCCGATTGCTCCTGCATTCTCCACCAGCGTACACCCGGCATGCCGCCAAGACGATATGAAAGAACGAGGTCGATTTGTTTATTAGACAGGTAATCTTTTGCTTTGGCGACGATATCCTGATAACGGAGACAATACCCAGAAGAATGAATAATGCCTGATTCGCGAATAAGCTTCTCTTTATTGCGAACCTCGTCCATATGTAAACCGACAGGCTTTTCAGATAGCAAATGGATGCCTCTGCGCGCCGCAGCCTCCTCAATCCCGTCCCGAGCGAAAGGAGGGGTGCAAATGAACAAGGCATCGATTTCACCTGAGTCCATTAATTGATCGCTGCTTTCGTAGGACGTAGCGCCATAGGTTGCTGCAACCTCTTGAGATCTGGTTTGATTAATATCATATACGGCGGTAATTTGAGCATGCTCGATCTTTTTCAGCGTATTAATGTGATGTTCAGCCATGCCGCCAACACCGATAAATCCGACTCTTACTGTCATAATCGAATTCCCTCCCGAATCTATTTCACTACGAGCTGCTAACTTTTGATCTACAGACACAGAATAATCGATTCAGGTAGGTATGTATTTATCAAAATCGATAAACAATTTACGTAAATCGCCATCACAACCATTAGGCCATCAGCCAAGCTGCTGATTCTTGCGCCATTCTGTAGGAGAGACGCCTTCTGCCTGCTTGAACCATTGGGAAAAAGAATGAAGCCGAGAAAATCCGATTTGATGAGCGATTTCCATTATTTCTTTATCGGAAGTGCTCAAGAGCCATTTGGCTTCTGTCATCCGGCACTGCTGATGATATTTCTTAGGGCTCATATGATAAACCTGTTCGAACAGTCGTCGAAACCCAGCTTCGGAAAAACCAGCAAGCGCGGCCATCCCAGAAATTTGCACACCCTGCTGTAAATTTTCACGAATGTAATCCGCGGCTTTAGTGATAGTAAGCGCCTGTTGATTTTTTTGCGAATGCTCAAGAAGAAATAGGACTAACACTTCGGTCCAAGCGATATAGTTTCTTGTTTGTTCTTTTAATTGGGAAGATTTAATACGAAGCCACTCACGCAACAAACGTTCAAATCGATCCTTATCTAGACGTGATAAAGCAAAGACAGTAGGCTTACCATCGTTTATCTGCATGTTTAACAAATCATTGATTACGGGAGGTATTCCTTCTAAATGAATAACTCCATAACGGTTTTTACCGCGGCCTTCAAAGAAATGGGGAATATGAGGGGGAATAAGTACAACATGGCCAGACTCCAAAAATTGTTTTCCCTCACAACATTCGAAGACTCCACGGCCTTCCAATAGAATGCTGATCTCAAAGGTAGAGTGGTGGTGTAATCCAGGATCCTGCCAATCACCGTCCCTTGTACCAATAAAGCTTCGACTTTGGAATTCAGTGTACATATGGTAATCCTCCGTATAGAAGAAGTATTCTATTTTCTTGAAAACTATTATTAGAAGCACTATATCCAATATAAACAAAATGTTGATGGATGTGTAAAAAATCATATAAAAAATGAAGAGCAAATCAGATAAATCGGCGGCAAATTGTGTATATGAGGAGGATGTCATTAGTTAGGTCGGGAAGGAACAAATTAAAGCTGAGCTCTTGCATCCGCACAACTGCTGTGATACAATAATTTTTGTGTCACGTTTACATGCGGAGAGGTACCCAAGAGGCCCAAGGGGGCTGACTCGAAATCAGCTAGGCGGGTCAAACCGTGCGTGGGTTCGAATCCCACCTTCTCCGCCATAAGATTTCTCTTGCTACATAAGTTAATTACTTAGAATGAACATGAAGTACCTAGATGATTTCAAATACCCTAGCTAATTCAAACCTCCTACAAATTGTGGGAGGTTTTTTGTTGTGGAGAATGGTTTGATAAAGGATAAACGTAGAGGACGAAAGCAAGTAGTTAAGCGAAAAGAAGTAAAAGAAGCTGGATTGCCTTCGTTTACTTTTGGCGAAGCAGTGCAGTATGTTATTATCTTGAAACGTGCAAAGAATTTGAAAGAACGTACCGTGAAAGATTATTTAGTTAACATACAGTATTATATTGAGTGGACTATAGAGAGATATGGGCAAATATCTGTTAGAAAGATTACCTCGTCTTTATTACGTGAATACGTGCTTTGGTGTTTTAACGAAAAGGATTACTACGGGGGTCATCCTTTTAAGCAAGACTATGGGGCAGGACGTAAGGGGTTATCAGCATCGTCAATAAACGTAAGGATTGGAATACCAATGCAATTCTGATGACGTTGCTTATGACTGGTATCAGGGTGTCTGAATTAGTGGCTTTAGACCGCTCAGACGTTGATGTAAGCGACCGAAAAGGATCATAGGTAGTTAGGTTGGGCAAGGGGAACAAGGAGCGTATACTTCCACTCAACGTGGAAGCAAGAAGGGCAATTGAAAAGTATCTTGAAGAACGAACAGATAGCCACCCAGTCTTATTTATAAGTAACAGAGAAGAGAGTATTAGCATAAGAAGCGTTCAGCATCTAATGGAGAAGAATGGACACAACGCCCATAAGACACGCCACAGTTTCATTACTGGTCTTGTACGTGCAGGAGAAGACATTAGCGTGATACAGAGTCTTAGTGGTTATTCAAGTGCGGATATGATTTTAAAGTATAGTATGCCATCTGATGAAGACAGGCAGAAAGCAGTAGATAATATATTCAAAGATTAGCCACCAGATTAGGTGGCTTTTTGTTGTTCTTGGAGCGGGTAGGGGGATAGTTAAAATCCATATCATGATTGTGATTTACGAAAACACCCATACATCCAGCCAGCGACCCATGCGTGAAACTTAGCGATACGATGATAGTAGTTCCAATTCATGGACCACATATGGGTTCTGGCTCACTATTAAGGTGAAGAAAGAATTATGCAGGCGATAAATAATGATAAAGTAGAAGGATAAGTGAGAGAAAATGTTTTTCAATACGTTATATAAAGTGTGAATGATTTTACAAAAAAAGGAGGGTCATACATGAGAACTAATGATAATAATTTTATACATCGATTGAAGCGACAAAAAGAAGATGCATTAGATTTTATAGTTGATAGATATTTGCCATTAATAAAAGGAGTAACTTATAAAGTTCTCTCCCCTCTTGAGGATGGTGGATTAATAGATGAATGTATTAACGATATATTACTTTCAATATGGAACAATTCGAAGAAATTCCATGGAGACTCGACTGACTTCAAAAAATGGATTTGTGCTATTGCTAAGTATAAATCTATCGATTACTACAGAAAGAGTGGTAAGAAAGTAGAATTTGCCACAGAAGTTATGGATTTAAATCATGAAAAATCGGCAGAAGATGAACTAATAATTATGGAAGATAAAAAGGAACTCATCAAGTTAATCAATCTATTAGAACCTGTGGATCGAGATATTTTTATGATGAAGTTCTTTCTCGGTCTTAAAACGGAGGTTATATCTGCAAAACTCGGTTTGACCAATGCTTCGGTAGATAATCGAATTTATAGGGGCAAAAAGAAGCTTTATAACAAAGCTATGAATTGTAATACGGGAGGTCATGCATTATGAAGGATATTTATGAGTTATTAAACGATATGGATATAGCTGATAATGAATTTGAAGAAATAGAAGTCAATGAATTGGAGAAGGCAAAAGTAAAAAGAACATTAAAAGAATCAATTAATCCCAAGAAAAAAATCTGGAAAAAGAGTGTTGTCGCAGCCGTCATTATAGTCGGTCTATCGGTTACAATGTTTGGAGTAAAGTTCCCTGCTTATGCTAACAGCACTCCTTTGATCGTAGATATTTTTAGATTGTTGGAAATAGGAAGAACAGGGCTTTATGATGCGTATAAGAATTATTCCACTTTGATAAACACGACAGAAGTAAGTAATGGCATTAAAATCACGATAAATGATGCGATTTATGACGGAGAAACAGTAACAATAGCATACTCTTTAGAAAGCAATCAGGATTTAGGTGATGCCCCTTATCTATTTGGTTTATTAGATATTAAAGGATCAGATGGTAGTGCAGGTAGTAATCAAATTTCAAAAGTTGATGAAAATCATTATGTGGGCTTAAAGATTTCTACTGGCTTTAATAGTAAGGAAAAAGACACAGTAAATCTAAAATGGAATCTGGAAAGTATAACTAATCAGGACAGCAAAGAAAAAATAACAGGAAATTGGAATTTTGCTCTTGCGTTAAAGGCAACTGAAAGCAATACACAATTGGTTAACCTTAGTGCAGAGCATGATGGAGTAATCATGAATTTAGAAAAAATTTCTTTCACACCAATGTCTTTTATCGTTTATTACAATCAAGTGGTTCCTGAGAAGGTAAGAAAAAAATGGGATATGGTAGATATTGATTTAGAAATTAAAGATGACTTAGGACATAGTTACTCAGGTAAAGGGAATGGAGGATCAGGTGATAGAGAAGGATATAACATGAATTGGAGTAAAACTTTCGAAAAGGTAGACCAGAATGCAACGAAGCTTATTATAACGCCTCGTCTGAACTTATATATATACACTTCTGAGAATCATGGTTCAGTAGAAATGACGAGAGATGGAGATGAAAAAGAAAGTTCCATATCCGAAAGAGACGGAACTGGTAATGAGGAAATCGTACTTGAAGACATTATTATTGAATTAAAGAAATAACGTAAAAACAGAAAGGATTGTAATAGTCATCCGACCACTATAAAAAATATGTGCTGGGAGCTGACTCGAAATCAGCTAGGCGGGTCAAACCGTGCGTGGGTTCGAATCCCACCTTCTCCGCCATAAACAAACTCCTTATTTCATAAGGGTTTGGGACAAGCTATTATAATAAATCGTTGTAGGTACATACCTAGATGATTGCTGATACCTAACTAATCAACCTTCTACATGAAACCATGTGGGAGGTTTTTTGTTATGGACAAAGGGAAAATGGAAAGGCGAGCAGGTAAAAAGTAAATAACAACTCGTACAATGACAAAGGAAGCGCTAAAATAGACCTTATCATTGAATGAAGCAAAAATAGCGAGTTATAAATGAAAAAAAGCTAATAATTTAAAGCAACGGAAGATTGACGATTATGTAATTAACTATAAATCTGGTCAAAAGGTTTCATAAAAAATAACCCTTCATCAATTGTATGATATCCTAAGGTTCCAATACCCAAAAGGAGATCATACCTTTAATGAAAGGGCTACACTAGAAGTTGCAGTTCATTATATAACGATTATCTATATATCCGTCCTCGCGTATGGTGGAACCGAAATGAACTTCAGGTACGCCGTTCTCTCGGAGGAGATCGGCCAATGTGTCCGAGGACAGCCCATGACCGGTGAAAATTCGCAAATGCGTCAACGGCGGCCTCGATCAGGACCTACGTTAGGCGTCAGCAGCTTCAAGCTTGTTTGCTTGTAATACATAATCGGAGAGCAAGCGCGCGCCGAATCCCGTCGCGCCTACCACTTCATATCCTCGGTCGGCTGGGGATTGAACGGTGTTCGCCATATCGATATGGCACCAGCGGATACCGCTTCCGACAAACCTTCGAAGGAATAATGCAGCAGCGCTCGCTCCTCCATAGGGGCTTGAGCTAATATTGTTTAAATCCGCGTAAGTACTCGAAAGCAGTTCCTCATCATCGTCGACAAGCGGCATGGGCCATACCCGTTCACCGTTGTATTCGCCAAGATCGCGCAATTTCTCGGAGCTGCTTCGATCGCCCCACACGCCGGCTACCCTAAGCCCGAGCGCATGACCGACGCTGCCTGTTAACGTTGCGATATCAATAATTTCTGTCGCACCTAATCGTTCTGCGTGCAGCAGGGCATCCGCTAGAATCAGCCTTCCTTCCGCATCGGTGTTACCGACTTGCACGGTCATGCCGTTCGGATAACGAATGATGGAGGAGGGAAGCAGCGCCCCTGACCCAGGAACGTTATCTGCGATGGCAATGATAGCCACGACATTAGCGGGAGCTTCACTGCGAATCAAGAAATCCATCGCTCCGATAATAGCACAAGCTCCGCCCATATCGAAGCGGGCTTCGCTTAAATCCCGCCCGGTCTTGACATTCATTCCGCCCATATCGAACGTCATGCCCTTGCCTGCCAATGCGAGCAATGGCTGTGACGGATCCGAAACATATTTAATTTCAATTAGGGCGGGCTTTTGTCGGCTTCCCTGGCTAACAGCCAATAGACCGTTCATGTCGTACTGTTCTAATTCATCGCCTTGATAAATTGTCAGATCGACATTACGATCGGAGAATAGATGCCGGGTTTGTTCGACAAGGTACTCTGGAGTCATGATGTTCGCAGGCTCGTTGCACAAGTCTCTGGCAAGCATCGTGCTCTCTGCGCGGAGGCGTGAATTTGCGATGACCTCCGTTAGCTTACTATCGCTGCTATTGTTCCCTAAAATGAGAAGGAGTTGTTCGACGGTTTTTTTCTGCGGATGCTGCTTGTATTTATCGAAAGCGTAACCGCCCAGAAGCCACCCCTCCACCCAAGCTTTTACGATCTCTTCTAAAGTTAGGCGATCAGTGGCCAGAACCAAATTTACGGCTGCGAAGCGGAAGTCTTCCCGCCCGATAGCGCGGGCAGCGTTACCTGCGGCGCGCCGAATTCGCTCTGCATCTAGACGGTCCGGGGCTCCAAGTCCGACTAGCGCGGAAGAGTGGCTGCCTCGAGGTCCGTATAGCATTGTCACTTTTCCCGCGGAAGCCATAGAGGGCTTTAGATCGAATTCGAGCTCCGGAAGCAGTCTGTCGTCCTCTTCAAAGGTGAGGTAGATAACCACATCTGCTGCGATGTGGTTATCGATTTTTTTCATCCAAGTAATATCCATAGGAAGTGTCATCTCTCTTTCCCCGGAGGGTAATCCAGGTTTGCTAGCTCATAGATCGCCCTAGCATATAGAACGGTAGCTTTCATTAAGCTATCGATAGCAATCGATTCGTCCAACTGATGGGCGGTGTCCGGCTCTCCGGGGAACAACGGTCCAAACGCGACGCAGCCTTTAAGTTTACTTGCATAAGTGCCGCCGCCAGTTGATCGGAGAGAGGCTTCCAGACCGGTTTCTTCTTCGTATATATTTTGCAGCGCGACAATCATAGGATGATCCGCAGGCACCTCATGCGGAGGTTTGATAGTCGGAGGGGTTAGCACGAATCCATAATCCGCAATCCGTGATTCGATCGTCGCGACGATGGATTCTCCAACTCCGCATGCAGGGAAGCGGATGTTCAGATGGAAGAACGCGTCACGGGAAAGATGGTCGAAACGCAGCAATCCGATATTGACGGTTAAGGGACCGGTCACCTCGTCACGACAAGCAATCCCAAGCGCTTCGCCATACGTGTCTCCCGCGAGCAACTCGACCGCGCCATGTATAAAGCGCTGACCCTCGCCATGGAATGGATGATAATACAAAAATTCCAACAGGCGAAACCCCGCGTTATTGCCAGATTCGGGTACCGCTCCGTGGGCGGATTGACCTCTCATCCGCAGAATTACACTCTCGCTTGAGGGAAGCGAGCTAGATGTGGCATCTCCGGATAATCCCTTGCTCTGGCAGTATTCCCTGAAATCCTGCATCAGCTTTTCGAGCCAAACCTTAGCTCCATATATAACTGCTTCTGCGGAATCCGGTACCATATTGGCAGCCATTCCCGAGATAAATGAACGAAGCTGAAACTCGCCAGTGCAAAATTCATCAGGTTGAAAATCCGACAATCGCAACGTCATTCGAGAGTTGACCTGTCCTTTCTCCGCGTGCACGATCGGAAAGTCCGCATCTGGAGTGAAACCCGCTACTGGCGGAAGCTCGTGCCGATTGTAGGCTTCCATACAGTTCATTCCGGTTTCTTCGTCCGTTCCGACAATTAAGCGAACCCGGTGGCGAAGCGGTAATCCGAGCTCCTTCACGATGAGCAGCCCATACAACGCCGCTATTGTCGGACCTTTGTCGTCGATAGCACCGCGAGCGTAAAGCCTTCCGTCGCGTATCGTCGGCTGGAAGGGAGGGGTAGTCCATTCCCCGGTTGCGGGTACGACATCCACGTGTGACAGAACTGCGATGTAATCGTCTCCAGAGATGCCATTGCCCTCAAGTTCGGCATATCCGACAATTCCATCAATGGTGGACGTACGAAGTCCTTCCCGTTCCGCCAGTTCCAGAACATATGATAGCGCTTGCGTTGATGCAAGCCCTTGAGGCATTCCGGGCGCTGCCGTATCTGGGTCTTTAACGCTAGGTATAGCAAGAAGCGACGACAAGTCGCGCAGTAGCGCTTCTTGCCGACGCTGAGCTTCGTTGCTCCAGTCGATATTCCTCATCGTATTTACTCCTGACGCAGCTTAAATACGCTGCGATTCTCACCGATGACCAATCCGTTATCATTCAGAATTTCAGGGGATCCAATCCGATACATACGGGCGATCGTCTCCTTATTGCTATAGCCAATCTGCTCGAGGATGGATGCAACAGCGATTGCCCATTCATCCTCGGAGCCGTCGGTAACCTTCAAGGCAAATGCAAGACGCTCCTTCTTGAGCGCGAAGCAGTAAATCCCTTTCGCTCCGCCCTTGGCGACGATATTGTCATCCATAAGCAGGTTCGGACAGATGAGATAATCCGCTGAAATCATCAGAGGATGAGTATTCATTAGAGACGTAACCTTAACGACGGCCTGGCGCAAATGCTCATCGCTAATCAGATCGGGACAAGCCAGCTTCAGGAACGATGTCGCCATGTTTTTTAGAGGCATCCCGAATACTGGAAAACCGCAACCATCGGTTCCTATGCGGATGTTCTCAACCGGACATTCGGACAGCTCCGCCGCAATTCGTAGAATATGCTTCTGAGCAGGATGATCTGCCGCATAATAATTATCAAGAGAGAAGCCCATCCCGATTGAATAGGCAAGAACGCCCAAATGCTTGCCCGAGCAGTTGTGGTAGATTTTCCGCTGTGGCTTATGATCCGCAACGAGGGCGTCTCTTGCAGCCGCATCCAAAGGATAGGTAGGCTTACAGACGAGTGTTTGTTCGTTTAGCTCCAGTTTGCGAAGCATGCCCTCCAGTGCGTCTACGTGATAAGGGAGCGCACGATGCGAAGCCATCATGATCGCCTTCTCCACTTCGGTGAAACCGAACTTATCGTCGAAGTTTTCCAAGAAGAACGGAATCGCCTGAATCGGTTTCGCTGCCGAACGCATGAATGTCACCCATTCGGGATTGCCCGCGCGGTAAGCGATTTGACCCGTGTCGTTGACGCCGCAGACATGTCCGTAATGGACATTTTCCAATTGACCCCCCCGATATTCAAGAACGAGAGGCTCTGCGCCTCCTGTTAGTTCGTCTAGCTTCCCCTGAATCGCTGAATCCTCCATTAATTGATCAACTCCAATTCAATAACCGTATTTCGCTCGTCCGGAAGCATAGCGCCTTTCAAGTTAATGAACGCGCCGCTATCGATGTCTGAGTATTGCTCTGCCATCCAAGGCAGCTCTACTTTAAGCTCCGAGCCATCCCGAAGTAGACGTGCTTTCTTAATTTTACCTTTTAAACCTGCAAAATAAATAGGTCCAATTCCACGATCGAACACGTGCGCATATAACTTGTTGCCATTCTGCGTATAACGGCCCCACTCCGGCTTCGCCAGCTCGGAAGCGCCACAGCCGTAGATGCTATCACCGTTCAACCGAAGCCATTCGCCTACCTCTTCTAAGACGTCGAGCGAGTCGCGTGTCATTTCGCCCTTGGCATCCGGACCGACGTTAAGCAGCAGGTTTCCGTTCTTGCTCACGCATTCGACCAGCGTGCGAATGACTTGTTTCGGGGATTTATAGGCATTATCTCCAGAATGGTAGCCCCAGTTGTCATTCAAGGTGATACAAGCTTCCCATGGAATAGAAGCTCCGTTCACGTCGACAATTCCGCCTGGAGGAATGATCTGCTCTGGCGAATAGAAGTCGCCTGCATATTCATCCGGCTCAGCCGCACGGATATCTCCACCCAGACGGTTGTCAATGATAATATCAGGTTGGATAGAACGGATCATGCGAATCAGTTCGGTTGCTTTCCATTTCTCCCCGGTCATGTTGTCGTAGGAAAAGTCAAACCACATAATGTCGATTTTGCCGTAGTTCGTCAGCAGCTCTTTGACTTGGCCGTGCATATAATCGAGGTAACGATCGAAATCAATCGGCTTATCTTTAATCGCTTCGTTGTCCCGGTCCGGATGAATCCGGTCGCCGTAGCCCGGATAATCGGGGTGGTACCAGTCGATGATGGAATAATAGAGGCCGACGGAAATTCCTTCTTCGCGGAAGGCATCGACGTATTCACGAATGAGATCACGTCCAGCAGGTGTATTCGTTGCCTTGTATTCCGTTAGCTTGCTATCGAACAAGCAGAAACCATCATGATGCTTTGTCGTAAGGACGGCATACTTCTGACCAGCCGCCTTAGCCGCACGCGCCCAAGCACGAGGGTCATACCTAGATGCGTCAAATTCTTCGAAATAAGTTTGATATTGTTCAATGCTCATCTTCTCGTTGCCTCGCAGCCATTCCCCTCGGGCTGGAATCGAATATAATCCCCAGTGAATGAACATGCCATATCGATTTTGCAGAAATAATCGGGTTCTCTCTTCGCGTGTACTCATATATAATTGCCTCCTATGTGTTATGTGCTTGGTGATCAGTGAACCGCTCTACGCACGGCTACAGGAGCCAGGGTGTACAGGCGGGTTTATTGAGGAAGGACCCGTCCATAGGACGGATCCTCTACGAGCTAGTCTTATATCTTATTATTTGGTTTGTGCATCGTAAGCTTCTTGGTACACTTCAATTAATCGCTTCAGGTTCATGTTTTCAAGCGTCTTTAAATACGTATCCCATTCCTTGTCGATATCTGCGTCGCCGATAACGAAGCGAGCTAGCATCTCGTCTACGTAATCATTGACGGTTTTCGAAAGATCAGCTACTTCCGTCGCTTGTTCGTTCGTCATGAACAATGGAGGGACGGTTAAGAGGTCAGTTGCTTTGTATGGCTCGTAGTTGTTTTTCGTTTCGTTGTATAGGATTACTTCCAGATCATCTTCGCCTTTGCTGACCGCGCTTAGGCGGAAATCGTTGGAACGAAGGGATGGGCCTGTTTGCGCCCAGTTAACGTTCTGTACTTCTCCGTAGGATTTCAGCTCAGACCATTTCGCTGCTTGGCCGTTAATGCCGATTTCTCCTTCAGTTGCCTCGCGCCATTCTTCGCCTGGACGGCCGTAGTTGCTGCGAAGCGTGTGCTCGTATTCGTACAATCCATCCACCCAACGAAGCGCGAGTTCAGGATTTTTCGCTTTATTTGTGATGAGGAACGAGCCGGTCGTCATACTGGTTGCGTCATTTGGAGCGTATTGCTTACCGGAAGGACCTTTCAATGCGGGAACTGTCGAGTACTCGTTCCAACGTCCGCTCTCTCCGAGCAATTGGGTGAATACCCCTTGGTGTCCGCCGGTGGAAGCTCCAAGAATAATGGTATCTGGATTTTCGCCCATTTGGATAAGTTGGTTATCATCTTGCGTGAAAGATTCAGGTGAGATCAGACCTTCAGAGTACAATTTGTTCATGTACTTTAGGCCTTCTTTCCATTCCGGATTCGTGAAGGAAACGTCAAGCTTTCCGTCTTGGACGTATAAGCGTTTGGTCGTACCGTACATTGGATTATAGACGAAAGAATTCATGAGAAATGAGTCGATGGACGATCTCCAAGACTTGGGAGATATGGACAATGGAATTTCGTCCGCTTTCTTGTTGCCGTTAGGGTCTTGCGTCTTAAAGGCCTTTAGCACGTTGTATAGTTCCTCGGTCGTCGTTGGCATTTTCAAGTTCAACTTCTCGAGCCAAGGCTCGTAAATCCACATTTTCTGACTCATCGTGCAATGGTAGCATTCGTTGATTTCCGGGAGGGAGTAGATGTTGCCGCCCGGTGCCGTAATCGCCGTTTTGATCTCTGGACGATCGGCGAACAGCTTCTTCGTTTGCGTGCCCTGTTTCTCGATCAGATCATTCAGGGGCAGGAATACGCCTTGGGAGCCGTAGATCATTTCTTGGGCAGGGGACACGTTCATTCCAAAAATCACATCTGGATAATCTTCGCTGGCAAGTACTAGGTTGAGCTTCTCTTGCATGCTTTGCTCGGGAACGACTTCCCATTCGATATGGACGTTTGTTTTTTCTTCATACCATTTGGTGAATTCGTTAGTCGAGAAATCCTCGACGAGCGTGTTACCGCGAACCATGACTTTAAGTGTAACTTTCTCTTTTGTAATAGGATAAGTACCTGGCTCGGTAAGTACGTCTGCGCCTGCGCTGCTTGCCGGAGCGTCACTGGAAGACGGCTTGTTGCCGTTGTTCGAGCTGGAACAAGCGGATAGTACCGCAGAAAGCATGAGTATAGTCGCGATGAGGACAAACAATGATTTTTTCATATAGACCCTCCAATAATGATTGCTAAGTGAAAGAATATTAACCTTTAATCGATCCAATCATGACGCCTTTAACGAAAAATTTCTGAACGAACGGATAAATTAACAGCAAAGGTACGGATGAAACGACGATGAGGGAGTATTTCAACAACTCGCGAAGCCCCTGACGGGCAGCGGCTGACTTTAGATCACCCAGCATATCGATTCTCACTTCGTTCTGAACAAGAATATCCCTAAGGATGAGCTGCATTGGATAGAGCTGCGGGTCTTTCAGATAAATCATAGCGTTAAAATACTGGTTCCAATGTCCGACGGCATAGAAGAGCGCGATAACAGCGATGATCGGTCCCGATAAAGGGATGACGATCTTCAGCAGAAAGCGGAAATCGTTACAGCCGTCAAGCTGAGAAGCTTCTAACAACTCACTCGGAATCGTAATTTGGAAGTAGGTTCTCATAATAATGACATTCCACACGGAAAGCGCGGTTGGGATCAGCATCGCCCAGACAGTGTCGATCATATGCAAGTCCTTCACGACGAAGTAAGTCGGAATAAGTCCCCCGCTGAACATCATGGTGAAGACAAAGAGCAGCATGAAGAAATTCCGTCCTCGGAAATCTCTTCGGGATGTAGGGTAAGCGGCTAAAACCGTCATAATGACATTGATGAAGGTTCCCGCTGCAGTATAGAAGACAGTATTCTGAAAACCAGTAACAATGTTTTTATTTTTGAATACGGCTTTGTAACCATCAAGGGATGGCTCTACCGGCCATAGCCACACCTTGCCAGAAAGCACAGCATGGCTGGAACTGAAGGAAGCGCTAACAACAAAGATGAGCGGGTACAGTACTAAAATGAGTACGGTCGAAAGAACTACATAATTGACGATCGTAAACACGCGGTCACTGCCCGACTCCCGAATAATGGACCGTTTCATAGTTTTTTTTCCTCCTACCATAGGCTCTCCTGCCCGACCTTCTTAGCGGTTTGATTCACGATGATGAGCAGAATAAATCCGATGGCGGCTTTGAAAAGACCGATTGCAGTCGCGTACGAGAAATTTAGCGCCTGGGAAACCAAACCAACCTTATAGACATAAGTGTCGATGACTTCGGATGTCCGCAGGTTAAGCGGATTCTGCATAAGCAGGATTTTCTCGAATCCAGTCTCCATGATTTGACCGGTATTCAGGATCAAGAGGATCACTGCGATCGGCATAATCCCAGGAATATCGATATGGCGCATACGCTGAATTTTATTCGCGCCGTCTATGACCGCTGCTTCATGCAGGGAAGGATCTATACCTGCGAGCGCTGCCAAATAGATAATGCATGCAAAGCCGACATTCTGCCATACATGGGACCATACGTAAATCGATTGAAACATTGAAGCCTCACCCATGAAATTAATGGGGTCGACACCGAACCATCCTAATATGGCTGCGACTATGCCAGTCCGAGGGTCAAGGAACTGGAACAGCAGTCCGACTACGACGACCAATGAGATGAAATATGGCGCGTAGGTAACCATCTGCACTGTCTTCTTGAATCGCTCATTCTTGACGTAATTCAACCCTAGCGCTAGCAGGATTGGAAAAGGAAAGCTGGCAATCAATGTGTAGAAGCTGATGGATAAAGTGTTTTTAAGCAATCGCCAGAACTCATAAGAGTTGAAGAAACGCTCGAAGTGCGCGAGCCCTACCCAAGGGCTTCCGAATATTCCTTTTGTAACATTGAATTGCTTGAACGCGATAATACTTCCGAACATCGGTACATACTTGAATAGGATGATGTATAGAAGCGGTAGCGCGAACAGCGCATACAACTGCCATCCTTTCCTTACATCGATTAAAGCTTTCAGTTAGTATCACCCCTCAGATGCTGATCTAGTGTTTCCGGCCGGTGATTCGAAGTATAGGAGATGTAAACGATTTCGTAAATCAGTCAGATTCTTGCGTTATGCTTTTTTTTAGAAACGTTCTGAAAGCGCTATTATTCCGTATTCAGGCACTATTCAATTGTTTAGAATCATTTGTTAGAGCTCTTGCGAAACTCAGTAGCACTAAGGCCATTTACCCTTTTGAAGGCGCGGCTAAACGAGTTTAGTGAATAATAGCCCACCCACGCAGATATCTCATTAACTGGCATTTCACTCTCGGCGAGCATCCTTTTCGCATGAGTCATACGGACAGTTTCTAGATAATCAGAGAAATTAACTCCAGTCTGTTCTTTGAAAAAATAGGAAATATAAGCCTCTGAGCTGTTAAAGCGATCGGCAAGCGTCGTTAGGCTCAGTTCTGTATGCATGTAATTGTCTTCGAGATGCCGGATTAAATCGTTTTTCAATTGATTATTATGGCTTTTCTTGCGATCGTTCTGTTTACTGCACAATTGAAGGAAAGCGGTCGAGAGCTGCTCGAAAGCCAACTTAGGCGAACGCCCAGACTCGGAAGCAAGTAAAGCTGTATGGACTTCCTCGCTTTGGCGATCGGAGTCCGCGCCAGCCTGCTCGCAGCACTTCAGAAGAGTGCCTGTCATTTCGTTCACGAGAATTTTGCCGACGGCGATAGGGAGATTTCGTTGATCAAGATTGTTCTCCCTCAACTGCTGAAGTAAGGCTTCCGTTTCCGGTAAATTACCGGATTTAACTAAATTAATAAGCCGAAGCTCGATGTCGGGCGGATAATAATAGACGGGAAGTGCGGAGCTCTCGTCGTCATGGCAAATAATCGGACGGTCCTCACACCAGCTTTCCCGCTGCAGCAGCAAGCGAGCTTCCTCGTAGGAACGGCTAATTTCCGTCATTTCGCCATAACAACCGCCTACGGGCATATAAGTTTGGACGTTCAGCGAGTTAGTCAACCGATCGTGAATCTCCTTAAGCATAAGGCGGATCTCCTCCAGGAAGACAGAGGTCGATTCAGAATCGCTGTTGATGAGCAGCCCAATTTGGTTTTCACCGAGATCATGGGTTGTAATCGTTCTATCGTAGGCCTTCTTAATGACGTCACGAATGGCGATTTTGCGAAATTCTAACTCGGTTAACATGGCTTCATTGTACGTGCCGTCATAACCGACGATAACTAAAATCCCAACTGCGAAGTATTCTCCTTCCCAGGTTTGGCGGGAATGCTCCATCGCGACCGCGATATCTTTATTAGAGAGATAGTGACCGCGGAGAAGTCGATCATAAAATCCGCTCTGGATAAGAGGAACCTGCTGCTCCATTTTCTCCGCTAGAAAGTCGTTGTTATGAACAAGATGTGTCACAGAAGAACGCACTTGATCCCAGGCATTCAAGCCCGGACGCTGAGACGGAAGAACTCGAAGAATCATCCATAGCGGGCGGCTGTTGCGATAGGAGAAGAGAAGTGCCGCCAATATTCCTATGATCAAGCTAAGTACAATAATAGACAGGATAAGCTTTTTGAAATATTGGACTTTCTCCAGCACGTAAGCTTCCGGCTGCGCGGACAAGTAGGTCCAGCCGTTATAGTCGGAAGTTGTTTTCGTCACCAGCATACGATGTCCGTCGATAGAAAGTGGTGTAAATCCGTCTTTCAGATTCGCAGCCCAATCGATATCGGTTTGAGTGCCAGTATGGCTGATGATTTCCCCTTTGCCGTCCGTGATAAATGCGAAGCCTCCGTTACTTGAATCTTGTTTGCGCAGCAGGCTTTGAATTTGAGTATTGTCGATGAGAATAAGTACGATTCCCGAGCGGTCCTGCGTACCGAAAGTCCGTAAATAGGACACGACGGATTGGTGCTTCCCTTTGTAGATTGCGGATTGTCCAGGAATAAAGGTTTTAGCGTTTGCCCGATTCGTCAGTTGGGATAGCCATTCCTCGTAGGATTGGCCATTATAATGAAACTCTAAATCGTAAAATTGCCTTAGAGAATGGGAAGTGCGCGGAGATACGATCACTTCACTTTGTGGATAGATAACGTAATAGTCCAATATGAAATGGTTGAAGAGGGAATAATCAAAGAGGTCCTTCTTCAATTCTATGATACGAATAGGGTTAGTCCCATAGAAAGGCTTATTTACATACTGAAATGACAGCACTTTCGTGCTGCTCCCAACTTGTTCGGCTATAGTCTCAAGCTCCTCGAAGCGACGGTCCATAATTTCCTTCGTCTGAGCCATGATGGCAAAAGCGGTTTCCTTTGAATGGTTTTCGACCAATGAGGATGTTTTATCGTAAGCGTACAAGCCTACGGCTAAAAATCCTACCAGCAATATCGCGTAAGGAATGAAAAAATGAATCCAAACCTTAACACTTCCACGTCTTTCTTTGATCATGAGTACCTCTCCCTGGCGTCTTAGTTACTATATGTTTTATTTGATATCGCTTTCAATGATGATAACAAATATCGGCTGGTTTAGGTAGGCTAACAAAAAGAAGAGAGCTCGCGAGAGCTCTCTTCATGACGGTGTTTGATGGTTGAGTCGATCTATTCACAATGCAAGATGATTGCTCGAATGCAGGTGTGTCTCAGACAGAAGTCCTTGATATACCACTATTATTCGAAGTAAACTAAATCCTCTTTAGGCTACGATAGTTAGACCGCCAGAAGGCGGTATTGATCGTTTACGCTGGCCAAATGGTTCAACGGAACCACACCTCTCTTCACACCGTCAATCATTAGAATGGCTTTGGAGCATTATAAATATTCAAGTTTCATTGCATTTTTAATGACCCATTCGCTTCCATTTTCGTTCATGGTTTGTTGTATCCGGGAAACGTTCACCTCTTTTTAATTGAACCTTCTTTGGGTTTGAAATACCCATGTGAAAGGAGTTAACGCCGTCTTCAATATAAGTGCCATCATTTGGAGCTTTGTCACCAGGCGAGAAGATCGTTCCTTCACCCATTCCGTTCACCTCCCGTGTATTTATAAAAAGGACAGAGTGCTGTAATGTCCTTGCCTTCAGTATTTGCATTTAAGTGAAAAGCATAGCTAGAAGATTACGGTTATATGAGGGCTTTACTTGTAATGGGCTGGTTAATTTGATATAGTATTCAAGTATGCGAGCAAAAAGCTCGCTCCTTGCTCCATTTATGGGGCCGTTAGTCCAAGGGGAGGTGAAACAATATGCGCAAATATGAAGTGATGTACATTATTCGTCCAGACGTTGAGCAAGAAGCTCTTCAAGCTATCGTTGACAAATTCCATGGCATCATCTCCAATGGCGGAGAGGTCACTAAGCAAGACGTGAGCGGAAAACGTCGTCTTGCGTATGAGATCAATAAGCTACGTGATGGTTACTTTGTACTGGTACATTTCAACGCAACTACTGAAGTTGTGAATGAACTTGACCGCATCATGAAGATTACGGATGAAGTTATCCGTTCATTGATCGTCAGAGACGTCGCTTAATCCTGCTGGATTGTTCGATTGGGAGGTCAGAAACGATGTTGAATCGTGTTATACTAATTGGCAGATTGACGAGAGACCCAGAGCTTCGCTATACGCCTGCAGGCGTTGCGGTTACTCAGTTCACGATTGCAGTAGATCGCTCGTATTCGAGTGGTCAAGGCGAGCGTGAAGCGGATTTTATTCCGATCGTAACTTGGCGGCAGCTGGCTGAAACTTGCGCTAACTATTTACGCAAAGGCCGCTTAACAGCGGTTGAAGGACGCATTCAAGTGCGGAACTATGAGAATAACGAAGGCAAGCGCGTCTATGTGACGGAAGTTATTGCTGATAACGTACGATTCTTAGAGTCCAATCGTGAAGGTGGAGCGCGTGAAGAAGGCGGAGGCAACAGCGGTGGTGCTGGCAGTTCCGGTGGTAGTACAAGCGGCGGCGGCGGATCCTACGGAGGCAATGCTTCCCAAGGTGGCGGTAACCGATCATCTGGTAATAACTCACGTAACGACAGCCGTGATCCATTTCAGGATGACGGACGCCCGATTGATATATCAGAAGATGATTTGCCATTTTGAGACTCTAGCATATGCTGCATAAGCATTGCGTTGTCTCAGGAATCAGCTGCATAACCTTCTACTTATGTACGAGCGTTATGTAACTGTGTTATTTTCAACGATAAGGAGGATACTAACATGGCTTTTAAACCACAAAGAGATGCCGGTCAAGATGAGCGTCCAGAACGCAAATTCGGCGGACGCAAAGGCGGCCGTAACAAACGTCGTAAAGTTTGTTTCTTCACTGTAAATAAAATCACGAAAATTGATTATAAAGATACAGATTTGCTGAAAAAGTTTATCAGCGAGCGCGGCAAAATCTTGCCACGTCGTGTAACGGGTACAAGTGCGAAATACCAACGCTTGCTTACAGTTGCAATTAAACGTTCACGTCAAATCGCATTGCTTCCTTACACTACAGAGTAGTATTACTCTGCCCTGAAAACCCGTTGAGGTCATACTCAACGGGTTTTCTTTATACAAACATATGCAGAAGCAGGAGAGTTGCGGATGGAACAATTGAAGACGAGCTCAGGGGGATTTAAAAAGTTTGTTTTAAACAATAAGTTTGTTATATTTCTGCTTGTATTGCTCCTTATTGGGCTGAACATTTTTGTGTTTAACAAAATATCGTTTATTTTCACACCGCTGACTGTATTACTTAAAACGGTTTTGTTGCCTATCATACTCGCTGGTGTCGCTTATTATTTACTTAATCCGGTAGTCGATCTACTGGAAAGTAGAAAAGTAAAACGTATCTATGGGATATTGCTGCTGTACATTATCATTGCAACGTTAATAACAATCTTATTAATTGTTGTAATTCCGCTTATCTCAGATCAGATTACTGGTTTGGTCAATAGCCTCCCTCAGTATATAGAGAAGCTGGATGACGAATTTGATATATTTATGGGAAGTGCCTTATCGGGCCAATTGCAGGAATGGTTTAATGTGAACGCAACAAATGTAACCAGTCAGCTGACAGAGAAAATGACTTCGATCGTAAATGGTACAGTATCGAGCATCGGCTCATTTGTAGGCGCATTGACTGAAGTATTGCTAGCGATCGTAACGCTCCCGTTTATATTGTTCTATTTATTAAAGGATGGCAAGCGTCTCCCTGGCCATATCGTCAGCTTCCTTCCGGATAAAATGAGATCGCCAACCCTTCATGTAATGGGCGAAATGAACAGCCAAATAAGCAGCTATATACGCGGGCAGATTATCGTGAGCTTTTGTATAGGCGGCTTGCTCTACATTGGTTATCTTATAATTGGGCTGGAGTATTCGCTTGTGCTCGCATTAATTGCTGCATGTACCGCGATTATCCCTTATCTAGGCCCGGCAATTGCGATCACTCCCGCATTAATTGTAGCGCTTGTTACATCACCGGTTATGCTATTAAAAATGATAGTGATCTGGACAATCGTACAGTTAATTGAAGGAAAATTCATATCGCCGCAGATCATGGGTAAGAGCTTGCAAATTCATCCCATTACGATTATTTTCGTTATTTTGACGGCAGGTAATTTATTTGGATTTGTCGGTATTATACTAGCGGTTCCAGGATATGCGGTTCTGAAGGTTTTTGTAACTCATGTATTTGAGTGGTTTAAGCTGCGCACAAAGCTTTACTCCTGACAATGATTATTACTTATATTATCCATAAAACGTTCATTTGCACGATTGACCCCGTCGGCATATAATGAGCGTATCCGTTAGATTAGAATAATTATAAATAAGGGGGTCGATAGATATGGATAAGTCTGATTTTCACCATCTTGATCACGTCAAGGAACAGCAAAAGTCGAGAAAAACATTGTGGATCACATTAGGTCTGACCTTGTTTTTTACTTTTGTTGAGTTAATTGGAGGGGTATTATCCCATTCTCTCGCCCTATTATCGGATTCTGCGCATATGGTATCCGATGTATTCGCATTAGGTCTTAGTATGCTTGCCATCTACATGGCGACTCGAAGGCCGAATCAAAGATTCACCTTCGGGTTTCTTCGTTTTGAGATCATTGCATCCTTTCTAAACGGTCTGGCTCTAATCGTCATCGCGATTTGGATTGTAGTCGAAGGCATTGGAAGATTAATTCATCCTGAGGATGTCAATCTGAAGCTGATGCTCATCATCGCTTCAATTGGACTACTAGTTAATGCAATATTAACCTTTGTTCTCAGCAGAAGCATGAAAGAGGAAAACAACTTAAATGTGAAGAGTGCGCTATGGCATTTTATCGGTGATTTGCTTAGCTCGGTAGGTGTCATTGTGTCAGCCGTACTTATCTACTATACTGGCTGGACGATCTTCGACCCGCTGATCAGCATGGTTATAGGGGCAATTATATGTACAGGCGGCGCAAAAATAATACGTGAAGCGTATTTGATTCTCATGGAGTCTGTTCCAGAACGTTTCGACCTGGAGAATATACGCAGCGATATTGCTTCCGTAGAAGGTGTTGAGGATGTCCACGAAATGCATTTGTGGGCAGTGACAACCGAGCATTACTCGCTCACGGCTCATGTATTTGTTCGAGGTGATGTTCAGCCTTATTGTGTCACTTTGGCGATGAGTGAGCTGCTGAAAAGAAAATACGGCATTCACCACTCTACGATTCAAGTTGAGAATGCCGCATTGCATGATCACGGTGAATATGGTCGCAAGTTTCAGTTAAGCCGAGAGAGATAAATACGTGTTGCATATAGGATAAAAAAAGACAGCAGCCTGCTGTCTTTTTTTATTATTTGGATGATGTGAAGAGGGTAACTGTTCCGTTATAATGAATATGGTTGAAAATTGATTCAAGGAGGTAATAGATTGCAGCAGCTTATCAATTATTGTGAGCGGAAGCAGGGAGCCCAGCGGGAATACCCATTTGGACCCGAACCGCTTGTCATGAAGGTCGCGGGTAAAATGTTTGCCTTATTCTCATCCCAATCCATATCATTAAAATGTGATCCTATCATTGCCCAGAACCTGCGTGAACAGCACGCGTCGATTCAACCTGGCTATCATATGAACAAGAAGCACTGGAATACGATAACTATAGATAGCACCTTGTCCGAAATAGAACTGCAAGCGATGATCGATCATTCCTATGAGCTCGTAGTTGCCAGCCTTACTAAGTCAGCGCGAATGGAGTTATCTAAGCTTTAAAATCTGCTTGCTTGCTGCTCACACCAGTCCCCGATAATAGGAAGCTTATACAGCTTGCCTTGGAGTGCGAGGAGCATAAGTCCGATCCATAAAATAAAGCTGACTGGAGCAAGGAGAAGGCCAAGAAGCCAGCCTATTATTGGTATTACGCTAAACAAAATACTCAAAATGATAATTGAAGCAGATACAACAATGGATTGTACGGCATGCAATTTCACAAAACGACTTTGCTTCTCCAAAATTAGAAATATAATGCCAGTAACAAATCCTCCTAAGTAACAAAGCAAGCTGGCTACCTTAGGATCTAAGCCCGTCGATGATTGATCAGGCTGCATGATTGGCGGTTGTTGCATAGTGAGATTTCACCCTTTCTAAAAATCATATACATGCAATGATTGTATTCGCTAATGATTAGCAAAAGACCTTTTTTTTGCTAATTGTACAATCAAATATTGGAAGGATTTTTTTGTAAAACTTTTGTAACTTGTTTCGACAATAGATCGTCTAAAATGAGAGGATGTATTATATAAGCTAGGTTCGGATAGGAGAAATTGGCATATTATGAAAAATAAACGTAAATGGATTTACACGACAGCGGCAGCGATAGTTGTTATAATGATTGCGGGGTACTTTAACCGTGGCATGCTTGCTGCGCTCGGATTCGATTGGCTGCTGCAAGGGCAGGTAGAGAAACAATTAGAGCAAACCTATAAGCCTGCGGAAGGCCGCATGCCGGTCACAGTCAGTACAGTAAAGAAGCAGCAGGATCCCTTTTCTGTATTGCTGCTCGGTGTTGATCAACGCGACAATGAGATTGGCCGTTCGGATACAATGATCTATACGGTTGTTCGCCCTTCCGATGGTGATCTTCTTATGGTTTCTATTCCGCGTGATACGTATGTAGAAATAGTGGGTAAAGATCGAGAGGATAAGATTACCCACGCGTATGCTTTTGGCGGTGCCGGTATGGCGATGAATACAGTTGAGAAGTTATTTGACGCGCCGATCGACTATTACGCATCAATTAACTTTGAAGGCTTCCGCCAAGTCATTGATAAGATTGGCGGACTCTCTCTTCCTATTGAAGAGGATATGGTCAATGATGATTATGATCATGAGAAGTTTGTTATAAAAGCAGGCCAGGAAAGCTATAACGGACAGGATACTTTGAATTATGTCCGCTATCGCGAGGATGCCGGCGGCGATATGAATCGTACGGAGCGTCATCAAATTTTCTTGAATGAATTGATGGATAAAGCGACGCAATTAAATCAATGGACGAAGATACCTGAACTAATTAATATTATGGGTGATAACTTTAGCACGGATATGCGACCACAGCAGCTTGTCGATTTTACACAAAGCATGCTGCAAGCCAAACAAAGAAATATATACAGCCATTCACTTCTTGGTGACGGACACCGAAAGGTAAGCGGCGGGGCATGGTATTATTTTGCCGATGAAGAGGACTTATTGAAGGTGCAGACGATGATTGACAACTGGCTAGATGCGAAGACTCCTGCGGCCAGCTTGATTCTTCCTGATAAATATACGGAGCAGGCAAAGAAAGAGGTAGGTCCGTTATCTAGCAGCGATGGAGAAACAACGGACAAATAAAGGCGGATGTTCTGAACCGTCTGCTGCCTTCATAATGATGGAATGGAAAGAGCAAACGGAACGGAGTGATTTGCGTAATGAATATTGCTTTTTTTTTGCTGCCAAAGCAAGAGGTCGTGTGCTTGTCGCAAGATACGACGCTTAGGCAGACGCTTGAACGAATGGAATATCATCGATATACAGCAGTACCAATTATAAATGATGACGGCGGTTATGCGGGTACAGTTACGGAAGGCGATCTATTGTGGTTTATGAAGAGTCGATCAGATCTTACATTTGAGCTGGCTAATAAAGTGAAGCTGAGTGACATCCCGCTGAGGCTGACCAATAAGACCGTACGAATAGATGCAAACATGGACGATTTGATTTCCCTTGCTAAGGTGCAGAACTTCGTTCCGGTCGTAGATGATATGAACCGTTTTATTGGAATTGTGCGTAGAAGTGAAATTATTGATTATTGTCAGAAACTTATTATGGACCAACAATCTGTACTGCAGGATTTGTAAAGCCGCACGCATAGATGCGCTTGCGCGTTATGTACTAATTGCATGGCCGTTAGGGCAAAATAAAAAAAGAAACAAGACGGAATGAGGAAGTGGTTCCGTCTTTTTGTTTGGTTCGGTATCGATATGACTCCCTTGTACGTGTTATATTCCGCTTTATGCTATAATAAGTTGTAAAAGTTTTATAAGAAACACAATTTAATATGCAAGAGGTGAACGGTTTGAGAACCGGCTTGAAACCTGTGCTGTGGAGCTGTGCAGCACTCCTTTTATTATTGTCGCTTGTAGTACCCCTGATTAACTTGTTTGCCATTTTGCTTATGATGGTGCCTTATGTTGTTCTGTATGCAATGCTGCCGCCCAAATGGTTTGTGGCACATTTGATACCTGTGTGGGTGCTCGCGTATGTGATCGGAGGACCAGCAACGCTCATTATCGGATTATTTTTTCTAATACCTTCAATTGTGATGGGCCACTTATATCGTAAGCAGGCGCCGATCTCTAAAGTAATTCGAAATGTAAGTATCGTATTTTTGGCAATTATGATGCTTGAGCTGCTTCTATTTGAGTTCGTATTGGACATTTCGTTGACCAAAGAAATAGGCTCGCTTGTCAGAACCACATTTAATGATTTAAATGCGCAGGGCTTGCTGCCGAACGGTTGGAATGCGGATTTAACAGAGATAGCGATTCGTACAATAACGAATTCGATCCCAGTTACATTTATTGTGATAGCATTCTTTTTCACTGTCACTACGCAGTATCTGGCACGTAGAATCGTTAATAAAAGCGGCTTGGAAGTGCCGAGCTTCACTTTGGCTAGAAATTGGAAGCTGCCACGCGTGCTTGTTGTCTATTATTTGATCGCCTATGTAATGCAAATGTTCACGTCCGTTACGAATGAATCTTTCTTTGCGGTCGCGTTACTGAATTTGGTGCCGCTGCTTAGCTATGTCTTTGCCATTCAGGCTGTAGGATTTTTCTTCTTCCTTGCTCATCAACGAGGGTGGAACAAAGCGATTCCGGTAATTATTGCAATACCGGTATTGGTATTCCCGCCGCTAAGTTTAATCGGCGTGCTGGATACTGCCTTTCCAATCCGAAAATCGTTTACGAAATCATAGCACAGGAGCGAATCTGAAATGCCGAAGTTTTTAGTTACACGGTGGCATGGAATGCACCAAATTTGGGCCTTCGTATTAATGGTACTGATGACAGCGGCTCTCGCTTGGTATGAGTGGCTGCTCGGGCTGCTCGGGCTGCTGCTTACATGTGGAGTAGGCGTTTATACCGTGATGGCTGAGCGGGCGTTCCGCAAGGATTTAAAGTCATATTTAGGCACGCTTTCCTATCGTGTGAAGAAGGCTGGCAATGATGTAATTAGTGAACTGCCATTTGGAATTATTTTATATAATGAAGATAAAACGGTGGAATGGCATAATCCATATATAGCAGCCATGTTGGATCGTGATTCCGTTGTAGGTTTACTGCTGACCGATCTATTCCCAACCTTGCAGCAAGTAAAGGAACGGGAGGCGACTGTTGAGGCAACTGTAGGCTCCAACGTGTACCAGCTTATATTCAAACAAAAAGAACGGATTTTATATGTAAAAAATATTACAGAGTTCTGGCAATTGGGCAGGAAGTACGAGGACGAGAAGCTAGTTCTTGGCGTCGTAATGATCGACAATCTGGAGGAAGTTACGCAAGGTCTCGACGACCACCAACGGAGCTCCATGCTGGCGAAGGTTACGGATGAAATTACGGGTTGGGCTCAAAAATACCAGATTTATATTAAGAGATTAACATCCGATCGTTTCTTGCTTTTGACCGATCAGAAGACACTCAAGCAGCTGGAGCACTCGCGATTCGTAGTACTTGATGAAGTAAGGGAAATTACGGGAGATCATAAAATTCCGGCTACGCTTAGTATTGGATTTGCAGCCGGTGCCGAGCATGTTATTGAGCTTGGACAATGGGCACATGTGAGCTTGGACATCGCGCTTGGACGAGGCGGCGATCAAGCGGCCGTGAAGGCTGGCAGCCGCCAAACCTTCTATGGCGGCAAATCCAATGCAGTAGAGAAGCGAACTCGCGTAAGAGCCAGAGTTGTTGCTCATGCGCTGCGTGATTTAATACGCGAGAGTCACAATGTTGTTATTATGGGTCACAAAATGCCGGACATGGACGCGATCGGAGCGGCAATAGGTGTTATGAAGGCCGCCCAAATGTTCGGAAAAGAAGCATATATCGTAATTGAGGGTGTAAATCCGGCTATTCAGAAAATGATGGAGCTGCTGAAAGAGGATGAAAAGCTTACAAAACGATTTGTGTCTCCTGAACAGGCGTTTGCGCTTATAACACCGCAAACACTTGCGGTTGTTGTGGATACGCATAAAGCGTCTATGGTGAAAGAGCCTAAGCTGCTTACACAGACTGAACGTATAGTTGTTATTGATCATCACCGACGCAGCGAGGAATTCATTGCGAATGCTATTTTGGTATATATGGAGCCGTACGCTTCATCTACCTGCGAGCTTGTAACCGAGCTGCTGCAGTACATCCATGATCGTGTCGTGCTTGATGTGAGAGAATCCACATCACTGCTCGCAGGCATTACAGTAGATACGAAAAACTTCTCGCTGCGCACAGGTGCCCGTACATTTGAGGCTGCATCCTTCCTCAGACGCAATGGAGCTGATTCTATGATGATTCAGCGCTTGCTGAAGGAGGATCTGGAGGAGTTTATTCGCAAAGCAGAAATTATTAAGCATGCCGAAGTGCTCTATGAGCATGTAGCTATTGCGGTAACGGAGAGCGGTCGAAAGTATTCACAGCTGCTTATAGCGCAATCGGCTGATACGCTGCTCAATATGACAGATATTTTAGCCTCATTCGTCATTGGCGAGCGGCAAGACGGTTTAATCGGCATTAGCGCCCGTTCGCTTGGTCATATGAATGTACAAGTGGTTATGGAAAGAATGGGCGGCGGCGGGCATTTGACGAATGCTGCGGCTCAGTTAGAAGGAAACGTAGCTCAGGTAGCGGAACGTCTAAAAAAGGTTTTGGACGAAATTGAATCGGAAGAGGGGTTATTTGAATGAAGGTAATATTTTTGCAGGATGTTAAGGGTCAAGGGAAGAAGGGGCAAGTAAAGGATCTTTCCGAAGGATATGTACGCAACTTTTTGCTGCCGCAAGGACTGGCGAAACTAGCATCTGATGGCAACTTAAAAACATTGGAGCTGCAAGCAGCTTCCGAGCAAAAGCGTAAGGAAAAAGAGAAGGAAGACGCGCAGGCGCTCGGCAAACGTCTTGAGGAGCTAACTGTCGTCTTGAAGACGAAGGCTGGCGAGGGCGGACGACTGTTCGGCGCTATTACAAGCAAACAAATTGCCGAAGCGCTAGCTGGGCAAGGCATTAAGATCGATAAACGCAAAATTGAACTGGATGATCCGATTCGCACGCTGGGGGTAACACAGGTAGTAGTGAAGCTGCACCCAGAGGTGAAGGCTAAGCTTAGCGTTCAGGCGACAGAGGAATAATTCAATAAGAGCGGCCAAGCGTAAACGGCTGTCGTCGTCCTTGGCGGCAAAGCAAAGTTTCGCGGTGAATTATAAGCCTATTATAAGTGTGAAACTTATAAAGGCTTATAATTTAATAAAGTAGTTTTGCTGCGCAAAATTTGGGGAGGGAACCATGACTACTGAACAAACATTTGACCGTGTTCCGCCACAAAACATGGAAGCCGAACAAGCCGTCATCGGGGCGGTGCTGCTGCAAGCTGAGGCATTAATTACAGCTATGGAGCGGTTGCGTAGCGAAGACTTTTACAGCAGCTCTCACCAACGTATATATGAAGCAATGGTTGAGCTGGCTGAGAGCAACCAACCGGTTGACCTCGTTACATTGACCGCTCATTTGCAGGATCAGCAGCTGCTTGAAGAAATTGGAGGCGTCAGTTATTTATCCAGACTGGCAAATGCGGTTCCTACAGCAGCAAATGTGGACTATTACTCGCAAATTGTAGAAGAAAAATCGATGCTGAGACGTCTAATCCGGACAGCAACGAACATCGTCTCCGACGGCTATGCGAATTCTGATGAAGTCAGCGTTTTGTTAAGTGACGCGGAGAAAAAAATTCTTGAAATATCGAATCGCCGCGCGGGCGGTGGCTTCGTCTCTATCCGAGACGTGTTGATGGAAGTATTCGAGAAGGTTGAACAACTTTATTCCAATAGAGGCGGAACGACGGGCATTCCGTCAGGCTTTACGGATCTGGACAAAATGACCGCTGGCTTCCAGCGAAGTGATCTGATTATTGTTGCAGCACGGCCATCTGTAGGTAAAACGGCGTTTGCCCTTAATATTGCTCAAAATGTCGGCGTGCGAGCACGCGAAACAGTTGCTATCTTCAGTCTGGAGATGTCAGCTGCACAGCTGGTTCAACGGATGATCTGTGCGGAGGCTAACGTTGACGCGCAGCGGATGCGGACAGGGCATCTAGAGGGTGATGACTGGGAGAAGCTTACAATGGCGATAGGCTCCTTGTCAGAAGCTCAAATCTTTATCGATGATACGCCAGGTATTACCGTTGCGGAGATTCGCGCGAAATGCCGTCGTCTGAAGAAGGAACGCGGATTAGGAATGATTCTGATCGATTACTTGCAGTTGATCTCCGGTCGCGGCAAAGCGGGCGAAAATCGGCAGCAGGAGGTATCTGAAATTTCACGTACATTGAAGCATATTGCGCGTGAGCTGGAAGTGCCAGTAATCGCGCTGTCGCAGCTTAGCCGGGGTGTTGAGCAGCGGCAGGATAAACGTCCGATGATGTCTGACCTTCGGGAATCCGGATCGATTGAGCAAGATGCAGATATCGTTTCTTTCCTTTATCGGGATGATTACTACGATAAAGAGTCCGAGAAGAAAAATATTATCGAAATCATTATTGCTAAACAGCGGAATGGACCTGTTGGTACAGTAGAGCTGGTTTTCCTTAAGCAGTACAATAAATTCGTAAGCATTGACCGAGCTCACCATGAACCGTCACATGCATCGTAAATACCCGAACAATTGCATGGGTAACCGTGTAATTGTTCGTTTTTAGTTTGACTTCTGTAAGTTGGACTGCTAAAATGATAATGCTGTCTTTTGACTAGCGGTGAAAGCCTTCAATGAAGGCCAAATCAAGTTGCTAAGTTAACGTCAGTAATTTTCGGTGTTTATAAACACCGGACGGGGGTATGATTATGTCTACGGTAGTTGTTGTTGGTACGCAGTGGGGAGACGAAGGTAAAGGCAAAATCACTGATTACTTGGCAGAGGGAGCCGACGTCGTCGCTCGTTACCAAGGAGGTAACAATGCCGGGCACACCATTCTCATTGACAATAAAAAGTATAAATTGACCATGATTCCTTCAGGCATTTTTAATCATAATAAAACTTGTGTAATCGGAAACGGAATGGTTATTAATCCAGAGGCTCTAATTGAGGAAATTAATTATATTCATGAAAATGGCTTCTCGACTGATAACTTAAAAATTAGCGATCGCGCGCATGTGATCATGCCATACCATCTTGTGCTGGACGGGCTTGAAGAAGATCGCAAAGGCGACAACAAAATCGGAACAACACGCAAAGGTATCGGTCCGTGCTACATGGACAAAGCTGCGCGTAATGGTATCCGTATTGCCGATCTGATGGACGCGGAAGAGTTTGAAGCAAGAGTTCGCAGCGTTATGCTGGAAAAAAACCAATTGATTGAGCAGGTTTATGGCAGCGAGCCGCTAGATGCTGATCAAATTATTGGCGAGTACCTTGCTTTTGCTGAAATACTTCGTCCATATGTGACAGATACGTCCGTTGTACTAAATAACGCGATTGACGCCGGACAGAAGGTTTTGTTCGAGGGCGCTCAAGGCGTTATGCTTGATATCGATCAAGGTACTTATCCGTTTGTTACATCTTCCAACCCATCGGCTGGCGGTGTATGTATCGGTTCTGGCGTTGGTCCTTCGAAAATTCAACAGGTTATCGGTGTTGCGAAAGCTTACACAACTCGTGTAGGCGACGGCCCGTTCCCTACAGAGCAAGATAACGAAATTGGTCAATTGATCCGCGATAAAGGTCATGAGTACGGAACGGTAACTGGTCGTCCTCGCCGTGTTGGCTGGTTCGATACGGTTGTTGTACGACATGCACGCCGTGTGAGCGGTATTACTGGCTTGTCACTTAACTCACTTGATGTTCTTACTGGTATTGAAACAGTTAAAATTTGCACAGGCTACAAGCTGCGCGGTGAAGTAATCGATACTTACCCGGCAAGCCTGAAAATGGTTTCTGAGTGCGAAGCGATCTACGAGGAGTATCCAGGCTGGACAGAGGACATTTCCGGCGCGAAAACGCTAGAGGATTTGCCTGTGAATACACTGAACTACTTGAACCGCATTTCCGAGCTTACAGGTATTCCGATTGCTATATTCTCGGTAGGCCGTAATCGTGATCAGACGAATCCAGTTCGTCCAATATACGAATAGAACATATAGAAGCAGATTAAAGGGTGGCCATTTGGTCATCCTTTTTTTCATTTGAGAGAATGTCCTCCCGAATAGTTGACCATAATGATAGATAACAGATTATGGAAAACGCTGCTTATATGAAATAGTGACTGACATCAGCAGCGGGATGAAAGGGTTGATATTCGTATGATGAGAAAGATTGGGTGGCTTGCAAAGCTAATAGCGTCAGGTCTTATATTAAGCTTTTTGTCGATTTGGACGACGGGATATATTGTAACAAGCTATGTGGAAACGCTTCTCAAGCAATTCAATCTGCCAGTTGAGGTTCCGCCGATGGCTATGTCGGGAGTATGGGGGAAGCTATGGGGAGCAGACCCGTTACTGACAACAGATACAGCAGCAAAGGATAATACAAAAGCTTCTGGAAATAAGAAGAAAGAAGATTCATCATCAGAAAATGGCAGTGAAAGTTCAAAGGACGATGCCGATCAGTCAACTACGATAACCGATGATCATGGAGAAGGCCCATTGGCAGTCGATGCGTTTGGTGAGGTAGATGTGCCGCCGCTCACCGATATTGGAGTAGGCGGAGGAACACAGGCCAATAGCAGTGGTGCGCCAAATGAAGGAAATGTTCAGGAGGGAACAGCAGGTATTGACGGTACGGAAACGGCGATTACAACGGACGATTTAACAGACGTGAAAAACCAAATGAGTGACGAGGATAAAGAGCAATTGTTCGCATTATTAATGAACAAGCTGCCTCAGGAATCCTGGCAAACGATATCTCAATATGTAGAAAATGGACTAACTGCGCAGGAGCTTACAGCTGTTCAACAGATTATGGCACAGCATCTCGACAAGGAAGAATATGAGCAAATGATGGAGATTCTGAAAAAATATTAATGATTTGAAGGTTCTGTAAAGGTTGCCCCATTTATTGGGGGTATGTTAAAGTATTAGGCGAGTGATCCGACAGGATCATTCGCCTTTTTTCATGAAGGAAAGAGGAAAAACTGCAGCATTAGCGCGAAAAGGAGACAATCATGACCGTTTTCAGGGACAAAGGTCGGATACAGAAGGTATGGAATCAAACGGTTCAGTACTTTCGCAAAGACCGATCGCAACACTTGAATGGCAAGACACAGCAACAACCTGTAGATAGTAAGACGATTACGCCGTTCTGGCGGAAGAAGTCGGTACAAATTACAGGCGGGGCGCTCGTACTCCTCACAGTAGCCGGTTTTAGCGGAATCCAATATGTTCAAGCAAACACAGTCGAATTTTATAACGTATATATGAATGGAACAGCCGTTGGAACCGTAAACGATCCAGAGAAAGTAGAACAGCTTGTTCTGCTTGAAAACGAGGAAGTCCAGAAAGCGAATCCCAATATCAACATGATACTTGATACAGGCACCATTACATACGAATTGGATAGTGCTTACAAAGCAGTACCTGAGACGGATGCTACATTAGACAAGCTAGAGAGCATGTTTACGTCACACGCTGTTGGTGTTGAGCTGAAAGTAGAAGGCAAGCTGGTTGGAATCGTGAAGGATCAGCAGACGGCAGATGCTATTTTGCAACGTGTACAAAGCAAATTTGCACCTGAGCTTGTAGCAGCACAGAAGGAAGCGAAAGAGGTTAGATCACTTTCGTTTTCATCAAGCAGTGACGAGGCGGCTTCGAAAGAGAAGTCGACGAAAAATGCACCAGGACGTGAAGTTACCAATGTAGGCTTTGTGGAAAAGGTAGCAACGGACGTTGTAGACACGGATCCAACGAAGATTATGAAAGCGGAAGATATCTATAAGACGCTCGTTCAAGGCAGTATACAACCAACCAAGTATACGGTTCAAGAAGGAGATTGCGTAGGCTGCATCGCGGAAAAGTTCGATATTTCTCCTCAAGTTATTTACGAGAATAATAAATGGATTAAAGATGATAAAATTACAATTGGCGATGTACTTGATCTGACGGTTCTGCAGCCGGTGCTTACCGTAAAGACGGTTGAGAACTTAGTTGAAGTGATTGATATTGAGCCGCAGGTTGAAGTGCAGAAAAATTCTGATATGCGCCTTGGCGAATCGAAGGTTATTAAGGAAGGGACGAAAGGCTCCCAAAAAATGACCTACAAAATTACTAAGCAAAACGGTTATGTTGTTAACGAAGAGCTGGTATCCAAGGAAGTTATTAAGGAAGCTGTTCCGTCGATCGTAATGAAGGGTACTAAAGTCGTTTTAGGCGAAGGCTCAGGCCGCTTCGCAATGCCGGTATCCGGTTCTAGACTTACAAGTAAGTTTGGAAAACGCTGGGGACGCATGCATAATGGTGTCGATCTTGTCGGCAACAAAGGCATTATGGCATCAGATACTGGCGTAGTAGAATTTGTCGGTACGAAGTCTGGTCTAGGCAAGACGATCATTATTAATCATAAGAATGGATACACAACCGTCTATGGCCACCTTAGCTCCTACAATGTAAGCGAAGGGGATATCGTAGAAAAGGGCGATAAAATCGCAATTATGGGTAATACAGGGAACTCAACAGGCACTCATTTACATTTTGAAATTCACAAAAATGGCGTTCTACAAAATCCATTGAAATATTTATAATTATACCTATATAGGAACAAGAGTACCTCTTATGCTGCGGCTGAGAGGTGCTCTTTTTTTTTGAAATATAAGAAAAGTAGCAAAGTAGAGAAGTCCGTTTACACTTGTTTGGGCATTGGCTGAAAAATAAAGGTAAATCCTTGCTCTCATGAAGGAAGTTTCATTGTGAAGTAGAGGTTAACGTGTGTTAAAATAGAAGCATTACAAAGGACAAGCGACGGGCGGGTGTAGCGATGCACGGTAAAATATTAGTGGTCGATGACGAACAGCCGATAGCAGATATACTTAAGTTTAATTTGGAGAAGGAAGGCCATCAGGTTATATGTGCCTTCGACGGCGCGGAAGCGGTTAGACTAGCCTTCGAAGAAAAGCCGGACCTTATCTTGCTAGATTTGATGTTGCCGGTGAAGGATGGTATGGACGTGTGCCGAGAGGTGCGTACAAAGCTTCATATGCCGATTATTATGCTGACAGCCAAAGACACAGAAATTGATAAAGTGTTGGGATTAGAGCTGGGTGCGGATGATTATGTAACGAAGCCTTTCAGTACGCGTGAGCTGCTAGCGAGAGTTAAGGCGCATTTGCGTCGGCAGCAGAAGTCTGAGGCTAGTAGAGACGATGACGGAGCGCTAAACGCGGATGCAACGACAGAGCCGCAAGGCTTTAAGCTATTTAACTTGTTTATAGATACAGATATGTATGTCGTATACAAAAGCGGTGAGCCGCTTGATCTGACTCATCGTGAATATGAGCTGGTTTATTATATGGCCCGCAATAGCGGCAAAGTGATGACGCGCGAGCATTTACTGCAAGCGGTGTGGGGCTTTGAATATTTTGGCGACGTACGGACGGTCGATGTGACAATTAGGAGACTGCGCGAGAAAATAGAGGATGATCCAAGTCGTCCCGAATATATTATGACTCGGCGGGGACTCGGCTATATGATGCGTAATGCTAAGTCCGGAGGCTTCGGTTAAGGATGAAAGGCAAAAGCTTCTTTCGTACGATTCAAGTCAAGCTAGTCATCATTTATTTACTGCTCATATTGGTAGCGATGCAGCTGATCGGCGTTTATTTCATTAGTACGGTCAAAAACTCCTTAATAGATAGCTTTACAAAAAATCTAATGGAGCAGGCCGATACTTTATCCAAATTCGCGGCGCCAAGCTTGGCAGCTAAGCCAGAAACCGAAGGGGATTCCTCGGAAAGCACTACGGAGACTTTGAATCAGGTTGTCCGGAATCTGTTCAGCATAAGCGGTGCCGAGGTACAGGTGCTTGATTCTAATGGCAAGCTTGTGGCGACCTCTCTGCCAGGGCAGCAGTCGAATATCGGGAAGAAAAATAAATCACTGGCGGTTAGCCGCGCGCTGCAAAATATACCCGATAATGAAGAAGAAATTATCGATGAGGATAACATTAGGAAAAAGATGATTGCCCAGCCGGTAACCCTCAACGAAAAGGTAGTCGGGGCTGTTTATGTAGTGGCATCGATGAATGATTTGTATGAGACGGTCAATCGGGTCAACCAAATATTTTTCTCAGGAACGCTGATCGCGCTGGGCTTAACCGGCGTACTAGGCGTATTGCTTGCCCATACCATTACAAGTCCGATTCAAGGCTTAACGAGACAGGCCGAGGCTGTAGCAGAGGGTAAGTTCGACTTCCATGTTCCCGTACTCGGCGATGATGAGATTGGCAGGCTAAGCATGGCCTTCAATGATATGACGATTCGTCTAAAGGATGCGCTGTCGGTGAATGAGGAAGAGAACGAGAAGCTCGCTTCCATTTTATCGAACATGAGTGACGGGGTTGTCGCGGCGGACGAGCATGGACAAATCATCGTTTGGAACAGCAGGGCTCTAGAGCTGCTCGACGTGGCAAAATGCGATGGCTGTGACTTGTCTGAGCTGCTCGGATTGCCTAAGCAGCAGCTGCTTGAGCTGCAGCAGCAGGGTCGCGGTCAGACGCTTCTGCTGTCGCGCCCATCCGACGAAGGTGAGTCTGGTGACAATGACGAGGGCATTCTGAAGGTGACGTTCACTCCGATTCATCGGCGGGACAAAGGCATTACCGGCACAATCGCGGTGCTTCAGGATGCGACCGAGCAAGAAAAGCTGGAGCAGTCGCGTCGTCAATTCGTAGCGAACGTATCCCATGAGCTTCGGACACCGCTGACGACAATCAAGAGCTATGCGGAAGCGCTCAATGATGGCGCGCTTGAGGAGCGAGAGCTGTCTGAGCGGTTTGTTGGTGTTATTCGCAATGAAACAGAGCGGATGATTAGGCTGGTTACCGATCTACTTCATCTATCGCGGCTTGATTCGAATCAAGCACCGCTTAGAAGACGACAAACGAATATACATGAGATGCTGGATGAGGTAGCAGACCGTTTTTCCTTCCAGCTTAGACAGAAGTCAATTAAGGCAGTGGTACATGTGGAGCAGGGGCTGGAGTATGCGTGGCTCGACCGTGATCAAATTGATCAGGTGCTTGATAATTTATATTCCAATGCGATTAAATATACGCTCGATGGCGGATCGATAGAATTAGAAGCAAAGAAGCAGGGGGATTCGGCATTGGCTGCGATTAGCGTCAAGGATACGGGTATCGGTATTCCTAAGAGGGATTTGTCGCGTATTTTCGACCGTTTCTATCGTGTCGACAAGGCTCGCTCGCGAAATATGGGCGGAACGGGACTCGGCCTATCCATTGCCCGGGAAATTGTGAAGGCGCATGGCGGTACGATTTCACTTCAATCAGAGCTGAATGAGGGTACGACAGTAACGTTCACACTCCCTCTATTGCAAGAAGGGAGTGAGTCGGCATGATGGAAAAGGCAAAGACATCAGCGCTTATTATACTTGTCGTATTAAGCCTCCTTCAAAGCTATTTGCTCGCTTACAGCATGCCGGGACTCGGCGTTACGGTAAGAAGTGATCAGGATTATGTGAATTCTGAGGCAATTGGTAGGCCAGCGAGTGTAGAAAGTGTTATTTTTCCCGAGGAGTTAATTATTCACCTAGGGAACAACAAACATACCGTTCTTTATCCGAATACGCAGTTTTACGAGATGATTTTGAATCAGCGTATTCAGGGCAGGGAGTTCAAAGGGTTTCAGCGCAATCCTTCTGATCTGCTGGACTGGGAAAAGGTTCGTAAAAATGATATTGGAATTGAGCTTCGATTTAACAACGGTATTCCAGTAGAGCTGTTGCAGAAGCTGCTTAAGCTAGAAGGAGATCTCGTATTTTTAAACGAGACTATTGATCGAATTTGGATATTCAAGACGACAGGAACTGAGGAAATTCGTACGTTCTTTTTCAGTGCCGATGGTCAGATGGTATATGAGTCTGTTAGGGCAGATTTAACGGTGCGAGATGTGCAGGATTATGTAGGTTTCGGACAGTACCAGCCGCAATACACAATGACGTCAGACGAATTATACTTGCCGACCACACCTATACAGGCTACGGAGATGGTGTTTCCTTACGAGGTTTATACACCGGATATGATGCAGCGCAGCTTGTTCTTCGACCCCAGTACGACAAAAGGATTTGAGGATCGCAGCGGTTCGCAGATCTTTACGGATGGCAAGCGGGGACTGCAGGTGGAGCAGAAAGGAATGTGGATCAGCTACACTGATTCGGCCGCGTCGAAGAAAACCGAAAACAGTCTTAGTGATAACGTCTATACCTCGGTTGATTTTATTAATGAGCATGGCGGATGGGATGGCGTTCATCGATTCGTCAATCCGCTGCCGGTTGACCAAAGTAAATACATCCGTTTCAAGCAGTATATTGAGCAGTTTCCGATCATAGAGAATTCACCATTCAAGTACGGATACATGCGATTAACTCTTCAACAGGGTGTCGTTACAGAGTACGAAAGGTCGCTTATAACGCTTGGAGAAAAAACAGAGTCACGCTCGGTCAGATGGTTATCTGGTGGAGAAACGTTGCAAAAGCAGCTTGAAAGCTATAATAGACGCAGTGAAGTAGTGGCATTGTTCCCCGCGCTTCAGCCTCAGCCTATTGAAGGCAATAAAATCCGGTTCATACCTGTATGGGCTGTAAGGTTAGAGGACGGAACCGAAGATGTGCTTGTCGAAGCGTATCATAGTGGATATGAGCCGCCGAAGGAATTGGATGCAAACCATGTCACCGGCTCTAATGATGAAGGAGAAGGCTCGGCAGGTAATACGGCAGCTAAGCCGGATTCGGATGAGGCTGTCGTGGGCAGCTTGCAGATGAGGCAAGAGCATGTAGATGCTGTGAATGAATAAGAGACAATTATGTCTGGTGGAGTGAGCCAGCTGCGTTTTGATAAAGACACAATATCGGGTAGTGAGTAGGACAAGGACGGGGGTGAGAGCGTGTGGATTGGGGAAGAGCGAAGAGTGTGCTTATAATATCGTTCCTGCTGCTTAACATATTGCTTGGGTACCAGCTATGGCTGGATATAAGAGAGCAGCTTAACGTCAATGTGAATTCAGCGGAGCTGCCGCAGGATAAGCTGCAGCTGATGAAGAAAAAGCGTATTTCACTTACAGCCAATCTACCGCTTGAAACGCCAAAGCTTGGTGACATTACGTACGTGCTCCGCTCGAGCAACGGACCGGATAAAGAGCCTGTTAAGCTAAAACAGCCGGTCGATAGTGCGATTATATTTTCTAAATCAGAGCTATTGAAGACGCTGGGTAATGAAATACCCGGGCTTGATCAATATGCATACGATTTGCTTTTGGATCGTAATGGTGTGTTCGTCTTGTATCAGATGGTCGAAGGTCATCCGATGTTTGATGTGAAGCATGTGAAACTGGAGCTTTACAATAGCAATCAGAAAATAACAGCGTTCAAGCAGGACCGAATTGAAGTGTTAGGAACGGGTGAGGCAAAGCAGGTTTTGCCAGCGGCGAAAATCGTTACTAGCTTAATTGAAACGTATTTGCCGGATGGATCGGTCATAAGCAATATTCAATTAGGCTATCATGGCCAAATATTTGACTCAGAGAAGCAGGTGGCGACTCCCTCTTGGCGTGTGATGCTGGAGGACGGCAAAATGTACTATGTGCATGCAATTAGCGGAGAAGTAACAACAGATGAAGAGAAAGAGCAAGGGGAAGCAGCGGCGAACGTTTTACGTAAACGGGAGCAGGAGAAGGGATAGGAAAAAGTAGCTATGGGACTGCGATTTACGGTACTGGGAAGTGGATCGACGGGTAATGCGACAATTGTACAGGGCAACGATAAGACGGTGCTTGTAGATGCGGGAATGAGCATGAAGAGGCTGGATGAGCTTATGCGTGAGCGGGGAGTTGCGGGCCATGAATTGGACGCTCTGCTCGTCACCCATGAGCATTCCGATCATATTAAAGGTTTAGGCGCTTTCGCCCGCAAGTATGAGCTGTCGATATTTGCGAATGCATCCACCTGGGACGCAATGGAGAGGCATGTCGGAAAAATACCTGCAGAGAAGCGGGTGTATATGGAGACCGGAGAAGAGCTGTCATTTGGATCGATGCAGGTACAATCGTATCCGATCTCACATGATGCGGCAGAGCCGGTAGGTTATTGTTTTGAGGAAAATGGTGAGAAGCTGAGTCTGGCAACAGACCTTGGCTATGTAAGTGAAAAGGTTAAGCGTCACATTATTGACTCGGATGTGCTGGTGCTCGAATCGAATCACGATACCGAGATGCTGCGAATGGGTCGATACCCTTGGAATACTAAGCGACGTATCCTGAGTGATGTAGGCCATTTATCTAATGTTGCGGCTGGTGAAGCGCTGCTTGAGCTAATGACAGATCGAACCAAACGTGTATATTTGGCTCATTTGAGCCTTGATCATAACATGATGGACTTAGCAATGATGACTGTGAATAGTATACTAGAGGATAACGGAATCTTCTTTAAGAAGGACGAAAATCCGCTTCGTGCAACTTATCATGACAAACCTACGTCATGGGATGAAGTGAAGCGGAAATAAAGGATTCTAGCTGTGCGTCGAGTGCGTCGGATTTTGCACTTAATTCTTCTCGGGTCATTAACCCTTTGTCTATGAACAACTCTAGCATAGCGCTTAATGTCAGAACGGTGCGATAGTGATCATCCTTTAAATCAGCGAGCTTTGCAGCGAGCTGCACATGCTCCCAAGAAACAGGTGTTTTGGTCTTCATAATGACATTTCTCCTTTGGTGAAAAATATTTTTATTGTTTAGCAATTGAATCTATTATTATTTTAGTCATATATTCCGAAAACATTCCTAGATTGATAAAATAGTGTTAATGTCCTTTATATGGAGAGGGGTGATAGTGATGAGCTTATTCGATGATGATTTTTATTCGACAAAGGTATCTCGGCGCGCTGCTAAGCAAAAACGACGGGATGACTTTTCTTCTTCTTATAAAAGCGGTGGACGTAAATGGTCTAATGTCCGCATTGCTTTTGTATCTTCATTTTCTAGTGCGATCATTGCAACACTGCTGTTCGGTGTGTTTTTTGGCGGTATCGGTGATGGTGGTAGAGGTTCGAAAGGTTCCGTTCCGGTGGCAGGTACCGTTCAGAATTTAGATCCGTCGGAGCGGACCATCATGGCCTCAGCCAAAGTAAGGCCGGCTGTCGTTAGCATTATTAATGAGCAGCTGTTCTCATTTGGTATTAATGACGGTGAAGCGGATACTGCTGAAGAAGAAGGCGTTCTGCGTGAAGCGGGCGCGGGCTCAGGTGTCATTATCGCTAAGAAGGACGGTAAAGCAATCATCATAACCAATTATCACGTTGTAGCTGAAGCAGAATCGGTGAAAGCCATACTTATAAATGGCGAGAAGCGGGAGGCGCGTGTCGTCGGGTCGGATCAAATAACCGATCTTGCTGTGCTTGAAATAGATGCGAAGGGTATTGAGATTGTTGCTGAAATCGGTGACTCGTCAGCACTTCGCGCAGCTGAGTTCGTTATGGCGATCGGAAATCCTTTGGGTCTTGGAGAGTCGACTACAATGGGCGTTGTGAGCAGAACTCAGGAAATTGTGCCGGTATCCTTAAACCAGAATGGCGTATTCGACTGGGAGCAAGAGGTTATTCGCGTTGATGCGGCTATTAACCAAGGCAATAGCGGGGGCCCGCTCATCGATTTGAACGGTCGCGTTGTCGGTATTAACAGTATGAAAATATCGGACTATGGAGTCGAGAGCATAGGCTTTGCTATTCCGATTAATAATGCGATGCCGATCGTTGAGAAGATCATTAAATACGGATACGTGCCACGTCCTTATTTAGGCGTCTACACGATGGATTTGGAGCAATATTGGGGCCAACAGGATCTAGAGGACTCACTCGGAGGTATGGGTGAAGGCGAAGAAGCAGTACCTGATGAAGAATCAGACGATACTTCGGATAAAGGTGCAGACGGTGATGCTGCTGCAGGGCTTAAGCTGCCTGATGAAGTCTATGATGGGGTTATCGTACTTGAGGCTACAGGACCAGCCGCAGATGCGGGGCTTAAGTTCAATGACGTTATCGTTCAGCTCGATAAGCAAGCGATTGGCAGCACGATGGAGCTGCGCAAATATTTGTACGGCAAGAAGAAAATTGGCGACGAGATTGAAGTAACCTTTTACCGCGATGGTGAACTGAAGGTTACGAAGTTTAAGCTTGCTGATAAGGAACCAGAGTAAGTGGGGTTTGGATTTTGGATTGAGGAACGCTGCAGTATGCGAATGGGAGACCGTTTGTGTGCTGCGGCGTTTTTTTGTGTGGGGGGAGGAGGGGAGAACTAAGGATAGAAGTAAGGGTATGGGTTTTATGTTCTTTGATCCACTATCCCGTTAGCTCAGGAAGACTGATTTGATTTGGTTGGATAGTCGAAGAGGTGTTAAATAGTTAGATCGGTTTTCGGAAGGAATTGTGTCCTTCACATTAGGAGGCTTTTTCTGATATGCTAGGTGTAGACTTTAAGGACAACCATCAACTAGGGATAGGAAGCGAAAAAACGATGTATTGTGTATGTAAAGAGCATATTGAGCGGGCATTGGACCGATTTGTAGATGAATATGAAGACGCGCCGGATGTAGTGGATTTGAAGGAAACACAATTTGCTGACTGGGATCCACCGCGCAAATGCGATTTGTGCGAAGAGCCAGCCACGTTTTTGGTGGTATAGCGCATGCATATACAGATAGCGGCCGTAGGGAAGCTGAAGGAAAAATATTTGGTGCTTGGCATAGCGGAATATGCCAAGCGTTTAGGCCCTTACGTGAAGCTCACGCTCACGGAAGTGGCCGATGAGAAAGCGCCGGAGACGATGAGTCCGGCGGAGGAAGCAATTGTGCGCGAGAGAGAGGGCGAGAGGCTTCTGGCGCAGCTGAAGCCTGAAGCGCACGTAGTCGCGCTTGCACTTGATGGCGAGCTCTGGTCAAGCGAGGATCTCGCGACCCAGCTCGATAAATTAGCCACGTATGGGCGAAGCCACGTGGCTTTTGTTATTGGCGGGAGCACGGGTCTGGCTCCCGCGGTCTTGAAGCGCGCGCAGCAGAAGCTCAGCTTCGGGCGCATGACGCTGCCGCACCAGCTTATGCGGCTGGTGCTGGTGGAGCAGGTTTATCGGGCGGTGAAGATAAACCGGGGGGAACCGTATCATAAATGACCCGAAGTTTTTTGTATTAATTCCTTGCTGGGTGCGGAAAGCTGCCCCAAGGTGCTGGGTGGGGGTGAGGCAACCTATGGGGCAGCTTTGGCTCTAGGTGGCCCCCTACGAGCGGATTCGGCTTGCCTAGGACAAGGGTGCCTCAACGCCACCAGACTCTGAAGGTATCAGCAAAAAGTCTTTGATGGACTCTTCAAATTCGAATATTTTTAGGATGTCATAGTTTTTATTTGAAATGTTAATCCCGTACTCAGGTTTACTCTTTAGTCCGGGCTTATCATAGTCTCGATCAACAAACACTTCGTTTGGTACTTCCCACGATTCAGAAGGAATTAAAAAGAAATCAGGCAGTTGTCCTTCTTTGAAAATTAAAAGAGCCATGAACAGGTTTCTATTGTTTATATTAAATTTGCTTTTTTGAGCAAATACATATCCAGTGCCCCTTAAGGATTTAACTTGAATTTCTGAAAATCGGCCTTGCTTATCTTTTACAATAAAATCAATGCCACGATCATCGACTTCTGATGAAAATACTTCCAACCCGTAGGATGCGAACTCCATCTTTGCAAAATATTCAGCGTAGCGCCCCAGTTGCAATGAATTAAGAACAGCCCAACTTTTATTCGGCATGTTTATTCCTCCCCAATTGTACTTTTGAGAACAATTACTCCATTCTGACAGATCCGGTTTCACTAACCCAATAGATTTGAAAAGGCATGGACTCTTTAAGCCATGTGATACGAGGAAACAAATTGGTATACGTGATGAAACCATCGGGCAGAGCTATTCCGAGATTCGCGTTAGGGTTTTCGCCATGGTACAGAACGAGATCAAAAATGGCTTCAGAAAACCGGTGGCGAGCTTGAGTGTTAGAACTCTTATCAGGGTATCCCTTCACGCTAATCCATAACTCATTGTTTTTTGCATCAATAGCTATTATGTCTTTTCCGGAGGTACGAGAAGACGTATCCGCGACGCTACGAATCGTGTAATTGTTGAGAGCAAGATACTTTACAACCTGGCTCTGCACATTGCCTTCCCAATACCAAGGTCTAATCAATGTTTCGGAAGAGAGGGTATCAACAAAGATTCGACTTTTACTGTATTCATTTCGAGTATATGATTGGTTATTTTTATCTTATGGCAGTGTTCGCATACACCATGATGCCAGTTTATCATAGAAGTCTCTGAGAGTGCACGACAAATGATATTAACTGCTTGTCTAGGTACTACGCCAGAGGAAACAGATAAGCAATCATCACACAACTCTGCGTTCGATAATGCAGAGATAACTCGATTTTTATTTGTCATTTTGAACGCCACTCATGTTTTTATTTGTATAATTATACCATAAAAATATTTCTAGCCATGATTAATTGACCGCGGTAAAAACATCATGTTTAGCTGTGAAAATGTTTAATCTAGCTGTGCTTTTTTGTGGTACTGGTATTACAAATGAGACGAGAGGATGATTGACTGTGATTACTTTTGATCGTGCGAGGGCATCTGTGGGGCTATCAAATTTTGTTGAGTTTTACGAGGACTATCGACAATACTTTAAGCAACAATCGACGTCACTTAAGGAGGATAAGAAGCGGCTTGCGCAGAAGTTACTAGATTCGAATCCAAAAGCGAAGTCAATTACTGGGCAGTACACAAGAATTAATTACACTGTAGCAATCTTCTCGAACAAGTGGGAGAAGGACATGCTTAAAGCCTCCATTGAATCCAATCATCCCGGAGTCAGCAAAGAAGTTAGGGCGAAGGCACGGGGTTTGTTAAATCAATATTAATAACTTAGATGACAACCAAGAGCTTATGCCTGAGCTTTAGAGCTTTCCCTGACAAAGGGAAAGCCCCTTCCACCGCTGTTGCGGCAGTAGGGGCTGCTCTTAAAAAATGGTGTCCGTCATTTCGTCGAAGATCATTTCGATCTTGTCAATCTTTTTGTCGCTTGAGACAGTGACTTTGTTGATAATCGGGTGCAAAAGTGTCTTCCGTTGGTCGAAGGAAGATTCATTCAACAAGTAATCGAAACGCGAAATTAATGATCTAACAGCTTCGTAAGAGATTGACTGTGAATGATCTCCGTCCAACTCTAACTCTAACTCAGATCTTCGAGCATGAAGCAGATCAGGCTCCTTTTCAAGCTCACTAAGCCGTACCGAAAAGAGCTTGCGCTCGAACAGGTCCAGCTCATACAATTCCAGGTACTTAAGCTTCTTGCCTTGGATATCATCTAATAGAACGCGTACTGCATTAAGCTCATCCTGAAGCGGTTTAATACGGTTGATCTTTCGATCGTTGATGGTTTTTACAATTGGTCGCAGGATCTGAGGCTTTAATAGCACCTCTTTGATGCCTTTTTTATTCCTAAGGAATTGAACCTTATCCCAAAGCTCCTCTGAGATGATGGCTGGATGGATACCTTCGGTGACCATCGGAGAAGGGTTTTTGCCCTTTCTCCTTTTTCACTCCAATTGAGATGACGGCAGTAACGCACCTTACCTACATAGAATGGATTCTCAATAATATCCTTAATAGTGCAGGTCGAAAATGAATTTCCTCTTTTGGTAAGGTGCCCATCATGATTTAACTCATTGGCAATGGACCTAAGACCACGCCCTGAGGCGTATTTCTCAAATATTCGCCTCACGATGACTGCTTCTTCGGGTATGACATCAATGCGTGTTTCCCTCTTACGTCCATGGAGTGAAAGTACCACGACTTTATATCCAATCGGTGCATTAGCGATGTGTCCACCTGAGCTGGCACGTTGCTGTGAGCCCATCTTAGAGTTAGCAAGAATGGTATCGCGTTCTAATTCACCTACCGCGCCCATCATTGAAAGTGCTAATTTACCCATCGACGTTTCCGTCTCGAAGTTTTCAGAAAAGGATCGGAAAGCGATGTCATGTTTTCGGAGATGCTCGACAATCCGGAGAAGGTCAATGTTGGAACGAGCGAGACGATTAAACCGAAGAACTAGAACCTCATTGAAGAGCCCATTTTCAGCATCGTGCAGCATTTTTTGTAATTCGAAACGGTTGGTGATATTATTCCCACTTACGCCACGTTCTACATACTCCTTAGAGATGGTCTTCTTGTAAAGGTCACAATAGCTTCTTAACTGATGGAGTTGGGCATCAATGGAGAAACCGTGTTTGGCTTGTTCTTCAGTGCTGACCCTGACGTAAATGGCGACTCTTGATTGAGTTAGTTTTTCTGGAATAGGTGACATTTAAAATTCCTCCGATTGTTGGTTGATTTTAATGTTCAAGAGTTCAGCGGTTTCGAAAATTGTTGCGTAACTCAAGTCCCTATTAGGCGGGACTACAATTTGGTTGACAAGTAGACGTAGCAACTCTTTTTGACGATCTTCTATGGTGGAATCCAGTACCAGACGTAACTCTTGTAACGCGTCCCTGATCTTTTCTACAGGGAATGTCTGACCAGGCTGTCCTGCTAGTTCACTTTCTGTCGTATCCTTTTGATGGTGAAGTTCCACTTGACGGCTCTTTATGGCGTTCAACGTTTCCAATAGTCCTTCGTGAGACAAGCTATTGTCCTCGAATGCCTGAAAGGCTTGTTTCTGGTGATTTTCCAACTGAGATAACTCCAGGCTAAACCGCTGAAGGTTATCCAGAAGCGGCTTTCTAGATTTATCCTGCTTTGCGGTAGCCACTTCGGTTATTCTCTCGATGGCAGTTGAAGCATTAAGCAGTATTTGAAGTTGCTTGAAGAACCATTTTTCTATTTGGTCCGCATTAATATGATTTGCGCGGCAGACCGCTGACCCACCGGAATTGAAGCTACAGCAGAAGTAGAAGTAGTTCACACGAAAGGTACCGTCTTTACGAGTACTTTTGTTATGTCTAGGTACCATGCTTTTTCCGCATTGGGGGCATTTTAGCAAACCTGTCAGCGGGAACTTTCTATTAATTGAGCATGTGATCGCTTTGGAACGTTTACCATAGATGTCGTGAACCTGCTTCCATAGCTCAGTGGTTATGAGGGACTCTTGTTCCCCTGTAACCCACTCAATAGGAACAGAACCCTTTGAACGCCGGTTTTCAGTTACATTAAAGCGGATCATGCCGAGGTAATTCTGGTTTTGCAGAATTCCCTTTACGGATTGAATGTTAAAAGGCCTTCCTGTTTTGGTTTTATAGTCTTCTTTGTTTAATCGGTTGGTGATAGCTTTCAGTCCGTATTGGCCTGATGCGTAAAGTGTGAAAATGCGGCGAACCAGTTCAGCTTCTTCCGGGACAATTTCCACTCTGCCTGTTCTAGCTTCAGGGCTTCGAATTCAGCGGTAGCCTAGCACGTTGTTGCCGCAATTCCACTTGCCTTGCCTGCTTCGCTCTTGGGAGCTGAGCCTTACGTTTTCGGCTATGTTGACTCTCTCTAGCTGCGCGGCGGCACCCATCATTTGTAGAACAAACTTACCAAGATTGGTGTCCGTATCGAACTGCTCAGTAAAGCTTCGTAGAGAAATGTCATGCTGCTTGAACAGCTGAACCATCTCTAGCAGGTCCGGAAGGTTGCGAGATAACCGACTAATTCGCCAAATGACAATAATGTCGTAACGGCGTGCTTTTCCGTCCTCCAGCATACGTTTAAGATCTAGTCGGCCACTTGTCGATTTACCTGATACCCCGGCGTCAATATAAACATCGTAAACGTCGAGTTGGTTCACCTTGCAATAGCTTCGAAGAGCCTCAAGCTGTCCATCAATGCTGTAACCTTGCTCCGCTTGTTCTTCTAGGCTGACCCGTGCGTAAAGAGCAGCGCGGGTGCCTTTTAGAGGCATCATGCGATTAGCCTGTAATCTATAGTTCCTAGTAGTTCGGTGGTCATCTCATCGTCCAATTGATCTTCGGACTCGTAGTCCATGATGGCAAAGACAGATTCGCGAACTTCCGGCGGTACTGATTGGCTTTCTTTCTTGCCGATAAAAGATAAAATCATATCGGCAAGAATGTCGAATGCAAGCATTAGCTTAGTGTTATTTGTAGTGGCGATGTCCATTGAAAAGCTCCTTTTACTTTTTCTTTTTTTGATGCTCGATGATTTCAATAACGAGCTGTGTAGCTGCGATGACTAATGCGACAATGGCTTTTTTCATGTGATCCACCTCAGTATTCGTCCGGCAGAAGCATCGTGCAATAATTGCCGTTGTCGATAATCCAGACAGTGACACCCGAAAGTGGTTCTCTAATGCCGGATATATTGTACTTATGCTTGCGTTTAGGTTGTTCTTGTTTCTGTCGGATGCATTGGTACACTTGGTCATCGGCATGGACAATCGTAAGTGAGAACACCTGCAGGTAGTTCAGTGACTTACCATCGTTCTGGTCCCGGTCGATGATGGACCAAAGGGCATTCTGGATGTCAGAGCCAATCGAATCATTTACGCCTTTTGTCACGTACCGTGAATGCTTGGAAAACATCTACATCAACCCCCGTTCCTTCATGCTTACGAACTTGCCATCGCCTAGTATGATGTGGTCCAGCAACTCAATCCCAAGTAGCGTACCGCTGTCTCTAAGTCTTTCGGTTAGCTCCACATCTTCAGTACTTGGCGTAGGTTCTCCAGATGGATGGTTATGGGCAGCAATTATTGATGCAGAATTTGAAAGTATGGCCAGCTTGAATGTTTCTCTAGGATGTACAAGAGAAGCGTTTAGAGTGCCGCAAGAAACTTGATGTAGGGCGGTCGGTTCATTTTTCGTGTTTAAACAAATGATACAGAACGACTCCCGATCAAAATCATCTCCGATGAACTGTCGAAACAGATCAGCAGCGTCCTCGGGTTTACGGATAACTCGGTCAGGATAGAGAATGGATGTCTTCTCTCGGACCATGCGAAGTGAAACCAATTTGATTCGCTTTGAAGGTTTATTGCTCACTTCTGGTCACCCCCGGTCTTACAATGCACTCTTAGCCAATGATTAGTAGGCTTATCCAAGTCGTAAGCTTGAATAAAATACTGAGCGAGCCAATCATAGTCCAGTAATACGCAGACGCGATAAACCTCAATATCTTTTAGCAAATGCTGAGAGCCATTATCCGGTTTCTTTCTTTTGCGTTAAATGCGATGAGGGCTATTAGCGGCTTCTTGCCTCACGGATTCAGGATACGTTCAAGTCTGAAGTGGTGGGTTCAGTTACGAAGAGCGGAATGGTTATAGTATTTATGCTAAGCGCTGATGAGGATAGAGTGGTACGTTCGCTTTCAACCGAGATAAATGATTTAACTGGCATAAAATGAAGATTCGGTCTAGTGTTGAAATATTGACAGTTCTGACCTACGTCCATTCGTATAAGTAGCTGATGATATACCTAATGGAATCTGTTTTCTAACCAAGCCTTTGCATTATTCAGTTAAAGGAATATAATGATCTTGTTGAGTTTTATCCGAAGGTGGAATTTAAATGGAGTTCTTAACAACTAAACAAGCTTCTGAACTATGGGGAATTACAGCAAGAAGGATAGCAGTACTTTGTGAGCAAGGGCGAATAAATGGCGCTGTTAAGGTAGGGAAAACGTGGATACTCCCTCCCGATACGCTAAAACCAAATGATGCTCGGTTTAAGGAAGTTAAGCATGAAAGGGACAGGAAAGCAGAGTAGTTTTCCGTTTTTTTGACTACTTATAAAGGAATAAACCGTAAGAATAAGATTTTACAAACAGTTTTGATCTATATTGGAGGAAAATTAGTGAGCAGTAGACAGATTAAATCCAAGCAACGGGTTGTCGATCACGGCGAGGTTTTCACTTCCGACCGCGAAGTAAAAGCTATGCTAGATCTGGTAAAGCAAGAGTCTGAGCGGATTGATAGCCGATTTTTGGAGCCTGCTTGCGGAGACGGAAATTTTCTTGCCGGAATACTAAATCGCAAACTTAAGGTGGTTAAAGATCGATACCGCAAAAGCCCCGCTGACTATGAAAAATATGCTGTAGTAGCTATTACGAGTATCTATGGTGTAGATATCTTGCAGGACAATGTAGACGATTGCCGCAAAAGATTGTTCGATATTTTTAATAGCGAGTACAATGCCAATTGTAAAAAGGAAGCAAATGATGAGTGTCGTAAGGCGGTATGGTTCCTCTTAAAGCGCAATATCCTGTGTGGTGATGCCTTGACACTTAAAGCGTCTAACGGGGAACCAATTATCTTTTCTGAATGGTCATTAGTTACAGGCACAATGATAAAGCGTCGTGACTTCCGTCTGGATCAATTGATGGGGGACGTTTCTGATTTTATCTCAATAATTAGCACAAATATGGTCTATGACGATGACATTCATGCTTTTATTCCAACACCGATTATGGAATTTCCATTAACTCATTATAGGAGAGTACAGCAGTATGAATAACAGCTTATATGAAAATTCGTATAATCCAGATGTACTATCGTGCATTGCCAATCTGTCCAATGATGAAGTTTTCACGCCACCAGAAATTGTAAACGATATGCTTGACTTGTTACCAAAAGAGCTATGGAGCGATAAATATGCAAAGTTTCTTGACCCTGCATGTAAGTCGGGCGTTTTTCTGCGTGAAATAGCCAAGAGACTACTTGACGGTTTAAAAGAAGAAATCCCTGATATGCAGCAACGTATTGATCACATTTTTCAAAAACAGCTCTATGGTATTGCTATTACCGAGCTTACATCGCTACTGTCGCGCAGAAGTGTGTACTGCTCAAAGTACCCAAACAGTATCTATTCAATTTCACGCTTCGATGATGCCAGTGGAAATATTCGATTCAAAAGGATGCCACATAGGTGGATAAACGGAAAATGCGCTTACTGCGGTGCTTCTCAAAGTGAATATAGCCGGGCTGATGAGCTTGAAACCCACGCGTATGAGTTTATACACACAGTTAAACCAGAGGAGATTTTTAATATGAAATTTGATGTTATTATAGGTAATCCGCCGTATCAGCTTAGTGATGGTGGAAACGGTACGAGCGCTAAACCTATATACCAACATTTCGTTAACCAAGCAAAAAAGCTTAATCCAAGATACCTAACCATGATTATTCCGGCAAGATGGTTTGCTGGAGGTAAAGGTTTAGATAGTTTCAGAGAAAGCATGCTAAATGACAAAAGTATTCGCAAAATAGTGGATTTTGAAAACAGTGCAGAGGTTTTTCCAGGGGTTGATGTTGCAGGTGGGATATGCTACTTCCTTTGGGAAAGGGATTCTACGGGCTTATGCGAAGTAACTAATTATTATGATGGGCAATCCATAGTATCAGAAAGACCTCTAAACGAATTTGATACTTTTATAAGAAGTAGCCGTGCCATACCAATTGTCCGTAAAGTTATAGAATATAATGGCAGTGGCAAGTTCCTAAATGATGTGGTTTCAGCAAGAAAACCATTTGGACTTCCCACAAATTATCCATCAAAAGATAAAGGAGTCCCATGTTGGTTTATCCAAAGAATTGGATTGAGATATGCCACAAAATCAGATGTGACAGATCAAAAAAATCTCTTAAACAAATGGAAATTATTGGTTCCAAAGGCCCCTATTGCTGGTCAAACTGACTTTTCAAAACCTGTTGGATTTTACTATGATGGTAATGTAAGGATTGCAAAACCAGGGGAATGTTGCACTGAATCTTGGATAGTTGCAGGAGCCTTTACAACAGAGCAAGAGGTGTTTTCTTTTAAATCTTATATTTTTACAAAAATAGTAAGATTTTTAATTCTTCAGACAGTTGTATCTCAAGATGTTACCAAGAAAAATTTTTGCTTTGTCCCAGATCTTGGTGAATACGAAGGTGGCTATACTGATGAAATGCTTAGAGAAAAATGGGACATTACTGATGATGAGTGGGACTTTATTGATTTAAAAATTTCATCAATAAACGGTGATAATAATGGCTAATAAAGAGTTTTTTCCATTACGGCCCAATTCAAATCCAATGATTTATGCCTATGAGGATAGTAACCCAATATATAAAGGGTTACTAAAAGTCGGCTATACTGCTATTGATGTGGAAAAGCGTGTGGCGCAGCAATACCCTACTGTGCGCCCTGGGGAAAAGCCTTACCGTATTGTATTTGCTGAATCTGCTATGCATCCCGATGGTTCCACTTTTTCCGACCATAATATACATCGTTATCTGCGTAAAAGGGGATATAAAAACCCGGATGGCGAGTGGTTTCAGTGCACGGTAGACCAGTTGCGGGCGGGATATATTGCTGTTAAGGACGGTATCCCCAATGAAGAAAATCGTACCCGTAATTTTGGTATGCGTCCCGAGCAGGAAGAGGCTGTTAAGAAAACTATTGAATACTTTAAGTCCGCTCGTGCTGAAAGTCCAAACCGCGCACCAAAGTTCTTATGGAACGCTAAAATGCGCTTTGGAAAAACCTTTGCGTCCTATCAGCTTGCAAAGCGAATGGGGATGACAAAGGTGCTGATTCTGACCTTTAAGCCTGCCGTAGAAAATGCTTGGAACGAAGATCTGATGACCCATGTAGATTTGGAAGGGTGGCAGTTTATCAGCCGTGGTGGCATCTCATATGAAGAATCCGACAATACAAAGCCGATTGTATGTTTTGGTTCTTTTCAGGATTATTTAGGTGTAAATAAAGAAACCGGCGGTATCAAGGCCAAAAATGAGTGGGTACATACTACCAACTGGGACATTGTTATTTTTGACGAATATCATTTTGGTGCTTGGAGAGAAAATGCAAAAAAACTGTTTGAGGCGGAAGACGAAGACGAATACGATACTTTGGATATAGAAAAATACAAAAAAGAAGAAGAACCGAATGCATATAATGAGACCTTCCTTCCGATTACAACGGCCCATTACTTGTTTCTTTCCGGAACACCATTCCGTGCTATTAATTCGGGTGAGTTTATTGAGGAACAGGTTTTTAACTGGATTTATTCCGATGAACAGCGTGCTAAGGAAAACTGGGGTGGTGCAACCAACCCTTATGCCGCTTTGCCGAGAATGGTCATGATGACCTACAAAATCCCGGACAGCATACGGCAGATTGCCATGCAAGGCGAATTTAACGAGTTTGATCTAAATGTGTTTTTCTCCGCCAAAGACAAGGGCGATGAGGCAAGGTTTGTTTACGAAAATGAGGTGCAGAAGTGGCTGGATTTAATCCGTGGTTCCTACCTTGAAACAACGGTAGACGATTTAAAGCTTGGCGCTAAAAAGCCAGTCATGCCATACAACGATACTCGCCTTCTAAACATTCTTTCACACACCCTTTGGTTTTTGCCCAATGTTGCATCTTGCTATGCAATGAGGAATCTCCTGAGGCAGAGGCAGAATGCGTTTTATCATGATTATAAAATCAATGTTTGCGCTGGCCCGGGAGCTGGTATTGGTGTTAGTGCAGTGAAGCCTGTTCTTGAATCCATGGAAAATCCACTCGAGAGCAAGACCATTACGCTCACCTGTGGGAAACTTACCACCGGTGTAACGGTAAAACCGTGGACAGGCATTTTTATGCTACGTAATTTGTCCAGCCCAGAAACTTATTTTCAGGCTGCTTTCCGCGTGCAAAGCCCATGGGAAATTGAAACAGGCACTGGACCTAAGGAAATAATGAAGCATGAATGCTATGTCTTTGACTTTGCTCTTGACAGAGCGCTGAAGCAGATTGCTGATTACAGCTGTCGTTTAAATATAAATGAAAGCAATCCTGAAAAGAAGGTTGAAGAATTTATCAGTTTTCTACCCGTTTTAGCTTATGACGGAAGTGCAATGACGCAAATTAGCGCAGCAGATGTCCTGGATATTGCAATGGCAGGGACCTCAGCAACACTGCTTGCACGCCGCTGGGAATCAGCGCTACTTGTTAATGTAGATAATGATACACTTGGACGACTTATGGCAAATCAAGCAGCTATGGATGCCCTTATGAAAATTGAGGGCTTTAGAAGCTTGAATTCAGATATCGAAACCATTATTAACAAATCCGAAGCTGTGAAAAAGGCTAAAAAAGAAGGCGGAGATAATCTTACGCCAAACGAGAAAAAAGAACTATCTGATGAAGAGAAAGAATTTAAATCGAAAAGGAAGCAAATTCAAGAAAAACTTATTAAGTTCGCAACCCGTGTGCCGGTTTTTATGTATCTAACTGATTATCGCGAGCGTTCGCTGAAGGATGTCATTACACAACTGGAACCGGGACTTTTTATGAAAGTTACTGGTCTTGATGTCAAGGATTTTGAACTTCTTATTTCTTTAGGGGTTTTCAACGGACCTCTTATGAATGATGCAATTTACAAGTTTAAGCGTTATGAGGACTCAAGTTTAAGTTATTCTGGGATTAATAAACACGCGGGTGAAGACATCGGCTTGTTTGATACTGTTATTAGTAACTATGACTATATGTATACATTGCAGCAAACATCTATGACGGCTCCGGATAGTGTGTCGCGAGATCTGCCGAATACAGCTCACGATGTTGGCACCGAAGATTCGGATGGGGACTATATTTACAAAAAGCCAGCAAAAGGGGTCTCAGAAAAACAGGGGAAAGTTGAATGGAAAAAGATGCATCAGCCTCAGATGGTTGCCGAAGTTTCACCGAAGCAGTACATGCCTCTTTCTGCTGGCCATGTCGATTCTCCTAAGATCGCTGAAAAAGAAGCCCCTCAAATTGATTGCACAGGTGTAAAAGTAGGATCACTATTGACTCATAAAGCTTTTGGCAAAGGTGAGGTTATTGCCATTGACAGGGAACAAGTGGTAGTTTTATTCGGAAAATCAGAAAAAAAGTTTCAATTTCCTGAAGCTATTCTGAGGGGGTTTTTGGTTATCGATTAATATGGGGAGAAAAAGTGTCCTTATTTTCTTTTATTACTAATTTACTAAGCGTAAGATAGTCCACAGCCTGATGAATAGGCGTGGGCTATTTTGCGCTTATGTGCTGACCTAATTTTGCGCTCCATAGAGCTAATTCAGTTGTACCGCGGCAACCAAATATTTCACTGTTAGATCCGTTACGATGAAAAATACCACAAGTAAATTTCGCCTTAGAGATGATATGCTGAACCGTATCACAAATGACGCAAACTAAAACAGGGAAGAGCCCAATAAACAGGGGTTCTTCCCTGTTTTAGTTTGCCCAATTTACAAATTGTTGATTTATAAACTTTATTTAGAAAAAGAAGTTACAATTGATATTGACAATCATTATCAATAAATGCTACTATGTTTCCTAGGTTAAACAGGAATGAGAATGTTATAAGTACAAGCCCCTGATCCCGATGTTCAATTGAACGGTCCTCTGGACGAATAGCCGAAGAGGTTTCGATAAACAGTTTCAGTCGACCTGAGCTAAAGAGCATTTCTACACCATGTATCAGAGGTACAACATACAAAGGGGAAAAAAATATGAAAAAATTATTATTGACTAGTTTAATAGGTACTGTGGTATTAACTTCTGTAGGTTGCCAAAGCACGGATAACAGCCCTAAGAATAACGGAAGTACAAACGAGAGCAGTGCACCGGTAAAGATCGTTGACGGTAGAGGCAAAGAGGTTGTTCTTGAGAATGGATATGCAAAATCATTCGTGCTGTTTCCAGCCGAGGGATCTGAAATGCTTTCTATTACACAATCCGCTGAACCATACTTAGGCATGGTAAAAGCTGATCAAGATAATAATATTGCAGGCGGTGTCGTTGCAAAAAAATATCCAGAAATTCTAGATGTGAACTCTGACATCATGCAGGGTGACTGGTCAAAGCCAAATGTTGAAAGTATTTTAAAGTTAGCCCCTGATGTTGTTTATCAATGGAATTTTGGAGAAGAAGGAATTAAACCCCTAGAAGATGCTGGCATTGATGTTGTAGCTGTAAACTGGGGTAAATATGCTGACGATATTGAAAGATATACATTGTACGGTAAAGCTCTAGGAAAACAGGATCGTGTAGATGAGGTTTTTGCACACCATGAGAAATCTAAACAAGCCGTTCTTAAAGTAACCGAAAGCCTAACAGAAGATGAGCGACAAAATCATGTTTTTATAGGCAATGTGGCTGGAAATAAAATCACTGCATGGGGAACAGAACTCCCTCACACTGCTGTCCATAAGGTAGAAAACCTCACCTATACAGTTGGTAAATTTGATACACCAGATGCTGAGATCAATGTAGAAACCTTGCTACAATGGGATCCTGATATGATCGTTATTGGCGATTTCCTAAAAGATATAACTCCCGAATATTTCTTTAACCATCCTGTCCTTAAAAACCTGACAGCTGTAAAAGAAAAACGAGTGTACAAAGCCCCAGCAGCATCTCAACTCGACAATCCAGGAATTACCTGGTATTTCTATGCTTTCTTAGCGACTCCGGAGAAGTTCAAGGATTTTAGTATGCGCGAACAGGTCCGTGAAGATTATAAACTGTTATACAATATCGATGTAACCGATGAAGATATTGATCAAATTCTAAATGTTGAAGAGAACAAAAATAGCAAATACTTCGAAATGTTTATGCAATAAGGAGAGGTTTTGATGGTAGCAGCTAGACACAGGCGTCTAAGGAACTTTTACGTATTATCCTCTCTTTCCTTGTTTATTTTAATGGTGGCGGCGATTTGTATCGGAAACTACACAATCGCCCCGCTAGATGTTTTCCGTTCAATCATTAACCCAAATTCATTTTCAGACCCGAATCTTTCAGTAGTCGTACACGATATTAGAATACCCCGCGTACTATTAGCGGTGGTTGTAGGAGCTGGCATTGCTGTTTCTGGGGCTGCTTTGCAGGCTACTTTTGGTAATCCTCTCGTAAGTGAGCATATTTTGGGCGTATCCTCAGGAGCCAGCTTTGGTGCAGCTCTTGGCATAATAACAATTGGAACAACGCTTGGCACGCAGTTTTTGGCCGTACTCTTTGCATTTGCAGGGATGTACCTCACCTATAGCATCGCAAAAAGACGTGGGCGTCTCACTGTGCTTATGCTCGTTCTTTCGGGAATTATTACTAGCGCATTATTCAACTCTGGCGTCTCCATACTACAGTATTTGGCCGATTCCAAAAATGAACTTCCTGCTATAACCTTTTGGCTTATGGGCTCACTTGCTGGACCTTCGAAGGAAACCATTATTAGAACAATGCCCAGTATTTTGATTTCTTTAATTGTCCTCTATAAATACAGATGGCAACTAAATCTTCTTTCTCTAGATGAGGAGGAAGCGACTTCGCTGGGCATAAATGTGAAAAAAGCACGTATTATTATTATTTTTTTCACAACAGTCATTGTTGCAGCGATTGTATCTATTGCTGGTGTTATTAGTTTTGTTGGGCTAATTGTACCGCATTTTACCCGGATGATCGTCGGAACAGACAATAAGCATTTAGTGCCAGCAGCTATGATTATGGGCGCTATATTTATGCTAATTACAGATACACTCGCAAGATCCCTAACAGCAGCGGAAATTCCATTATCTATTATAAGCTCGCTTCTTGGTGTGCCATTCTTTATCTATCTTCTTAGAAAAACAGGAGGAGTATGGGATGATTAGAGTGGAGAACCTTAATTTTCAATATCCCAATTCGGATAGACAGATATTTAAAGATTTATCCTTTCAAGTAAATAAGGGTGAAACATTAGCCATATTAGGGCCAAACGGGATTGGAAAGACAACATTTTTAAAGTGTTTATTAGGTTTTTTAGAATATAAATCAGGGAATATTCTCATCAATGACGAATCCGTTAAACAAATGCCTGCTAATAAATATTGGAAACTTGTCGCCTATGTTCCACAATCCAAAAGAATGGCGTTTGGATTTACGGGGCTTGAAATGACCGTTATGGGCTTATCTCCTCATGTAAAAATGGGCAGGCTTCCTAAAAAAGAGGATTACGAGAAAGCCTATGAGCAATTAAGAAAGCTAGGTATTGAATATCTAAGTGAAAGAAATTGCAACAAAATGAGCGGCGGCGAGCTGCAAATGGTTTTAATTGCACGAGCTCTGATCAAAAATCCAAAAATACTTATCATGGACGAGCCTGAATCTCATCTTGATTTGAAAAATCAACTAAAGGTATTGAATGTTGTCGAAGAGTTAAATGCACAAGGGGAATATTCGATTATTATTAACACTCATTTCCCTCAGCATGCCTTTCGTATAGCACAGTCAACGTTGCTCCTAGGAAAAGATAAGTTTATTTTCGATAAAACTGAAAATGTCGTTAACACTACGAATCTACGAAATTATTTTGGAATTAATTCTGAAATACTATCGTTTGAGCAAGCAGAGAAATCCTATTCAACCATTTTACCAATCGATCTACATCAATATTAAGAGGTAAATATGAAAAAAATCGCTTATGAAAAAAAGATCAATCCGTTTAAAGTGGCTTATTTGCAAACGACATCGTTTGACTCTGAGAATAAGCCTTCATATTTAGCGCAAACCTTTGAGGGCACAGGCGGACGAATCGAATACTATGGCGTTCGTCCTATTCCGGATGAGGTTTGGGACTGTGATATCGTCTATTACCCTGGTCTTGGTGACAATATCTATATGCAGCGATACTCGGATCGAATGATGGAATATGTTAAGAATGGTGGACAGCTCATATTAAATATAGAAGTAGCTTTATGCTGGCTGCCATTTTTAAAGCCATTCCAAACGGTGCCGCCAACTCCCTATACGAATCTCAAGGTAAGAGTAGAAAATGATCCATTTGAATTTTTTAAAAATATGCCCGATGACTTTGATGCGTGGGACGGCATAATAGGGCAGTATGCAAGAGGATTTACGCAATTACCTGAAAATGCTATAGGCCTCACATTCATAGGGGACAAAAATGGAAAATATGCATCAGATTATATATGGCAGTATCCTACATTAGATGGAAGTGGCGGAAAGGTATTCGTGCATAACGGTGATAATATGGTGCGATATCCTGATCACGGTGAGCATAAAGAATGCCTTGTTCGTGATATTTGTGTAGGTCTTATGAAATATCGCAGAGCAGTTGTGCCTTTTGCTGGGGTGCAAGTTAACGAATGAAATTATTAGGAGGCTAAGGTGAAGAAAATCGCTTATGTTACAACAGGAACAAGCGCCCAGTTAATAAGCTATTGGGATTTTGCTCATCACATGGATCAATTCATATATGCGGAGGACCTGCCTAACTTTAACTTGGAGGAGTTTGGTGCAGTCATTATTTCTTGTCATAGCCACAGTGACCGCATTCTGCTTCATAAAAAACAGCTTAATGATTATGTTAGAAATGGCGGATTTCTACTCATTTTTGCACTTGATAAAGCTGATCAGCTATTAGACGTTGTAGATATAGAGTGGGTTGAGTGTAACACTAAGGATTGGCTATGGTGGACGAAACCAGAACGTAAAATAGAACTATATGTTCCCGATCATGGAAACCACTCCTTTTTTGAATATGTGAAGCCTGAGCATTTATATTGGCACTGGCATGGTGCATACAAAGGAAATCATAACGGGACTACATTGCTTGCGATAGAAGATACTCATGAGTCTGTTGTCATTGATTTTAAGGATTTAGAAGGCGGGGGTAGAGTTTTTATCACAACACTTGACCCTCATAGTCATAACGGTCAACGATTTATGCCAACAACAACTAAATTTCTTCATGGGTTTTATCCATGGCTTAATAACGAGCTTGGAGTTGATCGAAATCAGATACAACCGTTTAAAATGGCTTATTTACAAACAACAGCGATAGATTCTGTGGACACTCCCCCGCATTTATCGAAGACGTTTGAAGGTACAAGCGGACAAATCGAATACTATGGTATTCATCCTATTCCAGATGAGGTTTGGGACTGTGATATCATCTATATCCCTGGGCATTGCGACCAAATATATATGCAACAATATTCGGATCGAATAATGGATTATGTTAAAAATGGCGGACAAGTCATATTAAATATAGAGGTTGCTGTGAGCGTGCTTCCATTTTTAAAACCTTCCCAATTGGTACCGCCTGTTCCCTATACGAATCTCAAGGTAAGAGTAGAGAAGGATCCGTTTGAATTTTTTAAGAATATGCCGGAAGACTTTGATGGCTGGGAAGGGATACTTGGAACGTATGCAAGAGGATTTACTCCATTGCCTGAACATGCTTTAGGTCTTACATCCATAGGGGCTGAACACGCAAAATATTCGGCCGATTATATATGGCAGTATCCTTCAATAGATGGAAGTGGCGGGAAAGTCCTCGTGCATACCGGTGGCGATTTGATACGATATCCTGATCACGGCGAGCATAAAGAACGCCTTGTTCGTGATATTTGTATCGGTCTTATGAAATACCACAGAGCCGTTGTGCCTTTTGCCGGGGTACAAGCACCGTAGTAATATGTTCGCAGAAATATGTCCTTATGTCCCAGCGACGATCGCTTCCCTGAATTTAACAGGGGATCGGTCGTTTGTCTTTTTATTGAAAAGAGTTATATTCTTGTACTATAAGCAATCATGAATACGATTAATAATCATCGAGGTGTCTGTCGGAATGACTTCAGAGAAATTGTTCAAGCATCCTTTGGGTGTTATGTTTACTGCAACATTAGCGTCACTGCTGTGGGGGAGCGCTTTTCCGTTTATTAAACTTAGCTATGACGAATTGGCGATTGGCAAAGAAGATTGGCCTGAGCAGCTTTTGTTTGCAGGCTACCGCTTCGTCCTTGCCGCGCTGCTCATCCTTTTGTTCATGAAATTAATCCGCAGGAAGGCTGGGTATCAGCGAGGGACGTTGCTCAAGGTCAGCAAAATCGGGCTTTTTCAAACCTTTCTTCAGTATGCCCTTTTTTATTACGGCTTGAGTATGATCACAGGTATCCAAGGTTCGATTATCGCGGGGACGACCTCGTTTTTTCAGATATTGATTGCCCATTTTATGTATAGGAACGACCGTTTTAATTTGAGAAAAATCATTGGTATAGCACTAGGTTTTGGGGGAATAATTTTGGCTAACATGACCAAAGGAGAGATGTCCCTTCATATGGGCGTTGGGGAGATCTGCTTGCTGCTTGGCATGTTTTTCGGTGCGTTTGGTAATGTTCTTTCCAAAAATGAAGCGAAGGAGCTGGATGTCCTATACATGACGGGCTGGCAGATGCTGCTTGGCGGAAGTGCATTGTTAGCTGTCGGTGCGTCGTTTGCAGGGCCTTTTCCGTTTGCGTTCACTTGGAATACGATGCTGATGTTGTTCTATTTGGCGTTTCTGTCTGCCACAGGCTTTGTGCTTTGGAATAATATTATGAAATACAACAAGGTCGGAAGTGTCTCGATGTATTTGTTCTTGACGCCGGTTTTCGGTGTGGTGTTGTCAGCGTTGATGTTAGATGAGGTTGTGCATCTAATAGTACTTGCGGCGCTGGGTTTGGTTGGTTCAGGCATTGTGATCGTCAACCGACAGAAAAGGGACGCTCCACATTCATCCTAACTTCTGTCTAACACGATAGAACATTGATACAGGCTAGCCCAGTATGTCAACTTAATGACATACTGGGCTAGTCTTTTGTTACTCTGAAACATTCAGTAGCGTTTGGGCCCATACGGGTGGGCTATTATGGCACATTAGTTGGACGAGGAAAGAGTTAGCGCTACTGTTCGCGCTAATGGCTTGGCAGCTGGATCTCGAATACTGTCCTTTCAAAAGGGACACTCGTCAAGGTAATTGATCCATCATGGAGAGCAATGATTTCTTGGACAATGGATAGTCCAATGCCGAGCCCTTCGCCTTTTCGGCTGCTATCGACACGGTAGAACCGTTTAAATACATGTTCTTGATCTTGTAAAGGAATGCCGGGACCTTTATCAATAACCGTTATGAATAGGGATTTATCCTTTTCCATAAGTCCGATCTCAAGATAATGGCCTTCAGATCCGTAACGGATCGCGTTGTCCAACAGGTTACGCAGCGCGCGTTCGATTAAGGAGGCATCAATCCAGCCCTTGATATCCTCTTCAGGGATATTTACATCAACAGTGAAGTTTTGCCCCTCAAGAAACATTAGGTAATCCGCAGCCATTTTTCGCATCATTTCAGATACATTATGCAATTCAACGTGGAGCTCTAAATTTCCCTCGTCCTGCCGAGTAATATCTAACAATTGATCTAATAGCTTATCGATATAACGAGAGCGCTGCAGCAAAACTTTGGCACTCGCTTGCAGCTCTTTCTCATCTTTATACAATCCAGCGCGAATCGTTTCTGCGTAGCCTAAAATCATTGTTAGTGGGGTGCGCAGATCATGGGAGAGATTAGATAGCAACAGATTTCGTCTGGTGTCAAACTGCTTGATTTGTTCGCTTTGATTTTGAATACGGTGAGCCATGGCGTTATAATGCGAAGTAAGCTGGCCGATCTCATCCTTTTTGGTATCCTCTAGTACTGTGATTTTACTTTGGAGATTAAGCTGCCCTATGGCATGATTGAGCTTATTAATGCGTTTGTTCATGGAAGAGAAAAACCATAGAGATAGTAGGTAAGGAATTAAGAACGCAACAATTAACGGTAACATAAAAAGAGACATCACTTTAAAGGTGCGCATGAAGAAATAAATTTGCCCTTGTTTCATAGCGTCACTGGACAAACCCATCAGTAGATAATAGGGTTGATCCTCTTGGCTAACGGAGAAAGTAAGCGTTACTGGCTCATCGACCCCCCATAGATTGTGAGGCATGTAAAGCATACGATCTGCAAGTCGCCCAAAATCATAGCTATTCTTTTCCCCGAGGGTATCATAAATGGTTGATCCATCTGCTGTAAGCCATTCAAAACGAATATTAGGATGGTTTTTATGAGCATCGTCCAGTATTGGCGTTATGTCTGCGGCATGAAAAGCCTGTTGCTTTACAATCTTATCAAGGACTTCTTGTGAGATAGCGTTCAGGCTGTTCAGATCATAACCCTGATCTCCTATCTTACCCATAACGACACTAAGCGGAATAAATAGAACAATACTGATGATTGCACTAATGAGCATAAGCAGCCAAAGCTTTGTTCGAATTTTCATTGTCCATCTCCTGAGAATTTGTAACCGATTCCACGTATGGTGTGAAAGTAATGAGGCGAGCCCTCCGTAGGTTCAAGAATACTTCGCAGTTTGCTCATATACACACTTAAATTGTTATCATCAAAGTTTTCATGATTCCACACCTGCTTGTAAATTTCTCTTTTGGTTAAAACACGGTCTGGATTTTGCATAAACAATTCTAAAAGTCTGCATTCTACAGGGGTTACAGGAAATGACTTTCCATCATTTTTTAAAACATAATTGTCGATATCCAGCACAAATTTGTTTAAACGAACAACCTTAGCATGATATGTAGAATGAGGGCGATGTCTTCTTAATTGTGCTTGCACACGAGCAACCAATTCCACTGGACTAAAAGGCTTAGTGACGTAATCATCTGCACCTAATCCAAGTGTTAAAATTTTATCCTGCACTCCCCGTCTTGCGCTAAGGGCAATAACTAATGGTCCAGCATTTGCTTCTTGTAAATAATGCAGTACTTCAAATCCGTTGCCATCCTCCATCATGAGATCCAGTATCAATAATTCTACAGTATATTCCTGCAAGTATTGAATAGCTTGTCGTCCTGAACAGGCTTCTATGACTTGGAACTCAGCTTGTTCTAAGTGCATTCGAATTAACTGACGAATTTCGGGTTCATTATCTATAATTAAAATTTTATTGATGATTAATCATTCCTCCTTCATAAGTGACATGAAGACAATCATGATCACGTTCAAATCATAACAATAATAAATAGAGAAATACATATGTAATGCTATTCATTAAGAATCCATTAAGAAAAAGGCAGAAGTCTAAACACTAGCTGGAACAATTCGGGGTTCGTTTTTTGAAATTTAGGGGGAATATTAAAGTAATCAAAGAAAGCCTTAACCCTTCATGTGAAGCAGAGTTGAGGCTTTCTTTGGTTATTCATTAAGCTAGTCTCATCTTAAAATCCTGATAGCCGAACTCACGAACGACGCGGCAATTTCCGTCTTTCTCCTGCACGGCGATGGCCGGCAGCGGCATACCGTTGAAGGTGTTGGTTTTGACCATGGAGTAGATCGCCATATCTCCAAACACTAATTTGTCACCGTTCTCTAAGGGCTTATCGAAGGAATAATCTCCGATAACATCGCCCGTAAGGCAGGTTGGGCCGCCAAGCCTATAGGTGAATGGCTTCTCGTCGGCTTCGCCTGAACCGTATAGCGGCGGACGATATGGCATTTCCAGAACATCCGGCATATGACATGTAGCCGAGGTGTCCACGATAGCAATCTCGATGCCGTTCCTAACGATATCCAGTACGGAGGTGACCATATAGCCCGCATTGAGCGCGATGGCTTCTCCGGGTTCAAGGTAAACCTCCAAGTCATATTTATCCTGCATTCGCCTAATGCAAGCTTCCAGTCTCGGAATATCATAATCTTCTCTCGTGATGTGGTGACCACCGCCAAAATTGATCCATTCCATTTGCGGCAGCCAAGGCCCGAACTTTTCTTCCACTGCATTCAGCGTTGTCTCCAAAGCGTCCGAGTTCTGCTGGCAAAGGGTATGGAAGTGAAGCCCCGATACGCCTTCAAGCAGCTCCGGGCGGAAGTCCTCACGCTTTACGCCGAATCTTGAACCCGGCGAACAGGGATCATACATTTCATGTCCCTCTTGCGTTGAGCATTCCGGATTGATGCGAAGGCCCACTTTCCTGCCGGCTGCAAGAGCTTTCGATTTATACTTTTCCAGCTGGGAGAAGGAATTGAAGATAATATGGTCGCATAAGGATACAATTTCGTCGATTTCATCTTCACGATAGGCAGGGGCAAAGACGTGATTTTCTTTGCCCATTTCTTCGTGAGCCAGTCGCGCTTCGAATATACCGCTCGCGGTAGTGCCGCTTAAGTATTTCCCGATGAGGGGATACATAGCGGTCATGGAAAAAGCTTTTTGCGCCAGCACGATCTTGGCTCCCGTGCGCTGCATAACGCCGCTCAGAATATTCAGGTTTTTTTCAATAAGTGCTTCATCAACTACGAAACAGGGTGTCGGCAACTCCTCGAACTTCATACTATCGAACGAGCTCCGGCTTTTTAGCTTCCTCAGGCAATGCGTCAACAAGCACCGGATTAAAGTCTTCTACCCATGGGAGGCCCCACTTGTTCAGCTCTTCCATGAACGGATCTGGATCGAACTCTTCGACATTGAATACGCCCGGTTTATTCCATTTTCCAGTCATGACCATCGCCGCGCCGATCATGGCAGGAACGCCAGTTGTATAGGAGATGGCCTGCGAGCCCACTTCCTTATAGCACTCTTGGTGGTCGCAAATATTGTAGACATAGTAAGTCTTGTCTTGGCCGTCTTTTTTCCCTTTGAAAATGCAGCCGATATTCGTCTTGCCCACCGTACGTGGTCCAAGGGAAGCTGGGTCCGGGAGTACGGCCTTTAGGAATTGAAGCGGAATGATTTGTTTTCCTTCGTATTCGATTGGTTCAATGGAAGTCATTCCTACGTTTTCAAGCGCCTTTAAGTGCATGAGATAGCTTGGGCCGAAAGTCATGAAGAAACGGATGCGTTTCAGTCCAGGCATGTTCTGCGCAAGGGATTCGAGCTCTTCATGGTAAAGCAGATACATATCCTTTTCGCCGACTTCAGCGAAGTTATAACTGCGTTTGATTTCCATCGGTTTCGTTTCGATCCATTCCCCGTTTTCCCAGTAGCGTCCGTTAGCGGATACTTCACGTATGTTGATTTCCGGGTTGAAGTTAGTTGCGAATGGATAGCCGTGATCCCCACCGTTGCAATCCAGAATGTCGATATATTCGATTTCGTCAAAATAGTGTTTCAGCGCATAAGCAGAGAATACGCCGGTTACGCCCGGGTCGAAGCCGCTGCCCAAAAGAGCTGTGATCCCGGCCTTTTCAAAGCGTTCGCGGTAATCCCACTGCCATTTGTATTCGAATTTCGCCGTATCTTCCGGCTCATAGTTTGCCGTATCCATATAGTTCGTTTTGGTGGCTAGGCAAGCATCCATGATCGTTAAATCCTGGTAAGGCAGAGCCAGGTTCATGACGATATCTGGTTTGACTTCATTAATCAGAGCGATCAGCTCATCTACGTTGTCCGCATCGACCTGTGCAGTCGTAATTTTGGTTTTACCGCCGTCCAATTTTGCTTTCAGATCATCGCATTTGGATTTCGTGCGGCTGGCGATGCAGATTTCCTCGAAAACCTCGCTGTTTTGAACGCATTTATGAATGGCTACTGATGCTACGCCTCCGGCGCCAATGACTAGTGCTTTTCCCATATGTCGATCTCCTATCCCGAGTAAATTTTTTTGAAAAAATGTAAAAACGGCAACAAAAAAAGCAAGCGAAACACGCACCATGCGCATCAAACTTGCTCTGATATAATCAAATAATAAGACGGCCCGATTAGTATGACTGGACAAACCTCTTGCGTGCTTGTCATACAGCCATAAACTCATAGTTTCATGGAAAGGCCTTTCATATTCAAATATATCATGTTAGGATCAGAGTCTATATAGCAAATAATTACTTTTACCACTCTTATTGACCGTTTCACAAGTTGTGTGCATAGGCACAGGTTGTAAAGTAACCAACTTATAAAAGTTGAGCTTCTAACTCAATCAATAAGGCAACTAAAGTTGCCAATCGGCATTTGACCTGGCTGTCCGTATGGCCTTAACTTCTTGATGGAAGTGGTCAAAGATTATCTGCTTGGAAAGATCCTAGATATTTCAAATATTAGCTTTCCAAAAATCATACTTCTTCATAGTAGCAGGATAGGGATTATTGATCAAGAAAAATCTTTTTATTAAGGCAGATTGGAGTGGTAATAATGGGAAATACCGATAAGTTTGAAATGATAGCTAGTACATATGACAATACTGAAAGAATTCACACTGCAAAGGTAGCATCTGATGCCATTCGTGAATATTTGGTTGATGCTAACCGTAAGCATGCCATTGATTTTGGGTGTGGGACGGGCCTTGTCGGAATGAACTTGTTAAATGATTTTAATTCCATGCTTTTTCTAGATACGTCACAAAACATGATTAATCAAATCAATCAAAAGATTTCTGATTTTAATATTCAGAATGTAGATACATTATGCTTTGACTTTGAAAAGGAAGGCTTATCGGATTTACATGCTGACTATATTTTTATGGTTCAGGTTCTACTCCATATTCATGATGTTGAATTTGTTTTATCAAGATTATTCGATGTTCTAAATGAAGGAGGACATTTACTGATCGTAGATTTTAATAAAAATGAAAAAGTAGTTTCCGATATCGTTCATAACGGATTTAATCAAGATGAGCTAACTGACATGATGACTAAGATAGGGTACAGGAATATTCAATCCAAAACTTTCTATAATGGGAGTAAAATATTTATGGGACTGGATGCATCTATGTTTATTCTTGATTCTCAAAAGTAAACGTGTAGGTGGAAATTATCCAGTTTGATATTAAGCAGACAAGTTCTCTCTTAGGAGGGAGCTTGTCTGCTTTTTCTTGTCTGTGAGGAGAATAAAAGTATACCTGATTTTGACTATTTTGCTACGTTCGGATAATAGGATGCGTGAAAGCAACATAGTATTGTTAATGAAACAAAACCAAAGTAATACAGAAAGGAGAAAATAGGGGAATGAAATATCCGGCAGCGTATCGGCCCACGGAATAACGGCGAGTGAGAAGAAAAAAGATGGATTGACTGTATTGGTGAATGGAGTTGAAGTGAAGTCCACAGCGAATCATATAAAAGGTGGTAAAACGTATGTGTCCGTTCAAGCTTTCACGGAGTTGTTCGATCGTACATATACCTTGAGCGATGAGAACAAAGAAGTGGTTTTTAACGGAAAAACGATTTCGGATATACGCATGAACCAAGATGAACCGACGGCTTGGGTCAGGGATCTGGCCGATGCGGTCCACGCTCAGCAAGTAAGCTGGGACGGTAAACAGGAAGTGTATGTGCTGGTGCTTCCCGAAGGAACGGTCAAAATATCGGAGAGCGTACCTGCCATGGGCGAACATTGGTCGAATCCACAAGCAGGAGACCTCCCAACTGGACCGATCTACGGCGTATCGATGGAAAACTAGTGTTCCTTGAATATATGATTGCTCAGGAGGATTTTATTAAAGGAGTTAACCATATCAACGTGGCTGGTATGAAGGGGGTCCCTTCTCCCGCTGTCGTGCAAATGGATGTTGAGTTCCAAAAGGTGGGGCACGAAGGTTTCGAAGTTCCGCACTACGACATTCATGCATACTTTATTACTGATGAAGAGCAGCAGATGATCAAATAAGAAGTTATAAACGGGGCCAGCCCATTAAGTTACCAGGGGCTGACCCCGTTTTGTTGTCTGATCGGCCTGACTCACCGCTCCCCGGCGTAATGGTTGCTAGTTATAATCTAGGACAAACGAAATGTCATTAAGAATTCATTAAGATTGTAAGAGTAAATAAATGATATGATAGTAAACAAATGTGTTAAATTACCAAAAAATAAAATAAGAAGGCAGGTAGAGTAACGATCATGAAGAAAAAGTCTCTTATTAGGACTATCGCATTAGCTATTAGTTTGACTACTGCCGTACCGGTTGGCGGCAGCATGGTTTTAGCGGAGCCAGCGGACGTTGTCAGCAATCATAAGGATGATTTGGATGCAGCGACGAAGGCCAAGCTCGATGCATTGATCTCAGCAGGAATCTTCGATGGTGAAACCGATAACAGTTTCCAAGTGCAAGAAGAGATGAATCGCGCCCAATTCGCGAAGGTAGCAGCGCTAATTTTTGGCCTAAAAGTTGACAAGGATCTCAAGAAATCATCCTTCACAGACGTTAAGTCCGATTTTGCCGGAATCGGTGATTTGCTGCCTTATATCGAAGCGCTAAAGGCTGCAGGAATAGCGGAAGGCTATGGTGATGGTACATATAACCCAGCGGGCAAAGTGACCAAAGAGCAAATAGCCACAATTCTAGTTAAAGGATTAGGCAAGGTTGAGGAAGCAAAGGCAGCCTCAGGCCCAGCTGTTGGCGATCCGACCGTTTCCAATTGGGCTCAAGAATACGTAGCGTTTGCACTCAAGAATAATTTACTAAGTAGCGCAACAGGAGGCACGTTCGGCGGAAATAGGCCAGCAGATAGAGATGAGCTAGTTTTTGGATCCTTCCAATCCGCTAAAAAGGTCGAAGAGACCAAGCCTGTGCATCCGTCAGGAGCATACTTTGAAACAGGAGACATTTTGCATCTGAAGTTTACGGCTATGATTGATCCAAAGTCCATCGATCTGTCTAAGATTAAAATCAACGGTGTGCCGCTTGATCCGAAGCTAGACAGCTTCGAGCTGTCCGAGGACAAGAAGTCAATTATTATCAGACTGCATAACGCTTTACCATTCGATCCGGACAAGATGCCGTTGATCGATATAACCGACCACCTGTCGACACTATTTGGCAACTCGGTGAAAAATGATGGGGATAAACCGATCCCGGTTACAGCGGACGAATCTCTAGTCACCAAACCTGAGCCAACTACACCGCCGACACCGACACCGACGCCGACACCAACACCAACACCAACACCAACACCAACACCAACACCAACACCAACACCAACACCAACACCAACACCAACGCCGACACCGACACCGACACCGACACCGACACCGACACCGAGCCCGGACCAGAATCCGAATCCGGACCAAAGCCCGAACCCGGATCAGAGCCCGAATCCGGACCAGAACCCGAACCCGGATCAGAACGCTGCTATCTAATCTGATGATTGATGTTGTAAATGGAAGGGTTACTCTCAAGGCAGTTGATTATATGTGACGGCGAAAAACAATGTATGGGGAAGTACAGTGAGTATTAGTGTGCATATGGCGGTCGAAATAGTTGTAATAACTAGAAGCAGTTCTGTCGATGACAGGCTGCTTTTTTTATACTTCAAATATCATTTATCAAATCATCGGAAAGAAGCCGCGCTTATTTCGTCCCCCCTACGGTAAGATCAATAAGCAAGTAATGAAACAATGCAAGGACCTTGGCTACAGAGTCATTCTATGGGATGTAGATAGCCGCGACTGGACAGGCATTTCGGGCCCGCAAGTCGCTGCTAATATACTCTCAGGAGTAAAAAAAGGGTCTAAATTACTGAAAAGCTCAAAAATATTGTATGTAACGAAGGAGTATAAACAGACCGCGGAGGAAACATCGAAGTAACGACATGACAACAAGGATCAGGCAGCAGAGTGTTTAATTGATGGCGGGCAGACTTCTGACTGAGCATATGGAGGTCTTGCTCTTGTCGCTGGGGAAAAATAAAACCTTGGTTACTGGTCGGCACGCTAATGATGCCGCTGATCACCGTTCTATTGTTCACGAACACAGGATTTACTGGACCCAAGCTGTTAGTTTACGTAACGATCGAGTACGTGATGTGGGGCTTATTCAGTACTATATTCGGTACGGCTTTGGGTTCAGTGTTCCCGACTTTAACGCGCAATGTAGAAGAAAGGCGCAAACTTTCCATCATTCCAGCGATCGGCGGAGTGCTGGGTGATTTTACGACTGTTGGTGCTGTATTGCCGCTGATCGCTATCATTGCTGCCACCAGAAGGTATTGATCGTCGGGTTGACGCTCGCTTTCATCGGATTCGCGCCCAATGTTGTTCAACCCCAACATACGCTGGACGGTATCGTGTTCCTGATGACGTGCATTCCGCTGATCGTGATCACGATAGCCGTTATCGTGTTTACATTGTTCTATAAGCTGAACGACTAATTTGATGATCTGTATGCGATAATCGAAATAAAAAGGTGACCTCTAGCTATAGAGTTCACCTTTTTATTTCTCTATATAGATGATAAGTTGAACCGTATCATAAGTAGCCCATAAACTTAACCATCTGGTATATTGCCTCCATAATAAAAGTGCGTTAAACTGACCAGTAAAAGTATGGGATGATTATTCATTCTGTTATCTACTCGAGATACATAATTATTCTGGAGCACAATCTATAAAACAAATACAAATGAAAATCCACGATCTGCCTATATAATAGATATTTACAAAACATGGGGGGTGAACCGGTGAAGCGCACAAAATGCCTTCGTAAGCTCAAACAGCTCGCATGGCCGTATTCCTTGAAATACCGTTTGGTAATTATCCTCATTATGACAGCGCTTACCCCACTAGTGTTAATTGGAAGTATATCTTATGTTTCAATGCAATCGATCCTGAACAACAAAGCGGAAACTGGAGTTAGAGGGCATTTGCATCAGGTCAGGTTGTCTCTTGAAAATGCGTTGTCTCAACTGAACCACGTATCGCAGCAGCTCGCATTTGACGGCAGAGTCGGCAAAAATTTAGAGCAGTATTTATTAGCGGATGCTTACCAGAAAAAATCACTTTCCGATGAATTGGTCAAGGAGCTTAGTTTGATCAATTTTACCAATCCGACGCTGGGACTAACTTTTTACTACATCGAGGGGACAGGTCAGACGATGTTCGAAAATTATCGTGTTCAAAAAGAGTTTCGTACGGACGGTCTGCAGATGTTAACACAAGCAAACAAAATTGTTTATTACGGTCCGCATAAATCGTTCAACGAGTGGGATGGCACCAGGGTGCTGTCTGCAGTGCGGAAGGTTGAGCTGCCGGAGCGGGATGATGTGTATCTGTATATCGAAACGAACTTCAAACTGGCGGATTCCATTCTGAACAACGATATATCTAATTCGAGTATCTCGCATCTTATCGTCAACAGTCATGGCCAAGTTACATTCAGTGAAGAACCTAATGTGTTTCCGATGGGCAGCGTTTTCCCCGTGATCGATGCAAACGTCAAGCTGTACAATAACTATTATGTGTTCGAGGAAGCAAGCAATCAGGGATGGAAGGTCGTCAGCGTTATTCCACAATATAAATACAAATACGAAGTCAACCGCTGGATCAAGGAGTTCACAATTTTTACAGCTCTTTCCCTTGCTGCGGGATGGTTTTTCGCTTGGGTCATTTGGCGGACGTTGTACCGGCCTCTTCGCAATTTAAGCCAGGATATACGAGATGTGAAAAATAACAAGCTGCAAGCTCCACGTAGAAGGGCGGACAATCTCGAATTCGATCTGATACATGGAGAATTCGACCATATGAGGCAGCGGATCAGCGAGTTGATCGACGAAGTCGGACAGAAGGAGAAGCGACGTGCTGAAATTGAGATTGAAAAGCTGCTGAACCAGATCAATCCGCATTTTCTGTACAATACGCTCGATACGGTTCGCTGGATCGCGAGAACCGAAGGGCACACTGAGATTGACCGGCTTATATCGTCTCTGAACAAGCTGCTACATTATAATCTTGCGAAAAGTGTCAAAGCAACAATAAGAGATGAGCTGGAGGCACTTAAACAGTATGTGATGCTGCAAGGGATTCGATATCAGTTCGAATTTGACATCCGTATTCGAGCCGATGAAGAGGTGCTTGATCTATCGGTTCCGAAGTTTATTTTGCAACCGCTTGTCGAAAATGCGATCTACCATGGGATAGAGGACGATAGCGGTAAGATTGAGGTTGTCTTGATGAAGGGGCAGGATGGTCACTTGATCATCCAAGTAAAAGACAGTGGAAGCGGTATGACGCAAGAGGAGATCGCACAGCTAACGAGGGACGAGCCAGCAAAGGCAGGGCTTGGCATCGGACTGAATTATGTGATCAGGATGCTGCAGTTTCATTTTGGAGTGACAGCCGGGCTGGATATTGTAAGTGAACGAGGGCAAGGAACAATAGTAACGTTGAGTCTGCCTCTGACATCGATGGAAGGAGAATGAACATGTATAATGTGCTCGTAGTAGACGACGATCACGTGGTGCGTAAAGGATTCATCGGGGCGTTGCCTTGGGAAAAGTATGGCTTTCGGGTAGCTGGAGAAGCGAATACCGGGAAAAAAGCACTTGTCTTTCTTCAGGAGCAGCCGGTCGATCTGTTGATTACCGATCTGGCGATGCCGCTTATGTCAGGAATTGAACTGATGAAGCAAGTAAGTGAGTATTATCCGAAGACGGCGATGGTCGTATTGACCTTCCATCAAGATTTCGAGTTGATTCAAGAGGCGCTTCGTCTCGGTGCGCTGGACTATATCGTCAAGGTCGAACTCGAAGAAGATCGGATGGGTGAAATGCTTGAGCGGATTGCGATACGGATGAAGGAACGCAATCGGGTACCGGATAAACAAGGGCTTGATAAGCTTACTGCGATGTGGTCGGAGATTGATTGCATAACTGACGAGGGACGGTTTGATTGGCTATGTACAGAGACAAACAATCTTGGGCTTGGCGCAGATGTACTTCACCGGATGTTCTCAACGGCTGTGGATTATTGGCAGATCGTGCAGCCCGAGGCGCTTTCGAAATTTATAGCATCGCTAGCATCGATCCCGGAAAATTGGGAAGAGTCTGTTCGTAGTCTACGAGTGGCTGTGCGACAATCGGCGCCGCAGTTGCCTTACTCTGAGGAAGTGAAAAGCTGCGTATGGCGGGCCATCGCTCAAATCCGGCGTGATTTCCAACTCGAGCTGCACCTTCCTGATATCGCACGGGAAGTTGGCATGAGTCGTAGTTATTTTAGCCGTTGCTTTAAGGATATTGCAGGGTGTACGTTTAATGACTTTGTTCGAAAGTTAAGAATTGAACATGCAAAGGGATTGCTGAAGAAAACAAACAAATCTATCGCCTGGATCGCCGCCCAATCAGGATATCCGAACGAAAAATATTTTTGCAAGGTATTCCGTGAGACGACAGGAATTCAGCCGAGCGAGTTTCGCAAAAAACTGGAACATGACGGGGTAAAGAGTACATCGAATACTAAAATTAAATAAAAATGAAGAATCCAGTATGAAGTCACAAATCGTCTTCTACGGGTACAATTATATCTAATCTTGAAAGTAGTTAGATCTATTTTCAAGACTATTGTGTAAGAAAGCGGATACAAACCCTGACCTTCTCCCTTTCAATTTCAAATAATATAGAAGTGTAACAACCATAATATATCGACAAAGCGAGGGGTAAGGTATGAAAAAAAGCATCTTTCTTGCGGGGGTATTAGCACTGTCGTTAATAATACCGGCTTGTAGTACGAGCCAAACAAATGACAGCAATAATCCTTCTGAAACGACAGCTGCGGATAAGGGGCAGACCGTGGATAAAAACGTCGATCCATTCCGGCTACCTGAAACGACTGAGGTGTCCATCATCGCTTCGGTCAGTCCCGATTTGAAGTTGCCAAGTGGCGACACGGTTGAGAACAATTTGTTCTCCCGGTATTGGCAGGAGCAGACGAACGTGAAATTCAAGATATTGTGGTACGCTTCAGGCCAGGATTATTCACAAAAATACCAACTGGCCATCGCCAGTAACGATCTCCCCGACTCGTTGATCGTAGATGAAAAAACTTTTCGTTCATTGGTGGAAGGCGATCAGCTTGAGGATTTGTCGAGTGCGTATGAACAATACGCTTCCCCTCAACTCAAAGAATACTACAATTCGACTGACGGCAAGGCGCTTGAGAAGGCGACAATCGGCGGCAAGCTGATGGCTCTGCCTAATATCGTGCCAAAAGCAGATGCTTATTCGCTCGCTTGGGTACGTCAAGATTGGTTGGATAAGCTTGGCTTACAGCCGCCGAAGACAGTTGACGATCTTGCGACGATTGCGAAGGCGTTTATTGAGAAAGATCCTGATGGAAACAACAAGGCCGATACGATCGGAATAACGGGCAACGGCACAGCGCTCTCTAATGGAACCTATGCTTATGGCCATGATTTCAAAGGGATATTTAACTCTTTCGGCGCTCATCCCGCTATATGGCATAAAGACGGCTCCGGCAATGTCGTTTATGGTTCTACCACTGCTGAAACGAAGCAGGCGCTGGCCAAAATCCGCGAATGGTACGAGGCGGGGCTCATCGATAAGGAATTCGCACTGCGCAAAAACCCCGACGAGCTTGTTGTAAGCGGCAGAGCCGGTATTTTCTTTGGACCGTGGTGGTCTCCTTGGTCCCCGCTGGGAGATGCGATAAAAACGAATCCGAATGCGGTTTGGATGCCATATATGTTGACTGATTCGCAAGGGAATTATAATGCAACGGTTATTCCCATCAGCAGCAGTTTCAATGTTGTCAAGAAAGGATTCAAGCATCCGGAGGCAATTGTCGTCAACTTGAATTTCAATACGCGCTTCTTACGGACACCTAGTGAGGAAGACAAGAAACTCGATCAGACGTATGTCGGAATGATCCCGCTGAACAGTGCGATAGACTATTCGGATACCGTTTCTCGAAAACACAGTTCTCTTAAACAAGCGGTAGAAAGCAAAGACACGAGTGGACTTTCGCCTGAGATGCTGGGCCACTATGAACGATGGCAGCGCGATCTGCAGAACCACGGGGCGAACCCGGGCGACTGGTCAGCGCCTTATGCGTACTTGTTCGGTGCGGGGGCGTTGACGGGAAAAACAATCAACGAAGTATCGCCGATTTTCACCTCCACGACCAAGACGATGGAAAAACGTTGGGCCAACCTGCAAAAGCTTGAAACGGAAACGTTTTACAAAATCGTGCTCGGCGATCTACCTCTTGACGCATTCGACAAGTTCGTCACGGACTGGAACGGGCAGGGCGGAGATGAAATTGCGAAGGAAATCGAAGCAGAGCTTCAAAAATAACATATAACACAATCGAATGGCGTTACACTCAGACGCGACTGTAACGCCATTTTCAATTTAATAGAAGGCGGGGACTTCATGAAATACAAATCATTTCAGAAGCATTATCATGTCATGCTGTTGCCCGGCGTCGTGCTGCTTGTCATCTTCAGTATCATCCCGATGTTCGGCGTTCTCATGGCATTTCAGGATTTTAAAATTGGTCTTGGCATCACTCGCTCGCCGTGGGCAGGGTTCGAAAACTTTCAATATCTGTTCGAGTTGCCGGATAGCAAGCGAGTATTTTTCAACACAATCTTCCTTGCTGGCTGCAAAATCGTAGCCAATCTTGTTGTCCCGCTCACTTTTGCATTGATGCTGAATGAACTGCGCCAGCGGTTGCTTAAAAGATGGATACAAACTGTCGTTTATTTGCCCCATTTTTTGTCTTGGGTCATCTTGGCTGGTATTGTTGTTGACCTACTCATGCTCGAAGGAATAATAAATAGAGCGATTACGGCGTTCGGTTTCGAACCAATCATGTTTCTTTCGGATAACGGCTGGTTTCCATTCGTGGTCATTTTAAGCGATGTTTGGAAAGAGTTTGGGTTTAGTGCAATCATCTATTTGGCGGCACTCGCAGGCATCAGCCCTGTATTGTATGAAGCAGCTGCGATCGACGGCGCTTCCAAAATGCAGCAGCTTCGTTTTATTACGCTGCCGTCGATATCGCCGACGATCATCCTGTTGGCGACACTGAGCATCGGCAATATACTGAACGCCAACTTCGATCAGATTTTAAACTTGTACAATCCGCTAGTGTACGAGTCAGGAGACATTATCGATACGTACGTGTACCGAACGGGTATTTTGCAGGCACAATACGGACTCGCTACGGCGGTTGGATTGATGAAGTCGGTCATAGGTTTCGTTCTGATTATCGCCTCATATGGGCTTGCCAGTAAGTTCGCAAATTATAGAATATTCTGACAACGGGTGATTATATGATACAATCTTCTACTTGGGGAACAAGGCTTTGGGAAGTCGCACTTGTATTTATACTTATTGTCATCTCATTGACAACGTTGGCCCCCATATGGCACACCGTCGCCATTTCATTCAGCGATAAAGCATCGGCTGCTGGAGGGTTTGTGACATTTTGGCCGGTCGATTTCAATTTGTATTCTTACAAAAAAATACTAGAAGAGCCGGCATTTATTGGTGCCTTCCTTACATCAGTAAAGCGTGTATTGCTTGGTGGAGGAATAAATTTTCTATTAACCATTCTGATGGCCTATCCTCTGTCGCGTGAACTGAAGGAATTTCGCCTTCGAAACGCATATATGTGGCTTCTCGTCTTTACGATGCTGTTTAGTGGCGGCATCATCCCACTCTACATCATGATCAAGGAACTTAGCTTGTTCAATTCGATTTGGGCGCTCGTGCTTCCGGGAGCCGTTCCGGTATTCAACATCATTCTTCTGATGAACTTCTTTCGAAGTATTCCCAAAGAATTGAACGAAGCCGGTTACATGGATGGGGCGGGGCCTTGGTACATGCTGTTCCGTGTGTTCCTACCGCTATCTCTGCCTGCGCTCGCAACCGTTACACTATTCAGCTTCGTTGGCCATTGGAATGCCTTCTTCGACGGAATGATCTTCATGAGAAGCACTGATCGGTATCCTCTGCAGACATACATTCAGCAGTTGGTCGTGCAATTGAACGTAGACCAGCTAGCGAACGATCCGAATAAGCTGGATATGTTGGCCAAAATGTCCAATAAAACGCTTAATGCAGCCAAAATCGTCGTCTCAATGGTACCAATCCTGCTTGTGTATCCGTTCTTGCAGAAATACTTCATACATGGAATTATGCTTGGTTCTGTTAAGGAATAGATATTACTATGCTGCGGAAGAATCTCGGTTGACCAAGCAGGTTATTGATATGCAGGACTACAGTCAGCGGATGGAAGAGCAGCTTCATGTTTGATGGGGGAGCAGCTCTTAGGAGTAAAAGTGATTCTAGTGATAAAAGTGGCTGAACAGGGAAAACTTCTGTTCAACCACTTTTCTTTTTAGGTCTATAACATACCTGTCAATTCGTTTTGTCAAAACAGCCCAAGCAGGGCGAAATTTTTTAATGCAGTAGTGAAAATGTTCTTTTATATTTGGATCGCGATTTGAATGACATACTTATCTGGATCCCCAACAGCTATATAACTAAGCAAATCATATTCGTATGCGTTGCCCGTAATGGTCAGATTATTAGCGTCAATATACATCTTTAGTTTCTCATAGGAAACGGGTAAACTTTCGTAAGATCCCTTATGGTTCATGATTACATATTTACCCTTTGGCTTGGTATGAAGTAGTTCACCTTTATGTTTATAGCTGATTTTGTTGTAATAATAATCGGGGTCGTAGACACCCTCCTCTATCTTGCTTTTGCAAATGATCGAACCGATAGGAAGGTCATATTCGATAAGATGTTCATCGCAATAATCAAAGATCTCATATATTTTTCGGACATGATCCTTTTCACCACCATCCTTCGAAAGTCTAACCGCAATGAAATACTCTTCCTCACATTCCTCAATCCAAGGCTCTCTACAATTAACACGAAGCGCACGGTGAGTATTATTAACGGCTCCATGTAAAAGCCTCTGCATTCGCTCTAACTTTCTTTGCTCTTCAATCAACTGCTGCTGCTTTTGCTCAAGTAATGTCAAAAAATGCGATGTGTTTTGATTCTTTATATATTCCTTTATCTCATTCAACGACGTTCCAGTCCCTTTCAGAACTGCAATGATATCGAAGGTATAAAACTGCTTGAAAGAATAATAACGATAACCGTTTTCTTTAACGATCTCCGGTTTTAATATACCAATGTCATCGTAATGAAACAACGTATGCTTCGTTACTCCGCATACCTTGGCGAATTCACTCGTCGTAAAGTATTGATCGTAATCCGTAGACATTTAAATTCGCTCCTCTTGACTATCGGGTTACCCTATAGTTCAGAATACTTTAACGGAACAGCACTACCCTGTCAAGGCGCATCATTCGCTACGACAAAACAAATACTATTGATAGTCACATCTATGGAGGTTTACAAATGTCTACATTACAACTGTCCAAGCTTCAACGCTGGATAGTGCTGGCGATTGTGTCCAGCGCACTGTTTCTGATCGTCATCGACATGACGGTACTTTACACGGTTCTGCCACAGTTAACGCATGATCTTGCTGCTTCAGCTTCAGAAAAACTTTGGATAGTTAACATTTATCCACTCGTGATGGCCGGACTATTGCCCGGTCTAGGTACACTAGGTGATCGTCTTGGCCATAAAAGACTCTTCGTTATCGGTCTTGTTATCTTCGGGATCGCTTCACTGATTGCGGCCTACGCGCCAGTACCGTACGTACTTATTGCCGCGCGGACCCTGCTTGCTATTGGAGCAGCTATGATGATGCCTGCAACACTCTCGATCATTCGTACTACCTTTTCGGATGAACGTGAGCGCTCACTAGCTGTTGGTATTTGGGCATCCGTCTCATCTGTCGGAGCGGGTATGGGTCCACTCGTTGGCGGCTTATTACTAGAACATTTCTGGTGGGGATCCGTTTTCCTCATCAATATTCCTATAGTTATTCTCGCACTGATCTTGGCCGTCTTACTCATTCCAAATCGTAAAGGGAATGTTCACAAAAAGTGGGATTTTATTGGTTCCGTCCAGATTATGATTGGCCTCGTTGGCCTTGTATATGCAATTAAAGAGATCAGCAGACGTGAAGGTTCATATACAATCGCTTTGATTTCAGCCGTAATAGGGGTTGTAGCTATTATCCTATTTATACGACATCAACGTAAAAGCCTCGATCCATTGATCGATTTTGGCTTATTTAAAGATTCACAGTTTACTGCAGGAGTGGTGACAGCTTTACTATCTTGCTTCGCACTTATTGGAATGGAATTCATCGTGACCCAGCGACTCCAGCTAGTTCTTGGGTATTCCCCCCTAGAGGCAGGCTTGTATATTGTATGTGTTTCAATAGCTTCCTTCGTCTCGGGTGTACTCATCGGGTTAGTATTGCATCGTGTTGACAAGATGAAAGTACAATGGATATGTCTGTTGGTCTCAGGCTTCGGGATGGGTGCTTTTCTGCTCTTCCATAACGGAAATATAATCTTACAGATCGTATCCTTAATGATTCTGGGCGCAGGTCTTGGCGGAGCAATGACAACCGCTTCAAATTCAATCATGCTTAATGTCCCAGTCGAAAAGGCAGGGATGGCTGCATCCATTGAGGAAGTCTCGTTCGAGCTCGGTAGTGCCCTAAGCATTACGCTGCTGGGTAGTCTTACTTCGTTCGTTTATAGAGCTTCAATAGTTCTTCCTGAAGGACTATCCGTCTCGCCGGTAGTTCGTGACAGCCTTGATGAAGCTCTTACGGTCGCAGAAAACCTTCCCGGAACAGTTGGATCGACTCTTATTGAATCTGCACAATCCGCTTTTGATAAGTCATTTGTTGTTGCCCTTGCAACTGTGACAGTAATCCTTTTTGTAGCTGCGTTAATGATTCGAGCCGCAACACATCGTACCAAGGATGGGGATCATACGCACTGATCCTATTAAAAAATTGTATATGTTATACTATATTTATTTATTAATAGTTTAGTCTAAACATGCGATATATAAGTAGGGAGGATTGTTATGAAAAAGATTATACCGTTTTTTTTAACTGCTTCATTAACTGCAAGTCTTATGGCACCGATATCTATGTTTGCAGCAGAAAAAGGGTCGGGCCCTAGAAAAAGTGTTGAATTTATTTATGAAAATGAACTCGGAAACGGCTACAAACAAGCGACTCCAGTACAGAGGTATTCGAATATCACAGGTCATATCGATAAATTGCCTACGGATAAGGACTTTTATTCATTGAACCTTCAAGAATCACAAAAAATAAGTTTTGCGTTACAGTCGCTGGATGATGAGGTAGTCGGCAATCTGCGTCTGGAAATTTATGATCAGGACATGAAGCCTATACAAAAGTCTGAGGTGTTGTATCAGTATCCATACTTCGAAAAACAACAAATGAACGTATCTTTGGATCCTGGACACTATTATCTCAAAATATATAGCGATCAGACTCCAAGCACCGTCAATAAGCCATATAGTTTAATGATCGTGGACCAGTACAAATTGCCGCAAGAATCCAAAGAAGTGCAGATTAAAAAGCTTTCGCCTATACAAGAGTCTCAAGTATCCGAGAACGATGTTTACAACTATATTTCGCAACACGATGAGGTGTTGAAGCAAAATGGAGAATGGTATCAACACTGGCTGAAGCATTTTGCTGCGGACGATTCCCGCTATAACGACCCTATGTTAAAATTCCAGTACCATATTTCGCAAGTCAATGCGTTCGAGGCATGGAAAGAGACGATGGGAGAGCGGGAAATCATTGTAGCAGTTATCGATCAAGGCATTGATACGGACAATCCCGAAATAAAGAGCAATTCTTTCAAGGTGAAAGATGTAAGAGAAGTGAGTGAGTTTGGCAATGTGAAGATTGACCACGGCAATCATACGTCTGGAATTATCGCAGCGAAAGCGGGCAATGGTGTCGGAGTAATCGGTATAGCGCCCAATATTACGTTAATGCCCATTAATGCTTGGGATTCTATTGGCAAAGATCGCACAGAGCAGTCAACGGCTGACGCGATCAGATATGCGGTCGACCATGGCGCTAGAGTTATTTCGATGAGCTTTGGTTCCAATGGTTTTGCTCCTGAACAGGAGGGGGATTCGCCAATCGTATATGATGCGATCAAATATGCCTACGACCATAATGTAGTACTTGTGGCTTCAGCATCGAACTTCGGGTTGGATAAACCGGACTATCCCGCAAGATATAAAGAGGTTATTGCTGTCGGCGGTATTAATGGAAACGATGAATTGTGGGAGGATTCCAACAAAGGTGCTGATATTGTAGCTCCTGGGGAAGATGTGCTGTCGCTCGGAATTGATGGCACTTATAAAACCATTTCCGGCACGTCCATGGCTGCACCAATCGTGTCCGGCGCTGCAGCTCTTATATTATCTAAAAATCCGGAGTTATCGAATGACGAAGTCAGAAATATTTTGCTCAATTCTGCTGAAAATTTAGGGGATGAAGCTTTATATGGCCATGGCAGACTTAACATTGGCAAGGCTTTGAAGATGACTCCGAAACCAGCTGAACAAAAAGATAAGTTCAAAGCCATTGCGAATAAATGGTATAGAGATACGGCGATCAATATGTACAATCAAGGCGTCATTGATCTAGAAAGAACCAAGCAATTAGAGAACAATCTTACCGTAACCGAATTTAGCGATATGATCATAAAACAATTTGGAGTAACAGATATCCATACATTGCTGACAAGCTCAATGTCATTAAATCTTGATCAGCCTTTAGTGAGAAAGGATGCCTTCCAGCTTATATATAACCTGTATCAATATCTATATGGCCAAGTTGGGCAGGATCAGGATATGATTACGTTCCTAGTCAATCATAACATCGTTAAGGGTAGAGGGAATGGAAATTATGCGTTAGAGGAAGAACTCAAGTGGTCAGAAGCATTGCAGTTAAGTTCTAATTTCGTCTTGTTACAGAATGAGGATTAAATAACTATTATCCATAAGAACATCAATGAAGGAGCATGCCGCGGCAGCTCCTTTAGTATTATTCGCTGATAAACCCGTTAAGCTGAACCGTATTATAAGTATTCGACTTTGCGTCCGTTTTTGACATGTAACTGCTTGATTGACGTTTGCAAAAGTGTTTTTTGTGTTTCTGTAGGTGACTCGGAAAGCAGTGAATACCGTCTGTTTTTATTTGAAAAACTTGTGGACTACTTTATGGTTGAAAGGACGGTCTTTGTGTGGCAAAAAAGAAAATAGTGAAAAGAATCTACAAGATTCTCCTGACTGCGATAGGCGGAATTGTACTTATCTCGGGTATTTTGGTGGGTTATGTTTATTTCTTCATACTTGAAAAGCCTGCTGAACCGGATAAATGGGCTGCTGCGGAGCGCTATGTCTGGAATAAAATCAAGTTTGACCAGGATGCACAAGTAATTTCTGCCGACGGTTCAGAATACTATTTACTTGCCAATAAGGGAGCAGCTGCTGAAGATAAATTGATCATTTATTTTTCTGGGGGCGGTGTGGCCTGGGATGCGGTGACTGCGGCGCAGCCGATCAGTCTGAGTAATGTAATGAAGAACGGTGAGATCAAATATTACTTTCCGAACATTCCATTCTTTAAAGTAAGTACGCTTGGCGGCCTGTTGAAAAATAATAACCCTGACAATCCGTTCAAGGATTGGAATATTGTATATATCCCTTATTCTACTGGTGATCTGCATATCGGGAATACATCCAAGGAATATACGGACGCCAAAGGCAAGCCGTTTACAATGCGTTACAACGGTCAAGCCAATACGCGCGCAGCATTGGAATGGATTGCAAACCATTTCGCTGCGCCGGAAAAGATCCTCATTGCGGGAGAAAGCGCCGGAGGATTCGGAGCTGCTTTCTGGGCGCCTGAGATTGCGGAACGCTACCCGGATGCCCGCATTTATCAATATTCGGACGGCTCCTACTTAAATGCCGACCGATGGCCGGATATTATCGATAACGAATGGAAGGCCAACTTTACAGCAACCTTTGGTTATGAAGTCCACGGCGATTTGATTTCGTCCGTATTCGCGGCGAACCGCAAGCTGCTCCCGGACAATGCGGTACTTTTGCAGTCCAATACGCTTTATGATGAGCTGCTGTTCGACTTTGAAAAGGATCTAAATGGTGACGTTTCGGATGATGGCGAATATGTGTATCACTGGTCGACCCGCATGCTGCAATCTGCCGGAGAGCTAACTGAAGTATTGCCAGGCTACTATTATTACATCACTGATTACGGTCTTAACGAGAAGACGGGCAGGACACCACATACACTCTCCCCATTAAATCATTTCTACAAAGCCGAACAGGACGGGGTGAAGCTGATGAAGTGGCTGGACGATGCCGTGAATAAGGATGAATATTACTCCGTGGGGCGGCATTTTGTAGAGAAAGAGGGCTGACGCTGTCGGTTGTAAGGTCTAGGGGTTCCTTTCATCTAAACGTAAACAGCAGAAGGGCATTAATCTTCGGCAGCGGCTAAAGGATATAGGCATGCGAGTGCCATTGAATAATTACTTTGCGCACTATCATAAAAGAGCGGTGATTTGATGGGGATGGGTGCGATTAATCACGAACATTTTCATTTCAAAGATGGTTCTTAAGAGTAACTGATTGAATCGATTATTACGCTAACGGGTACGATAGTTGAATTACCTACTTCCAAGCCGCCGAGTACTTCGACGGCTTTCTGTGCATTTTATGTAAGTTTGAATCATAGCCCATGGATCGGGTAAAAGGCTGGAAATCATGCGCCGCGGCAGCTCCTTTAGCATTTTTCGCCGATAGACCCGTTAAGCTGAACCTTATCATAAGTAGGGCGAAATTAACGGCTATATATTATATAACCGCTCATTCGGATGAGGTTAGCGCTCTAGTCTGGCTAGGCGCGAAAAGTTGTTACTCTCAGCTAGGATCGTGAGGGCAACCTATTTTTGCACTCAACCTCCTGTTTCCGACAGCAGTATAAGAGGCTTTATTCTGGCTTTCAACTGTTCCCTAAAACATCCACTCTCTCCTGCAAACCCTCCAAAACCTCTTTCGGTACCTCCCTAACCTTGATGTCTCTACCTAGGAAAAGCAGCCAATTTGTTATTTCAGCCAATTCCTCCGCATGATGAACATTGATGAATGTTTTTAGAACAGCTGTAGTTTGATAAGGATTCGTGTATGAAATGGAAATATTTAATGGATAGTATTTTTTATACTGGGCAATCGCCTTTGGACCGAGTTCGAGGACTAGGTTGATGGCTTCTTCCTGCTTGCTTAGTTGTTCGACAATCTTCTTCTTGCTTATTCTTTTTTTCTCAGGGTATGGTTTGACATCGGTGAGATTGTCGACAGGAATTATCCGCCTCTTTTCCTCCTCTAAGTCAAAGCCTTCAATTTGCCATGAGCTTTTTTCACGATATAGATGCATTAGGTAAATGGGATAAGACTTTATTTCCCTTTCTTCTTCGACGGAAACCACTAAATAGCTGTCCATAAGAAGGATTTGGATGAGTTGTTCTAACATAGGATGGGGCAGATCTGACAGATCAAGCAGGTCGGGATTGTGGGGGTTGGTTCCTTCGAACAGCAAAATTTGATTTAACAGAACAAGATCATCCTGCTGGTTTTCCGAGATGAGACCGAGTAATTTTTCCGCTAAAGATTGGCGACTCTTGAGATAGGGGAGTTGTTGATTTCTTGTGGCCATAAAGGCAATAAAAAGAGCTTTAATCTCATTATCGGTAAAGCGGACAGTGGGTAGGACAGAGTTGTTCATGACAAAATAACCCCCGTCCCTCCCGACTTCGGCGACAAGCGGCATTCCCATCGCCTCAATTTCTCTGACATCTCTAATCGCCGTCGAACGAGAGATGTTGAATTCTCGCATGATTTCAGAAATGGTGAAGTGGGCGCGGTTGTTGATGTACCGCATGATGATGTTAATCCGTTCAACTTTTTTCATGGGGCCCTCTAAACAGTATCATATTTTGACATGATTTATAGTTATTATAAACGTATCAAGTGAAAAAACAAATCATTTGATCCATTCAAAAAAAGGAGTGTTGATCATGGCAATGTATACCCTTGAGGAAAAAGACAGCTTTATCGTTCTAGGTATTGGCACGGAACTGAAGAGTGATTACACAGATTATGCCGGTATGAACAAGGAGAAGGAAAACTTTTGGCGGGCAGTGGAGCAGGATGGAAGGCTTGACGCTTTAAAGACCCTTGCCACGAATGACTACATTTTTGCGGTGAACGAAGCTGTAAATCACAAGATGATGTATTATGCTGGTGTCATGACAGAAGCATCGATACCGGAAGAACACAGAGTTATTCAATTCCCGAAGGGGCAATACCTCGTCGTTAAAGGCGAAGGGAATACGGCCGAAGAGATGAGCAATAAGCTTACCGGCATTGCCTTTGGTCAAGTCTTGCCAGAAGCCCAAATTTTTGCCTATGTTGGCGGACCCAATGCAACGGTTGAGATGGGGCAGCGAGACGGCCTCGTCTATGGTGAAGTATGGATTCCCGTTGTTAGGAAATAAACGAGATCATTGGAGTGATGAGAATGTCCTATATCGTTGATTTCAAAAATGTATCTACGGTTGGTTTAGAGTCTTCACCTGTAGCAGAAGCGCTTGCTGGTTTACGTGCTAATGAAGCCCGTTACTTTATGAACAAATACAAACATGAATTTACGGTTGTACCAGCTAGCGAAAGTCAGGAAAGCCTTGATTATGTGAACCGAATTTTGAAAGAAGAACGTGATATCGAGTTTGCGGCCAAACCTTTAGAAACGTCGCGTTTTCAAGTGGAAAATATCCAATTTACCTACGTTTTTTATGAGGATGGTCTTGGGATCAATGTCATGTATACGGTTGATGACTCTAAGAAGCGGGCCGTTGGTTTTAAGCTTTCTGAGGGGATGGAGGTACCAAAGGAGTTGGAAGGGAAGTTTAAGTTTGCTAGGCAGAAGTCTAAACTAGCTGGAACAATTCGGGGCTCGTTTTTTGTAATTAAAGGACAATATTAAAGTAAGCAAAAGCGCAAGTGGAGGAATCCAGTCATTGTGGTCTGTGTCATCCATGCTGGGGTCAGGCCTTAACGCATTTGGCTGGCGCTCTTTACCGATCCTACTAAGTGTGAAACAGATAAGCCTCTATTCTGAATGGCGGAATAGAGGCTTATCTGTTTGCTTGCTCCGCAAACCAAGCTTCGAATTCAATGCTGAGAGTGTCTTTGAAAAGAAGGGCATCATGACGCCATTGTCCTTTCGTTCAGCTGGTCTTGCTAAAGGCTACCAGGTGAGGACTTCTATTCCTTCCAGTCCACTGGTTTATCGAGTATGACGCCATCCGTCTCCACCCATTGACGAAGACTGTTCGCTTGGGCTTGAATGACGATGAAATGCAAATCGCCAGTACCGTTATTGCGAAGCGTGCGTTCGCCTTCAGGTGAAACGCGAATAGCTGATCCTTCCTTTACATCAAAAATCTGTCTATCCACCTGAAACTGGCCTTGACCGCCAATGAAAAGGTATAGCTCCTCATTCTCGCGATGGGTATGATAGAACGGGACAGAGCTTCCCTCCGGAAGTTGGTTCAGTGAAACTTCCATGCCGGTTAGTCCAAGTCTGTCCTTCAGAAAGTACTTACCTGGGATGGGGTCTTTCGACATACTCAAAAGATGGTTATAAGGACCTGCTTCCACAACGCTGAAATGATGACCGCTCATTAATAAACTTCCTTTCAGTTTGAGATTGACCTCCTTATGTCATGCCATGCTGTTCATGCCGGGTTTGTTACCATTTACGCGCTTGGGTTAGGCTGCCCCTTCCCCTCGGCAATCAACTTGCGCAGACTGCTGTTTATGTAGGTGCCCCATGAATCTGAGCAGATCTGATAGCATTCGAATGCGGGGCTGAGGCCTACATGTGTAAAGTGAATTTCCGTTTTGTCTTCCTTTCTAGTGATTTCAAAGACAATGTCCGTACCCGTCCACTCGCTCTTGTCTCTTTCGAAGTTAAAGTAGTTGTCAACAATGTGCCAGCTAACCATCTTACCTGGAACAAGTTCGGTGATTCTGATAGTACAGCGGTGAATGTCTTGGTATCGATACCTAAATTCACCGAGTTCGTCGGTCTTGCCCACAATATCTCCTGACCACCATCCGCGAACGTTATTGATAGCGGCAAAGACTTCTTCGGGGGGGTGGTCTACCGTAAAAGAAGTACTGTAATTTTGATTAATGTAAGTCATCTCCTTTTTCTATTTTTTTCCTGGCACACTGAGTATACAATACGTACTTGCAAAATACAAGTACGAATGATGTAACCATGCCCTGAATACTTGCGGAATGCAGGCACTGAGGGTATAATCATGCTTATGAAAAAGCGAGAATCCACCGTTTGTCCAATCGTATATTCGCTCGACATATGGGGTGATCCATGGAGCTTAATCATCCTTCGTGACGTCCTAATCCATAACAAGCGGCATTACCGCGAGTTTCTTGCCTCACGCGAGCACATCTCAACCAATATTTTGAGCGCACGGCTCCAATCACTCGTCGAAACAGGCCTGCTCGTTAAAATCAAAGGCGATCCAAACCGGGCGCAAACGATGTACCGACCAACTCAAAAGGCACTTGATCTGTTTCCGGTCGTATTTTCCATTATGCACTGGGGCCTTAAATACAATCCAAATACAGATATGAGTATTCCGATCATGCAGGAATTAAAAGCAAACGAAAAAGGGCTGGAGCAGCGTCTTTTACAAAATTTTGACGATATTACTTCATAACATGCAGGAACATCATATTCAACTATGTAGAGAAGGCATCCGAGAGGGTGCCTTCGATTTCGCTCAATAGATGTTTTGGTGAGCCGTATCATAGAGACTGGACGTCTTACTGACGAATATAAATTTGTAACTTTTTATGAAGAGAGTTCAGATTATATGTATAGACAGTTGGATCTTGTATATGATCACTACAAAGATGATTCAGCATTTAACGGAATTGCTATTCATTATTATGACAGTTGGATGGATATGAAATAATCAATCCAAAGCTATAAAACAAGATAGTAATGCAGTCAGCACGTACCGATTCTTTATTGGTACGTGCTTTTTATTTGATTATATTTCACGCCATTTTATTGTTTTTAATATTATTTTTTACATTTTTGATTGGTTTATCTAATTTTGTTGACATGTAGTTCGATATAACTATAATATGACAATGAGCGGAGGCTATGAAAATGACAAAAAGAATAATAATTAGCGTAGGACTAATAGTATTAATGGTAAGTATATTTATAGTTATTTATTTAATTTTACCTTTAAAAAGTGATAGTGTGGAGATTGCTACTCCTCTTCATGAGGAAAGCGGTGTTACTTATATTAGTAAGACAAGTCAAGACTCAATTTACGTTCACAATGGTAAAGACTGGGAAAAAATGTTTATCAAAGGCGTTAATATTGGCGCAGGTAAACCTGGTGCTTTTCCTGGAGAGCTTGCGATTACGTATGATGAGTATTACAGATGGTTCACTTACATATCTGAGATGAATGCCAACACCATCAGGGTTTACACAACGCTTCGCCCACAATTTTATAATGCTTTATATGATTTTAATCAAGCGCAAGAGAAGGATGGTAAAGATCCGATCTATGTCATTCATGGTGTTTGGGTTGATGAGAATGATATTTTGACAATCGAGGATGCTTTTGGAGAAGATAGTAAAATTATGAATGGTGTCATCCAGAGCGGTAAGGACATTGTTGATATCATACATGGAAATAAGTATCTGCCTTTGAGTAAAGGTCATGCGGATGGCACATATACAACAGACATATCACAGTATGTGATTGGATGGATATTAGGTATAGAGTGGGAACCATCGTTTGTTATAGGTACGAATGAAAATAATGAAGATCATACAAGTTATGACGGAGAGTTTCTATATACCGTTGATGCCTCGCCATTCGAGGCTTTTTTAGCGGAAGTTGGCGATAAGATCATTTCTTATGAGATGACCAACTACAATATGCAAAGTCCGGTAGCTTTCTCTAACTGGGTAACGACCGATCCACTTGAGCATCCTAATGAACCATATGTTAACGAAGACATTGTAGAAGTGAACGTGGAGCATGTGAAGTGGCATGATAAGTATAAACCCGGAATGTTTGTATCCTATCACGTCTATCCCTACTATCCTGATTCGTTTAGTTTTCAGAAGGACTACATTAATTACTTAGGCGCAGATGGAAAGCCGGATCCATATTTGGCCTATCTAGAGGATATCAAAAAAGTACATTCAATGCCTATTGTAATATCTGAATTCGGTATACCAGCTTCAAGAGGTAAAGCTCATGAGAATAGGGTGACAGGATTTAATCAAGGCTTTATTGATGAAGAGACGCAGGGCGAGATGTTAGTGGACATGATCAACGACATGCATATTGCCAATCTTGCTGGCGGTATTGCCTTTTCATGGCAAGATGAATGGTTTAAGAGAACGTGGAATAACAATGATCTTGACGTAGTAGACTCCAGGCCTTATTGGTCGAACACACAGACCAACGAGCAGCATTTTGGCTTATTAGCATTCGACCCTGGCAGTAAAGAGAGTATTATTTATACGGATGGCAAAGTCAATGATTGGTCTGACATTTCTCCATTCTATGAGGACGATGACACCAAGCTCTATGTCAAGAGCGACGAGGCATACGTATATTTCAGGGTCGACTCTGATCATTACGATTTTAACAAGGACACTTTATTAATTCCAATTGACTCTATAAATGGACAAGGAAATCAATTTTTCTCGGAATATGACACAACGTTTAGCAAGGATGCAGATTTCGTCTTGAAAATTCATGGAAAAGATGATTCTAGGCTGCTGGTGGATGCTTATTACGATAATTACTATTTTCGCTATGGTGTTCTCACTGATCTTATTAAGAAGAATAACAAGTTTCATACGAAAAACTCAGGCCTATTTAATCCAATCCGTCTTGCTATAAATAAAGAATTAGTACTCCCAGAAGACAAAACGGTTATTCCACTCACCGGCTATGAGACAGGTTTGCTTCTATATGGAATATCTGATCCTAATCATGTAGATTACAATTCGTTAAGTGATTTTTACTATGAGGATGGACATCTAGAGATTAGAGTTGCCTGGCAGTTATTAAATGTGATGGACCCCTCTAATAGAATCGTCATCGATGATATGCATAGTCGCGGAAAAATATCACAAATAGAAGTGAATGGTTTTAATATTGGAATGGAATTAATTAAAGCTGATTCTCCTACGGGTACTCAAGCTCTTATGATGAAGGAATATACTTGGGATAAGTGGGGTCAACCTACGTACCATGAGAGATTGAAGAAATCTTACTATATTGTACAAGAGGGGTTCAAAAAGCTGACAGCTGAAAATCTGAAATGAACAGAGGCTATGATAGATGGTTAAGAAGAAAATTAAGTTTCGTTATCTTGCGTTATTATTCATAGTTATTGCTATTGCAGCGCCCTTTATTATATGGATCAGCGTGCCAAGCAAATATTTAAATATCGTTGTTATCAATAAAACTTTTCCAGCAGAGACTAGTGCTTCTGGAGAGATAGTTAAATTGGATTACAGCAAGCAACGTGGCTTGTATTGGCTTATGAATTACCTTGGAATCAAAAATCCTGAGACAAAAAAAGCTTATAAAACGACCGTAGACTATTATGGAAACTTTCTTGAAGAAGGGAAGCTAGTTAATAAGCCCTTTCAAAAGCAAGACGTCGTGCCCGATATGATCTTTTTATCAGATATGTATGGAACCGGTGATTCGAGAATTAATGGTGAGGAAGCCAATGGTGTTTCCGGTATGACGAAAGAAGAAGTAGGTCTTGTTTCTACGTATTATGCCAAAGGTACGACTGTTATAGGTGAATATAATATTGCGGGAGATCCGACCGATGCTAGTGTATCCAAAGAGCTAGAAGGAATTTTCGGAGTTAGTTTCACGGGTATAGCAGGTAAGTTTTTTTCCGATCTGTCTTCAAATGAAGATGTTCCTAACTGGATTCGAGATATTTACGAGCATCAATACGGGAAAAAATGGGATGTTACTGGCGCCGGAATCGTAATTGCTGGAAACAACAGAATAGTGGTACTGCAACGTGAAATTGGATTTATAGGTAGTTCCATCAAGATAGCTATTTCTGAAGATAATAAAGATGATTATGGTACAGAAGCAACCGATTATTACAATTGGTTTGAAATTGTTGAGCCATCTGAAGATGCATCGGTGATTGCGTGGTACGATTTAAACCTTACAGATCAAGGAAAGCAAATGTTAGAGCCGTTCGGTCTTAGTAATCAATTTCCTGCAATTATTATGAATCATTCTGATCATCAAAAATCTTATTACTTAGCAGGAGATTTCACGGATTATAGAGTACCAGAGAAGATTAATCAATTTATAGGAGCTCCAACTTTATATAAATTTTTCAGTGTTAAGAGTGAGGGGGATTTATCTCATTTCTACTGGAGATTCTATGTACCGTTTATATCTAACATTCTCAAGGATATTGAACCATTAGATCAGGAGGCTTTTAAAGCTGCAACGGGGGAATCTAACGGCGAATCTAAGCTTATTTCTAGGATTGTGGACAAGCAGCTTGAGGTTTTCCAAGGCGGAAAATGGGTCTCTATGTACATCAACGGTGTAGATATAGGTTCAACCGTGCCGGGTAATTCAGACGGATCTCTACCGAGTGACCCAGCATTTTATACCGCTTGGTTTAAGCAAATTGTAGAGATGAATGCCAATACAATTAGAGTATATACTCTGATGCCTTCTGAGTTTTATCGGGCGCTAGATAATTATAACTATGTTCATACGGACAAGATGCTTTACTTGTTACAAAATATATCAGTTGATCAAGCATCGGGAAATTATCTGGCTGCTAATGATCATGCTGCATTCGAGCAAGCAGTAGAGAATACGATTAATGCCATACATGGCAATGCGGATATACAGACAGTGAATGCAAGCGATTCTGATTCTTACGTTAATGATGTATCTCGTTATTTGCTAGGTTATTTAATTGACCCTGACTTGAGCTTGGAAAATGTGGCCGTTACTGATGCAAGTAATTTAGCTTATCAATTTGAAGGCGAATATGTATCTGCTGAGGCTAAAGCAACTCCAACGGAAGCATGGTTAGCTTCGATTAGCAATAAAGCTTATCAATATGAACAAATAAACTACAAAATGCAGCATCCAGTTGGAATTGTAAGTATTCCCGATCTTGATGCGGGATATCAAGACATGTACGGTCCTGCTGGACAAAATGAGAACCTATCAGTGAATCTGAATCAGATAGTTATCAGTGATAAGGTGACGAGTGGTTTTTTTGGAGCGTACAATATCTTTCCTGATCAACCTGGTTTAATGATTAATAAAGAGAGTAGAGCTCAACAGGATTTATCTGAGTATAAAAAATACTTGAACCACTTGATAATAGCTCAGAGCAAATATCCGCTTTTAGTTAGCGAGTTCGGCGTTCCGACAAGTGGGAATATCACCGAAGCTAAGCAAGGTGAAGAAATTGTATCTTTGATAAAGGCCATTAAAGATAGCGGTGCAATGGGCGGACTTGTATATGAATGGGCTGATGAATGGGGTCAAAGCAGCGCATTGACGTCTCCTGCTATGATTCCTTATAACCGTGGAGTTTTATGGCACAATATAACGGATCCAGCACAAAATTATGGCATAGTATCTTTGGAGTCTTCAGTACCTACTGACTATTCTATGAATCTTCGTGGCTCAGGCCCGTTAGATTCACTATCTCTTAATTCCGATGAATCGTACTTCTATATTAAGGCTGAAATGAATACCATACCCGATTTTAATGAACAGAAAATTATGATTTATCTGGATACGATAGACAGAAAAAATGGGGAATATATGTTAGCCCCAGATGTGAATGAAAATTGGTCCGGTGTGGAGTTCAATATTAATATTGAAGATAAAGATAAGGCAGAGTTATTGGTCATCCCTAATTACAATGTGAGCAAGGGCTCCTATTATACTTCTATTTCTACTGATGGGGTTTTTGAAAGAATGACGAGATTGCTATCGCCTGGATATGTTACGAAATCGGGTATGCAGATTAACGCCACATATGAGGACGGATCAACACTTATGGCGGGCGATTTCAAGAATAGCGACAGTCAATTTAATTTTGATGGAAATACGTTAAATGTAAGAATTCCATGGGCAAGACTAAACTTTTCTGATCCATCAAGCTTACTTGTACTAAATGATGAGAAGAGCAAGGGTTTGCTTCAAAATGTGAAAGATCCACTTTCTGTGAAAATGACGGATGGCATTGTAACCTCCTTGGTGATTATGAATAAGGACACTAATCAAGTGGATTATCAATTCCCTGAGAGTGTAACCTCATCTGGCTACAGAACGTTTTCATGGAATACGTGGGATATACCGCAGGTCGTATCTCGTCACAAAACTAGTTATGAGAAAATAAGGGAAGTTTTTGGTGAGTAATATTTTAGATGGTGAGGAGGAAATACAATAATCAATTTAGAGATTATATTACTTTGGATTTCAATCATTCTTATTGGAAGTCTATTTATAGCCATTGTTTGTACCAGTTTATATAGTTATGTCAGCAAATTATATTTTCAGAAGATCGATAAAGAACTAGCAACGCTGATCTCTTCTTACTTTCATGCAAATGTAAAGGAACAGCAAGCATCCATTATTAATCTAAATCAATATACAAAACATAGTAAATTAAAGAAAGAGCGGATGATTAATTACATCATTCAGTACTGTGAAGATTATATTGTTAATCAGCATGACAAGGTGATCCAATTATGCGTAGAGGTAGAACTTAAGGCATACTTGATCAAGCGACTCACCTCGAAAAAAGACTATATTAAAGCTTTAGCGTGCAGGCAATTGGGTGATTTAAGATTGCATTCTACGGAAACTTATATTTTTAATAATATGACCAGTAAGAATAATAACGTTATTTACAATGGGCTGCTTGCTCTAGCCAAAATGGGGGATTTGGAGCACCTCTCTCGTATTTTAGTTTCTAATTCAAGAGATATTAATATTTCATTTAGAGCTCTTATCGAGGTTTTGGAGGCGTTCGAGGGATCAAAGGAACAATTATTTGAAAAAACCATTGATTCAAGTGATGACTATTTAAGAGGAATACTAGTTAAAGCTGCAGCGGATGGTCAATATGAAGGCTTAAGCAACTATTATGTAAAGTATTTAATTAGTGATAATTTGAACTTGAAAATTGCATGTGTTCGAGCTTTAAGTGAACTTAAGAATCCCGTGTATGAGCAAAATGTAATCGAAATGCTATATGCTGAGGATTGGGAAGTCAGAGCAGCTGCTGCTAAAGGGCTTGAGAAGGTTGGAACGAGTGTTAGCTTCGAACCACTATTGAAGACGACTAGTGATCAGGAATGGTGGGTCAGGCACAATGCTGCAAGAACGTTGGTATCGATTCCTGGAGGTAAGGAATATGCGCAACAAATTTTTAAGGGCGACGATCAATATGCTCGTGATGCTGTTGCTGATGCAATGAAAACGGCTGTTTAAGCTGGAATAGAATCGGAACCCTGAGAGAGTGGGTATATGGTATGTATTATTTTATGAATTTTATATTGTACTTTAGTGGATTTTGCATGATTTACACAATCGCGATCAATCTATTCTACAATGGTCAGATGTTGATTTCTGTAGTTGATCTTTTTGGTTACTTTAAGAAGATGAAGTCATCCGATTATAAGAGATATGTTGAATCTAAAAATATGATTCCAATTTCTATTATTGTACCCGCGTATAATGAAGAGAAGACGATTGTGAATAATATTAAGTCTTTGCTTGCAATCAATTATTACGAGTATGAAATTATTGTTGTGAATGATGGCTCGAATGATTCTACGGTAGAAAAAATTATTGAAGAGTTCGAATTAGTGAAAGTGAATCAGCCAGTTAAAGTCAGTATACAGACTAAAGAGATTGTAGGTATTTATAGAAATGCTAAATATGAACGCTTAATTGTTGTTGATAAATTAAATGGAGGCAAAGCGGATGCACTAAATGCCGGAATTAATCTGTCAACCTATCCTATCTTTGCGAGCATAGATGCAGACTCTATATTAGAAAACGACGCCTTGATCAAGCTAACTATGATGTTTGTAGAACACCCTGAAACGATTGCAGTTGGCGGTATTGTAAGGGTTGCGAATGGTTCGGTTATAAAGGATGGAAATTTAATAAAATCCAATCTTCCCAAAAGCATAGTGGCTAGATTTCAAGTTGTGGAGTATTTTAGGGCATTTTTAACTGGTCGCACTAGTTTAAGTAAACTGAATTCTGTCCTCATTATTTCAGGGGCTTTTGGAGCTTTTAATAAAGCAGTCGTTATCGAGTGTGGTGGGTACAAAACCAACACTATCGGTGAAGATATGGATATCATTATGAAACTTCATAAGAAAATGAAAGATGAGAAAAAGAAATATAAAATTAAATTTCTTGCAGATCCTATTTGTTGGACTCAAGTCCCGGAATCACTCAATGATTTGAGAACTCAGCGTAGAAGATGGCAGATTGGGTTATTCGACAGTTTATTGAATTATAAATCTATGATTTTTAGACCGAAATATGGCAGTGTAGGAATGGTCGTCTTACCTTATTATTGGTTATTTGAGTTAATCGGCCCTGTTGTTGAGTTTTTAGGTTATGTATTTATTCCATTGGCCTATTTATTCGGATTGTTAGAATTAAATAGCTTCTTAATCTATTTTTTAATTGCATTTTTGTTAGGTACTACGTTATCAATGGGAAGTATATTGTTGGAGCAAGTCTCATTCCCCAATAACAAAAGCTTCAAACAATTAATGAGAATTGTATTAATTTCCTTCATTGAGAATCTTGGCTACCGTCAACTGACTGTTTTATTCCGCATTGAAGGTATATTGAAGATTAGAAGCGGGAAGCACTCTTGGGGAACGATTAAAAGAAAAGAGTTTGACGCAAGCTTAAGTGAAAGACATTCTGCATAAAACGCCAGGTTAATCAGCGATCTCCGAAATGAGATTCGATTGTATACTAGACCCTCGCGTTACCAAACGAAGCGGTATTTTTTTATTTAGAAGGATTGCAAGATGTATGCTCTGAGATGTGAGTCCTGTCGTCAAGGAGGCTACGCATGGCATGGACCAATTTTCTGCACTTGCTGAAATGACTTGATTTGGTTTAGAAGAAAGGATGATAGAAATGCCAAATGATACCCAAGCTCGTCCTCCTGCTGGTTCTGTTACAGAAGCTGGTCGTTATCCCATCGACCTGACAGGTTCTCGTAGTCACACTCTTGTCATACAGCCCGGTGTGGGCAGTCTATCCATTGGACCGTCGCAATTGGGGAAGAAGATAGACCTTCATGTCGCACCTGATGCGCACATCGATTGGACCGTATTCGATGCCTTTTCCACGCCGGCGGGCTCGCCCTGGCCGCGATTTCTGTACTATACAGGCTGTGACGCAGGCTTCTTCGACTGGTCACAGAAACGTCCCATTGAAGAGATGACGTGGGTTCCGATCCTGTTTGCAGACACGGTGGCGGACGCCAGCCAATCCAATTTGCATGGCTTGCATATCGAGCTGGACCAGTCCGGGGGGCGTTTGCACCTGAAGCTTCCGAAGCGGCAGGTCTTTGAATATTTCCGCCTGAGTGTGGCCGGCGATCTATCACGCTTCTCGGCCACTGGCGATATGCCATATTCTCTGACACTAGCGCCACGCACCAGCCGACGCAAGAATGATGTTCCTTTCTTGCTGCCCGACCTGGGTGAGTTGCACCAAGTGAAGGACCTGACGCTCCGAAACGCGCCGCTGGGACAGCCCATCTCGCTGGAGTGTCTGAACCGGTTCCCAAACCTTAACTCACTGAGTTTGTGGGGGAACTTCTGCGACGTGGACCTGTTGGCTTGTCATGCCCAGTTAACGAATCTGGAGCTGCGCTTCATGCCTGATCTGGGGGACTTGCCTCCCTTGAATGCGTGGCCGTTGCTTGACAGATTTATCGCCTACAACGTGGAAGAGATTACGGGCAAGCGCCTAAAGCAGCAAATGAAAACACGCGCTAACACCCGCCCGTGGACCGGCCATGCTTCAGTGAGCCAATTGCGAAAGCCTGAGTGGTGGACAACCGAGTTCGGCCGCCCGTTTTCGTCCTGGCCTAAACGTCGGGCCAAGCTGGCTAACGAAGCTTACAACGTTGCACAGGCAACCTTGGCCCAGGCCCGCAGCTTTGCTGATGCCGAGGCAGCCATTACCGCTTTCACCGTGCGCTTCAATACCATCAAAGGCATCGAAACCACCGAACGAGAAGACCTTGGTGAAGCGGTATGGCAACTCAGCCAGTCAGACCACCTGATTGGCCAGCCTATAACAGAGGAGATGGCTCAACGCTGGTTCGATGGAGCGCGCGATTACTGAATGAAATGAGAAAATGAACGGGCACGGGCTAAGCTTTATTTACGAAGCATTGAGGTACAATAAATAACTCAACTTTCGCAGATCAAAAACGATCTGGAAATGTTTATATCCATGCGATTTTGAACTCATATTCATGGGGCTTGACAAAGCGTAAACGTCTGTCGTCTTCCTTGGCGGCAAAGCAATGTTTCGCGCTAAATGTTAAGCCTATTATTAGAGTGAAACTTATAAATTCTTATTATTAAAAAACGGACGGTTTGAATGGAATTTGTACAGTCTAATCGTCTTTTAATCCATTTCCTTTGTGTTTGAATGGAATTTATCCACTCTAATACGATGCTAGCAACCTTTTCAGGACCAAACAGTCGATTTGACTGGATGAAATACAGTTAAACTCCAACCCGGCGCTTAGAATAAAATTTTGATTGGATAAGATACAGTCAAACTGAGATAATCATCTACCTCTATCCCTCATACAAGGTTATCCATTTTTAATTAACACTCATTCAAACACAATCCCAGCAATGGATCGCATGTTTGCCCAGCCACATCAAGGGTTACCTGCCTATTTTAGGCTGCGAAAGTTGAGTAAATAAGTTGTTGAATTTATTTTAGAGGAGTTACCGCATGAAGCCGCTAAATGAGCTTGTATTTGAGGATGAATCAGCACTTTCCATGATAAAACAATGGATTGATGAATCTAACAATTGTAATGGAGCAATTATCCTCCCCTCTTTCAAAGAACATGGCGAGAAAGAATTGTTTCGCCTTCAAGTAACAACAAAGTCAACGCTTGGCGCGGTCGCATATTCAACTGGTGGTATTTTACTTCAAAATGGATGGCTTCGTGTTTTAGGTTCAGGTCATGATAATTTATCAAGAACAATTACATCATGGACTGAAAAATGCAAGTTGGACAATGCCTTATTGGTTGCCGATGATGTAGTTGGCGGTTTTTTTGCTTTAAATGGCGGGTTCTTTGATGAAGGTAAAGGAGAAATTTTTTATCTTGCTCCTGATACGTTAGCGTGGGAATGTTTAGAGATGGGGTATACTGATTTTCTGAATTGGTCTTGAACGGGGGATTTGTCGGGATTCTACGAACCATTTAGATGGAATAGATGGGAAACCATTGTACCTACATTGGATGGGAATCAGGGCATTTCTATTTACCCCTATCTTTGGTCTAATGAAGCAAAGGAATGTGGAATTGAAAAATGTTCAAAAAAAGCAGTACCATTAGAAGAACTTTGGGGGCTCACTTTACATTTTAGAGAGCAATTAGGCACAGAATAAATAACCTTTTTTGTTAAAGATTCATAAAGCTAACGAAGAACGATACTTGAAATGGCTGCCACGAAGCAGCCATTATTAACATAAAGTATTGTTTAACCACCAAATATACATCGGTATATAAAAGTAAAGCCACTCCTAACAATGGAGTGGCTTTTGAAATAAAACTTTATTAGAAATGCAAATGTATAGCTTTAGGAGCTGAATGCCTCAAGCACTGCTGCTTCCTCAATTATAAGCACATCAATTCGCTCCATTTGACTATGGAGCAAGCAGTGCTACAGTCTCTCAATTTTAACATTTACAGAGATTAACCAGAATAGTCCATCAGTCTATGATCGATTAATCGTACTGCAATGATATTGATCTTTTTAACTATTATTTTAGTTGGTTGCGGAAGATCCACCGAGTGAAACGATCGACAGCCTCGTTACGCTAAAGTCCAAGGTCTTGAAGAATATTGGGTATATGGCATTTATCACCGGCATAATCGGCAGCATGTTCCGCTAAATGGGCAGATGACATTGACCCTTGAACGAAAAACCGGGATAATTTTAACTAAAAAGCAGGAAGGAAGAGGTAGTAATGAACCCTCTGGATTACATTGAATATTTGGGACACAGCAGCGTTTACCCTCTTTTGGTCGATCAGCTTTCAAGGGACAAGATAACTTGGCGGCCGACTGTGCGGAGGAATCTTGATACGACCTATTTTGTGAGTGGAGAGGGTGTCGTTCTCCATTTCGATATTGGCGCTGAAAACAACGGTATCACCAAGAAAAGCGAGGGTGATTATATATTTGACGAATTAACAATGACGATAATGGAAGAAGATAAGAAACATGGAAAATATATCGGTCCGCTGCCCTATGGATTGTTACAAAGTGATTCAAGAGCCCAGATCGAAGCCAAGCTGGGCACACCCACGAGGAGAGCCGAGGAGTTGGATAACTACTATTTGGATGGCCTCGTGTGGACGGCAGCCTTTGAAGGCGAAAGGTTTCAATTTCTGAAGTTGGCTGTTCCAACAAATGGAAAGCGAAAATATGGCCTCTGCCCATGATGCACTGCCGCAACCCTTTTTGTTGGCAGACATTATAGTCAGTAACTGTACAATAAAGTTGGTAACTGAGTTGTAAACTTTAATCACCGCACCGTGTCATCCAACAACAAATGTCGGATGACACGAACATTATCTCATTTAAAGCCGCTTTGTCTTGGGCAAAGTGGGGTGTTAAGATAACGGGCAATTTAATGCAATGAGTATTTACTTAGAATGGATTAATATGGCATAATAATGAGAACGTAGGTTCTTGAGTGATCATTGTTAAAACTATAGGAAGACAAGGTTTTGTAAGTTATTCAAAGAGGGAAGTAACTGCGCTTTCCGCTGGAAAAAGAAGTTGAAGAGGCATTTCATCATGTAGATGGAGTGCCTTTTTTTTAAAAATATAAGAAAGTTTCACAATCTTTATATATTTCTAGACAAACGGCTCTGTTTCCTCTGAAAGCGAAGGACGGCGCAGCCGTTGTATATCCTGAGAATTAAGCGTAAAGAAGGGTACGATTTGACTGAGATTTAGTAATAACGATACTTTAATTAGCAATGAAATGTAAGCACAATAGTACGGGATCAAAAAAAGTGAACATCGTCGATTAATTGTACACGGGAACATTAGTTTTGATATATTGATAAAAAAGGAGAAATGTAGCATGGGAATTTCTGTTTATTACACTTGTATGAGAAACCATAACCTTACCAACAGTGAGGAGGAAGAGATAACAGCCATCATTGATAAATACAATGTGGGTTTTGAAATGAAGGATATTGGAGAAACATTTTGTGTTTATGACTATGAGCAGGATGAACCAACAGTGATCTTTGCAGGTTCAACAAAGCTGCCCTTTTCAGATGATTTTGAAGATACATTGCATGCGCTGTTTTATTGGTTGACCTGTTTGACGGATATTAGAAGAAGTATTTCTAATGGGGATTGGCATGTGCATCTAGATGATACGGATGCCATTTGGGATGAGGAAACGGGTTGGCAAATGCCAGAAGATTAGTATTCGTATTCCCAACAAAGTAATGGAGGGATCTTATGTAACTGCATGTGTGAGGCAAATCGATAACACATCAATTACTCGCCTCTCTATTTTCAACCAACGTTTCTTGCGAAGCCGCTGTTAACAATAGGAGTAATCATTTCTCGTACAACGAAGATAAAGGAGAATCCTGATGCTGAACGATCTGTACCAATTGGAAACACTAGAGCAATTGATAGCACGTATTCAGGAAGAGCCGTTGCTGGATTCGCTGCTGGTTACTATATTCGTCCCCGTTTGTAGGTCGGCAAGCTGGCAAAACGCGGCGGACAGCTCAAGCTGGAAATCACTCGGCATTTTACCCGGCACGAGGGAGAACTTCCGCTTGAGACACAGAAAGAGATGTTTAAACGGGATCTGATGGAGATCACCACAATTTTAGACGAGAAGCTGAAGAAGAAAAAGACGCTATACCGGACAGATTTGGTGATAGCAGATTTGGGGGCTGTACTGGCGAAATGGTGAACAGGAGTCGGGGCGCTGCTGCGCCCTTACTTAAAGAGTCAAGTTCTTCGTCCGATGGATTGTCGGACGAAAAGAACATAGCTCGATTCAAACCCGCATAACTTGCGGGTTTTTATTTTCAATCGGACAAATTCTTGTCGCGGACGAACGATAAGAACTTGACCCTTTTACCGAAGTAAAGTGAGGGTGGCTAGTTATTCTTACATGAGACGTATAACAGAAAAATAGGAGTGAGTATGAACGAAATCTAAATGGCCTGTTTGCGTCCCTGACGCGTAAATAAGACACCTATTATGGTGTCTCGTTATATTCGGCAGCCGTATTTTTCTATGGAGTGAAAGACTCATTTCTCACCCAAGCTCCACCTTCATCCGTACTCCGGTAAAACATCGTAGCACAGCGGAGTGCTCCTCGTGCCGCTTCTTCAACAGATGAATAACTATTTTCCGATGGATCGTGAGGATCGATTTTATCCGCGTCTTTATAGTAATGGCTTAGCTCATAAAAATAATGGTCGTTCTTATTTCTGAGGATTTCAATTTCAATTTCTTTACCATCGATTATAACCTTTAATGTTCGGACAATCTCGTGAACGGCTTGGATATCGGCGTGAAGATTTCCGAGTTCAGACAAATTCAACATCATGAGTGTCCTCCCAATAGCTTCCTTCACCAAAGTAATCTTTACATACGCTGTTGAGTGACTGCAACACATCGATAATTCCATTTAAATCACATGTATGGAAGGTGTCAATGATTTCACGATTTTCCTCCGTAATTGAATATACATGGATCTCAGCGCAGCCATCCCATCTAATATTTACATCAAAACGCTTATCTTCTGTTTCGAGTTCTAGCGCTGCAATTCCACCGTCTGCATCTCTTTTATGTTCGGTCTTTATAATCCACATTCTAATACACCACCTTGGGCTTATGATACCCAAAAGTAGAACATTTATTGCTGTCGCAACAGTATTTGGAACCCATTTTGCAATTAAATAAGGAGACAATAACAGTAACCAAGGAGGTATAAAGATGAACATAATAGATGGAATGGATGCGGCGAGGTTTAAATCAGCGAATCCTAATTACAAGTCAGAGAAGAAGTTAACGAAGAAAGAAAAAAGATGCCGATGGTTTTAAGAAATCTAAATAATAAATAAGCATAAGTGAAATTTAGGATCAAGTTCCATATCACAAGAACTTGGTCCCATAACACAAAAATCATCATCCTTTTTCACATTCATTGTACATTTATTCGGTAAATCAACTTCCGTCTCCTCCCTAAGAACCCCATAAACATCCTTATTAACCCCGTCTTTCCGGTCTTCGGTATCATTAAATGTATCCATGTTGATTTAGCCTCCTAAAGTCTCATGCCCCTTTATCCATTTGTTTAATTTGCATGATCAAGGAAAGATTTATACAATCATAATGATTCTTCGCAAGCAGGCATCGAATATTTGATTTGGGATCTGCTGCATTTAAATTATTATTCATTCAACTGTGAGAAAAAAATAGCCGTATAACCGTCAGAACGATCTCCTGCCATTTTTAACTACCTACATCTATTATGCTTATACTAACGGGGAACGATAGTCCAATTAAAAAGCAGAAGGCTATTGGCATCCAGGTGGGGAAGTGTGTATTCGTCAGCAGATTGTTATAACCAGGCTGCCGATAGATCAGCAGCCTGCAGTTCACTAAACCCCTCGTTCTTTACTATCGATAATCTTATCTAACGAGGTATGTGCATCACTGTTTGCTACTTTAGCAATTTCACGATCCGTTTCACTTCCACCTTGGATGGTATCCGTTGCATTCGCCTGCTGCTTCAATTGCTCTTCAACTTGTCCTATCCCATGCGCCCCTTGATGATTCCGGCTTGTAGGCATAATTATCACCTCCGTTAACATTTTTGGAAATTCCCAACTTAATTTTTGTTGGTCGAACCCGGGACTGCAGAATCGTGATTGTTTCCGGGATTTTTTTTGCCCTTGTTATTTTTTGTTTGGCGAGACATGTTGTGTGCTCCCTTTTGTATATTCCAAACCTTCGCAGCCAATAGCTACTATAAAAAGTATTTCCCGTTGGTTAATCAGCAATCCGAGTACGTAGGAACAGATTCATCCAGACGTACTTCTCGTTCTAGTGACATCAACTATCGGATAGGATAATTCATTATCATGAGGGCTGCCAGTCATGCAGCCTTCGTTACGCTAACGGGAAGGATAGTTGAATAGCATTGAAGGGAATATTTGATTAGTTCACGAATATTTCAGATACAGGTGAAGTACTTAATCGAATGAGAGCATTTATTGATAACAAAAGCTGAAAGGAATAATTCTCATGAAGTATCAAGAATTCATAGAGATAAAACAGCGAGTTGGGTGGGGAGAAGAATTTCTTATTTATTATAAAGACATAGGATATTGGATCAGTCGTAATTCAAAAGGTGTATATTTCACAAAAATGATGATGGCTACACACAAGATTTTAAAAACTCAGATGAACTATTTGAAAATGCAAAAATCGAAGATCAATTTTTAAAGGAACTATGGCAAGACATTGAATGGTAAAGCAGAAGAGTGAAATTAGCGAATCGTGCCCTCCGCCCTTAATCCGACCTTGGCATATCGTTGAACTAACAAGAAACTTTAGTTGAATAATACACATTGATGAGCAGGCGCTATGGTGGCATGCTCATTACGTTAAGCTAACAGGCAGATTTGTTAAAATATTATTATATTTCGCAGGTTATCCATGAATTGGTGGGATGCATGGTTATGGAATTACTTTTTCATTATTTTGATGAATCAATAGGTCCATTTGTTAATTTATCTGATCTTGAAATCCATGAGGCAGAACAAGTCCTCAGCGATATTCGGTTTAAAAATAAGGGATTTGCAAGTAAACGGTCTTTAGAGTATCTTCAAATTCGACGAGATCTCGAATTAAAGGCAAGAAATATATTTATGTCTAAAGGCGGTAAACCTATTCGAAGGCTACCGCATTACATGACTTTCGGGAAATGTCCTTGGCTTTTGGATTGGTATCCAATAGGTAGAGAAATTGAAATTCCAATTAATGAATTCGAAACGCATACCTTAAGTTTTACTTATGGAGACTTATTTCCTACTATGCGATATCAGGATGGAAAGCCATATCGTAACCAAGTCTATACTTTGAATGAAATAAATGAAGTTATAAAGGAATATGGATTACCACAAGAATGGAACTCAGATGGCATTAAGGGGCCAGAACGATATATAGAAGTACAAATTTGGGATGACAAGCCCTTAAAGAAATGGAGAAATAATTAGGTAATTGTTCAACTAACGGGGAACGATAGTTTAATTAAGACACGGATAACAGTACAAAAAACCAGCGGAAGTTCAGGACTTATCGGTCCAAGACTGCCGCTGGTTTTATTATTAGAGTCTGCTTATATTAGTTGATCTAAACGCTCGGGAGAAATGAAAAAAAAAGTCCACGAACCGCCTTACAGAGATTTATCGTCCACGCTGTCCAGCCACGCCTCGATGGTGCCGATGACGGAGGCGACGCAGCCGTCTTCGAATGGCGAGATCAGACCGGCCGCGCTTGTGAGCTCCGTGAAGGAGAGGCTGCCCCCGAGACGGCATAGGCCGAGGTAATCGTTCCACGAAGCTTCGCGGTCTTCGCGGGACTTCTTCCAGAATTGAAATGCGCAGAGCTGCGCCAGTGTGTAGTCGATGTAGTAGAACGGCGAGTTGAAAATATGCCCCTGCTTGTGCCAGAAGCCGCCTGCCGCCAAGTACGAATTGTCCGCGTAATCGCGATGAGGGAGGTATTTCTTCTCGATCTCGCGCCACGCATGCTTCCGCTCGGTCGGCGTCGCATCCGGATTCGCATACACGTAATGCTGAAATTCGTCCACGGTCACGCCGTACGGAATGAAGATAAGCGAGCTGGCGAGGTGGTCAAACCGGTATTTGTCAGCGTCCTCCTTGAAGAACAGCTCCATCCACGGCCAAGTTAGAAACTCCATGCTCATGGAATGGATCTCGCAGGCTTCGTAGGTCGGGAAGGCATACTCCGGCACCGCGTAGCCACGGCTCTCGTACACCTGAAACGCATGCCCGGCTTCGTGCGTCAGCACGTCGATATCTCCGGAGGTGCCGTTGAAGTTGGAGAAAATGTACGGCGCCTTGTGTTCGCTAATATACGTACAGTAACCGCCGCCTTGCTTGCCTTTCTTGGCGACGAGGTCCGTCAGCTCGTTGTCCTGCATGAACCGGAAGAACGCGTCCGTCTCCGGCGACAGTTCCGCGTACATCTTCACGCCCCCGGCCACGATCCAGTCCGGGTCACCCTTCGGCATCGCGTTGCCGGAAAGGAAGGCGAGGTTCTCGTCGTAATAGAGTAGCTTGTCAACCTCGATGCGGCTCCGCTGACGTTCCTTGAGTTTCGTCGCTGCCGGCACGATATAGTCCTGTACCTGCTTGCGGAAGTTCGCGACCATGCCCGCGTCGTAGTCGGTCCGACTCATGCGGGCGTAGCCAAGCTCGACGAAGTTGTCGAAGCCAAGCTTATTCGCGATGCGCGTGCGAACTTTGACCAGATCATCATAAATGCGGTCGAGGGTCGCTTCGTTCTCCGCCATGAAGCCGGAGGACGCTTCGGCGGCGCGTCTGCGCATATCTCGGTCGGTCGATTGTTGGAACGGGCCGAGCTGCGCGAGCGTGCGCTCTTCGCCTTCGAACGGAATTTTCGCGGAAGCGATCAGCTTCGTGTATTCCGTCGTTAATTTGTTCTCCTGCTGGAGATCCTCAATAACCTCCGGGCTGAATGTATTCAGCGACAGCTCGGCGAGCCGAAACAGTTGCTGCCCCCACTTGGCCTTCAACTCGGGACGGAACTTCGAGCCGACCAGCGCCCGGTAATAGTCCGTCACGAATTCCTGCACGACCGGGCTGTTCTCGTCGTAGAAGTCCTGCTCAGCTTTGTAGAATTCGTCGTTCGTATCGATGGAGTGGCGAATGCTCGCGATCGTTTGCATCGTGTCGAACTCGCTGCGGAGCTTGTTCATGCCTGTCATCGCCGCGTCCTGCTCCTCGTAGCTGCCCGTCGCGGCGAACACGCCAAGCAGCTCCTTGAACTTCACCTCGAACGCCTTCACGTCCGGCCTCTCGTATGTATATTGGCTAAATCTCATGCACCATGCACCGCCCTCCGGTTTTTAAGACTGAAGCGCCTACGCCCTGGCCATGCTGTTCGTCCCGCTTGTCTAATCCAGCATGCCTGGCACCAGGCCGACAAGCGCGCAGTCATGATTCCAGTATACCCCATTTCCCGTGGGCCTGGTTAGCGAACAAACTCAGTGGCATGTTTGTTCTCCAGATTCGCATTCGACATGTGTAGTTGAAAGCATATGTTTGAATTTAGAGGAGGTCAAGATGGTTAGTTTTGGATTAGTGTGTTTAATCGTTCTAACACTAATAGTTATTGCAATCTTTTATGTAGGTTTATTATTGGACTTTATCAATCCAAGTGCTCTTCAAGTTCAACTATTAGGTGTACAAATTATAATGTTCGGAGTAATTGTTTTGTTGGCAGTTGAAGGTTCTTCTGTTATGAATTTACCTTTGGGTTAATTGGGCTTATTACAGGAATTTTCGGTTCATTTAGAGAACCCCAAAGGGCTCAAAAAGAGAAAGTTGATTGAACTAACGGGGAACGTTAGTTGAACAAATAAGGAGCAGTATACTATGGCAGCTACTCCCCTTCTTTGTTAAGCTAACGGGCAGAATAATTCCAATATGTGGTATCATGATGGCATGCGGTTTGGTTGCAGTCATTGCGCTAACGGCAACAGTATGAACTGAATGCCAAAGTAAGGTTAACTTAATAAGAAGGTAGGGATTGGAGGAAGGAAAGTATGAGGAAAGAAGACTGGATTAAAGTAATCTTAGTAGTATCACTATTCGGGAATGTGGCTTTATTTATGAATCATAACCGTGTCAATAAAAATCAAGAATTGAAATATGAGTTATTAAATGCGTACATTTACCGAGATCTAACCCAACTAGAAGCAACAATACAGTATCAAATAGATAATAATTGGGATAACGAACCTCTTGTTACTCAAAAATTAGATGATGCTATTGATTCAGTTATCTTACACACTGGAATGGAAAGAGATGATGATAAGGAAGATATTCTTTGGAAGCTATATGATTACTTGAAAGAGTTCAAGGTTGGTGACGAAACCTTAGCGGTTAGCCTAACCGCTAAGCAACGAACCGATTACATTTATTTAGGCGAGAAGCTCCGTTCAAGCGGGTGGAACTATAATGTAGGATATAATACTAGATGGGATATTTTTGAATCAAAGGTAAAGGGGCTCATAGCGGAATCATAAAACTCGAAAGATTAAATGCATATGGATGAGTATTCAACTGATGCGGAAAGACCAATAAATCTTTATCAAGACAATGTAACAGTAGAAACCACACTACAGTTGGTTAAGCTAACGGGACACGATAGTTGAATCACCACCTGCAAACAGGTCACCGAATATTTCGCTGATAGCCCCGTTAAGCTGAACCTTATCATAAATGATGCAAGTTTTATTGGCGGGAAATAGTGAAGAACCCTTTTAAAATAAAGGGACCTAATTTTCCTGACCTCGAGGAATCATAGGCAGCATGTTAGTAGTTCCTTATTGCAAATTTAATACCTGCTAGGCAGGTTTTTCTTTAATCCAGTTTTGGGGACCAAACATACGATTTTGGGGTTGAGGTTCGTTTATAGCTGCTTCTAGAGCCATGTTTAAACGACTAATTTTTATTGTCTCTTCGATCATACCGTATTGTTTTGCTTATTCAAGGGTTCGATGCGGACTTGGGGCCCGATCTGATTTCGAATTAATACATCCAAAACCGGTCATGTTATCAAAGGGGTTTATCATATCCAAAACGTGAACGGTTATCATGAATCATTTTTGGTATAATATTTGGTAGATAAGAAGATTAATTTGAAGTTTGGCTATATGCGTGTTTCTACATTTGACCAAACTAGTTTTTGGTGAAAAATGGATTCATGATGTTGGGAAAAAAGAATGAAAACGAGGGATGAAAATGTCGTATATCGTTGATTTTAAAAATGTGTCTACGGTTGGTTTAGAGTCTTCAGCTGTAGTAGATGCGCTTGCTGGTTTGCGTGCTAATGAAGCCCGTTACTTTATGAACAAATACGAGCATGAATTTACGGTTGTACCAGCTAGCGAAAGTCAGGAGAGCCTTGATTATGTGAACCGAATTTTGAAAGAAGAACGTGATATTGCGTTTGCGGCCAAACCTCTAGAAACGTCGCGTTTTCAAGTGGAAAATATTCAATTTACCTACGTCTTCTATGAGGATGGTCTTGCGCTCAATGTCATGTATACGATGGATGACCCTAAGAAACGGGCTGTTGGTTTTAAGCTTTCTGAGGGGATGGAGGTACCAAAGGAGTTAGAAGGGAAGTTTAAGTTTGCTAGGCAGAAGTCTAAACTAGCTGGAACAATTCGGGGCTCGTATTTTGTAATTAAAGGACAATATTAAAGTAAACAAAAGCACAAGTGGAGGAATCCGGCCATTGTGGTCTGTGTCATCTACGCTGGGGCTCTCGAACAATCTTCGGGCTGAGAATTTTAACACAGGGCACCTGATAGGGTGCCCTGTTCTCATAAGTATGGACAAAGATGGATAAGTTTGGCGAATTTCACTTGCACCTTACGTAACGTAATGTTTTACAATAAAGCTACCGGTACATAGCTAGCGCCAAAGAGTGGAGATGGTTAATGAAGAGACATTGGAAGGTCGGGGACCTCGCCAAGCTGACGGGGCTTACCGTACGAACCCTACGCTTTTATGATCAAATCGGTTTGTTATCTCCATCCGGCCAGACGGAATCGGGCCACAGGCTATATAGTGAATCGAACTTGTCACGCTTGCACCAGATATTATCGCTTAAGGAGCTGGGGTTATCTCTCGAGGAGATTAAATTGGCCTTAAGTGGCGGGCAGATCAGCCCGCTTGAGATCGTGGGCCTGCAGATAAATCAAATCAAAGAACAGATCAAACTGCAGCAGAAACTATTGGAGCAGCTCAGACATGTATCCAAGCTTATGCAGGGCAAGGCGGAATTAACGGTTGAAGATTTCACGAGTCTTCTGCAAGCGATGAAGATGGAATTTGAGAAACCGGTCATTGAGAGGCAAACGAGTTGGGAGCGACATTTGGACCTGTTAGGAGACTTTCTTGCCGAGGAGAGCGGAATTCCGAAACATAAGGAGGAAGATCAATGAACGAACGATTTGTCAAGCATGGAACCTTCGTCGTCGAGCGGACTTATGCCGCTTCACCCGAGCGGGTTTATCACGCATGGGCCGACCCGATTGCCAAAGCCAAGTGGTTTTCGAAGCCAGACATCTTCGATTTCCAGGTTGGCGGGCGCGAGTACAGCAGCGGCGGACCACCGGATGGGCCGATCTTTACCTTCGACGCCAACTACCAAGAGCTTGTTCCAGAGCAGCGCATTGTCTATACGTACACACTGGATTCGGGAGACGTACGCATCTCCGTCTCGATCACAACGGTCGAACTTATTAAGGTGGAGGGTGGTACGAAGTTGATTTTCACGGAGCAAGGTGCGTTCTTTGACGGACACGATACGCCAGAAGTACGGGAACACGGTACAAACGTCATGTTGGATGCCCTTGGCAAGGTAGTAGAAGGGGAGGTAGGAACATGACTATAGGTGAAAATGAACTTATTGCTACGCGCGAGTACGATGTCCCGCGGGAGCTCGTGTTTCGGGCCTGGACAACCCCCGATTTGTTAGCAAGGTGGTGGGGGCCACAAGGCTTTACGAATACGTTTCACGAGTGCGATATGAGGCCGGGAGGCACGTGGCGGTTCACCATGCACGGACCGGATGGCGTGGATTATCCTAACCATAACGTCTTTGTTGAGATCGTGTCGCCGGAGCGGGTCGTGATTGATCATTTAAACGTTCACGAATTTCGGGTAACGGCCACCTTCGAGGGCTCCGAAGGCCGCACCAGGGTCACCTTCCGTCAACTTTTCAAGAAAAAAGAGGAGTTTGAACAAGCTAAACCGATCTGCATAGAAGCTAATAAACAGCAGCTTGACCGACTTGACAAGGTGCTGGCGGAATTGGCCTCCTAGCTTTGCAAAGTGATATCGGTTTTTACCCAGAAAAACTGCCACTTACGTGATGACTCAAAAATTGCCGCCGTTCACGTTCCCTGTAGGGAATCGGACGGCGATTTTTATTTTAGTAAAGGGAGGACGGACGGTGGTGGCGATCTGACAGCATATCAAGGCGGATTTTTCGCTGATCGCCCCGTTAAGATGAACCGTACCGTACCGTACCATAAATGACGGCGCTATTTGTTTCAGCCTGCTCTATTTGGCTTTTAATGTGCGATAGCTCCGCTTGGAGCGGTACTGTTCGGGTGACAAGGTTATAGTTAATTTTATCCACGGTGTCCTTCATTTTATAATCGAATACGTGAAAGTTTTGCTTGACGAGATGAAGGATTTTATGCAAAGTTACTGGTGTAGAGAAGGTTAAAAGAGCGCGAGAAGCGAGAAAAGGTGAAACACGATGAAAGCCAATCGAATGGAAGCGTTCAGCGATGGCGTACTGGCGATTATCATTACGATCATGGTGTTGGAATTTAAAGTGCCGGAAGGCCATGACTGGTATGCACTGATCGGGCTCGGTCCAAAGATTCTTAGCTACATCTTCAGTTTCGTATATATCGGCATCTACTGGAACAATCATCATCATCTGCTGCACATGGTTCGAACGATGAACGGGCGGTTGATGTGGCTTAACTTGCTGCTTCTCTTTTGGTTATCCCTTGTTCCGTTCACGACAGCTTGGATGGGGGAAAGCCATTTTGCCGCCACTCCAACGGCGCTGTACGGTATTATTCTTCTACTCGCAGCACTCTCGTACTGGCTGCTTCAGCGTGCGATTACTAACCAGCATTCCGGCGATTCCTCCTTCGTAGTAGCGGTAGGCAAAGACTGGAAGGGGAAATTATCTCCTTTGCTTTACTTGATCGCGGTCTTGACCGCATATGTGAGTCCTTGGATATCTGGCTTCTTTTTCGTACTCGTTGCCGTAATCTGGTTCGTGCCAGATAAGCGAATCGAGCATGCTCTGAGAGGCCACTAAGAAATGCTCTGCATTTAAGACAATAATCAAACGTGATGATGAAAAACGGTGACATATTAATGAAGCTGGGGTGGCACCACGAAAATTTCGTCCCCAAGACATAAGGTCTTGGAGGTGAAATTTTTTTTTATTGGATTACCCCATATCCAGTTCATTAGGAGGAGTCGACATGGTTAACGAGAAGGAACATCAACCGTCCGTCAGCAGTGAAATATACCATGGACTGTTTAAATCGGCTACTGAGAGCCTGCAGTTGAAATCATAAGCACATGAAAAAACATTTTGATACAGTTGTATGAACTGTTCAGAATGTTTTCACTTCAGCGACTCCTCATGATATCGAAAGAAACGTCTACAATAATAATAGAGTCCATGCACTACAGCAGCACATCCGCCAAAAAAATTTCGCTGGACGCTCTATTTACTCGTTAATGTAAGTGTTGACTCGGTTTTGAATCAGCTTACTGACATCTTCAACTGATTTCTGGCCGCTCATATAGGTATCAAATTCTTCAACCGCAATGGAAACGACCTTGAAATCACTAGATAAATTTTTACTTGCTCCCTCTATGAGCTTATGCAATTCTTTAATCTTGCTTTCTACTGTATTAGCATCAACCTTCTGTCCAAGAAGTGTACCCGCTACTGCCTGCTGCTTGGCATCCTTGAGCTGTTTCTCCACAACTCCCTTATGCAATGCAAATCCTCCTACCATTGGTGAAGATTGCATTTCTTCGGAAAGCATGAACTTAATAAAATTCCAAGCTTCATCTTGAACCTTAGATTTGCTGTTCATGCCTAAAGTGAAATATGACTTAAATGGCGTTCCGTTATTTTGTCCATTTACTGTTGGCTTTTGATAGATATTAAACTTTGGATCAAGCACTTGAGCTAGGCCTGTTGTTGGATCGAGAAGGTTAGCATTGTTGAACAAGGATTCGGGATATTCGTAATTAGGTTCGGCACTAAGCACACCTTCATCATACATCGATTTGATTTGCTTCATCATATTTCGAAACAGATCGGAATCGAAATTTGCTTGACCTTGATCAATGAGCTTATCATAATTAGCCTCTATATACTCCGATAACAGTTGGACTGGGAATAGATTACCAAATGCCACATAATCATTACCAACTTGTTCCTTAAGCTTCTTTGAAATCGTTTTAAACTCATCCCATGTCCAGGTCTGATCATCGATTTTAATGTTAGCTTGCTCTAGCAAGTCTCTATTGCCCGTAAACGCTTCAAGGGCAAATGAGAATGGCATTGCATACAAACCATCTCCATTCTGGGAGTTTTTAAAGATATTCTGATAGTACTGATTTCGATCAAAGTCAGAATCTTTGTCCATCAGATCATTGAAATTAACTAGCATGTTCTTGGCGACATATTTATCCTTGGGCAGTTCATTCATTACGATGATGTCTGCTCCTTTGCCAGACATCAGTTGCGTGCTGATCGTTTGTACATATTTCTCGATATCGCCCTTTGTTAATGGTGCACTCGATGTATTTTCCTCGATTTGAGGTGTAGCTTTATACTCTTTGATTTCAATGTGGACATCTGGACGCTTTTTTTTATATTGCTTAATTGCTTCATCCAAATAAGGAGTTGCTGACATCATTGCAATTTCAATCGTTTTGCCATCTGTTCCTGTTTGTTCCTCAGATGATCCTCCTCCACCTGATCCCACGTTACTGCTAGAGCATCCCGATAACACGACTATCATTGCTAATAAGGCCAATACCAATCTTCTCTTCAAATTCATTCATTCCCTTCAATAAATTCGGATTCGATTACCTTCCTGCAGTGGTTCACTTGATTCAATAATGATCTCATCAAGTGGACTTAACCCACTCACTGCTACGACTTCATCCTCGGTTGAATCACCTGTTAAAATATAAGCCTTGCGTGCATTGAACGTATTGCCGAGTGAGCTTTTCTTCTCCTCAACTACATAGACATAACTTCCTGTTGCATCTTTATGGACCCATTTCTTTGGTAACACAAAACCTTTTTCATTTGACTCCTTCTTTATATCTAGACTTACTTGTTCACCGCCTTTAAGACCATCATCGGAGACAGAAACGACAACCTGATAACTGGATTCATTGGGTGAATCTTCGCTGGAATCTTCACTGTTTTCTTTCGATGAAGTTTTTATCTCTTGAATTGTACCGTTAACCAATTTATTATCTTTTACCAATCGAACAGAAACCTGAGACCCAATCTCGAATAATGCCGTATTCCCCGAATCGACAGCAAATAAAAATTCGAAGCCCTTGCCACTATCCATAAGTGTCAGTATTGCCCCACCTTGTGAGACATTCAAGCTGTCCTCTTCTATAAGCTTTGTAATTTTTCCATCAAAGGGGGCAGTCAGCGTTTGTTTGTCCGCCTTTTCTTTACGCAGCTTATTCAATTTTCTTTGTGCCAATTCAAGATCCATATTATCCAGTTCAAGATCTCGCTTAGCTTTGACAATTACTTGCTCATCACCGTCTTGCATCGCATTCACGAAGTTCTCCTTCAACACCTCCCGATTCATCTCTTGCTTCTTAAGCGCCATTTCCTCTTGGTATAGCTGCTCATCCAAATCAGAACTGTCGAATGTCACGAGTTTTTGACCCTTCTTAACCTTTTCATTCTTTTTTACATGAAGCTTCAAAATTTTAGAGCCACTCTCATTCACCAGATCCACCTGCTTTCGAGGCGTTAAGACTCCACTCCCGTTAACATCATGAACTAATGATTTAGAAACAAGCTTCTCCGTAATCACTTTGGGCAGCATCATCGTTTCGAGTGTGCTGCTAAAGAAAGTTAAGCCTGCCAATATCGCAAAGAACAATATAAAAAAAGCAGCCGTTATACGTTGTCGCTTAGATATGCTTGTCATCTCATTCCACCTATCCTTTAATTCCAGAAAGCTCTATGCCCTCAATAAAATACCGTTCTGCAAAAAGAAACAAGAGAATCATAGGCATCATATACAAGACCGAAGCAGCAAAGGATACCCCAAACGCATCTTCCTGCAAGCGAGATAGAAAAATGGACAAGGGCTGCAAAGCGGCATCCTGCAGGAAGATCAGTGGCTGCTCCACCATATTCCAGTAATCTGCAAACAGTAGAACAACAAGCGCCGCCATACCAGGTTTCACCATAGGTAGGACGATCGCGACAAAGGAACGGAAATAGCCTGCTCCATCCATTTTGACAGCTTCCATATAAGCAGTTGGAATCTGGAGCATAAATTGTCTGAGCAGGAACACACCAAATGCTGCAAATATTCCTGGTAAAATAATGGAGCTTGGACTATTAATAAGCCCCAATCGATCAGACATGATGTAATTCGGTACAAGTGTAACCTGGAACGGCATGAGCATGGTTATCAGATACACAATAAATAATGGCTCTCTGCCAGGAAATCGCAGCTTGGCGAATGCAAATGCCGCTAATGTTGCCACCACGACCTGACCTATAATGATTGGAACAACCATAAATACAGAATTCCAAAACATACGTAGAAATTGTGAGGTTGAAATAAGCACCTTGAAAAATTGCTCGAACGAAACCCAATCTGGAATTAACTTCAAATTCACAATATCATTCGTCTGCGTACTACCCAACATGCCGTAATTCAGCATAATTTCCTTCTCCGTCATCAAGGAGCTTACAACTGTCAGTACAACAGGAAACAGCATGATAAGCGCGATTACGGCTAAGAAGATAGTGAGTAGAAGTGTTCTAATCTGTTTCTTGTTCATCCACACACCTCCCTTTACTCCATAAATGAACGGAACTTTCTTTCAACTCGGAAGAGCAACAGCACAATGATTAGAATGCAGAGCACCATCAAGCATGCTGCAGCCGACAGCTTCTGAATATCGAGTGATAGGAACATATTGTTCATATAGTGCTGAAGCATATAGATGCTGTCATGTGGATAGTCACCCGCAACTAAATAGATTTCCCGAAATACCTTGAATGAGTTCAAAATCGACATCAGTATAACTAAAAATCCTGTCGGTACTAAATAAATCAAGGTGATCTGGAGCTTACGAGCCCAGCTTGCTCCTTCCAGGTTTGCTATCTCATAATATTGATCAGGGATATTTTGCAAACCGGCCAAGAACAGAATCACGTTATAGCCAATGTTTTTCCATACATAGATAACTATAATGACTCCTTGCGACCACTCTGATTTCATCCAATCGATCCGATCGATTTGAAGCCACTCCAATACATGATTAAAAAAACCATTCCAATCAAATAGAATCTGCCATACAAGTACAATCGAAGCTACTGGAACAACCAGCGGCAGCACATAAGAGGTACGCAGCCAGTTTCGAAAGAAAACTCGTTTGTTAAGCAGCATAGCAAGAGCAAGTGACAATATAATTAGAATGGGAACGCCAATAATAGTAAACCAGAACGTATTCCCCATTGCCTTTTGAAAGGATGAACTGGCTAATAGGCTCTGATAATTGGCAAGTGACAACCCTGCCTCTCCGCTTGGATTCTCAAAAGAAAATACAATACTTTGACCAAACGGAATTAAATAAAATAGAGCAAAACCAATCAAGCTCGGAGCAAGAAAGCAGAAGGCCACGAGAATCTCCTTGCGAGCCAAATTTGATATTCTCACAGCCTCACCCTCCAATTGCTTGTTTTAGAATATACATTTTTGTTCCTCCTAAACTTAATGCAACCATCGTATAACAAACGATGTTAAATCCCTGTTAAGCGATTTTCTTTGTTTTGAATTGCACCCCATATAGTAGACATTGGACAACCCTGATGCTTAGGCCGATGAAGACGATAAGGTGCTTTTTGTTATGGTGAGCACCATCTTGGGCCAATGGGTCGGGGCCGGATTTAGGGGGAAGCATCTTCACGTTTTTACTTGCATCTCCCTTGCTTTTTTGCTATATTTGATATTAATAAAGTGTTATTATCAAAATGTTACTAACTAGAAACCGAATGGTGAAGGTTCAGAAATTGAAAGTGAGGGGTTGAAAGTGGATAAAACATGGGGCGGCTGGAATCTGTTTGAAATCGTCTGGCTAGTTTTGTTTACCTCGATTGCTGTCGGGTTTACGATTATTTCTAAAGATTCCTTAGTCGGTTTTACGGTCTTTATCACCGGGGTGTTGTGTGTGGTGCTCGCGGCGAAAGGAAACCTGATGAGTTATGTTTTCGGAATGTACAATACGGTCGGTTACGCGTACTTGGCTTACATCAACGGCTTGTTCGGAGAGGTCATGCTGAATCTGTTATTCTTTGTTCCTATGAATGTCGTTGGCTTCTATATGTGGAAAAATAACCGCCAAGACGGCAAACTATCCATGCGCCAGATGGATCCTAAGGGGCTGTTCCTCGTGGGAGCGGTCTGCGTAATAGGCTGCCTGCTACTAGGGATCGGGCTATCGTTCATCCCAGGGCAGAACTCGCCTTATATCGATGCTATTACGACGGTATTATCCATCGTGGCTACCTTTTTAATGGTCAGAAGATTCAAGGAACAATGGCTGGTCTATATTGTTCTGAATATGTTCACGGTGCTGTTGTGGGTGATTCGGATGCTGGAAGGCAGTGGCGAGGGGTTGCTGATGATCGTCATGTGGAGTGCGTATCTGGTTAACGCGGTATACGGCTACTACAATTGGAACAAAGGGGCCAAGGAGGTGTCGGCATGAAGACGCTTGGATTAACGCTGGGGAAGTTTGCCCCGTTGCATAAAGGACATCAATTCATGATCGAGACGGCGCTGCAAGAGGTCGACGAGTTAATTGTGGTAATTTACGAGACGATGGTGACCCCGATTCCGCTTCATATCCGAGCGAACTGGATCCGCAAGCTCTACCCGACGGTCCGGGTGATCGAAGCTTGGGATGGTCCGGATGGGTATTCGAACGACCGGGAGCATGAGATTCGGGAGGAGCAATATATTCTGGGGCTGCTGAAGGGCGAGCAAGTGACGCATTTTTACTCCAGCGAGTTTTACGGCGAGCATATGAGTGTCGCTTTAGGCGCGGTGGACCGGCGGGTGGATGAAGCCCGTGAGCGGGTGCCGATTTCGGCCACGATGGTCCGTGCCGACCCTTATAAGTATCGCGAATTTGTAAGTGATGTAGTGTATAGGGATTTAATCACGAAAGTGGTTTTTGTGGGAGCGATGTCGACTGGCAAATCTACAATCACCGAAGCGCTTGCGCGGCGGTATTGCACAACCTTTGCGAGTGAATATGGACGCGATTATTGGACCGAGCATCAAGTAGATCGAAGAATCGGCCTAGAAGCGTTCGATGAGATTGCTTTGGGCCATATCGAACGGGAAGAGCAGGCGCTGCTGGAAGCAAACCGGTATCTCTTTGTCGATACCAATGCAATTACCACGTATATGTTTGCCTTGGATTACCACGGCCGGGCTCCTGAGTTCTTAGCCCGGATCACCTTAGAAAACGCGCAGCGCTACGATCTATTTTTCCTATGCGACGATGATATTCCTTACGACGATACATGGGACCGTAGCGGGGATCAGAAGCGGCATATTTTTCATAAGCAGATTATTGCGGATTTGAAAGAGCGGCGGATTCCCTTTATCACGCTGCGTGGAAGCCTGGAGGAACGAATGCACAAAGTAAACGAGGTTTTGGCGAAGTTTGAGCCATACCGGAACTATTTCGGAGAGCTGTACGGCTAGAATAAAGAACAAAGGAGGAAGGGACACTTGAATTTGTTGGATCGTGATGGACTTACAGAACGTGAATTTTTCGAGCAGTACCGTGCAGGGGATTACGAGCGGCCTTCGGTGGCGGCGGACATGGTCATTTTCACCGTCACGAACACGGAGGCGGACAGCTACCGCAAGCTTCCGGAAAAAGAGCTGCGAATTCTGCTCATTCGCCGGGGAGGTCACCCGTTCCTGGGCAATTGGGCGCTTCCGGGCGGCTTCGTCCGACCGGACGAGACGACGGAGCAGGCGGCGGTGAGGGAGCTGCGCGAGGAAGCTGGCGTGGATGACGTATATTTGGAGCAGTTGTACACCTTCAGCGATGTTGGAAGGGACCCTCGTACCTGGGTGATGAGCTGCAGCTACATGGCCTTAATCAACAGTGATCAGGTGCAGCTGAAAGCAGGGGATGACGCTGTCGGCGCTACCTGGTTCAAGGTAACCTATCGGCTTCTGCGCGAGCGGAAGGAGCTTATTGAGGATGGGTATGTGAAAACGATGGAATACGAGCTCAAGCTAAGCAGCGAAGAGGAAGAGCTTACGGCAGTTGTGAATCGGACGATGACGTCAAAGCCGACCTCGACGTCAACCGCATACGCCATCGTATCGAATGACGGATTGGCTTTCGATCATGCGAAGATTATCGCTTGCGCTATTGAGCGACTGCGGGGAAAAGTGAATTATACCGATATAGCGCTACATTTGATGCCGCACCTCTTTACTTTGACGGAGCTGCAGCAGGTTTACGAGGTGATTTTGGACAAAGAGCTCCTGAAAGCAGCCTTCCGGCGTAAAGTGGCAGATCTCGTGGCGGAGACCGATTATTATACTGAAAATGCGGGACACCGTCCTTCCCGCTTGTTTCGGAGAAATTTGGAGGAATAACGATGATATACAATATTGAGCAGTTAATAAAAGCATATAACGCGGGTAAAACGTTTAAGTTTGTGTTCTTCTGGGGCCATACACCTCCAAAGGACGGCGGCGTCGACAAAAGCTGTTTCAGCCAATGGTGGATGAGCCCTTTCGTGGTAGAGGGGATCGAGTATTCCTGTGTCGAGCAGTTTATGATGTCCGAGAAAGCAAGACTGTTTGGAGATGACGAAATGTTGGACGCGATTCGTAAAGCTAAGCATCCCAAGGAGATGAAGGCCTACGGGCGTGCAGTCAGAAACTTCGACAAGGACACTTGGGACAACGAATGTTATGGCATCGTCAAAAGAGGCAATTTGGCCAAATTTTCGCAGAATCCAAAGCTTGGCGAATATCTCAAGTCAACGAAAAACCGTATTCTCGTCGAAGCCAGCCCACAGGATCGCATTTGGGGGATCGGCATGGACCAGTCCAATCCGGACGCGGAGAATCCCGTAAAATGGCGGGGTAGGAACCTACTCGGATTCGTGCTGACCGAAGCGAGGGACGAATTGCTGCGGGATTAACTTTTATGCCGGACAGCGACTCCGATCCATCGCGTCCCGTTCCTTTCCGATCTTACTTCTTCATGATATACTGTTTATGCGGTAAACACTTTTGTGTAAGACGGCTTCGCATAGGCAGGCGATTCTAAGGCCGGCTATGAACGACTAAGGAGAGTTTGATCGGATGCATAAAAACGACATAACGCCGGAGGATGCGGCAAAATTGCTTCCGCCAGGCGCAGCGATTGGCTGGGGATTGGTGAAGCCACCGCAGCGTGGGCCTAAACGGGAGATGAGCATCGATCAAATCGTGAAGAAGGCGATCGAAATCGCGGACAAGGACGGCCTCGCCGCCGTCTCGATGAACCGGGTCGCGGCGGAGCTCGGCTTCTCTGCGATGTCCCTCTACCGCTACCTTCCGAGCAAGGACGATCTGTTGCTCCTTATGCAGGATGCTGCATGCGATATTCCATTGCCGCCGGAGAGACCTCCAAATGAATGGCGGGAGAGCATACGTGAGTACGTGATGGGCTCGATCGGAGTTTTCCGCGATCATCCGTGGTATGCAGACATCCCGATCTTCGGCATTCCGATTGCGCCAAACAATCTGCGTTTCGTGGATTGGGCGCTCCGGCCACTGCGGGACATGCAGCTGAACGATTACGAGAAAATGTCCATCGTTCTGTTACTGAGCGGCTACGCCCGTTCTTGCGGGATGCTCCAGAGGGACATCGAACGTGCGATTCAGGCCGGTTCCAGCGAGGAAGAGTTCAGCGGGCTCAATTATTCGGCGGCGTTACAAGCTCTAGTCAAGCCGGAACAATACCCGAACCTGCATCCGCTAGTCATGTCCGGCGCCTATACCGGTGAGAACGAAAGTGAGAACACCGTCGGCAACGACATGGAATTCGGATTGGAGCGGATTCTGGACGGGATCGAACAATATTTGAATCGAAAAAAGAGCGGCACAATGTACAAATAAAGCCGCTTAGAGAAATAACAAAAAGGCTATTTCAAGGTTGAATCACCTGAAATAGCCTTTTTTGTTCGTGGCTTGATGTTACGCGGCGATACTAGTGGCCGCCTTCTTCTCACGGAGCAGAACCAAAGTAGCTGCAGCGGTAAGCAACAGGATGACGCCTGCGACGAGACAGGTGACATGCATGGCGATCATGAAAGCTTCCTGAGAGGCATTTATCACTTGGGATGCTGCATCGGCCGGCAAATGCTGCGCGGCGGTGGACGCTCCGGCAATGGTCTGCCCGGCCGATTGGGCTACTTCAGGCGCGAGGTTCGAGGGCAGAAGAGGCGATATGGCATTGCGGTAGACGGCCGCGAGTACACAGCCGAGAAGTGCGATGCCGAATGCGCCCCCGAGCTCGCTGGAAGTCTCGATGAGGCCTCCGACGGCTCCCGCGCGGTCGGCCGAAGTAACACCCACGACATAATCGGTGACGAGGGTCATGGCGGAAACGATTCCCGCCGCGACCAATCCGGCTCCAACAAGGACGACGGTAAGTGGCAGGAAGCCTTCGAGTTGCACTTGAGTCAGTACGCCGAATCCAATCGCCGACAGTAGTATGCCTCCGGCCATGACGCGCGGCCTCCCGTACGTTAACGACAACTTGGCGGCAATCGGTGCCGCTGCCCCAACGGCAACTGATGGTAGCACGCTCCAAAGGGATGCGACGAACGGGGAGTAACCGAGAACCGACTGGAGGAATTGGGTAGTGACCAATGCGCTCGCCATGAGGGTGAACGTAGCAATCAGGTTAACGAAGATCGAACCGCCGATTCGCCGCTCCATCAATGCACGGATATCGATCAGAGAGTTTGGGATCTTCAACTGGCGCCGAACGAATACGGTTCCGAAGAGCAAGCCTGCTACTAGCATAACGGCAGGCATCATGGCCCAGCCATGTTCGGCGAGTGTCTTGACACCGTAAGTAACGGGCAGGATAGCGGTGAGTGCAAGGATCGAACTGAACACGTCGACTTGTGTACGTACGGTGCTTCGGGACTCTGGTAGCAGGAATGGCGCGATGATCAGCAGCAGCGCCATCGCCGGGATATTAATGAGGAACACCGCACCCCAGGAGAAGGAATCGAGGAGTAGGCCTCCGATAATCGGCCCGATGGTGACACCGCTAGCCATGACGGCGCTCCAAACAGACAACGCTTTAGCCCGCTGCGTAGGGTCATGGAACATCGTACGAACTAGGGCCAGCGTCGAGGGCATGAGGGTCGAGCCGGCAACCCCCAAAATACCGCGGGCTAGAATCAAAGCATCGGCTGTCTGGGCGTACGCCGCGAACACTGAACTCAGAGCGAATCCCACCGAGCCCATCATGAGCAATCGCCGACGTCCGATCCGATCGCCGACCGCACCCATGGTCAGCAGCAAACCGCCGAGAATGAATCCGTATACGTCGAAAATCCATAATTGTTGGGTCGCAGTGGGATGCAGCTCCACAGCAATCGCGGGTGCGGCGAAGAACAAGACGGAGACGTCCATCGATACGACCATCAGCGGAAGACATAAGACGATAAGTGCGATCCATTCCTTGCGGCCGGCCTGTTTGTCACCTGCATGAATAGTGTCGGCCATTTTTGTAGTCTTCATTATGATCCCCTCCTTACTGTTTGCAATATAAACTGTAATATTTATAAACAGTATATGATATAAACAGTATAAGGTCAACACAATTAAAATAAATTCCACACCACGGCTTCAGATTAAAGAAAGGCCATCCCGCAAAGGATGGCCCTAAAACTTGTCGTTATCGACAGCGAGCTGAACCGTACCACAAGTGAGGGCGAAAAATTCGTTGTTGGTATGGCGGGGGAGTGTCGGTGAGAGTGTGGAATCAGAAATATAGCCGGATAAGCCTCGATTCCTATCCAATCGTCATGTGTTGACATTTGTATTTTAGGCAACTAAGCTTAATTGGAAATAATATGATAAATGTGGGGAAAACTTGTTCTGTTTTTTTGGCAATACATAATGAATGATAGAATTTGTCTTCATAGATAAGAAGATTAGGAGTGTTGGCCAGTGGAATTAATTAAATTAAATTGTCCAAATTGTAATGGGAAAATTGAATATAAAGAAGGGCAAACATTTAAATGTCCTTATTGTGAAACTGAATTAATGTTGAAGGAAAATAACGTTTATTATGTTGACCAGACGATTAATAATTATTATGGAACAACTCCTGCCAATACAACAACACGCCCAAATATGAATTTAAAGATGCTATTAATTGTGCCGATCGTACTCGTTTGTTTATTCTATGGATATTTTCTCTCGAACAGCAATCAAATAGAATATGGCAGCCAAGCAGAAATAACTGTTCGAACAATGCCTGAAAGCGAAGTTCTCCTGTTCTTTTTGAAAGATATTTTTGATAAAGGAGAAGCACTGCCTACAGAGGAAGAAATCGCAAGTATTCGTTATTTGTCTACACGTTTTTATGAAAATCAATGGCACTTTGCTTACAGCTTTGATGATCCATTTTCGAATAAGCAATCCGAAATTTCCAACTATATTATTTTGGATAAGCTGTTAAATACACAAAGAATCGAACAAAAAGACTTTGAAGCCTTTACCGGACTGACTGTATTGAATCTGATGGGCGAATATGAAATTTCACAAAGTGAGAATGTAAGCTTCCGACATCTGGAAGGGTTAAAAAGCTATGAAGGAGGCTTTAACGAATCATTTGGTAAAATTGCCGATTTTCTTGGCGATAAAAGTAAAATAGTACAGCTCTCTACTCAAATTCGCAGTAATAATGAACTGGCATTATTATCCGAGTTTCCGAATCTGGAGTCACTTGAAATTTCGTATATTACTGATTCTGTTACCGATTTTCACATACTGAGTCAACTTCCGCTTAAATCACTGTCTTTAAAAATGATCAATGATTTTAAGTGGCTGTCTTCATTAACCGGTTTAGAGTCATTAGCGATAGATAATAGTGAAGTGACAGATTTCAGCGCATTTTATTCGCTGAGTCATTTACAAGAGTTGAAGCTTACATCGGTAAGAAACTTAAAAACACTTGATTTTATACAAAACATGCCTAACTTGCAGTCGCTTGATATTGAACATGCTGACATTGCGAATTTAGAACGTCTTAGAAATAAGTCATCATTGACGAAGATGAACTTATCTTCCCTAAGTCAATTGGGATCTGTTGAGGTTGTGAATAGCTTGACTTCACTGACTGAATTATCGATAACTGGTTATTATGGATCTGTATCATCATTAGCATTACCAAATTTAAAGAAAGCTGAATTATCGAGTTCTTTCATACCAAAGTTAGAGGCACCTGCTTTAAAATCTTTAACTGTTGACATAGACAGCGTAGATTTGGATGGAGCAGATTTAGTGAAACACCCACAGTTAGAACAAGTTTCAGTGATGGATTCTGGAAGCTTTACAAATATTAGTTCTTTGAATCGTCTGCCAAGTCTACAAACATTAAATTTAAATGAGACGAACTTCTACGAAGAAACGAGTGCATTATTCAATTTGCAGCATGTAAAAACGATAAATTGCTATGAATGCAAGTTCCAATTAAATAGTCAGAATCCAATTGCGAATAACACGCTGGAGCATTTGACTTTGAATCAAATATCTTTTCGAATAGGCAATAATGACTGGTTGCATGAAATGGATAAGGTGATGCCTTTCTTTGCTGATTTTACAGCGTTGCGTTCATTTACGGTGCAAGAAAGCAACATTCAATCGTTGGATTTCATGAAAAATTGGCAACAAATTGAGGAGCTTTACTTAGAAAATAACGCGATCTCCAATGTAGAGCCTTTAGTGAAGCTGCCAAATTTGAAGAAGCTGTATATTTTGGGGAATCAAGTGCAAAACAAGTCCGTTCTGGATAAGGGAGTTTTGATTTATTGAGGTAACGGCTTCTGAAAAGCCAGTATTTCATGTGGTCTCTATAAATTTAAGAAGAAGAAGAGCCCACGTCGAACGGAGGCTACTGAAAAAGTTCATAGCATTAAATCAGAGTACCCTTCCTCGATTTTTTGAGGAAGAGTACTCTGTTTTTACAGAATAAATATTGCCTTGATAACGGGCGAAATGCAATGCCTCCCATTTGTATGTTTAAATATGGATCGACCTAAAAATCAGCGTTTGACAGAAAGTGAGATCAGCCTACTCTACTCTACTCTACTTTTCTCTTCCGTTGTCGTATTTGACTGTATTTTATACAACCAACACCACTTCAAAAACGTTGTATTTGTCCCAGACTGTATTTCATACAAGCTAATCGCCTGTTACGTAGATAAAGAGCTTCAAACAACCTATTTGATTGTATCTTTTCCATTCAAACACATCAAAACATGGGAATATAAGCTGTTTGAATGTACGATATCCATTCTACACGCCCATCTATCCCACTTACATGCGTTGAAATACTCACACGAAAGCACGATTCAATCAGAAATCACCAAAGCAGGGTGTTATAAAGAAGGATCAAAGACAAAATCATATTCGATAAGCATCAAATCAAAATAGGCTGCTTTCCATTCAGAATAGAATGGAAAGCAGCCTATTTTAATATAAATTCGTTTCACAAGATTAATATACAGGTTTTTCAATGGACTACGTCGAACGTGGGCTCTTGTCGTTGCTTGCATGATCCGGGTCGGCCTTTTAGGCTTCTCTCAGCTGCTTAACCACTTCCACAGCGAACTGATCCGTAAACCGAAGGCGTCTATTTTCCTGTACGATACGTCCTTCATGCATGCGGCGGTCCAGCCATTCGGTAATCCATCCTGGGGCATAGCCGCCTTGACCGAATTCTCCGCCGAAGGCGATCATTTTCTCATAGATAGCCAAGTATTGTTCGCGACTGGTATCCGGGTATGACTTTGTGTATAACCAAAACTGCACATCATACATCAGATACGATAATTCATCCGCATGAAAAGAAAAATGGCCTTTTTCTTCGACAATCCGTATACAGATGCTGCGGATTTTCTGTTCAATCTGTTCCACTTCCATTACTCGAGAGCAAAGCTCCTCCAGCAAGGGAGAAAATTTCCCGTGGGATACTTTGTAAAGATCCGCTTCCTTGTCCTCCTCGGAGGTATCAAATTCTTCTTCACTCACTAGGCCACTAATAAACGCTTCGAAATTATCGGCCAGGAAAGTAATTTCATAATCGTCCTCCTGATCAACGTGAATCACTTCTGGTTCACCATCTCTCCCGCATGCCCGGTAATCTAACATCACGACGTCATGACCTGCTGAAGGACAATCGCAGATCACTACGCCAATGTCAGGATATCCCCATTCCTCAATCATAAACCGACTGCCGAGATCCCCGCAGAGCGAATAGCTTTTCTCACGGCCAATGCCCAGGATGCCCGTAATGGCAATATGATCCTCAGCCCAGGAAGTGGGGTCCTCTGTTGGAAAGCAGGTGTTCTTCGAAATTCCGCCATTCTGCTGCTTCATCAGTGCAATATAAGAGGAGGGGAGCTTGTATCCCAGCTCTTCCTCGATCAAGGTGATCAGTTCATCCGTGGGTGGCTCGGAAAGATAGGAATTCCTCGCGTACTCGCTGTCGTCCCAAAAATCAACAAGCGACATGTTCAAAAAAGGAACTTCCTCCGCTGCCGATCCGCGAGACTTCATGGCTGCTTCCATTTTGGTAGCCATCCTACGCTCTTGTCTTTGCTGCTTCTCCGCTTTTTGCAAGCTCCACCTTAACCATAATTCGGTACGCTGATCACTGGCTTCTAATTTGTCAGAGGTACTGAATGCTTGAGCCGCATCCTCATATCTATTTAAATGATAAAAAGCAAAACCTACCCGAAAGTGCCATACTGGATCGTGTTGACCCGCTTCAGCAATTGTTGCCAATTGGTTGAGTGCTTCTTCATAAAGCCCCAAGTTGTTATAGGCTCTGGCCAGTCGGTTGATCGCCTCGTAGTCCCGTTCCTCCTCAGGAGCGGCTAACAGCAAGTCCACAATTCGCTGCTGTTCGTCTTCTTCATGCCATCGGTTCAATTGTTCGATAAGCGCTTGGTCCATTGCAGCCTCCAAAACTATTATTTTTCTAAAAAATTTAGCAGCGTTTGTCCTCAAAAATTCGTGCCTGACCGGTAGCTAAGGGCTACATGGACGCCAGCCACGCGGTGCTGCCGCCTGCGATCGTCAATATTGCTCCGGCCGAAATTCCCCATCTATGCTTTTTATCTAATCTAATTTCCCCAAATAAAATAGGTAGCAGCCATTTAAAAGCAAGGAGCGAGAAGGCACCTTGTACGGTTCCCCAAAGTACCAGATTCTTGGCTTGATCCATGTAGGCATCGGTTGAAACTGGACGGGAGAAGGCCAATGTTCCTCCGGTTCGTGCGTTCCAATATGTCAATATCATATACATAATCAAAGTTAGCAAAGTCAAAAAAACCGTGAGAGTAAATTTGATCAGGTCTGGTAAAAACCATTTTTTCGAGGACTTGGATGTAGGTAATCCAATTAGGAAGAATACAAAACCTACAAAAACCGCGCAACCTACAAAGGCACATAAAGCGCCATTCACGATGGCTCCCGCCATCAAAAGAATAAACATCATACGCTCCTCCCGTAGTTTGGATAATAGGGTTTCAACATCTCCCGATTAGAGCTCACTGCGGGTAACTAAATCGGTGCATCGCCAGCAAATTCGAGCAGGTCTTGACCCTGGAACTGCAGTATATAACGCTTGGTATCTTCTACCTTTACAAATTGTAACATCGATAAATGGCTGTGTACATGAATAAGAGAATGATCTCGAGTAATGAATCATACTGGATTAATACATCGGAAGACAACCGTCTCACTCAGCTCTGGGATATTCCAAAGTTTCTTACCGGTCAGACAATTCAAATCGATGGCGGTGCCGGTATTTGCATCGTATAGGAAAACCTTGAATCGCAGAAAAAACCAAAAAAACTATGAACCGAAAAATAGTTAGTGAAACATAGGAATAAGATATCTTGGCGTAAACGCACAGAACGCCATCTGGTCTCCTGGCGGGGAGACCGGACAGCGTTCCGTGAAGAACTAGATTGTCGTATATTTTCGTTTAGAACGTGCTCGCTTTATGGGTATCGGGGCACCATCTTGAGGATCGGTAGAATCGAATTAATGTATCGATAGCCTCAGGCGTACGTAGGCATGTCAGTGCTTCAGCAGCATAGGATCTCACATAACGGTCATGGCTTTCCAAACCTTTCTCAAGTGCCTGAAGCATGATGGCCGGGTCGCCTGCCTTTCCGATGCGCAGCAAGGACAACGCAGCGGTATACCCGATTTTGTTCGTGATATAAGTTTGATTTCCTACGTAACCATCCGACGTATTCGGTTTGTCGGATATTTCTTTCGTGAGCGATTCCTCCAATGCGCCCGCCAACGCCGGAACGATTTGCTCCGCGGGCTGTACGATCATCCCCAGTGACTCGATAACGTTGCGGCGGACCCATTCGCTCTCATCGCTTAACGATGTGAGCAACGCCGGAACGGCAGAGACGGCATCCGTACCGAGCATACCGAGAACAAACGCTGCGAGCGCTCTCCGTTTTTCTTTCGGATCGTTAAGAGCATCGATCAGCCCCGGTGCTGCGCCGGCACCCGCCCCTTGAAGACCGTATGCAGCGCGCTCTGCGATCTGGTTGGTTCCCGTCGCCAGTTGCGCAAGCAACTCTTTCACGCCTTCTGGCCCAATATGTCCGAGCGCATAAGAAGCATTGAGCGCGACGGTTTCTACCGAATCACCCAGCAAACTACCGAGCTGCGGCGCCAAGGCAGCGGCGGAGGAGCCGTATCGTCCAATCTCGTCAGCTGCCTGTCCCCGGATTTCATATGACTCTGAAGTCAAATCGTTCTCCAACTGCTTCAGCTTGGAAGTATCCGCGTATGTTGAGCCGTTCGCTGATACCACCCGTTCACCGCGCAACCAGTTCCAGATGTCGTTCCACAGATGATGATGGAATGCCGGCGTTCCTTCCGGAACAACCAGTTCGTCATTCGTATGATTCCAGCTTGGCTGCTCCGGGGCCCGCAGCCGAACAAATTGAAACTTTAGCATATAGCGGTCCAGATTCGTCGTATTTATTGAAGCTTTATGCCAAATATCGAAATGAACCAGTACCATGGTACCCGCTTTTCCAGTCGGAAGCAGCGTCTCCCCCTGGTCGCCGATAAACTTCTCATAATATTGGGTTCCCGGCATGATTGCGGTTGGTCCCAAGTCTTCGGTAACATCTTGCGAATAATATAAGATCATCGCCCACCACGGCCGGTGGCTGCGCATCGCTGACCAATACCCGTCCTTATGCCAAGCGCCCCCGCCAGGAGTCTGATTGCCTGGCTGATTGTAGTGGCAGTGTCGATGCGGATGCATGTAATAGTCCGGCCCCAGAACGCTCGTCAAAGCGCCCTTCACAACTGGCGTGTCGAAGAATTGCTGAATATCCGGAACGCGCGGCAAAATATTATTGCCCGGATTGCCCTCGTTGTGCAGAACATAATTAATTGAGTCCATAACATGCTGGTGAAGCTGCTGTGGCAATTCATTCTGTAACACGACATAACCTTTCGTGACGAACTGAATCATTTGTTCATCTGTCAACAAGAAACGGGAATCTACCATGTGAATATTCTCTCCTTTTTCCGTATAATCTATAAGTAAATATAACCTCAGCCGAACGATTTTGTATTTACAGAGAGATCATTTTTTTGTACGATAATCATATGAATATTACATCCTTGCACCCATATGTTTATTATGCGACCCGATACCCGTTCTCCAAAGGACAGACCAGCTTGCAGCGTATATGTTATGGTAGCTCCCTCTATCTCATCAGCGAGGGCCATGGTGTCATACATACATGCGGACGGACGCATATAGCCCGGCCCGGTTCGCTGGTCTATATTCCTCCAGGGCAGATCCATGAATGGATTGCGGATGATTATGATCCGATGGTACATATTTGCTGTTACTTCGACTGGCACTTCGTCGACCGGCAAGCGCGATTCGAGTCACCGTCAACGATTCACTACGATTTCTCGCAGGTACAGACCGACATGATCGGCCCGGCTTTTCTCTATTCCATTCCGGAGCATTTGACCGTTGAACGAATACGCATCTGGACTGAACTATTCGAAGGCTTTTATACGGACAATGTATATCCAACCGAACGCACGATGCTAAGGAACTTGAAGGTGCAAAGTCGGTTTCAAGCATTTATCGAGCATTTTTTAAGCTTCGCACTAAATGAGGCGCAATTTCCGGACCCGCGTATGGATAAGCTGCTGGAGTGTTTGGATCAGGATATGATGCGGGGCCGACCGGAGCCGCTGGAGCATTATTATGAAGAACTGCGGATCTCGCGGGGCTATTTCTTCGAGCTGTTCAAGCACGCGACAGGGATGTCGCCCATTCAATACATAAATCACTTCCGAATCAACAGAGCAAAATATGACTTGCGCTATTCTCAGCTTACCGTCACGGAAATAGCGGAGAAGCATGATTTTTCGTCCATCCACTATTTCTCCAGACTGTTCCGGCAAATCACCGGTACAACTCCCCTGCAATATCGAAGTGGCCAGGAATGATTGACGCTTGAGGGTCGGGTTCGGGACACTCACCGCATCCAACCCTTTCCTCCTGCCGTAATAGAAACTGGCCATTTACACAATTATCGTCAGAATATTTGGCTCCTTTAGGAAAAGTAAATTATGCCAACTGAATTGAAATAATATTTCAAAAACTACGTTGACCTCTGAAATAAAAAATGGTAATATTCACCCAAGTACATCAGAATATGACTGTTCATAATTGATTGTTTCTAGTCAACTTTGAGTAACCCGCTGAATGTTGTAATTTGCTTTTCATTCAGAATCTGGGAGGTCGTTTCAAGTATGTTGAAGAAAAAAAGTGCTTTGTTATCCCTCGTTTTTATTATGTTGGCAACGCTTACAATCTCCGCGTGCAGCTCTAAGGACACCAACAATGGATCCCCATCGCCGACAGCAAGCCCAACTAACAGCCCGAAAGCAGAAGAAACGCCTGACAAGGCGGAAGAGCCGCTTAAATTCACTGTTTACTATTCTGACAATGCAACGCTGCCCTTTCAGGAGAATTGGCTAGCCGTCCAGGAAGTAAAGAAACGCTTTAACGTAGATATTAAGTTTGAAGTAATTCCAATCGCTGATTATCAGACGAAGGTTTCTCTCGCTCTCAACACCGGCACCAATGCCCCGGATGTGATTCTTTATCAATCTACTAAAGGGGAGAATGCCTCCCTTGCTCTTAACGGCGCTCTCGTTCCAATCAGTGATTATGCCAACTGGACGCCTAATTTCAATGCACGGGTCAAGGAATTTGGCCTGGAGAAAGATGTGGAGAGCCTCAATTTGAAGGATGGCAAACGCTACTATTTGCCTTCGTTATACGACAAACCTTTTTATGACGGCGGCCTCATCCTGAGACAGGACCTGCTGGATAAATACAAGTTGGAAGCACCTAAGACGTTCGACGATCTGTACAACGTACTGAAAAAATTCAAAGAAGAAGACCCGAAATCCTACCCGCTGACGATACTCGCCGGCCCTCGGGTGCTGTATCGCATGACGATGCCTTCGTTCGGCGTCAGCGTCGGCAAGAACGGCGCTTCCGGCACCAATACATTAAGCTGGGATTACGCCAATCAAACCTACTTCCCAGGCGCCATCAGCGACCAGTACAAGGAATATATGACGTTCTTCTCCAAGCTGTACGCGGAAGGCTTGCTGGATCCGGAGATGGCTGATCCTATCGACGGAGACAAGTGGTCCCAGAAGCTGGCCACCGGCAAATCCTTTGCTACTTATGCTTATTACGATCAAATCGGCGGCGTGGAAGGCGCGGCGACAGAAGCTGGCTTCGACCTGCAGATGTACCCTCCGTTAGCAGGTTCTGCAGGAGCGCATCATCAGCCGAAGAGCAAGACCGGCTCAGGCATTATTTTCCCTAAGAAGACGGCAGATCGAGCAGACTTTGAACGTTTGGTGAAGACTGTTGATGAAATCTTCTTCTCTGAAGAAGGCGCTAAAATATGGACACTGGGCGTAGAAGGCCAAACCTACACGATGGACGGCGACACTATCAAGTACGCGGATGATATCGCTGGCTCCCCTAACGGTATCTATAAAACGATGCAGCTGAAATACGGTGCTGGTTCCGACGTCACCCAGATGGTATGGGTCAACGCCCGGGAAATGACGAAATACGATGAAAATTACGCACAGATCAATGCCACAGTAGCCGCTATGGACAATGCAATACAGGGTATTCCTCCAACGCCGATGTTTGACGATATGGTAGCCGAGGAGGCTAGCTCTCTGCAGTCGCCACTCCTCGATACATTTGAAGTGTGGGCCGATGGTTTCTTGACTGGCAAGAAGAGCTTGGAGAAGGATTGGGATCAATATGTTAAGGAAATGAAAACGATGCAGATTGAACGCTTCACCCAACTTTATAACGACAATATGAAATAATTAAAGAATTCCGTGATTTCCGATGCAAATGATTCGAATAAAGGCCTGCTAGGAAAAATGGGTCACCGGTTGACCAGCATTTTCACAGCAGGTCTTTGCTCTTTAGGGAACGAACACTCTAACGGCTTTCAACCATGCGAAGAAGGTGATAGATATGACGGATTCGACAATGCCCTCAAAAGCATCACATAAAAGCATTACCTCTCGCACGTCTTCGAGGCATCACTTTCGCCGTTACTGGCAGCTATACATTATGATGCTATTGCCTTTGAGCCATTTTTTGCTCTTCAAATACGCGCCTCTAATTGGCAACATCCTAGCTTTCCGGCGTTACCGTCCTGGCATGGGACCATATGGAACGGAGTGGGTGGGATGGGCCTACTTTGAACGTTTTCTTCAAGACCCGGCCTTTTGGCGAGCTTTTAATAACACATTAGTGCTGTCCTTTGGGAACATCCTGATCAATTTTCCGATTCCCATCATCTTCGCCCTGCTGCTGAATGAAGTGCGTTCACAGCGTTTCAAAAAGTTTGTACAAACCGTTTCCTATATGCCTCGCTTCATTTCCACGGTGGTGGTCATCGCGATTCTGGGTGAGCTTTTATCCCCCAGCTCCGGCATGCTGAACCGAGTGCTGGTGGAACTGTTTGGTATGGATCCGATTTATTTCGTCAATGAGCCTCAATATTTCCGTCCGATCTATATTCTCAGTGAAACCTGGCAATATACGGGCTGGACCGCAATCATTTATTTGGCTGCCATCACCGGTGTTAACCGAGAGCTATTCGAAGCGGCGGACATCGATGGCGCTAGCCGTTTCCAGAAGGTTATCTTTGTAACTATTCCATCTATTATGTCTACTATAATGGTTATGCTGATCCTGAATGTCGGTTCACTCCTAAGTCTTGGATTTGAAAAGATATTATTGCTCTATACGCCATCAAATGCCATGGTGAGCGACATCATCGACACGCTTGTCTACCGCACGGGGTTAGCTAATCAGAATTATTCTTATGCGACTGCCATCGGATTGTTCAGCGGCATAGTTGGTGTGATCCTTGTCTCCAGCACCAATTGGGCAAGCAAAAAAATGTCAGGAGAAAGCATATATTAGCTTGGAAAGGAGCGGCAGTCCATGTTCAAACCGCGAAAATTTCGTCCTCTGACGATCGCCGATGTGCTTATCTATGCTTTCATGATACTTGTTGTTTTGCTCTGTTTTGTCCCATTCCTCTACATGCTGGCGCTCTCCCTGTCCAGCCCAGAGGCAATTATTAATAACAAAGTCTCGCTAGTTCCGATTGGGTTGAATTTTGAAGCCTATAAGCAAATTTTCATGTATCCCCACTTTTTTAGAGCTTACGGCAATACCTTTTTCTATACTGTGGGTGGTACCTTAATTTCCTTGTTTATGAGCTCCCTATTCGCTTATGCGATGTCCAAGCGGTTTCTCAAGGGGCATAAGCTGGTCATGAAGCTCATTGTATTCTCGATGTTTTTCTCAGGAGGACTAATTCCGACTTATTTGTTAGTTTCCAATCTCCAACTTACTGGTACGGTGTGGGTAATGCTGCTGCCCTTCGCGATCAATCAGTTTAACTTAATTATTTTGATTAATTTTTTTCGGGCGATTCCTGCGGAAATAGAAGAGGCCGCCATCATTGATGGACTGGACTATTTCGGAATTTTAAGGCGTGTCATTCTGCCTTTGTCTACTCCGGCATTAGCTACGATCGGCTTATTTACAGCTGTTTTCTTCTGGAATGACTGGTTCAACGGCTTAATCTATCTAAATACCAACCAGTATCCGGTTATGCTTTTCTTGCGTAACATTGTCAACGGGACGACTATGGTAGGAGACGGAGCGGGTTCGGCGGATAAGAGCACAATTGCCATGTCCATCAAATCGGCCGTCATTATCACCTCAACGCTGCCTATTATTATTCTCTACCCTTTTCTGCAGCGCTTTTTCGTAGCTGGATTAACGGTTGGCTCGGTCAAAGGCTAATGCCAAATAAGGAAAGAGGGGCCTTAAGGCTCCCTTTCAGACTTATTATTAGAAGAGAGTTCAACAGAATCTAACCTCTATCGAGTCAAAAAAGGATGGATGAATTATGATTTCATACTTTGCCAAATTGACAACAGAAATGAATAACCCTGCAACTGCATTAATTGATGAAAGCGGTACTCGTGAAATGCTGCTTCTGATGAACGAGGAAGATCAGCTTGTTCCTATATCAGTCCGTCAGGAGATCGATGCGATCGCTGCTGCGGTGGATATGCTATATGCATCATTGAGAAGTGGGGGGCGAATGTTCTATGTGGGAGCCGGTTCCTCGGGACGGCTGGGTGTGCTGGATGCTAGCGAATGTCCGCCTACGTATGGAACAAGTCCTGAGCTGGTTCAGGCTTACATCGCCGGCGGCGATACCGCGCTTCGTACAGCGATCGAAGGAAGCGAGGATGACGCTGAGAGCGGAGCGCTTTTGATCCGTGAGAAAGGCATTAACTCAAACGATGTGGTCATTGGGATTACAGCTAGCGGCTCGACTCCTTATGTACTGGGAGCGATTCGTCAGGCCCGTGAGAACGGAGCGGGAACTGTGGGTGTTGTCACTAACAAAAATTCTAGGCTTTCTGATCTATGCGATATCTGTATCGCCCCTGTGGTCGGTCCTGAGGTTATTACTGGCTCCACCCGTCTGAAAAGCGGCACAGCCCAAAAGCTGGTGCTGAACATGCTGACTACCGGCGTCATGATTAAGCTTGGCAAGGTATATAATAATCTGATGGTGGACCTGAAGGCTAGCAACAGCAAGCTGTATGATCGCGCTATACGTATCGTATGCGAGGTGACCGGAGTTCCTGAGCAGCAAGCGGCGGAAGCGTTGAAGGAGGCTGGGATGCACGTGAAGACAGCCATTCTGATATTAGAAACCGGTATCAGTGCTGGGGTAGCGACGGAGCTGTTGGAGCGGCACGAGGGTAGACTTAAGGAGGCCATTCGTAACGAGCGAAGCAATTTAACTGTCGGTAAGGAAAACATGGATGACGGAGAGTCGATCGATGATACAATACAGGATTGACTGTAATGATTTGCAATACGAATGAGGGGGTTATCCCATTGGTCTCTTTAGACCTTTTGGGACAACCCCTTTCACTTGATTATAGGATTTATCCTATACGTTTAACATAATACGATGAAAATGCGGAAGACGTGAACGAACCAGTATCTTTAAACGGGAATTGATTGAATAAAGAATGCCACCACTCGTTGCCAAGGTCGTTGGAAATGGTAAACATATGAGGAGTGATTTCTTCCTCTAGCTGCGAAGAATGCTGGACATGAAGAGCCCAGGTATCCAGTAGTTTATCAAGCTGTTGTTCGACATCCGCTGGCAGCAGCAAATCTGACTCATGATCGTTCATACCTTCTCCTGCCTTTCCGCAGACTTCTTGTTGTTTAGCATACCGAGAGTCTCGGCTAGCTGGCGGCGTGCTACTAATATTTTATAGCGTACTGTTCCTGCAGGCAACCCGAGTGCTGCACCGATTTCGCCACTTTTCATACCACCAACCGCCTTCATTAGCAAGATGGAACGAAGCTCCTCAGGGAGTTCGCGAACGGCTGTCTCTAGCTCGTGAAACTGCTCACGTCCAGCTAGTACTTGTGATAAGTCGCCATTTGAGTTCGGGAAGGCGTACAACTGCATTTTTGTTACAGCTTGCTTAAAGCTCTGCGACTTCCGATAATAATCCTTTACCTGATTGGAAGCAACAGTAAATATCCAATACAATTGTTGATCTTCTGGAATACGCTCAACCATATCTATCCGATTCCATATTTTCATAAAGACGTCCTGCACCAAATCCGCTGCTGTTTCCTGACTCCCCGTTCTCCCCAGTAAATAGGAATACAGCTTTCGCGAATGTGAACGATATAATTGCTGAAACAATTCCTCAGGCTTCACCATCTTATGCTGTTGTTTCTCAGACATCTTTTCTGATGTTAATATTTCCTTTTTTAGTAATAGCAAGATACTGGAGCAGAGGCACTATTGATTTGGAAGCTGTTAAATTGCCTTTCAAAATTATTTCGGAAACCTTACTCCTAATCGACTCAATTTGAACATCATCGTCAATTTCAAAATTTCCGATTAGCACCATGGTTATCTTGTCTTCGATAAAGTCGAAGAAGCTATTGGAGAACGTATCATTTCCTATAAATAATCTCACGTTGGACGTATTCGAATAATAAATGACTTCACCAAGTATTCGCGATAGGGCACTTCCTAGAACGGCTTCGCTACCTTTTGGCAAGATCAGCTCTCCAGCTACGACGATATCTTGGAAGCCGATCTTTTCCACCGCCGAAGTAACGATGGCCTGCCCGGCAATAACCAATATGTCCTCAGGAGTACCTTTACTGTTGGCAAAATACTCTCCTCCCAAGGAAACATTCCCGGACAAGAATACCACTTTACCTGTCGTGTGAGGAACTAAACATATGCATCCGTTATTCTGTTGAGGAATTCGATTCAAAGTACTACTTAACGATTCTGAAGCAATAATAAGACCATTATTTTCGATGGATGTAACATCGGCCAAATCTTCGGGTTTCACACCAAGCCAATCAAGAAGCCCATTATTTTCAATAACTCTTCCTTGAACATTTGCTTGCTGTACGTTTTCCATACGTTCCCCACTCCCATCATTTTCTAATTACACTTGATATAACGTTTCTCCTTTAAAAGTGTTGAGGGATATAAAAAAAATTACATTATTTCCGTTATAAATACACAGCAAGTAAAAAAGGTAACAGGTAGCTCCAATATAAAATTAGAAAAAGCTGTCGAAGAAATATCGACAGCTATGAAGTAATCCAGTCCGTTATTTTATTTGAATGATGCGTATCCATCATCGACTTTAACAGTACTGCCGTTGATGCCGCTTGTCGATCATTACTTTTTTATTGGCAATGCTGTGCGGTTCAGCAATAGCGGTTTTCCCTTTTTCAGTTTTTTAGGTGTCCTAGGGGTTTTACACGCTACAGATTTTCCTGAAGGTAATGCCATGCGGATATTGTCTGCTTTACCTCGTCTTTGGCCGCTGCTCGATAGGAGTTCAATTGTGTAGTTTAAATTCAACACTCCGACAAAGAAACCCCGCAGCCCAACACTTCTGCAGGTATTGCAGTCTGTGTCCCAGCACCAATGGAAAGCCTGATCAGGAACACCAGTAAAGTACGGACCCTGCCACCTGCGCCCAAACGAATCATGGGCATAGTAATAAAACGTTCTTCCACCTGCGTATCCGCTCCAAACCTGCACGGTTTGTCCAGGATCAACACGATACCAGCCAGCCTTAGCATAGCGGTCAGGACTACAACTGAAATTTGGGTAGGCGAAGACAACATACACGGATGCGCTGGTCCTATTACGGAAAAAGACTCCCAATAGCATTCATTCCTTTCTAAATATAGTAGTCTCACAATGTATAATATGAAACTTTTAGAAGTTTGATAGGGATAAACCGGTTTAATTTATATGACCGCATACCTTAAGAGAGGAAATATATTGAAGCAATGCTTGTGTATTAATTTTATATCTTTTATTCTTAAAAGGACTTTATAGGAGACATACATAGGCTCGCGAAAGACTAGATATTTGGAAAGGGACAAGTTACCTTTCTATAGAGCCGGCTATATGTGTGGAAACGACAACAGGGAGGAAACAAAATGAGTACACAGAGTCTGGGAATTCCATTAGAAGGTTTTGCAGAATTTAGCCGAACGGTAGCCGCGGAAGGAGCGGTGCTGTTAAAGAATGAAAGACAGGTGCTTCCGCTTCGAGACGGTGAAAATGTTTCGGTTTTTGGAAGAACCCAAGTTAATTACTATCGCAGCGGTACAGGTTCGGGCGGGAGCGTCCATGTTTCTTATACGACCAATTTATTGGATGGTCTTCGCAGTAAAAAGAGCCTTACAGTCAATGAAGAACTAGCGGCTGTCTATGAAAAGTGGATTGAGCAAAATCCATTTGATAATGGCGGTGGAGGCTGGGCTGCAGAGCCGTGGCACCAGAAGGAAATGCCTTTAACCGATGAACTGATGTCGGAGGCAAGAAGCAAATCGAGCAAGGCGATCATTGTGATCGGACGTACGGCGGGAGAAGACCAGGATAATGCCGACGAGCCGGGAAGCTACCAGCTAACAGCGGACGAAAAAGCAATGCTGAAGCAGGTATCTGCCTATTTTGAACAAACTATTGTTGTACTGAATGTATCAAATATTATTGATATGAGCTGGATGAACGATGAAAGCTTTGTACACCCGATTCCATGCGCTATCTACTCTTGGCAGGGCGGCATGGAGGGTGGCAATGCGATTGCCGATGTGCTGGCCGGAGAGGTGACACCGAGCGGTAAACTAACGGATACGATCGCTTACTCTATCAAGGATTATCCATCTACAAGCAATTACGGCAATGAATTTAAAAACCTTTATCAGGAAGATATCTATGTGGGCTATCGTTATTTCGAGACGTTTTGCCCGGATAACGTTCAGTTTGAATTTGGTTACGGTTTATCTTATACCTCATTTAAAATCGAGTCTGAGGAAGCCAAACTGACCTCCAAAGAAGGAGAGCAATACGTCGAAATTGACGTCACTGTAACCAATACGGGATCTACCTATGCGGGAAAAGAGGTTGTGCAGGTCTACTTTGAAGCGCCGCAAGGAAAGTTAGGACAGCCAGCTAAAGTTCTAGCGGCATTCGGAAAGACAAAAGTTCTTCAGGCGGGCGAATCGCAGCGTCTTACTGTGAGCTTCCCTGTTCATTCTATGGCCTCCTATGATGATTCCGGTGTGACGGGGCATCCTTCCGCTTATGTGATGGAAGCAGGGTCGTACCGCTTTTATGTAGGAACCAGTGTCAAAAGGCTGGCGGAAATAGGCTTCCAAGGACAAAACGGCTATGTTGTGGAAGCTCTTCAAGTCGTGGAGCAGCTGCAAGAGGTGATGGCCCCGACAGAAGACTTTACGAGAATGAAGCCGGGCGCTCGGAAGGAAGACGGCTCGTATGAGCTCATCTATGTAGAAGTGCCGAAGCGAAAGATTTCTATGGCGGAACGGATCGAGAAAAATCTTCCCGAAACTTTGGAGCAAACCGGTAATCAAGGACATAAATTAAGAGATGTTTTTGACCGAAAAGTCGGCATGGAAGCTTTTATCGCCCAGCTCAACGATCAGGACCTGGCTGCGATTGTCAGAGGCGAGGGCATGAGCAGTCCACTCGTTACACCGGGTACGGCCTCGGCTTTCGGAGGGGTAAGCGATAGTTTATTCAAATTCGGAATCCCGGTTGCTTGTACGGCAGACGGTCCGTCTGGTATTCGTATGGATAGCGGGCAGAAGGCGACCCAGGTTGCAATCGGAACCTTGCTTGCAGCGACCTGGAATGCGGAACTGGTTGAACAACTTTACGTCATGGAAGGTCAGGAATTATTAAGCAACAATGTGGACACCTTGCTTGGACCAGGCTTGAATATCCGCCGCAGTCCGCTCAATGGACGCAACTTTGAGTATTTTTCGGAAGATCCGCTGATTTCCGGAGTATTCGCCGCAGCATGCACGCGAGGAATAATGAAGGGCGGCTCTAATGCCACGCTGAAGCATTTCGCCTGCAATAATCAAGAAAAGCATCGCAGTAAGGTAGATGCGGTTGTTTCTGAGCGCGCTCTGCGGGAGATTTATCTGAAAGGCTTTGAAATCGCGGTGAAGCAGGGTGGAGCAAATTCGATTATGACCTCCTATAATCCTATCAACGGGCATTGGGCGGCTTCTAATTATGATTTGAATACGACGATTCTTCGCGGGGAATGGAACTTTAAAGGTATCGTGATGACGGATTGGTGGGCCATTATGAACGATGTTGTCCATGGAGGATCCGCTGATCGGAAATATACGAACTGGATGGTTCGGGCACAAAATGATCTGTATATGGTTGTACCTAACTATGGAGCGGAAATCAATGGTTGGGATGACAATACGCTGGACTCATTAGAAAATGGTTCGCTAACTCGAGGAGAGCTTCAGCGCTCCGCTATGAACATTTGCGAGTTCATCATGCAAGCACCGGTATTCTCGAGAAAACACGAGATTGTAGAAACAGTCGATACATTCAAGGCGAATCCATCTCTTTCATCGGAGCAGGCGCAAGCACTATCCTCAAATGCACAGGTTAAACCTGCGGCGGCTGAATCGACCTTTATGAAAGTGGATCAGGCAGGCCAATATCGGATCATTGTCAACATCATGTCTCCGGAGCCTGAATTGGCTCAAAGCGCTTGTAATGTGACACTGAACGATCAATTGATGACGACCATTCAAACGAATGGCACGGAAGGCAAATGGATCAGACAAAAGCTTGTGAAAATCGAACTGGAAGCAGGCCTTTATGAATTGAAATTAGAATTTATCAAACCAGGCTTACAGATTGACTGGATCGAGTTTAAACAAGTATAAATATAAGAACTCCTGTCCAAAACAACAAGGGCACCCAAATGGGTGATCTTGTTGTTTTTTTTAATAGATACACTGAATTCTCTGTTTAATAAACGGTTTGTCTCTCCTTATATCAATTGTGCTTAATCGGAATGACAAATGACACTGTTGTTCCCTCATTAGGTTTACTGTTACTCTTTCGTTGTATTTATTGTTATCTAAAAGAGAACGTGATATATATGTTGATACAGTTTTTTAGATTCATGTTAGTAGAAATTATAATAGGGAATATTTGTAATGGAATTGAAGGGTTGGGTCAGATATGGGGAAAATACGGGATGTTTTTCAGTTCAACATTTTATCGAAGCTTATTGTGTCTTTACTATTGGTTGTGACACCGATCTATGGAGTAAGCCTGTATATGAATCAAACGGCTGAAGAGAGATTACGCAGTGAGTTATCACAGTCAGTCGCATCAAGGCTTCATTTCTATGTAAGTTCGCTTGAAACAGAAATGCAGCGGCTGATGAGATTGAATCAAGAGCTCATTTTTGATGATGAATTTCAGAAAATTAGAACAATTGCGCATGCGATGGATGATTTTACTCGGTCCCAGACGATTCTTAGTGTGAAAAGCAAGCTGAGTCTACTCAAAACATCAAGTCCTTATGTGGAAGATGTAATGGTATTTATTCCATCCTTGGGCAGAGGCATCTTTGCTAATAGCTTCGATAACCATATCCCTCCTGATGAGCTAGAAGCTCTAATGCAGGGGCCAAGCAAATACGGAACACCGTTTACTTACTGGAATGACAAGTTACTGTTAAGCAAGGTGTACCCTGAACCGATCCAGATGGATGAATTGTCAATTGCTTTAGGAGTGGAGCTTTCACGGCAACAGCTTCAGTATTCGTTGGAGCAGCTGAGCAATATGAAAGGAGCGGGTGCAGCGCTCGTTAATCTTCAGCAAGACTGGCTTTTTTCAGACAATAAAAATGATAGTATACCGCCTGAGCTCAAAAAAGTGCTGTCACAGCCTCGCTTTCTGGGTAGTGTTACTGGACAAGATATTATGGAAGTTCAGGGCAGTCGGTATTTGCTAACGTTCGAATATTCTAAAGTGCTGGATACCTACTTAACGGTCTATGTTCCGGAAAGTGAACTGCTAGGACCGCTGAGCAAGCATCGAACGTTTTTATGGTATTTATCTATTATTTCTTTTATAGTTATTTTGTTATTTTCTTTCTGGATCTATCGTCTTATCCATCAGCCGCTTAAACGGCTTGTGATATCTTTTCGAAAAGTTGAGAAGGGTGATCTGAATATTGAAATCCATCATCAAAACAAAGATGAGTTCAACTATTTGTATGGGCAGTTCAATGCGATGGCACGCAAGCTTCATCTGTTGATCCAGGAGGTGTATGAAGAACGGATTCATGCGCAGCAGTCAGAGCTGAAGCAGCTTCAATCACAAATCAATCCACACTTTTTATATAACAGCTTATATATTTTAAAAGGTTTAGTTCAGATGAATGACAATCGTTCGGCTGAGACAATGATCGAGCATCTTGGTCAATATTTTATGTTTATTACGAAAACGGGGACTGGGGAAGTTTCTTTGGAGCAGGAGTTTGCTCATTCGAAAGCGTACACTGACATTCAAAATATGCGGTTTTTTAACCGGATTGAGGTAGAGTGGGCAGATATTCCAGAATATTTCCGCTACATTCAGGTACCGCGCTTAATACTTCAGCCGATTATTGAAAACGCATACGAGCATGGATTAGAGGAAAAGATTGGCGGCGGCAAGCTTATTGTATCGATTGTGCAGGAAAAGGAACAGGTTCTGTGTATCGTTGTAGAAGATAATGGGGATAAGTTGGATGAAGAACGATTATGGAAAACAGGTGAGCTGCTTCGCAAAGGGGAAAAGAAACAAGAATCCACAGGCCTCTTCAATGTACATCGGCGTTTACAAATCAAATATGGCGAGTCTTTCGGTGTTTCAGTGAGTCGTGGATCATTGGGAGGCATGAGAGTGGAGCTTAGAATGACAACTAGAGAGGGTGGTTCGGATGTATAGACTATTGATTGTGGATGATGAACCCATTATTGTTGAAAGCTTATTGGATTTGTTTGAAAGACGGTCCGAAATGGTATTGGAAGTATTCGGAGTATACACTTCGGCAGATGCACTGGACATGCTTGGGAAAACAAAAATCGACATTGTGCTTACCGATATTCGAATGCCCGGATTAAGCGGGATTGAGCTGCACCGTGAAATTATTGATCGTTGGCCATGGTGTAAAGTTATTTTTCTAACAGGCTATAACAATTTCGAATTTATTCAAGAAGCTATTCGTAACGGCGGCGTAGATTACTTATTGAAAACGGAAGGAAACGAAGCGATATTTCGTGCGGTGCAGAAGGCCATACAAGCCCTGACCGATGCTATTGAGGTTGAACAGCTAATCGAGAAATCAAGAAAGCAAGCTTTGACGATTCAGCCTTTTTTACAAAAGGAATTGTTATGGAGCCTTGTTCAATCCGACGGTTATGCGCACCGTTCGATTCGGGAGCATTTTCAAGATTTGAATATTTCGCTAAGTGCCGAAGAACCTGCCATTATTGTGATCGGGCGAATAGATGAATGGCGTGAGGGGACAACATCCTTCGATAAGTCCCTCTTTTTATTTGCCATACAAAATATTGCGAATGAATATTTGGCTTCATCGATCCGTCAGGTTTCCTTTGAATTCGAAGAGAAGTCAAAGGTCGCTTGGTTGATGCAGCCGAAAAGCGGTGGATCGCATTTATATGGGGATGAGGAAATCAAGCAGCGCACGTTGGCGTTTATTAAAGGTGCTGTAGAGATGATTCAAAATGCTTGTAAGCAGCTGTTAAATATTAAGCTGTCCTTCGCTGTAGGCACGACATTTCGACAATGGAAAGAGCTGCCCGATCAATTTGATCATTTACGCATATTGTTGAGCAGGGGATTAGGTTTAGGACAAGAATTGCTGTTGCTGGAACAGCCAGTCCACCGAATTGACAGAGATTCAGATGATCAAGAGCTGCGTAAGCAGATGAAGAAGCTTCCATTGCTGCAGACTCTATTAGAGAACGGACAGCAGGAGCAGTTTTTGGAGGAATATATGACACTTATGAAGCTTGCTGCCTCTGTATCCAAGCAAACAGACAGCCTTCGATCTGAAATATATTTTACATTGGTATCTATTTTTCTATCCTATATAAATCGCTGGAAGATGCGCGAAGAAATTGGAGAGGCTTTTCCTCTTGGCAAAATGACGCTGCTTGACTGCGCTAATTATTGGCAAGATTTAACGGAATATTTTTATCAATTAACGGAGATTATTTTTGAGCGGAAGATGTCGGGACAAGGTCATCAGGAGGAAAGCGTGGTCAGTCAGGTTAAAAGCTATATTCGGCATCATGTTGCAGGGGATCTTAGCTTAAACCGAATTGCGGAAGTTGTCGGCCATAATCCGTCTTACTTGTCTAGATTATATAAGCGTATTACAGGGGAAGGGCTGTCCGAATATATTGCGGAGGTCAGAATGACCAAGACAAAGGAGCTGCTCCAGGAAAATCGTTTGAAAATTAATGAAATATCCAAAGCGGTCGGTTTTTTGTCTGAACAATCATTTTATCGCTTTTTCCGCAAAGTGACTAATGTAACGCCACAAGAATATCGAGATCAAGTAAATAAGTAAAAAGATGTTAGTCGTATGTCAATAATGGTGAATAGAAGAGGGGAGTAATTAGCGACTATAGTTAAGGTGCAAGAACAGTCTTGAAGAAATCAAGGGGGGAATCAATCATGACAAAGAAGAGTTTGGTTAAAGGAATGTCATTATGTATTCTGAGTTTTGCAATTGTTCTGAGTGCTTGTGGAAACACCGAAAAGGTGGAGCCGACATCAAAGCCAACAACAGATAATTCGGGCACGACCGTAAAGGAAGACGGTCCATTTATTAAATACGATCCACCGATTGAAGTTCATGCGATCAGAGGAAGCTTGCCGGAAGACCGTTTTAAAAACGGGGAAACAATGGATAATAACGTCTGGACTAGAGAGTATGAGAGTGCATTAGGAATTAAGCTTAAGTATGACTGGGTAGCAGATGGGAATGGCGGAGATGAAAGCGCATTCAATAAAAAGTTGAATGTGGCAATCGCTTCTGACGATCTGCCTGATGTATTCGGTGTGAGCGTGAAGCAGCTTAGTCAGCTTGTTGAAGCGGATCAAATTCAAGATTTGACGGAGGCTTTCGAGAAGTATGCTTCTCCCGAGCTGAAGGATTTGGCCAATCAGGATGGCGGACTTGCTTTGAAGGCCGCGACGTTTAATGGAAAGCTGATGGCTATTCCGAAATTTGGCGGCAATATTACAGGGGCAGATGTCGTGTGGGTCCGCACGGACTGGTTGGAGAAGTTGAAGCTTCCAGAGCCGAAAACGATGGATGATTTGATGAAAATAGCAGAGGCTTTCGTAAAGCAAGATCCAGACGGTAATGGTAAAGACGATACATTTGGTCTAGCACTGACAAAGGATTTGTATGGAGGTATTGCTAATCTGACGGGCTTCTTTAACGGGTTCCATGCTTATCCAAACATTTGGGTTAAAAATGCAGAGGGAAAGGTTGTTTACGGCAATGTTCAGCCTGAAATGAAGGCTGCTTTGGCAAAGCTTCAGGAGCTGTACAAATCAGGGCAGTTGGATCGTGAATTTGCAGTCAAGGATGGCGGCAAAGTTACGGAGTCTATCTCACAGAATAAGGTCGGTATTCAATATGGAGCCAACTGGAACTCATACTATCCATTAAATGATGCGAGAAAGCAAAATCCGGGCATGGATTGGAAGCCATATCCGATCGTTTCCATTGATGATAAGCCTGCAAAACCAGGCTTAGGTTTCGCTGTTTATGAATATTTCGTAGCGACTAAAGGATTTGATAATCCAGAGGTTATTATAAAAATGCTGAATCTTCAGCATGAGCGGTTCTATGGAAAAACAGCGGATTGGATTAAGTATTCGACTGACAAAGAAGGAACAGAAATTTTCCAATATCCATTATTCCAAGTATTCCCTCCTAACAAGGATATTCCAGATAATTTTCTAGCGATTAAAGAAGCCTTTGAATCCAAGGATGCCTCTAAGCTGAATCAGGAGCAAAAGGATAACTACGATAAAATCGAAGCTTACTTAAATGGTGATGACTCGCATTGGGCAGTTGATAGACAGTCCGGTCCTAAAGGGTCTGCATTTGAAGCTCTGGCTCGCTATAAAGACTTTGCCCTTACTACTGAATATTTAGGAGCAAGTACACCTACGATGGTTACGAAAAAGAGCACGCTGGATAAGATCGAACGAGAAACATTTACAAAAATTATTATGGGCTCAGCATCGGTAGATGAGTTTGATAAGTTTGTAAAGGATTGGTATAAGCTGGGCGGAGACGAGATGACTAAAGAAGTGAATGAATGGTATGCCGCTCAATAGATAGATAACTCTAGCAAAGGAAGTGGATGCAACTTTATTCGCTTCCTTTATTAGTTAGACCGACGAGAGAAGGTGTCTGCGTATGAAAAAGAGTATAAGAGAATTGCCTCTGCATTTATTGGTACTTCCGAGTCTTGTACTCGTTATTGTTTTTAGCTATATCCCTATGTCCGGCATTGTGATTGCCTTTCAAAAGTTTTCACCAGCTAAAGGTTTTTTTGGTTCTCCCTGGGTAGGGCTCGACAATTTCAAATATGTATTCGAGCTTCCGGGTACGATGCAAGTCATTTGGAATACGGTTATTATCGCATGTATGAAAATTGTAGCTGGTCTTATTGTACCGGTGTCGATTGCTTTATTGCTTAATGAAATACGCGTTTCGTTTGTCAAACGCGGCATTCAGACGCTCATTTATTTACCGCATTTTTTATCATGGATCATATTGGGAGGTATATTAATTGATATTTTGTCCCCTAGTACGGGGATTATTAATCAATTGCTTACTGCCGTTGGAATAGATCCCATCTTCTTCCTGGGAGATAATCGTTGGTTCCGTTATGTACTAGTCGCATCTGATGTGTGGAAAGAGTTTGGTTTTAGTACCATAGTCTATTTAGCCGCCTTAACCAATGTTAGTCCGATTCTATATGAAGCAGCCGTTATTGATGGCGCAACACGCTGGAAACAGACCATCTATATTACGCTTCCTGGCATATTGCCAATCGTAATCTTAATGACGACGCTCAGTTTGGGCAATGTGCTGAATGCGGGCTTCGAGCAAGTCTTTACTCTTTATAATTCAACTGTCTATGACACTGGAGATATTCTGGATACACTCGTGTATCGGATTGGTGTTATAGATGCTCAATACAGTGTGGCTACGGCTGTAGGCTTGTTCAAATCAGTTGTGTCGCTCGTGTTTATATCAGTCTCATATTTATTAGCTTATCGTTTGGCTGGATATCGGATTTTTTAAGAAGGGAGGACGAATCCTATGTTTCATCGACCGTCCGGAAGTTATCGCGTATTTAGTTGGTTGAATCATACTTTTTTAATTCTATTGTCATTATTATGCTTGGCCCCAATGGTGCACGTGCTGGCTATATCGCTTAGTACTAGCAGTGCGGCGACAGCAGGACTGGTTAAGCTGTGGCCCATCGATTTCACATTAGGCTCATATAAGTTCATTTTGGAAAGCAAACAGTTTGTATCATCGTTTTGGATTTCTATTCAGAGAATAGTGCTCGGTGTATCGATTGGTATGCTCCTCGCGATCACGCTTGCTTATCCGCTTTCGAAAGAAGTGAAGGATTTTCGCCTTCGTACCTTTTATGCTTGGTTTTTTGTATTTACAATGTTGTTTAGTGGCGGTTTGATCCCGTGGTATTTGACAGTTCGCATGACGGGGTTGATTGATACGATCTGGGCATTAGTGCTGCCTGGTGCTGTGCAGGTGTTTAACGTTATATTATTATTGAATTTCTTTCGGGGATTGCCGAAGGAGCTGGAGGAATCGGCGTTTATGGATGGTGCATCGCACTGGGTTACCCTGTGGCGAGTCTACTTACCGATTTCTTTGCCTGCACTCGCAACGATTACGTTATTTACATTTGTAAGTCAATGGAATTCCTGGTTCGATGGTCTGATGCTAATGAATTCGCCTGCCAATTATCCGTTAACCACCTACTTGCAGACGATTATTATTCAGCCTGATATGTCCAAGATTAGTATGCTGCAAGCAAAAAATTTAAGTGAGATTTCGGATCGGACGACGAAGGCTGCACAAATAATTGTAGGCTCGCTCCCGATTCTAGTTGTTTATCCATTTCTACAAAAGTACTTTGTTAAAGGCCTTGTCATGGGAAGCGTGAAAGAGTAGCTGTCCTTTAAAGAGAGAGTCAATAGGCTTGGAAATAACAAATAGAAGTAGGATTACTGGAGGGATACTTGATGAGAAACGATCCATACTATGATGCTTCTTTGTCTGTAGATGTTCGAGTAAAGGATTTGCTTAGCCGGATGACGATGGATGAGAAAATAGGACAGCTCGTTCAGCTATTTGGCTGGCAAGTATACACGCAGTATGATGGACAGGTGAAAATAGACGAAGCATTTGAGCAAAAAATTATAGCTGGCGATGTTGGGTCATTTTACGGTTTCCTTCGTGCCGATCCTTGGACGGGCGTAACGCTTGAAACTGGTTTGCAGCCGAAAGAAAGCGCAGAAGCAGTCAATTTCGTTCAGCGCCTTGCGATCGAACAGACACGTCTCGGTATTCCGATCCTGTTCGGTGAAGAGTGTGCCCATGGGCATATGTCAATCGGCGGGACAGTCTTTCCGGTGCCTATTGCTGCTGCCAGCACATGGAATCCGGCATTGTTCGAACAGGCCAATGCGGCTGTGGCAGATGAGACGAGAGCAAGAGGCGGTGCGGCTACGTATTCACCTATTTTGGATATTGTACGTGATCCCAGATGGGGACGTACGGAGGAAACCTTCGGAGAAGATCCGATGCTCTGCGCGGAAATGGGAACAGCTGCGGTTCGCGGTATGCAAAGGATGCTTCCTGAGCGCGGGGTAGCAGCAACGATCAAGCATTTTGCTGGATATGGCGCATCTGTAGGCGGACGAAATGGTGCCCCTGCTCATATTGGGCCAATTGAACTGCGTGAGAAGGATTTGTATCCGTTTGAGAAAGCTATAGCCGCTGGCGCTATGTCTGTTATGACGGCATACAACGAAATAGATGGTATTCCTTGTACATCTAATCGGGAGCTGTTAACTCAAATTTTGCGTGAAGAATGGGGCTTTGAAGGATTTGTCATTACGGATTGCGGTGCTCTCGGCATGCTCGCTGGCGGTCATCGTGTCGCCAAGGACAAAGAGGAAGCAGCGGTAATGGCGCTTGAAGCAGGCGTCGATATGGAGATGTCAGGTGAAATCTTCAAGGATCATTTGAGTGCAGCTATTCAGTCAGAGAAGGTGTCTATAGATGTGCTGGATCAAGCAGTAGCGCGTGTATTGGCGATCAAATTCAAGCTGGGCTTGTTCGAATATCCATATGCCGATCCAGATCGCGCACAGCAGATTGTTGGGTCAGTCGCACATCGTCAGCTTGCGCGGAAAGTGGCCGAGGAGGGCATTGTACTGCTGCACAATCGCAACGAGGCATTACCGTTGCCGAAGACGCTACGTAAAATCGCTGTCATCGGTCCGAATGCGGCGAATCGATACAACCAACTCGGTGATTATACGTCGCCCCAGCCGCCGGAAGCTATCGTTACAATTCTGCAAGGTATTCGCGATAAAGTAGGTGCTGGTGTTGAGGTTGTCTATGCGGAAGGATGCCGCATTTTGGGGGAGAATCGCTCGGGCTTTGCGGATGCTGTGGAAGCTGCGCAGTCTTCGGATGTCGCCGTTGTTGTAGTGGGCGGTTCCAGCGCGAGGCAGTTTGGGGATAATACGATCGACCCGGTGACAGGAGCGAATCTAGTAACTGATGATCAATCCGATATGGACTCTGGAGAAGGCATTGATCGAGCGGATTTGTGCTTGTCAGGTGTACAGCTTGAGTTGGTTAAAGCTATTCATGCTACGGGCGTGCGGGTAATTGTCGTTTATGTGAATGGAAGGCCTGTCAGCGAGCCTTGGATCGCTGAGCATATTGAGGGCGTACTGGAAGCTTGGTATCCAGGGCAAGAGGGTGGTCATGCTGTTGCTGATATTTTGTTTGGCGACTGCAATCCATCGGGCAAAATGCCCATTTCGGTGCCGAAGAGCGTAGGTCAGCTGCCGGTTTATTATCAGCGCAGGAGAACAAATGGAACACGTTATCTAGAGATGGATAATGAGCCGCTATACCGGTTCGGATACGGATTGAGCTATACAACATTTTCCTACACGAATTTGTCCATTGCCTCTGAACGAATTGCTGCCGATGAGGAAACAATCGTGTCAGTTGAAGTTACGAACACAGGTTCAAGGGTAGGGCAGGAAATCGTTCAGTTGTATGTGCGGGATGAAATTAGCTCGATAACTCGTCCCATCATGGAATTAAAAGCGTTTCGTAAAATCGAGCTGGAGCCTGGAGAAACAGCGGTTGTCAGCTTTGCTCTAGGTGCAGAGCAGCTTGGATTTGTGAACCAATCCTTAAAGCGTGTAGTTGAACCCGGTGTATTTACTATTTTGGCAGGTGGCGATCTCTCTATTTTGTTGGAGGCTGCGTTACATGTCGAAGATGTATCATACACAAAAACTGCGATAAAGAAGGAGTCTATTCATAATGAAGCATAAACAGTGGACGATCTTTGCTATCCAGCATTCCCATACGGATGTCGGTTATACCGAACGTCAAGAGAAGATCAAGCAGTATCATGTTGATTTTATTCGACAAGCCTTGCATATTAATCGAGAAATCCGCTCGGGAAACCGACCAGAGTGGAAAGGGTATAAGTGGGTTTGTGAAACGTTTTGGCCGATAGAAGCCTTTCTAAAAAAAGCGACAGCCCAGGAGCAAGCAGAGCTTGCTGAAGCCATTCGCACCGGAGATATCGGGTTATCCGGCACGTATTTGAATATGAGTGAGCTGGTGGGCAAAGAACTGCTTGAAGCGACGCTTAAGCGGATTCGGGAGTACGCACAATCTATTAACGTGAAGGTCGAATCTGCGATGACAGCGGATATAACAGGCTTCGGCTGGGGATACGGACAAGTGCTGGCAGACATGGGGATCAAAAATATGATCACCTGCATTCATACGCATCATTCCATGTTCCCGCTGCGGAAGAAGCAAACGCCATTCTGGTGGGAGACGCCCGGCGGTGAGCGTATTCTTATCTGGAGCGGTGAGCACTATGTGTTCGGCAATGATTTGGGCATTATGCCAGGTTTGGGCGGTTCGTATACGATTCGCGATGAAATGGTCATCTCTAACGGCGTCTCCTTCGAGCAAGCAGAAGTTCGAATACGTCGCTACCTTGATCGACTGGAGCAGGATGGACATCCTTATCCATTCGTGCCGGTCATGCTGTCCGGTTTGCCAACGGATAACGGATCCCCAAATGCGCAGATGATGGATTTCATTCAGAAGTGGAATGAGAAGCATGGTGAGGAGATTCGCATTCAATCTGCTACCTTGGATGATTTCTTCGCAGAAGTACGCGGTTCTGAAGAGGAGATCCCGGTGTACCGCGGAGATTGGCCGGATTGGTGGACCGATGGAACAGGATCGACACCGATGCATGTACAAGTGTTTCGAGAGGCGCAGCGGGTATATGAGAAAGTGAAACGCTTGGACCCGAATTGCGAGATTATTGATGCTGATACATTCAAGCGGATGGAGGACGAGCTGGTGTTGTTCGCTGAACACACATGGGGATATCACTCCTCTGTGTCAGAGCCGTGGAACCCGTTCGTCCAAGAGCTTGGTGTCCGCAAGGATGCCTTTGCTGCGAATGCAAGCACGCTTGCCCATACAGCGCTATATGACATTTTGGAAGCAAAGGGTGATGCTTTACTGGCTCCAGATCGCCCGCTGCAGTTCCGAATTCACAACCCGTATTCTTATGTGCAAGAGGATTATGCCCATTTCATTATGGAGTTTTGGCATCATGACGAAATCAAGGGTGGTTTCGAAGTCGTTGATGTAGAGAGCGGACAGGTTTATTCTGCTCAGTTAAGAGTGGCGCCTAGAGGAGTGATCGTTACCGTTCCGGTTACACTTTTGCCTGGAGAAGAGCGGACATTACTCATTCGTCCAGTGAATAAACCGAAAAATGTAACTGCTTTTGGAACGGATTTATTAGGCTCAGATGGCATTATTGATATTGAGGAGCCTATTCAATCATCTGCTTTACATGTGACCTATACTTCTATGGACACTCCGTTTGCGAGAATTGAATGGGAGATAGGGGACGGCATTACGTCCTGGAAGGATAAGCAAACCGGGAAGGAACTACTTCGCTTGGATCGGAATCATCATGCTTTCAGTCCCGTCTATGACGTGACAAAAGCAGCCAAGGTCGAAGAGATGAATAATATTCGTCGCAAAATGGGACGCAATCGTAAAGGGCCAGATGCACAGGTATCGGTTGGCGTATTGACTAAAGCCGAGGTTGTGGACAAAGGAGAGGTCTATACGACGGTCCGACTCACTTATGCGGTTGGCGGCTGTTCACACTATTCATTACTCGTTACAGGTTACGCGGATAAGCCGCGAATAGATGTGGCAGTGCGCATGCATAAGGATAGTATTTGGGATCCGGAAAATATTTATATTTCGCTTCCGTTCGGAGCGCCAATCGAGGCGGGCAAGCAGGAGTTGTGGATCGATAAGCTGCAAACACCAGTCCGAGCGCGCATCGACCAGTTGCCTGGCAGCTTAATTGATTATTACTGTGTAGATGAAGGTGCGGCTTACATTACGGAGGATATGGGCGTAGCAATTGCGATGCCAGATACACCGCTTATGCAATTGGGCTCGCTCCGTCATGAGTTTCGTCTCTTGCAGGGCGATGAGCGTATGCAAGAAGACCCGGCTCACTTGTACTCGTGGCCGATGAATAATTATTGGGAGACCAATTTCCGGGCAACGCTGGGCGGATTTTATGAATTCCGTTATTTTGTGACCTGGGGAGAGGGATGTAAGCAACCAGCTGCGGCTCTTGAAGCATGTCGCAGTCAAAATTCCGGAATATTGGCATGGCGCGTGAAGTAAGGAAACGATGAAGAATTTCCCCGTATGACTTCAACCATTTGTGTTGGGTAAGATACAGCAGGCAGCTTTCAGGCTGGCGTTGCTTTCTTCGATAGTCACTGGGGAAATTCTTTTTTTATAAACGATTGTACAGGAGGCGTACTATGAGTGGTGAGATGAAGGCAACAGATGAACAGGAGCAAATTGTCGAGCGGGGCGTACACAACTATAGCAGTGAGGAGAAGTGGGTTAAGCCCGAGGATCCATTATTACTGGAGCGTCTCGAATGGTTCAAGGATCAGAAGCTTGGCCTGATGATGCACTGGGGACCGTATTCTCAGCTAGGCGTCGTAGAATCATGGGCGCTGATCGATGAGGACGAAGAATGGTCTCGCAATGAGATCGATTGGGATGTCGATGCCGAGGAATTGAAGCGGCAGTACTTTGAATTGAACAAGACCTTTAATCCGCTTAGGTTTCAACCGGAGCTATGGGCTGATTTGGCTGCCGAGAATGGCTTTAAGTATTTGAATTTTACGACGAAGCATCATGACGGCTTTTGTATGTGGGACACAAAAACGACAGATTATCGGATTACTGGACCAGATTGCCCATTCCATAAACATAAGTATGCTGATATTTGCAAGCAGCTGTTTGATGCTTTTCGTGCAAAAGGACTGGCTATATCCGCTTATTTCTCAAAGGCGGATTGGCATACGCCCTATTACTGGGCACCAGGCATGGAACGCAGCAATTTTACAACGAGGGGTCCTTCTTATGACCCGAAGGAATACCCATTGCTGTGGGAACAATTCGTCCAATTTACTCATGAGCAGATTATGGAGCTGATGACCAGCTATGGTCGAATCGATATGTTGTGGCTTGATGCGGGATGGGTGAATGATTACCGCGTACAAAATGTTCGATTGGGTGAAGCGGTGGAGAAAGCACGGAAAATTCAGCCATGGCTGTTATCTGCTGACCGGACAGTTGGCGGACCTTACGAGAATGTGATTACACCCGAGCAGACATTGCCTGAGCGACCGCTGCATGTGCCATGGGAGAGCAGTATTACAATGGGTTATGCGTTTTCGTACCGTTATGATGATCAATTCAAGTCGGTTCGTCAAATGCTTCATTTGTTCATTGAAATTGTAGCGAAAGGCGGCAATCTGTCACTTAATGTTGCTCCTCAGCCTGATGGAAGGTTGTCCCAAGCGGTTATTTCTCGGATAAAGGGGATAGGCGCATGGTTGAAGATTTATGGTGAAGGCATTTATGGGACACGAGTTTGCGAGCCGTATTCCGTAGGCAGCTGTCATTTTACTAAAAAAGAAGATACCATTTATGCTTTCTATTTGTATAGAGATGAACAGCAAAAGGTAGAGCAAGAGATACATCTTCCTATGCAGCAAGCCTTCAATCAGATTGATCTAGTAGGCGGGCAAGAAAACTTGGAATATCGTCGGACAGAGAAGGGAATTATTGTCCGTCTTCCAGAGCAGGAACAGTCAGAACAAGCACCGATTGCACATGTATTTCGAATCAAATAAATAGGAGTGACATGAGATGACAAAACAGAAACATATAGTGGTAGGCTATGTCGGTGATTCTAGTCTGCCTGATATGACACGACAGGATTTGGAGAAATTAACACATATCAATGTAGCCTTCGGTCATGTGCTAAACGATCAAATTTCTATCGAGCATTTGCAGCAGCTCGATACGCTGAAGGAGATAAAACGTGAGCATCCGGTATTGAAGGTGCTTCTATCTGTCGGCGGATGGGGAGCGGGAGGCTTCTCTGAAGCGGCATTTACTGAAGAGGGAAGAAAAAGCATGGCGGATTCGGCGCTCCGCATCTTGGCTGACTATCCGTTTGACGGGATTGATTTGGATTGGGAGTATCCTTGCTATGGAGAGGCGGATATCGGATCTAGCCCGCACGATAAGACAAACTTTACGCTGCTTCTTAAAACGATGCGCGAGGCACTTGACCGTAAAGGCGAACAGGATGGACGGCATTATTTGCTGACCATTGCTACAGGTGCGGATCAGTATTACGTTGATGGTACAGAGATGGATCAAGTGCAGCAGTATTTGGATTATGTTCAATTAATGACCTATGATATGCGCGGCGGATTCCAAGTACTAACAGGACATCATACCAATCTTTATACCCCGACAGGGGATTTATTCCGAATCAGTACCGACGCTTCCGTACACTTATTTATGGATGCAGGAGTACCGAAGGAGAAAATTGTAATCGGTATGGCGTTTTATTCTAGACTCTGGCAACAGGTTCCTGTCCGTAATAACGGGCTGCATCAAATGGCTGGAAGCAGCGGAGGCTATGGACCGGATTTCACTGCTCTAGCGACTGATTATATTGAGAAAAACGGCTATACTCGATATTGGGATGACGAGGCCAAAGCGCCATACCTTTACAATGGCAGTCAATTTATTTCTTACGATGACGAAGAATCGCTTCAGCATAAATGTGATTATGTGAAACAGCATGAGCTGGCGGGTGTGATGTTCTGGGAATATAGCTGCGATAAGACCCATCGATTGTTGGGTGCAATCCATAAGGGAATACAGGCTGAATAGATCATTTCATGAAATGAAATCCTGCCTTTTGAAATAATGTCAGCAGTATTTGAAGATATTATGTCAGAGAATGTTTTGCATCGGTGTATCGGGGCAGAACAGCAGGAGAGGTGGATTTACTTGCAACAATTATTAGGAAGTATGATTAGCGTAATCAATGAGTTTCTGTGGTCGAAGATTTTGATTGTCCTGCTTATTGCTTGTGGTCTTTATTTCACAATAGGATCGAAATTTGTACAATTTGGTATGTTTAAGGAAATGTTCGTTGTTCTTAAAGGATCCAATGAAAAGTCAAAAGACAGCATCTCATCGTTCCAGGCCTTCTGTATCAGTATGGCAGCAAGGGTCGGGACAGGAAATATAACGGGTATCGCGATTGCTATTGCATTAGGCGGACCAGGAGCTGTCTTCTGGATGTGGGTTATTGCGATTGTTGGTTCAGCATCGAGCTTTATTGAGAGTACTTTAGCACAGGTGTATAAAGTGAGGGATAAGACTGGATTCCGCGGCGGTCCTGCCTATTATATGGAACAAGGTCTGAATAAGCGTTGGATGGGGTCGTTATTTGCCGTGCTGATTACGTTGTCTTTCGGCCTTGTATTTAACTCGGTTCAGTCCAATACGATTACAGTTGCTTTTGAAAATTCATTCGGAACCAATCGTATCATCCTTGGCCTTGTGATGGCTGCTGCATTTGCGAGTATTATCTTCGGCGGTATCAAGCGTATCGCCAGAATGTCCGAATATATCGTCGTTATTATGGCTGTGATTTATATCGGGGCTGCTCTATGCATTGTGCTAATCAATATCAACAAAATGCCGGAAGTTGTGGCGCTTATTGTGAAGAGTGCGCTCGGATTTGAACAAGTGGCGGGTGGAACTTTTGGTGCGATGGTTCTACAAGGTGTGAAACGTGGTTTGTTCTCGAACGAAGCGGGTATGGGAAGCTCGCCGAATGCTGCGGCAACCGCAACGACAAGTCATCCCGTTAAACAAGGGCTTATGCAAGCGCTTGGCGTACTTGTTGATACGTTAGTTATTTGTTCGAGTACCGCTTTTATTATATTGCTGTCAGATGCGTATAAGCGGTCAGGGCTGGATGGAATCGAGCTAACGCAAGCTGCATTAAGCGAGCATATCGGTTCATGGGCATCGGGTTCATTGGCTGTCATGGTTTTCTTGTTTGCATTCAGCACGTTAATTGGAAATTATTATTACGGTGAAACCAATATCGAATTTTTAAACACGAAGAAATCAGTATTAATGTTTTACAGATTCAGTGTTCTGGCTATGATTGTGTTTGGTTCCGTAGCAAAGGTTCAATTGGTATGGGATATGGCTGACTTATTTATGGGTTTAATGGTGATAGTCAACTTGATTGCCATCCTTCTATTATCCAAAGTAGCCTTTGCGGCCTTGTCGGATTACAAGCGGCAGAAAAGGGCAGGGAAAGACCCAGTCTTTTATAAAGATAGCATTAAAGGTCTGGATCAGGTTGAATGCTGGGAGAACGCAGCGCCCAGACATCCTCCAATCGGCGTACGCGGAGATGATAATTATTAATAGGTAATGAAGTGGGGTGACTAAAGATCAACGTCTTAGTCACCCTCCCTCGAAGGCTAGTTACGTAGAAAGTTCCTTCTTGGTTATGTACTATTCCACGACTTGAAAGGCTGTCTTAGCTAAAGGCAGCCCCATAAATCCGCAATATCTCTCTGCAGCTTCGATGATACACTCTTTCCTTTCTTTCAGAGGTGCAAATAGGTTAAATTCGATGTCGATCCCTTTATTCTTAATTGATCGTTTCCATGTCCCGGCGATTTGACTGTCGATGACGATGGTCGGTAGAAATACGCCGTTATTACCGGGGACAATATGGTGGGCATATTCCGCACTTAATACTGCGCTTCGATCTTTATAGCCAAGCAGATATTCATCGTATCCCGGAAGTAGATAGACATTCGTTTCTTCTTTCATTGCCCCAACATGGAGATGCTCGGTCCTCCAGTATTCCTGCCCGTGTATCTTTTCCACTACTAGCCTAGATTGAACAGCATCAACTCCCTGTCTTGCATCGGAAAGAGTGATCCCAGCCCACCAGGAAAAATCTTGAACGGTTGCAGGCCCATGGCCGGTAAAATAGCGTTCTGTGAGCAAACCGAGCGCTTCAATTCTGGATATTTCCTTGGTGGAAGGCGCCCACTCATCCAATAAAACAACGGTTTGCTGCTTGCCTTCCCTCGGTCCTAGACAGATAAAACCGGTCTGTGCCAGATACCAAAGAAGATGATATCCTCTTTGATTTTTTGTGCTGATCCCATCTTCCTCCAGCAATTGCATGAGATTGGGCCGGGTTATCCGCTTGTTCCCCTGCAAAGCGTCATAGATGATCTGCCTGCTGCGTTCGATGATCGTATGGTCAAGTTCCAATTGTTCAAGTCTTCGATTACCTTGTGCCAGAACGCGCGGAGCCAGAAGCTTCAGCAACCATCTTGCATTTTCCGGCAGTACGAAATGAATCGTACCGCGCATCGGCCAAGTCAGCATTATCTTACGGTCTGCGATGCTTTGCTCAATATCTGCTACTGTAGCGGATTGCATGCGCACTCCGATTGCCCACAGAGCTTGGTGATAATCCTGTGCCTGCAAAGCACCGAGATGCTGGACAACCTGTTCAGGATTATCGAACTTCCCGCCAGCTATGTGAAGATTGAATGTACGTTGAAAAGGAATACTTTGTTCCATCATGGATCGACTCCTAATCAAGATAATGATCTTTACGGTTCATAGGATCTAGCTACATGAGGGGTTCTCTTCTATTGACCACCTTTGTGCTTCATGAGTGGTGCTAGCCATACCATGCCTGTTCCTCGATAAACATTGACCAGCCCCTCCCCTGAAGCGGCGGAGCCCATTCGGGTTTTCCCGGATTTCTCGACGGTGAAGTCCAGTGAATTCGACCACATTAACGCAAAGTTTCCATCGACCTTCAACACATCATTCTGCAAGTCGACTACGACAGCTTCTTCGACAGGAATTGGGGCTTCCAGCGCTAGAATGCCCTTTCCTTTGGCACTTAAATTAAAAAGGCCTTCTCCTCCAAGCGCGGCAGAGGAGAGGCTCTTACGCGCAGCGACTGCAATGTCCAGCGTCGTCTCGCAAGCTAAGAACATGCCATCGTCAATTACAATATGGTCGTTGTCGACATCAATTAACCACAGATATTTATAGGTGGTTTCCAGCAATATCGTACCGGTACCTTTGTAGTGTGGTTTGATTGCACTGGTCCCGGTTACCGCGCTGGATACCAGATTTCTCATTAAACCGCCAACACCTTTAACACCTGAGGTCATTTCAATATTGCCAATCATATACTGCATAGCCCCTGCGCTCAGCATAACCTCATTGTTGTTTAGTTCGACCATAAGCTGCTTAATGCGCATGTTGCTCTTGCTCATGAAAAAGTTGGATTCTGCCTCTGACAATGAAGTACTGCTTAAATCCTCTTTATACTCAATTACCGTAAATCCGCCAAGTTGTTCCTTAATGACTACATTGTCGTTATCTTTCAGATTGCTTATCGTGAAAGCCATATTGATACACTCCTTTGTGGCAACTATTATCGTAAAGATGTAAAATATTTCTTCAAGACAAGCAATTCGACAAAAAAGGTTAATATCCTTGCATTTGTTGTGAATAATTACAAAGTGATTTATTTACAAAAAAAATACGCTGCGGGATTAATGGTTCAATAAAATAATGGCAGTCTAGAACTTTATTTAAGTATCTAGTCTGAACATAACGGTAAGTTTTTCGTGTTTTTACAATACCCGCTTTTGTGATTCTGTTAAGTTCAATAAGAAAACTGTGCAGCATCTGTTCAACCCACATTTACGCAGAAAGGTAGTGGAATGATGAAACTGTCGCAAATCAGATTGATTGTCAAAGATTTTTATCAGAGCGTAGCTTTTTACAAAGAAGTGATGGAGTTTCCATTGGGATTTTCCGCAGAGGAGATGCAGTTCGCATCGTTTAATACCGGTGAAACCAAAATCGAAATTTTTTCTCGTCAAAAAATGGCTGAAGTGATCGGTGAGGACAAACTAATCGGCGCAGAATCACCTTCAAAATTTTTACTCACGTTTGCAGTAGATCAAGTCGATGAGGTTTGCGCTCGTTTGAAGGAAAAAGGTATCGTATTGCTTAACGAGCCACATGATCGAAAAGAGTGGAATGCTAGAGTCGCTCATTTGTGCGATCCAGATGGGAATGTAATCGAAATTTACAAACATCCGCTTTAATAGCTCTAACTATTCATTGATTCACTTAACAACCGGGTGTATTCTTCTGGGGATTTTCCAATGATTGATTTGAAATCTTTAATGAAATGGGCTTGATCGTAATACCCGAGATCTACAGCAAGTCTTGACCATTCAGGAAAATGCCCGTCGTTCATTTTTTCTACTGCTTCGAGAAGTCGATAGCGTTGGATGATCCATTTGGGACTGACACCCACGTACTGACGAAATAACATTTGAAGCTGTCTCTTGTGAATGGGAAAACGGCTCACTATATCATCGACTTTGAAGATATTTCTCTCGGAAATGATGCATTGGGTAATCGTATTGATGAAATCGACGTTGGTGTCCGGTGCGGGAAGCCTTTCTCGAATAAAAGATTCTGCAAGAGCAATCATCTGCTCGTCGTTTTCCTGTGAAAAAAGCTGTTGTTCCAGCCTTTGACTTTTCATTCCAAATGCTTCCTGGAATGGCACGATACGGTCCGTGATTGTTGAAACGTTTTTTTTGAAAAAAGGATAATAAGCTCCCGGCCGGAATTTGACCCCGAAGACTGCTCCTTGTTCCCTTAGAAGAACGGTAAATCTCCCTTTTACGACTCCCACAATTCGGGAGTTGTTTTTTTCAATAACAAGATGGACGGACGGATGGGACAAGTTTTCCTGAAGGTGAGGTTCCTGTCCACGAAGATCCCATTTGACAATCCAATAATGCTCGACAAAATGAGTGAAACCGGCGGAGGGTGAGTAAAGGGAAACTGAAAATTTAGGGGCGTTCTTTTTTACATTTAACAGACCGATGGGTTTTGTATGTATTGGAATCACTCCTGTATATGATCAACATTAAGTGTGATTACATGTTTACGGATATTATAACATAGTAGCAGCTGGGCGTTTTGATTATGAAAATTCTGAAGAGAAACTCCTCCACATTTAATTGTTGGGGGAGTCATTGTCTTGTCAGAGGGAATTTGCATTTCATCCAAAAGTTATCTATGGTTGTATCATGCTTATATAGAGTACTAGCATAAATGTAATGGGGATCAGGAGTGTATCATTTATGTATAGAGCGGCTATTTGCGATGATGAGGAAAAACAAAGAGAGCTTGTTAAAAGCATCTTGATTACTTTGTCGATAAAGACAAATATAGAATTTGAAATCGAATTATTCGGCTCGGGAGAGCAGTTGGTATCCTACTATGAGCGCCATGAAACGCCATTTCATATTTTAATTTTGGATATTGAAATGGGTGGGATGAACGGGATTCAAACAGCCCGAAAAATAAGAGGGTTAAATAACCTGGATGAACAAATTATTTTTCTGACAAGCTACCCTGAATATATGGTGGAAAGTTTTGACGTCATGACATTCCAGTATTTGATAAAACCCATTGCCCCCTCGATCTTGGAGGAGAAAATCATCAAGCTATGCCAATACTTTCAGGCACTAGATAAAAAGTTTATGGTCATCAAGTCAGCCTATGAAGAAGTCGTTATTAAATATGATGACCTCATTAGTATTGAAGCTGCCAAAAGCTTAACCATAAAAAGCAAACTACATTTTATTACCTCTAATGAAACCTATGAGAGCAAAGGCATCATTTCGGATTATGCTTTGGCCTTAAAAGACTGTAACTTCTTGCAGATCCATCGTTCCATTATTATTAATCTGCTTCATGTGAGAAAGTTTACTAGCGGAACTGTTCTAATGTCCAATGGTATAGAATTGCCCATAGGCCGTTCTAAAATGAAAGAGGTTAAAGATGTTTACACCAAATATATGATTATGAAGGTCAATTGATATGATTGAAAATAATGTACTTATTGTCGTTAGCATTGTACTTGTGATGGGCGTTCAAATTAATTTTTTCTTCAACTCGGTTTTTGATAAATCAACTAAAAAGCATAACCGTGTCATTTATTTCATTATCTTTGGGTTGACTGATTACCTATATCTGGTTATTCCGTTCTCTCCTATTTTATCTTCGATTTTCTCCTTGCTTATGGTATTTTGTTTTGCGCAATCGTATAAAGTAGAAATTAAAACCAAGATCATTTTTTCCATACTTTACGCTGTTTTAATGTCTATCTCTAATTTTATATCCCTTTATATTTTTTATACCCTAGATATAGTTGACTTTAATAGCTTTGACCCTGTAAATGAACAAGATCAAATAGACTACACGAAAGCTATTTTACTCGGTTGCATGATCATGTTTGTTATCATTCAGATCATACGACTATTTGCAAAACGTAGAAGTTTCTCTTTGCATAATCGTTACTACGTATTATTTTTGATTATTCCTATCATAAGTATATACCAACTGAATATACTAACTTTCAAGGACGTCTATTCTTTCGTTTCCGTCATTGGGTTTCTTTTTTTAAACGTTAGTATTATCTATATTTTTGATAATATTATTGATAAATTTCAATTCATGCATGAGAATGCTCAACTGCAGCATCAGATGGACTATCAGGATGCGAATTATGAAAAAGTCGTTCACAGCTTCAAATCCATTAAAAGAATCATTCACGATACGAATCAACAGTTTTTGTATATTGAAGAGTGTATTAAGCGAAATGAGTTAGCAGCAGCACTGGAACATATTAAGACGACATTAAATAAAGTCGAAGGAGCCTATCAACGGGTTAATACGGGAAATCTGGTTATAGATGCCCTTGTCACAAATACGCTTAACATTGGACAAGCCAATGGCATAAGAATAGATACGAAGCTTAGTTTATATTCACAAGCAGTCCATATTGACCGTTATGATTTGTGTGTCGTCATTGGAAATATGCTAGATAACGCAATAGAAGCTTCTAAAAATATAAAAATAGCAGAAGATAGGTACATTCTTGTAAAAATACATTCTACCGAGTCTACCCTTCTTATTCACATCTTGAATCATATTGGAAATGAAGTTGCCTACTTACGCAGCCAAAAACCAAACCCGGAATTTCATGGTATTGGATTAACGAATATAGCTAGAATCTGCGACAAGTACGGTGGTCATATGACCATTGAAACAAAAAACAAAGTATTTCATAATATGGTCCTGCTGCCATTTGAAACGAACAATCCTTAGACAACATGTTGTTTAGGGATTGTTTTTTGCGTTTCAGGGTGCTTTTTAATAGTACAGCAATCTTCCTTGTATGCTGAATTCAGCAATTAATATCTAATAAGAAATACGAGGAGGAATCAATAATGAAGAAGATGATTGTTGTATTAATGATCGCAATGCTTATTGCAATACCGATCACCCCTGCTTTTGCTCAAACGAATAATGATTCGGTAAATGAAAAGGCACAGGGGCTGGCTTCGAAGATCGTGTCCGATTATGGTGTAAGTGGATTGCAGTATGCGATTATGGATCATGGATTCATTGTTTTATCGGGTAGCACTGGTGTATACGATAAAGTTACCAAGGAACCGATAACCAAAGACACGATGTTAGGAATAGGCTCGGTAAGTAAAGTGTATGTATCTGCTGCAACGATGATCCTAGCTGATTCTAATAAAATTGATATTGATGAACCACTAATGACGTATATCAAGGATTTTAAAATGGCAGATGAACGATATAAAGAAATTACGCCACGAATGTTAATGAATCATTCTTCAGGACTTTACGGTTCGCACTATGGGAATGGCATGATGTTCGACGACAGCGATACGAGAAATCATGATGAATTATTGGTCAAATTACAATCACAAGGCTTAAAGTCAAACCCAGGCGAATCTTCGGTATATTGTAACGATGGTTTTCAGCTGCTTGAAATCTTAATCGAACGAGTAAGCGGGTTAAGTTACAGTGAATTCCTTGAAACCTTTATTAGTAAGCCTCTTCATTTAAGCTCTACTAAAACACCACTTGATTCATTTGATAGAGATAAGCTCGCAAAAACTTATTTTCCTGGGATAGATCAAGCATTACCCGTTGAGAATGTCAATCTCATTGGGACAGGAGGCATCTACTCAACTGCAGAAGAAGTCGTTCAGTTCGCTGAAGTATTGATCGGCAATCGAACGGATATTTTATCTGAGAAGTCAGCAAAAGCTATGCAAAGTCATGAGTATAAAAAGGGAGTGTGGGTTTCCGAAGAGACAAACACTATTAATTATGGTCTTGGCTGGGATGCCGTACGTTTAGCACCGTTTAGTGATTACGGAATAACGGCATTATCCAAAGGTGGAGATACGTATATGTATCACGCTGCTTTGACTACCCTACCCGAACATGATATTTCTATTGCTGTGCTTTCATCGGGAGGAGCTTCTACCTTCAATAGTATTTTAGCGTCTAATGTTTTATTGGAATATGCAAAAGCCAAAGGCATCATTAAAGAGCTGCTACCTAAAAAAACATTTGAACCTCCATTGAAAGTGAACATGCCATCAGATTTGCTTGCTTATTCTGGATTATACGGTACCGTAGGTAAAACGGTGAATCTGGACATAAAGAACGGAGAGTTTGAATTACCGGCTCTATTTGGGGGTTTTATACCGTCACAAAAATATATATATACGGGCAATGGACAATTCAAAAATAAAGATGGGAATGTGTGCTTAAGCTTTGACCAACCGAAGAATGGAAAAACCTACTTAAAGCTTAACTCTTATTTGAATTTACCGGGATTAGGTCAAATGGCTATGGTGGTTTATGAATATCAAAAGTTAGATTCCAATTCTCTACATCAGTCAACTAAAACGATATGGGAACATAGGAATGGAAAAAATTATTACGTCTTGGATGAAAAGATAACTTCAGCCATGTATTTGGCGAAAGCGCTTTTGGCTAAAAATATATCCGTTGATATCAACCATGGATACGCATCCGGCACTAAAATTGTTGATAAGAATAAAGCAGTAAATGTCATTGATATGCCTATTATGAACGGTAGAGATGTTTTTGATTTGAATTTCTACAAAGAGAACCATACAGAGTATTTAATGGCCGATGGACGAACGTATATCAGTGAAGACGCTATTAGACCCATTTATGAAGGGAACACCTCGATTAGCACCATACCATCCAATGGTCAGGCTGTATGGTATAAGATTAATGAAAAATCAGCCAATCGAGTCATGACCGTTGGGGCTCCGGCAAGTGGGGGATTTGCCGTTTATGACGCGAAGGGAACGGTTGTGAACTTTTCAAAGGCAAGCAACAATCATTCGGTAGTTCTGCCTGAAGGTGGGATGATCGTATTTGGTGGCAATGAGGGGGATGTTTTCAAAATTAAGTTAACAAATTACCCTGCGCATCAGTGAAGAGTGAAGAAGGAGTGTAGCAGGCGAATTCTTTTCGCCTGCTTTTTTATTTCATCGTAGTAACGGAAGGTTCTGAACTGGTTTATGTCAAAATGGATAGATATTGATCAGCTTTCTAACAATATACAAGATGTATAGTCGTTAGGTTTGACCGATCTCATAAGCCTAGGATAAGATTTAATAACACAAGTTCAGTCAGAAGAAAGGAACTGCTATGCAAGACACTGTTAGAAACCATAGGTTTAATCATGTTTTTGAAATTGTTCTGTACGTCATATGCGGATTATCGATTATTTATTTTGGCGTGACCGGAGCTTACGGCAAATGTTTTCAAGCTGGTCTCATCATTACCGTCCTGCTGCTCTTCAGGGGTTTAATCACTTGGACCAAGAGTGAACTGCCTCCCGCACTGCGATTCTCGGTGCTGATCTTTATCGTGATCACGATGATGCTCGCCAACTTATTTAATATGTATGCTGTCATCCCTAAGTTAGATAAGATTGAACATCTGATGTCTGGATTTATTTTATTCTTCGTAGGACAATTCATTTTGAACAAGTTGGCTAAGTCTAAAGGACTGAGCAGTCTGCCTTCCAATATCATCATCTGGTTCTCCTTCTACTTCTCTGTTGCAATGGCTGGAGTATGGGAAATTTATGAGTTTACGGTCGACCATCTATTCGGACTTGTTTCGCAAAATGGCAGTTTAACGGACACGATGCTTGATATCATCTGCGGAACAGTGGGCGCAGTCGGTGCAGTCTTATATCTATTCTATAAAGCGCGTAGAGCACCTAATTCGGTAGAAGAGATAAGTTGACACTAAATAAAGCCTATAAACGCTCGACTCCGATCAACTGTTGTCGCAGCTAATCCGGGCAATGGTGCGCTTTAATCGCTCCTTCATATTCGCCAACAGGACGTCAAATAAGGCTCGAACAGTGTGGTTAGGGACTGTTACGAGCCTTTTGATGTTAGGTAATTAAGCAAGTTCCAGGCGTGCTGCAGTGGCACAATGCTACATCATGATTACGTTTTTTTGCATAGCGATGGAACGGTAATGTTTCGTTACCGCTATGGGCCGGCTTCCCTTCAAGTAGAAGTTATCATTCGCCCTCCAGGTATGGCTTTTTTTATTTTTTCTTCGGATATAAACGTAGTTAAACGGAGAAGTGGCGTACGCAGTAAAGCCTTTCTTACTGCAGTCCTTCAAAAATCTCACATCTTCTCCAACGGAACGATCGGCAAAGCGCACTTTTTTTAGAATATGTCTACGAAATAATATCGTTCCGCCCTGCACAAAACCTATGAATTTATCTTTCTCCTCCGGGGACCGGATGATAAGCCTCTTACTTGCAGCCAAGTAGACAAGACACGAGTGTTTGCCGACAACATCGCTTTGTGTTCGGACGAGTGCTCTTACTTGCTCCAATAAATAGAAGGGGGAGTAATAATCATCATCATCAAATTTGGCGATGAGAGGGAGTTTAGTTTTGGAGATTCCATAGTTTAAGCTTTGGCCTAAAGATTTTTTCTCAGGCACCTTATATACGGATACATTCGAATAGGTCAGTGCTTTTTTGCGATATTTATTCAAATCCATACTATCCTTATTTATAATAATAATTAATTCTTTATACGGATAGAATTGATTACGATAATTTTCTAAAATGTTCTTAAAAAATTTGGGGCGGTTCGTGCTCGTAATAATAGAAACCCCATGACTCTTACTGATGGTTTCAGTCAAAGGTCACACCCCCTCTCTTGCCTTCTCATTAAGGTATGAGAATCGACAATAAGAGGTTCTGGCAGATAACCCATCATTTCAAAAATCCTCATGATACGTATCACAAGCAGTAGTAAAGCAGGGATTGAAACAGTGAGTAGAATCTTTAGTAAAAGTATTGAGCCTTTACATAGGTAGTCTTCTACTAAAAATTGTGATAACATATAGACTTATAAGAAAGAAGAACGTGAACGTGGAAAGCCCATTCCGTTCGTACCAATATAACTGTAGTTTTTGAACGCAATTTTTAAACTGCAGACGAATTGGGTATGATTGAAAGATCAAGCAAAGTAATTAAATTTTAATTATCTTGAAGGAGACTTTGACATGACATTAGTTTCAATGAAAGAAATGTTGAACAAAGGGTTAAAAGAAGGTTACGCTGTTGGACAATACAACATCAATAACCTAGAGTGGACACAAGCTATCCTAGCCGCAGCTCAAGAAGAAAAATCACCTGTAATTCTTGGCGTTTCTGAAGGCGCAGCTCGTTATATGGGCGGCTTTAAAGTTGTTACTGCAATGGTAAATGCTCTTATTGAAGAAATGAAAATTACTGTTCCAGTTGCTATCCATTTGGACCACGGTTCAAGTTTCGAGAAATGTAAGGAAGCGATTGATGCAGGATTCAGTTCTGTTATGATTGATGCTTCTCATTCACCGTTTGAAGAAAACGTGAAAACAACTCAACAAGTAGTTGCATACGCACATGAGCGCGGCGTTTCCGTTGAAGCTGAATTGGGAACTGTTGGTGGACAAGAGGATGATGTTATCGCTGATGGCGTTATCTATGCAGATCCTAAAGAGTGCAAAGAGCTAGTTGACCGTACAGGAATTGACTGTCTTGCTCCAGCTTTGGGCTCCGTTCATGGTCCTTACAAAGGCGAACCAAACCTAGGCTTCAAAGAAATGGAAGAAATTTGCCAAACAATTAAATTGCCATTGGTATTGCATGGCGGTACAGGAATCCCTACTGAACAAATTAAAAAATCAATCTCGCTAGGAACAGCGAAAATTAACGTAAATACAGAAAATCAAATCGTATTTACAAAAGTTGCTCGTGAAATCCTTACTTCTGACACAGAAGTATTCGATCCACGTAAATTTTTGGCACCAGGCCGCGAAGCTATCAAGCAAACAGTTGCGGGTAAAATGCGTGAGTTTGGTTCTTCAAATAAAGCGTAAGAAACATAAAGCAAAAATGGTTGGATCGAATGCAAAATGCATTCAGTCCAACCATTTTTTTGTGATTTTCTAATTTTTCATCATTCATGTAGAATAGATGAACAGGACTTTTAAAAGGGGGTAATTATACTGAAGCAATGGTCGAGAGAAATTGAGATAAACACTTCAATTGAACAGGTTTGGTCATATCTAGATGGTTCGTTAGAACAGATGCAAAAGATTATGCCTCAAGTGGTGGAGAATAAACCAGTCAGCATTACTAAAGAAGTTGTCGGCAGTATATACCGTCAAAAGTATAAAGAAGGCAAACGCATCGAGGAATATGATGTCCATACGCTAGAATACTCAAATAATCGGAATGATAAGAAATTGAAGATTGGATTCACTTTGGCAAACTCTTTTGAGATCACAGCTTTATATGAATTGCATCGAGTAAATGATCAGAAAACAAAGCTTAGATACACAGCAACCAATAAAGCATTGAAGTGGTTTGTGAAGATTTTTATGATTTTTGCAACTGAGAAGGTCGTAGTTGAGTTTTTGGAGAAAGTAAAAAGGGTTGCTGAATCAGAGGCTTAGCTGATGAAATAATAAAACCTATCAGAAGCGCCATTCTGGCGCTTCTGACAGGTTTATGCGGGATCAATCTAGGTGGTCACAGTGCTAGATATTTTCACTTATAGCATTTTGTTTTGGGTATCGAGCATCCGCAGCAGCATGACCACCGCTTCTGCTCTCGTAGCTTGAACATTCGGAGCAAACTGATTGCCAGCGCGTCCAAGGACGATACCTTGCTGTACGGCTACCGATACGTATCCTTTTGCCCAGGCAGGAATATCGGAGTCATCTGCAAAGGACGTTTCATGGATTATTTGCTCTTGCAATTGCAAGGTACGCACAATCATGGATGTTATTTCTGCACGACTGATCTGCGCTTTAGGACGGAAACTGCCATCCGTATAGCCGTTGATAATACCTGCCTTTAACGCAAGAGACACTGCTGATTGAGCCCATGGGCCAATCTGATCCTCATCGGTAAATGGCAGCATCACTTCTTCGCCTTTCAACTGAAGCGCGTGAACCAGCATGACTGCAAATTCCTCCCGGCTCACTGTCCGATCCGGTTGGAAAGTATGGTCTGGATAGCCGCTGACTAGACATTTTAGAACGGTTTCTGTGATTTGTTTCTCTGCCCAATGTCCTTGTATATCAGTTAATAGGACGTTCACGCAAGATGGTGCCTCAGTCGACGTTTTCTCAACGACAAATACTGCAAATTTCGTAAAGTGATCAACTTCAGCTGTTAGTTTTCCATCCTTCACCGCTCCGCCGATTTCTACCCATACCCGTTTTGTTTCATCGAAATAGAAGAGTGATGGCTTCTGATTCTCGGCAACTTTACTTGAATCAAATGTCATCGTGATCGTTACGGGCTTATTGAATTTCCCTGTAAAGTTTTTCAGTATTTCAAATACGGAACTTATAAGCTTATTTTCAGATAGATGCAAGGTTGATGTGTTTGTCAATTTCTCGATCGTTAATCGAAGCTCTTCATCGGTAGCCCCCTCTGGGATGTATACCGATATATCCTCTCCTAGTTTTGCCGTTCCGGAACTGCCGGCTTTAAGCACCAATGTGCTTGTTGACGGTACAATTATTATGCCACCGCCATTGCTGGAACTGGCTTGCACGGTAACTTTTACCGCAGCTTTAATCCCACTTGGATTGATGACTCCTTCTGGTAATTCTAACTCACCCGCGAACATATACGTACCTGCTATGCTGCTATTATAATCCGGTGTTCCGTCATCCCACGTCACTTTTACGTTTGGTTTAGTTCCGTCGCTCACCGTGACTTGAACATTTTGCGGAAGCTTCAGGTCTAACAGCTTAGTTCCGTTGGCTACCGAAATTTCGGGCAACGATCTTATTTCCTCCACGAGAAGCGGTTCATCCACAACTCCAGCCGTAACGGTTATGCGATCGCTTAATTCACTTTCATTATGCAATCGGTCTACTGAAGTAACCACATAGGTATAAGTCTCGCCTAGTGCCACCTTTTGGTCAATAAAAGAGACCTGCTCACTGCTCTTACGTAGGATAGATGCAATATGGGCAGGATTTGCAGTATCTAAAACCTGATCGCCAACTGATCGATAAACGACATAATACGTTGTGTTTTCGTCAGAATCTTTCCATTGCACTTCAATGCCATCTGGATGAGAGGCCGCATTCATATTGCTTGGTTTCTCAGGTGCTTTCGTATCCAACCAAGGCATTACTGGAACGAGCGCTGGATATTGATACACATCCTTAATCATTTGTCTTAATGCAGGCTTGTTTATTAAATCTCTCGTTGTAAAATGAATACTGCCTTTCACTTGCTCATAATTTAAATTAAATATCATTTGGTTCGGGATTTCATAAGGGTCTACGAAATTTGCATTTTCGCCTACCTTATAATCGGCATGACCAATATACAGATGGGAATTCGCGTCATTCTTTTCAATGAGATTACTCCACCAGTCTACTAGTATTTCATAGGCCGCGGGCGTAAACCCGAAATTCCAATAAATTTGTGGAACAACGTAGTCAATCCATCCCTCCAAAACCCACTTACGGATATCCGCATGGAGATTGTCATAGCTAGGCTGCCCTGCAGCGGTATCAGATCCATCGTTATCTACACTCTTGTTGCGCCATACACCAAAAGGACTAATCCCAAATTTTACATAGATTTTCTCCGCTTTAATTGCGGCACTCAAGTTTTTAATTAAAGTGTCTACGTTGTGTCTACGCCAGGCATTGATATCACCCGGGAATTCAGAACCATACTTCTCATAAGCTGCTTGATCGGGGAACCCCGGTCCGTCAAATCTGTTCGGGTAGAAATAGTCATCAAAGTGAATACCGTCTACATCATAATTTTTAACAACTTCCATAACACTGTCCGTGATGTACTGTATTACTTCTGGGATGCCCGGGTTATAATACAATTTTCCGCCAAATTCGATGACCCATTCGGGATGCAGGCGTGCCGGATGATTTTCCACCAATTTGTTAATATCGGTATCCATACTGATCCGGTACGGGTTGAACCAAGCATGGAATTCAAGATTTCGCTTATGGGATTCCTCGATCATGAAGGCTAAAGGATCGTACCCAGGATCTTTCCCTTGAACACCTGTAATCCAATGAGACCAAGGAGCAAGTTCCGACTTATAAAAAGCATCCGCTGTCGGTTTCACTTGCACGACCAAGGCATTCATCCCAATCGATTTATGCAGCTCCAGCAGTTCAATGAAATCCTGTTGCTGCTGCAGCGGGTCTGTTGTTTTAGGCCAATCGATTTTTTCGACCGTTGAAATCCAAGCTGCTCGCAGCTCTCTTTTTGGAGGCTGAAGGCCTGGCTTGTTCACGATAATCGTGTAATTTGCGTTTTTGCCTTCGTATTTCGCAGTAATGAGCGAAATTCCCAAGGATAACCCTTGAATCACCCCGTTCTCATCTACAGTCGCGACATTTTTATTGCTTGATGTAAAGACAACTCCCTCTTGCAATTCAATCTTTTCAGGTCCGGTGTTATAAGTAGCCATTACCTTAGCTAGCTTCGACTCTCCAATCTCGATTGGCGTTAATCCCGTCAGCTCAATGCCTTGAAGGATTGGGATTGGCACTTCAACTCCTAACTCGAAAGAAGCGGTTTGACCTCCATAAGTCACTCTCAGATTCGTTTTTCCGAATGCCAGCGCCTCTACTAATCCTTTCTCGTTGATAGTTGCGACTTGTTCATTATCGCTCGTGTAAACAGCGCCATCTAATATACGAATCGGTTCAGAGCCATCCTTGAAGGTAGCGAACAAGTCGGTTTGAGCCTTCTCATTTACTTTTATTTCGTTAGCGCCAGTAAAGAAAAGCTGCTCCACGGTTGGCGCCTCTTCGCTCACGGCCAGTTCATAAGTCGCATCAAGGGCACCGTAGGAAGCAGTAATCGTCGTTTCTCCTGCACTTAAAGCAGTTACAGTTCCTTGCTCATTCACAATGGCTACGCTGCTATTGCTGCTTGTGTAGATTACATCTCCTGTTACTTTCTTTGGCGCGGTATATCCTTCACGTGTTTCGAATACTTGCGCAGTCTGTACATCGTTCACTTTCATAGGGGTTAAGCCATGTAGATCCAACCCGTATAACCCTCCCGTATCTCCGTAGAAAACGCTTACACGATCAAAATATGCGGTCCCTGCTGTTTTATTCAACTCACTGGTTTGCACAAAATAAATACGTCGCAGTGTAATTGGACTAGTAAAGCTGGGGGCTGTTAACTGTGAAGGGATATTAATTATTACATATTTCCATCCGGTCCAATTAAAACCTGAACCATTTGTAAAGTCGACAACAACATTATCGGGTGCCGAATTAAACTCTGCACGCAGCCAATGTTTATTATTCCCATCCCCGTATACCCATAGCCCCAGCTTCGTCGGCTTGCCTTCAAGTGTTCGATAATTAGAGGTGCCTGGATCATAAAAGTTTATATAAGCAGCTGCTGTTCCTGTCTCTTGACTAACAAGATTATAACTTAATTTAGCTGATTGAGTTCCATAAAGGACCGGTTCTGGTCTGCTTGAAAATTCTAGTTTACCCGATGCTTTAGCAAAACTTGCCGTGACGTTGCCTCCTTGAAAATCCTCAATTACTCGTGCAGCGGGTTGAGACGCTGCTTGTGCAGCCGTGTCCATTTCAAATTCACTACCCGTTGAAGCCGGATTAGCTGAGACATGATTGATACCGCTTACAAAAATAGAAAGTAAGAGTGCTATTGCCAAGCAAAGGGAAATCATACTTTTTCTTTTATGTAACCATTGTATCAAAGCCTAATCACTCCTTAGTTTTACATGCTTGCAGTCCGAATAAATAGTTAACTGCATGAAACATTGAAATTTTATTTCACCTCCTGAGCACAACTATAATATAAAAAATCATTGTTTTCAATTCATTTTTGTTAAAGGCTCTGATCCACTAATCGATAAGTCGTAGAAAAGCAGCCTCCCTACCCTGCTCTGGCCATTTTGTCCTAAACTTACGAGTGCTGCTGCGAAGTTTTCGGTTGGCAGATAAGAGATGATTGTGCTGACTACAGAACTACCAAACATAGAGCTTATAATTGATCCATAAGTAAAGATGACGAGAATAGGCAATCCAACAATAGAGGTTCCATAACCGTACGAGAAAGTAGTCCAATGATGGTGCCGAATGAGATGAATATGATCAATGACAGCACAATCATAATGGAGAAGTACAAAAGGTCTGGCACTTGGATTTTGCTAATAAAGATCGACCCAATGACAACAAACACGGTATTCATTGTGGATAAGAAGCTCTTACCGAGCATAATTTCCATCGTTGTAGCTGGAGATAGCAAGAGGACGCGCAGGGTGCTCTTCTCCTTCTCTTCAGCCATCATTGCTGCTTGTACAAATGCACCAGTCATAACTAATGCAATATTGACCAGCAGACTTAGCAAACTGGGGTCATCAGGGTTTGTACGAGATAACATGATTGCCAAGCCTATAGGTAAAAAAATAGTGATTAGAATATAAAAGTTCTTAAGCAAATCCTTCCAATCCTTCATGATGATTCCACGTACTCTTTTGATTGAAAATGTCATTGTAGAGCCCTCCCGGTAAGTTGAACGAATATATCTCCTAAGGTTGGTTCATTAGAACGAATCGACTATGAAGAATGGCCCGTACTAATGTGACCCTCTGCTTCATCCCTTTGGACAGCTTTTTTACAATTGTGTGTTTATCTTGAATAAGGTTAACCTCTTCAAGCACTTCATCAATACGTCTTACATTTACATCATATAGCTTGCAAAAGAGCTCCAAATTATCATAAACAGTAAGCCGGTCATATAAACCGCTATTGTCAGTCAGGATTCCAATTCGTTTCATTCTTGTTGTCAACAAGTGATTGTAAAAGAAATGAGAAAGGTGTATATTTTATTGATAATGATAATCAGTGTTATTGGATACAAGGAGAGAGCGAAATGAATATAGATGAACTGTTTGATGTGACGGTGATTGGCGGAGGTCCCGCTGGGCTGTACGCAACATTTTATAGCGGTCTTCGGGAAATGAAAACGAAGCTGATTGAATATCAGCCGCGGCTTGGAGGGAAGATTCATGTCTATCCGGAGAAAATGATATGGGATGTTGGTGGACTTACGCCTACTCCGGGTGCAAAGCTCATTGAGCAGCTGGTAGAGCAAGGCTTAACATTCAATCCGGAAGTCGTGCTTAATGAGAAAGTCGAATCCATCACGCGTAATGAGGATGGATACTTTGAGCTTCACGCCGCTTCGGGAGCTAAGCATTGGTCCAAGACGGTAATTATAGCTGTTGGAAGTGGAGTGTTAAAGCCGCATAAGCTGGAGATTGAAGGGGCGGAAAGGTTTGAGGTCAGTAATTTAAACTATACGGTTAACTCTTTAAAGCAATTCAAGGATAAAACCGTTATCATCTCGGGAGGCGGAAATTCTGCTATCGATTGGGCAAATGAGCTGGAGCCAATTGCTAAGAAAGTGTATATTACCTACCGTAAAGACGCTTTAACCGGCCATGAGGCACAGGCGGCTCAACTGATGAGCAGCTCGGTTTCTTGTTACTTCAACACGAAGATTACGAAGCTAATAGCTGGGGAAGATCACGAACGGATCGAACATGTCGAATTGATGAATCTGGAGACCAATGAGGTGACATATCTATCGATTGATGAGGTCATCATCAATCATGGTTATGAGCGAGATTCAGCGCTGCTTGCCAATAGTGATCTCGATATTGCTATGGTGGACGATTATTATGTGGCAGGGAATACGAATAGTGAGTCCTCGGTTCCTGGCTTATATGCCGTCGGAGATATTTTAATGCATGATGGGAAGCTGCAATTAATCGCTGGTGCTTTTCAAGATGCGGCGAACGCGGTGAACATGGCCAAACAATTCGTTCAACCGGACGCCAGGAAAAATGCCATGGTTTCTTCGCATAATGAAGTGTTTAAAGAGCGTAACAAGGAAATTGTAAAGCAGATGATGAAATAGCTGTTAGGCTGCCGCTTAATGCGGCAGCCTATTTGTTCATACAAGCACTTTATAGGCGGCTTTTTTAGTTTCTTTGCTCATAGAGCTTAACGATTTCGACAATGGTGTTTACAGCCTGCACCATATTGTCAGCTGAAACATACTCGAAGCGTCCATGATAATTTTCTCCGCCTGTAAATATATTCGGCGTTGGCAGTCCCATGTAGGATAGCTGCGATCCATCCGTACCGCCGCGAATAGGTTGAATAATTGGAACGATCCCGAGGTTTTTTAGCGCTTGTCTAGCGATATCCACTACTTCCATGACCGGCTCAATCTTTTCCTTCATGTTGAAATATTGGTCTTTGATTTCGAGTGTAATTCGTTTATCTCCGTATTTTTCCCGCAATTCCTCTACGATGCTTGCTAGTTCAAGCTTTCTCTCATTAAACCGATTACTATCGTGGTCACGGATCAAATAACGAAGCTGTGTTTGCTCGACATCTCCTTGAATGGAGGACAGGTGATAGAAGCCTTCATGGCCTTCCGTGTTCTCAGGTGACTCATCAGCTGGCAGTCTGCCATGCAGCTCCATGGCGATTTTGGCCGCGTTGACCATTTTACCTTTGGCAGTGCCGGGGTGAACGTTCTTCCCTATGCAAGTTATAACGGCGGATGCTGCGTTAAAGCTCTCATACTGAAGCTCGCCAAGAGGACCTCCGTCCATCGTATAAGCATATACCGCATCAAAGGCTACTACATCGAATTTATGCGGGCCTCTGCCAATTTCCTCATCAGGTGTAAAGGCTACTCTTACTTTGCCGTGCTTCAGCTCTGGATGATTAATCAGATAAGCCATGGCAGTCATGATCTCGGCAATACCGGCTTTGTCGTCTGCGCCAAGTAAGGTGGTGCCGTCTGTTGTAATTAGCGTGTGTCCTTTGTAGCCTACTAGCTCTGGAAAATCTTTAGGCGAAAGGACAATGTTGAGTGCTTCATTCAAGACAATGTCTTGTCCGTCATAGTTATCGATAATTTGAGGCTTTACGTTAGTGCCTGTAAAATCGGTAGCCGTATCCACATGGGCAAGGAAGCCGATTGTTGGGATCTCTTTGTCTGTATTAGCCGGAAGGGTTGCCATTACATAACCGTTCGCATCCATTGTAATGTCCTGCATACCAATGGCTTTAAGCTCATCTATGAGCATGCGTGCTAGTACCAGCTGTCCTGGTGTTGAAGGGCAAGAATCGCTGCTTTCATCGGATTGTGTATCCACTTGTGCGTATGAGATGAATCTATTCATGATCTCGGTCTTCATAGCTATATTCTCAGCTCCAATACAATTAGTTATATAACAAAGTATAATACAAAAGAGACGGCATCCCAAATGGTGCCGTTTTGTAAAGCAAATCGTACTGGACTACGAAGCGAACGTCGATTCGGTTGAGCAGTGTACATGTTGGAAGGCTGTAAACGTACACTGTTGACGGCGTTCATCCGACTGATCTTGGTTTTTTTAGAATGGCGCAGAAGCTTGAACCGAAAATCCGGGAGCTTGTAAAACCTCTCCTCTAAACATGTATGGATTAGGTGCCCGGAGATGGAATTAACTAGGGAAGGATGAGCCGTGGGTGAAGAAAGGATTAAATGGAATATTTAAAAACGTCCTAAGATGATTCGGAAGTTGCTTTCGGCTGTGGATTGTAAAGCATTTGAGCACGATCAATATCTATTGGCATACCTATAGGAATATCTAGGACCCTTGCGCGTACTAATAACGAAAAAATCGACTGGGTCTGATACATCATAAGGTTGTATCGGCCCAACCCCCAATCTCTCCCATAAAGTCACAAATTGCCCGGCCTTCGTAGGGGTGATTTTTGCGACACGGAATCTAATGAATTATGTCTTTGGAAGACCAACAATTTTCATCGCAAGAGCACTCTTCTAATAAGTCTCGATTTTCATCTTAGGTTACTAACGAATTTCGGATGGAGCTAAAAAATCAAAAATCGGAATATTTCTAAGTATCCCAAACGTAAGGGTCATAATCAACATTGCAACCATAATCCCATTGCTTATAAGCCGCATTTGCTTCTTTTGTGTAATGAAGTACATCGCATACAAAGGAACTAAAATAAACAGCAAAGGGTTATATCTAAATGCCTGGACAAAATCTAATTTCAACAGTGAAAGAACAGCCCTTGTTATTCCACATCCAGGACAATAAAACCCAGTTAACTCATGAAAAACACAAGGAATACCGATATTTGTCACGGGCAGCCATATTTTCAGGTAAAATAAACCACCTATGACAAATGAGCCACCCCATAATAGTTTGGGGCGGCTCTTTGGATTAAACTTAAACTTTAGCGAGTTTATTGACATCCGATTGAACCAAAGCATACGTTACGATACCTAGACCAAAGAGAGTAAGGATAATGTAAAGAACCGAATTATCCGATGCCTGATGGCCGCGTTGTCTTTGCGCTACTTCCATATGCTTACCTACCTGATAGGCCCAAATGAAACTCCATATACCGCATGTGACTAATGTTAGAAGGAAATGCTTTCCTCCCGTAAATTCGCTATCTCCGCTAACCTCGCCGACTTCATTAGTTAAAACAATAAACCAATAAATCGCATAGATGCCGCATGTGAGCAATGAATAAATAATTGCTAACGCGATATTTCTCTGTTGAACCATGACACACTCTCCTATTAATAATGAAAAATTTTACTATATAATCATAATAAATTTGGTGTATTTATACAAGATAATATTTTTTTGTAGGACTGATTTCGGGATCGAGTTCGAAATCAAAGTGATTGAAAGTAACAAGCTTGTTCGAGCGCCTGAAGAACGGATAATAAATCTTGCTCTAGCTCAGTACTCGTAATAATGCCTTCTTTATTCAGTTTCAGAGTGATGTGAGGAATGATCAAGGTGCCTTTTTCTACAATTTCAGCATTGATCATATTAAGTGTCAACAGAAGTGAAGCATGTGCTTTATCGCCACCCATTGGAGTGGGCGAGGCACTAATTACCGCGGTAGGTTTATTCATAAATTCAGTTGTAGACACGAGCCAATCCAAAGCGTTTTTCAAAACGCCAGGCACACCATTCCCATATTCCGGCGTACATATAAGCACACCATCTGCCTCCTTAAGCTGCGCTCTTAGCTCTCTCACGGAAGCGGGCCCATCATCAACATCGATGTCAGGATTAAAATGCGGAAGATCTCCCAACCCGCCATAAATGGTAAATTTCATGTTATCGGGGGCTAAGCCGATGATAGCATGCATTAATGCTGTATTTGAGGATTGTTGACGAAGGCTCCCCGAAATAGCCAAAAGTTTAATTTCTTTACTCATTTAATATCATCTCGCTTCTTCCGTGGATTAATGATGGGCGATTAGAATGGATATTGTCCATTCAAACACCTGATACTTCCTTTTTTTATACTTTTGAATGTAAAAGATCCAATCTAATAGGATGCTAAAAGCTCTTTGTCTGCGGAACGGACGATTTGCTTGGATGAAATACAGTCTAGGTTCAAATACGTCGTTTTGATGTAGATTAGATTGTATGAAATACAGTCAAATAATACCAACAAATGAAGCTTATGCTTTTCTCACTATTTGTCAACCGATGATTTCAGTTTAGAGCCGAATTTAATTTTTGTATACTGATTATTTGCGCGCAACTTTCTGTCTTTGGGTATTGAAAATTAATTTGCTGTGTCGAAGAAAAACAAATAGAGGCTTTCCCAAAAGTCATGAAAATAATGACTTTAGGAAAGCCCCTTTTTAAATAATCAATCCATCTTTCATCGTAATGATGTGATCTGCATAGGAGAGCATTTCTTCATCATGGGTTACGAGTAAGGTTGTAATGTTTAATGTTTTTGTCAAATCTCTGATGAGCGTCATCACATCTTTGGACTTTTTCGAGTCTAGACTTGCAGTAGGCTCATCCGCGAATAGTATTTTAGGCTTGTGGATGATTGCGCGGGCAATGGCAACCCGCTGTTTTTCCCCACCCGATAATGAAGCGGGGTAAGCATCTTTGCGATGAAACATCTCCACTGATTTGAGAATTTTATGAACTTCCGCTTTTTGTTCACGCTTAGTCAATTTTGTCTCTGACACATCCAGCATCAGCATGAGCTGATCTTCCACAGTAAGGAAAGGTACAAGATGAGACGATTGAAAAATAAATCCAAATTTATTGGCTCGTATTTTTCGAATCTCCTCCTGTGTCATTGCGGACATGTCTTTCCCTTCGAATAGCAATTTTCCATCCGATGCACGTTGAAGACCTGCCGCAATAGTTAAGAGTGTACTTTTACCAGATCCTGAAGGGCCTACGAGAGCTGTTATTTCTCCTTTTTGCAGTGTAAGGTTGATTCCGTTTAATACTTGCTCATCGACTTCGCCATTAGTAAATGTCTTTTTGACATCATTTATCGTAAAGGTTGTCATATTAGTTATCTCCTTGTTGAATGGCTTGCAGCGGCTCAACTTTTTTAATTTGAAGACCAGAAAGGGTTGCGCCGACAAATCCAATGACTAAGAATAGAATCGATAATTGAATGGTTGTCATAAGCGTTAGACTGAAAGGCATGCCTTCCGGTGCAATCATATTAAAGCCCTGACTTAATAAAATGGATAATACAAGTGCAATGATGGTAATGAAGAACATTTGAGACCACATCATCCGGAATAACGTACTTGTTTTTACACCGATAGCCTTCAAGATGCCGTATAGTCCGATTTTTTGAACATTCATCATATAGAAGAAGATCGCGAACAACATGCCGCTGATGGCGACTAAGAACCAAATAATCATATTAAGGGACATTTGTTCCGCGCTATAACTCGAGATGGTGTTGAGAAATTGATTATTTGAAAATGCTTGTAGCCCAGTGATAGACTGTGCTTGATCTTGTCCGGGTACGAAAACCAATTGCAAGTTATTCACACGGTAAATTTCTTTATAGTTATCCATATGAATATATGCGACAGGCGCATGGCTATATTTCTTTTGATCCACAAACCCGGCTACTTTGAATTCACCGTTAAACTGATTGTTCGTTAATACATCCCCTACTTGAATGCCATCCTCTTCTAGGGAACGATCTAATATAATTTCACCTGGTTTAACCTTCTCAAATAACTCGGAGTCGGTTGAAGTAACAAAAGCTACACTAAATTGTTTGTCTTCCGCATCATTAACAAACCCCATCTGAATGGAAAGTGCCGCTGCATCCTTGTGTTCTTGTAAGATTTTATCTTGTACAGCTGGATCTATTTTTGAAAGATTGTACTTTTCATCCGCATCGGCATTCATATAGAACTGACCGTCAGGTAGATCCTTTATTAGAGCAGCATTATCTTGAGATAGCCCATTCGCCAAACCCGAAATGATAAAGGTTAAAAAACTAACCAGAAAAATAATCGAGCCTAATATGATAAATTTCGCTTTACTCTTCTTGATTTCTTTCCATGCCATATTCATAACTGCGCCTCCGTTTCTTTGTTACAGACTTGAGTATATTCTCGAACTATGAACGGAGCGTGAATAGATAGTTACAAGTTCCGGGGTATATGCAAAAGATGGTTTTGACAACAGCCTGCAAATCACTCATAATTCTTCTAGTTCCAATATTGCTTTACTACTAAGATGATTGGAAACAAATAGAGTATGTCCTAGTCTTAGGCACTTATGTATTTAAGAAAGAAGGTTTATAAAATGCTTGTATGGCTCCGCAACAGACCATTTGTTATATTTACACTCATCCTCATTCTGAAAGGTTCACTAGCCTGGTTTGTTATCTTCGATGATGGTCCATCCCTAACAACATGGTTAACGGAAATTCCTATTTTATGGATTGTATTCTGCTTCATCGAATGGTTTGCGTCCAAACGCAAAGTTCTCTACTATATGTTCGTCAATTTGCTAGTGACGGTCATCTATTTTGCAGTTCTAATGTATTACAAATACTACGGAATTATCGCAACCTATCATGCGCTGAGTCAGGCTGATAAAGTAACTAAGGTTGGGGAGAGTACGTATTCGCTGCTCGATCCCTATTATTTGTTAATTTTTATTGATATTATCGTCTTCGGGGTGTTTATGTTCAGGCCCAAATCGGTCATTAAGTTCAAGAAGCTAGGCATGAAAAAAATAGATAGAAGAGTTCTCGTTGCTTCGTTTGCTCTTTCAATTGCTCTATGTGCTTTCAATATATGGCCTAACCATGCCAGCATGAACGAAAATAAGAAAGCTGAAGGGATGGGTATTCTAAGCTACGAGATCTATACGATCTTCAATGATACGACTCAGAAGAAGGAATTCGTTGATCGCAGCGAAATCACTCAAGAAGCTATAAACCAGCTTAAAGGAATCGAAAATCCTCCTGTGTCGGCTTATTGGGATGCGGAAAAAGGCAAAAATGTGATTATCATTCAGCTTGAATCGTTTCAGAACTTCTTGTTGGGACTAAATATTGAGGGGCAGGAGGTTACTCCGAACCTTAATAAGCTGGTGAAGGAAAATTTCTATTTCAACAATTTTTACACAATGGTTGGTCAAGGGACGACTTCTGATGCTGAGTTTGTTGTAAATACGTCGCTTTACGTACCGCAGCATGAACCTGCCATCAAAAATTATGTGAATAAAGCTCTCCCAAGTTTGCCTAAGCTGCTTGCGGCGAATGGCTATACGACAGCTACTTTTCATACGAATTCCGTAGAGTTCTGGAATCGTAAGGAGCTGTACAAAGCAATCGGGTTTGATCATTATTACGATCAAAGCTTCTTTGGGGACGATGATCATATCGCTTTTGGTGCTTCTGATGAAGTGCTTTATGCGAAGACAGCGGATAAGCTGGAACAGATGAATCAGGATAGCAAGCCGTTTTATGCTCAAGTTCTTTCCATGAGCTCTCATCACCCTTATAAAATGCCAGAATCCAAGTACCATATGAAGCTGCCTGAGCGATATGACAATACTTTGGTTGGTGACTATATACTTGCACAAAATTATACAGATTATGCTGTAGGGCTCTTTATTGATGATCTGAAGAAGCGGGGAATATGGGACGATAGCGTCATCCTGTTCTACGGCGACCATCAGGGATTGCCTCTTTATTCGCTTAGTGCGGATGAGAAAGTCTTGATGCAGGAGCTTCTAGGCAGAGAGTATGGGTATACCGATATGTTCAACATTCCTTTTATTATGTCTGCACCAGGAGTGTCTTATCCTACAGTGATAGATAAGGTTGGCGGTCAAGTCGACATCCTGCCAACAGTGGCGAATTTGATGGGCATATCGCTTAAAGATCAAATCCATTTTGGTGAAGATTTGCTTAACCAGAATACGAATGTTTTACCGATGCGGCATTTTCTTCCTACCGGTTCTTTTATAAATGACACCAACATGTATTTGCCAGGCATCGCTTATGAGGATGGAACGAATTATAAGTTGACTGATAATAGCACGAATACGGATGGATCGACTGAGAAGGAATACAACCATGCATTGAAGCTGTTAAATTTATCAGACAACTATGTCGAACAACTGCCGGATAAATAAGATGGGAACTCTAATTGTCATATTTAGTGGTATCGTTGCTCCGTTTCCAATATACTTGTAGAGGAGCTTCGAGGAATATGAGTATATACGAATGGAGAACATGAAACGATGTCTAATTTGCCAAATTGCCCGACATGTAATTCACAATACACGTACGAAAACGGGAGTCTTTTAGTTTGCCCAGAATGTGGTCATGAGTGGACTTTAGATTCAGAAACCGAAAATAGTGAAGATATACGGATTATTAAAGATTCAAACGGAAATGTTTTAAACGATGGTGATTCTATAACGGTAATCAAGGATCTTAAAGTAAAAGGAACTTCATCCGTTATAAAAATAGGTACAAAAGTAAAAAACATACGTTTAATTGATGGAGACCATGATATTGATTGCAAAATTGATGGTTTCGGAGCTATGAAATTAAAGTCCGAATTTGTTAAAAAGATATAAATACGGTTTAATAAAGTAAGTTGAGTATATATCGAAAGCCCTCTGAAATGGAGGGTTTTTTCGTATCTAAATACATTTAAGGGATGATGCATAGTGGCTAAATCGATTGTGGAAAAGCTGAATTTACATAAATACAATCAAGCAGCAATATTGAATGAGCCAGAGGGAACGGAATATTTTGCAGAGTTGACAGGTTATGATACTACGCTCAAGGCTGGTGCGTATGATCTTATATTTGCATTTGTGTTAGATATGGAGTCATTAAAGGAATTGGTTGATCGTGTGATTGAGCATCAGCATCTTCATAAAAATGGTTATCTCTTTGCAGCGTATCCTAAAAAGGGGAACAAAGTCTATCCGACATTTATTCATCGTGATGACCTGTTTGCAGGTCTAGGCAGTGATGAGGAGGGGTATATCGGGACAAGCACGGTTAAGTTTGCGCGTATGGTAGGACTGGATGATGTGTTTACAGTTGTCGGGTTTAAAGAGGATGCAGGGAGCAAAGGTCAGACTTCTTCAAAACCAAGCCAACAGGTAGACGATTATATTTCCTTGATCCCAAGTGTAGAACAGGATTTGGAGGATACTCCAGAGCTCCTTGCCTTATACCAAGCGCTTACTCCCGGTTATCGCAAAGATTGGGCACGTTATGTCTATAGCGCTAAACAAGAGGAAACAAAAGTGAAACGGCGAGAGGAAATGAAGATGATTCTTCAGGCGGGTTATAAGAGTCGTGATCTATACCGCAAAGATCAACCATCTGAATAGATAGGAAAAACAGCACCGTTCATGGGTAGAATGACGGTAGAGAATTAACTCCAAGCCGCTCATTGACTTGGAGTTTGTGCTTTTTCACGGAATGCACGGATGCTATAATGGCAGGTCTCGTTTGCGGAATAAAACAATGGCTAGACCGAATGTAACCAATCCTATAACGGATAGAATGAGGGAGGTTACAGCCATATTCGCGGTTCCGTTTACAATTTCAGCGGGCGTATACAAGGAGAAGATGGAGATATTTCGCATCCAATCGATCTTTTCGCTGAATTTACCCAACAGGTCTAAACTGAAGAACCCAAACGTAATCAATCCGGAAATGCTAAGTGCCTTCTTCTCGTCATTGGAAAGAGTGGAAACCAAGAAGGAGATGCCGCTGACAGCAAAGAAGAGCAAAAATGCCGCAGCATTCAACTGTATGAATGTAAGGGTATCAAATTCAAATTCATTTCCTAGAAACCATGCATTTCCGACAAGCCCGGCGATGGTCGTGATGGCCATAATAAGGAGTAGTCCGGTCGTTAAAACGGCAGCTTGCGTGAAAGCGACTTTCCCTCTTGTCGTTGGGGTGGACAATAAATAGGCCATGGACCCTTGATCAACCAATTTGGCCATTAGTTGAGTCGATACCTGAACGCATAAGATTGAAAGGATAAGGACTAAGATTAATCCGTAGTATTCTCCCGAGATAAATGCTTCGACACTGCCGAATCCGTTAAGACCGAAAGCTTTCCCAACACCTTCCGGCATCGATTGAACCAGCTCATCGATAGCCTTTGTGTTTTTGGCGAGACTGGGATATAACCAAAACATGAGAATGATATAAAATGCAGATCCGAAGGCATAGTTCATGAAGCTTTTTATGTTCACTTTCATCATTTGTTTAAATAAGGTGACATTCATTTCATCGTCTCCTTCCGATCATAGTAATTCATGAAAACATCCTCTAGGTTTTGGGTGAATATATCGATATTGCGCACCGTGTACTTTGCTGTTTCCTCCGTAAATTTATCGTAATTGCCTTGGACGGCAACTTTGACCCGATTACCCTCATGCGATTCAATTAGTAAACCGGAATTCAGGAATGATTGTGCATCAGCTTGGTTCGCGAAGGTGACTTCGAACAGCTTCCGCTGCATGGACTGCAGCTCATGGATGTCCTTAACGGCAACGATGACGCCTTCCTTGATAATCGCTGCACGGTCACAGGTTCTTTCAATTTCTGAAAAGCTGTGTGACGACATCAGAAACGTTTTTCCCTGCGCCTTCTCCTCCAATACAATATCAATAAACACCTTTTGCATAAGAGGGTCGAGACCAGATGTCGGTTCATCCAGTATGATTACATCGGGATCATGCATAAATGCGGCTACGATTCCAACCTTTTGCTTCATGCCTTTGGACATTTTCCGGATGGGGGTATGAACGTCGAACTGCAGACGGTCGATTAAGCGCGCGCGCTTGGAAAAGTCTTTTATCCCTTGCATATGAGCAATGAAATCCAAAAACGTCTTACCCGTCATTCCTTCGAAAAAAGATATTTCTCCTGGCAGGTACCCGACATAGGTTTGAAAATTCCCCTGTTCCTTCCACGTATCCAGTCCATTCACCTGAGCATATCCTTTATCCGGCTTCATAAACCCCATAATATGCCGGATCGTCGTAGATTTGCCCGCACCGTTCGGTCCTAGAAAGCCGAAAACTTCACCTTTCTTCACCGAAAATGACACATCGAAAATTCCTCTTCCATTTGAAAATGTCTTCGTCAAATGTTGAACCGTTAACATACTGGCACCTCCAGGAATAAAGAAATGAAATATTATTGCTAACATATTTCATATGTTATACTATACCTGACCTTCGGTATCGTCAATCATTTTATGAAATATATTTATGTTATAATTTCATAATTTATATAATAGTCTACGGAGTTAGGGTGATTAGTCATGAATGGCTTTGAGAAAAGGGCCAACCGGATTAAAGAGAAAATTATGAAAAGCACCTTGGATATGCTGCGGACCTCGGACCTCAAGAGTATTCGAATCGCCGATATTTCCAAGACAGCTAAAGTTTCACAGGTCACGATTTATAATTATTTCGGAAGCAAGGAGGCGCTGTTCCGTGAGGTGTTCAAGAACTACGTAGACAAAGCCATCCGTGATTTCGAGGAATATATGAATGAAGGGCATTCGTTAAAGGAAAAGATCGAGCATATCATCTTTTTGGAGAAAGAATCCTATCATGAATTCCCGCCTGGGCTTATTAAGGAACTACTAATTGAGGATCATGAGCTATCCCGTTATATAGAGGAGCAATATAAGGAAAAAACAATCCCTTTGACCATTCAAATTATTAAAGAAGGGAAAGACAGCGGCGAGATATCGGAGGACGTTTCCATCGAAAATGTCTTGGCCTTTATACAATTGTATATGAATCAGTATGAAACGATACTGGAAATGGCCCAGAAAAGCGGAGATATGGATAAATTCCTCGAAGGAATCGTTCATATGTTCTTTTATGGTGTTTGCGGGAAAAGGTAAAAATCCTAGTCTTTATATCAAGATCCTCTGTGTTCGAAACATATTTCATTTTTTATAATGGGGACTGGCATCGAAAGCGATGACTCTAGAAAGAGGGGGACATCTTCATGTTTAAGAAACAAGGTAAAAAAATGCTATCTTTTCTTTTAATTGCTTCACTAGGACTTCAATTGTTCTCGTTTGTTGTAATACCAGAAACCGCAAGTGCGGCTGTAATTACAAAGGGGAAATATGGGGAAGCTGGTGTAATCGGCTGGGACGGGGATACCGATGGTGTAACCGCGTTTATGGACGGCTCATATTATGTGCGAGACGGTAAAGATAAGAAGTATGGCTTTGGTATTTATAATAATCCGAGTACATTGAAGTGGGAAAACCATTCAGGTTATCTTCCGGCTCTTGTTACGGAATTTGAACGTGAAGGAGCACAAGTAAGCATTACCAATTTTGGTGATAAGGTCACTATCGCGAATGATCCAGCTGCTGCCTTGACTAATGTCAGTCAAGCCATTCAATATTTTAATGACGCGAAGGTGCCGGCACCTGCTGAGACTGGCGCATTCATCACTGTGGATGGACAAGCTGCACCAACCGTATTGAATCTTACAACTGAGGGCGACTTGGACTGGCTTCATATCGGCGGTGTTTTGGAATCGGATTGGAGCTATAAGAGAGATGTTGCCAATTCTATTCAATTTACACCTGTAAATCCAGTTAATATGTCTCAACAGAAAGATAATCAAATCAAAGTAAGCTGGATAGACGGCAAGCCTGTTCAAAGCGTAACAGATTCCACCTACGGAGCTACCTTCGTTGAAGCAGGGAATGGATGGGAAATGAAGGTTCCTGCGGGCAAGCAGGCTAAAGAGCTTACTATTTATACGGAATCGCTGAATGCAGACAGTATTTTGGAAGCGTATTTATCAGATCAGAGCGCACCTTTGGTACAGCAATCGATCCCTTCGGTTGGAACAAGCCAAAGTAAAGCGTATACGATTACATTTCAAGCAGCTTCTGATAACCAAGAGCTTATTGTTAAAATGGGTATTCAACCAACCTCGCAGCCAGGGGGGACTATTTCTTTGAATGCAGCCACGCTCTCGTTATACGAGAAGGGTGAGCAGCCTCCTAAGGCTGATGCATATATGGATTTAGAACTTCAAAATCCACCGCGAGTTCTGGATCTGACCCAGGAGGGCACATTGGATTGGATGCACTTAGGTGGAGCAAGCGGTGTAGGAGTAGCGACAGAGGTTAATCGCAAGAAGGATGTCCAAGAACAAATTGGCTATGAGCCAAAAGATCCAGCTATGATCAAACTGCAAAAAGATAATAAAGTGGAGGTAGGCTGGACGGATGGCAAACCACTGGAAAACACGTCCGACTCGCTGAACGGCGCAGTTTACGTGAACGCAGGAAATGGCTGGGAGATTACGGCTCCAGCAGGCAAACAAACAAAGGAGCTTCGTATATACACAGGTGCATGGAATGCAAGCAGTACATTAGAAGTGTATTTATCCGACAATAGCGTACCGTTGGTCACCGAGAAGCTGGAGGCAGCAGGAAGCGTAAATGGTAAGGTTCTATCCATCAAATTCCAAGCTGCATCAGATAATCAGAAGCTGACAGTGAAGATGAATATTGATAAAACAACCCATAAGAATGGCAATGTATATTTGAATGCAGTGACGCTTTCTGAAGGTAAAAGAAGTGAACTGCTAGATAGAATTGCTGAAGCGAAGGTTCAATTGAGAAGCGCGGTCGCAGGTGACCAGCCAGGTCAGTATCCGCAAGCTTCGATCGATGCGTTTAAGTTGGCTATTCAACGCGCCGAGGTAGCTGCAAGCCGTGACGGAAATGCGCAAGCGGAGTATGTAGCTGTATATAGTCGGGTGTCTATCCATAATCCAGGAACGCAGCCGATTCAATTAGACCCTGCGCCGACTGCCGGTCTAATTCCGTTAACGAACAATAGCAATGTCGTGGAGCCAGGTACTACGGTTCACCATGATTACGTTACAGCTGTTGATCGTTTTGGCCAAAGCTATCATTGGCCTCTTGAAGATGAACTGCTTCAATTAGGCAGTTATGATGAGCATTTCAGTCATATGAAGGACTATTGGGAGAGTAAGCTGAACAAGATTGTGAAGATTAATCAATTGCCGGATGAGCGATTAATCAACGCGTATAAGGCGGGTTACATTTACACACATATTATTAAAGATGGATATAAATTAAATGTCGGTGAAAATGGTTATGACAAAGTTTATGACCACGATACAATCGGGATTGTAGCTGCGCTATTCACGATGGGCGACTATGAGAATGCAAAAAATTTCTTAAGTATTCTGCCTGCACAGCTGCAATTCGATGATGCGAAGTGGAAGTATAGCTGGCCCTTTGCTATTTATTTATCAAAAACCGGGGACGTAGATTTCATTCGACAAAATTTTGAAGAGATAAAAATAAATACGCATAAAATTGAGTCTGATCGCATGGGGCCAGATGGCATTATAAAAGTGACTTACGCGATCGATTCGTGGGGAAATTGGGTTGTTGATGATATGTCGGCTCTAATGGGTTTGCTCTCTTACAAATACCTAGCTGAGCAATTGGGTGATACGAGTGAAGTGGCATGGGCTGAGACGCAATATGCCAGCTTGTTGAATGCTGTGAATACCCAGTTGGAAAAAACGATGAAGGACAACAACATTAATTACATTCCTTGCTCAATGGTGGAGCCTAACACAATGAACCGCTGTCAAGATCCGCGTGATGCAAACTGGGCTTCTATGTTCCTGTTCGGTCGCTGGCAGTGGGATGGTTATCTATTTAATGGCGAGCAAAACGGCGTCATTCTGGATCAAATCGATGAAACATACGATTACGGCTTTGATCGATTGAAGGATATCTATCCGAAATACAACTTTGGCGGGTATCCACACGGATGGTTCAGTTCTTCCTATAATGCCGGCTACGGAAGCGCGGCACTGAGAGGCGAGAAGCATCGCGATGTAGGTATTCGTGCATACCAGTTCATGATCGATCAAACGATGAGTGCTCCATTCGGTTGGTGGGAGGGCATTCATGCTCCATCTGATACGATTCCATGGGAAGGGACTCGTCCGTTAGGCGGCGGCGGATCGAGCCCGCATATGTGGGGACAATCCGTTGCTTCTAAAGTGCTGTTTGATTCTTTGATTTCTGAGAAAATTGACGGAACATTGATAATCGGTCGCGGAGTGCCGAGCGAATGGGCTGATGCTGGACAAGTCATCGATGTAAGTGACTATCCGATTGCGAATAACAAAAGATTTGGATTCCGCACAGAGTCCAAAGGCAACAAAATTACGCTTACCTTAAGCGGTGATCAACCAGATAACGAAATTCTATTTAACCTTCCATTATTTAAAAATAATATTGCTGCCGCATCTACTGGTGTGGTGGACCAAGAAAAAGGAGAAGTTAGACTGTCTCCATCGACGAAGTCTGTGACGGTTACGTTGAAGGATAAAAACGATACCGCAAAGCCGACCTGGCCCAATGGCATTGCTTCGGCAACTAACGTTACGAAAAACAGCCTGTCGTTGAACTGGACGCCGGCTGCGGACGATGTCGAGGTGCTGCAATATAAAGTTACTTGGGGCAATCAAAGCCGAATTATTCCAGGTAATGAAACGACGATGAATGTGACAGGGTTGAGTGCGGGTACCAGCTACAACTTCCGTGTAGAAGCAGGCGATGCTGGCGGAAATTGGAGTGAGGACGGCCCTAGTGTTTCCGTACAAACCTTGTCCGATAGCAGCACTGGCTCTAACGGTAATACCGGTGGAAATACAGGAGAAAACACCGGAGAAAACAATGGCGGGTCTACAACGACCGAGTTGAAGGATATCAAAAACCATTGGGCAGCATCAGTGATTGAAGAGGCGGCTCATCTGGGAATCGTTCGTGGTTATGGGGATGGTCATTTCTACCCTGACAAATCGGTGAAACGTGGAGAATTTGCCGTGATGCTGAGCAAAGCTTTGAAATTGGCTGACAGCACAGCACCGATACCATTTAAGGATGCTGGGAAAATTCCCGAGTGGGCGATGTCAGCCGTATCGGCCGCTGCAAACGCTGGCATGATTAACGGTTATGCAGATAATACTTTCCGCCCTTCTCATGAGATGAGTCGTGTAGAAATGGCTGTAATAGCAGTAAAGGCTTTAAACCTTCCAGTAGACCCTAAAGCTTCGTTAACCTTTGCGGATGCCAATGGAATACCGGTATGGGCACAGCCGTATGTCGCTGCTGCGACCAAAGCAGGTCTAATGAAGGGGAAAGGCAACAATCGCTTTGCTCCAAATGAAACGGCAACAAGAGCTGAAGCTGTAACCTTACTATTAACCATGAAACAGCATATGGAATCTTAGTTTACTTACACGAAAGCTCATTTTGTCAAAAAAATATCATGATTACGGAAAAGTGGTGGTGCAAGGGGTTACTCCTGCACCGCCGCTTTTTATTTTGGTCAATCCTCGCCTTTTAATTCCATTTAATTTCCAATTGAAAATAGACAAGTAAAAATCCTCGGTCTCTTGTAAATTTCTTCTGTTTTCGTCCGTTCTGTTGCCTCGTATGATGTATATACCTGTTCGGATATAAATGACGAATATATGTGGCAGTGAAACTTGAAGGAGGATATAGATATGAAGCATGGCAGAGAAGCAAATTTGAAAGCGAGTCGTTCGCTATCACAGACCTTGATGAGGTTAGCTTCTTCATCTAAATTTGTAGGATATTTATTCGTGGCACCCATTTTAATTCTTATGGGAATTTGGTTTTACTATCCTTTAATACGGTCTTTCGTATATAGCTTTCAGGATATTAGCTTCTTGAATCCGGATGCTGCGACTTTTATTGGATTGCAAAATTATACAGAGATGTTGAAGGATGACGATTTCTGGGGAGCACTGAAAAATTCCGCTATTCTAACGGCCATTGCTGTACCGCTGCAATCGATTATTGCATTACTCATTGCAGTTGGCCTGAATAAGATTACCCGTATGAAGACGGTGTTCCGCACGTTATTCTACCTTCCATACATTACATCGACCGTTGCAGTTACGACTGTATTTATGTATTTGTTTATGCAGCAGGATGGTATTGCAACGAAATTCTTTACCTTATTCGGAATGGAGGACGTATCCTGGTATGCCAGTACAAAATATGCGTTGCCATTCTTGATATTGATTACCATATGGACGTATGTAGGCTTCTATGTGGTGATATATTTGGGTGGATTACAGAACATTCCTTATGATATTTATGAATCCGGGATGGTAGATGGAGCCAATGCATGGCAGCGTCTCAGGTATATCACGATTCCGATGTTGAAGCCGACAACATTCCTTGTATTGACCTCGGGGTTGATTTATGCGATGCAGCTATTCGATCAGCCATACGCGCTTGCTCGCAATGGTTCGCTTGGAAGTCCTGCCGGAGCAACCAGTACCATTGTTATATATTTTTATAGCCAAGCGTTTAATTTCAATCGTGCTGGATATGGCAGTGCGGCGGCATTCATCATCTTTGCCATCATTATCCTTCTAACTGTCATCCAAAAACGCTTTTTAAAAGAGGAGGTGTAAATGATGAATCATCCAGGAAAAACATTTATCCGCTATTTGCTTTTGTCTCTATGCTCCTTGTTTTTCATCATTCCTTTTGGTTATGCCGTATACACATCATTGCTCAGTAAGAGTGATATCGGTCACTGGGTCGGCGTGTCCGAATTGACATTTGAGAGCTATAAGGAAATATTTTTGAATTCCGATATGACGATTTGGTATTTTAATTCCGTTGTTGTGACATTGGGTATTCTCATGGGAAATCTCATTATTAACACTATGGCAGCTTATTCTCTGTCCAGAGTAAAATATCCGGGTCGCGGACTTTTCTTTTTTATGATTATCGGCATGATGATGATTCCTTATCAAGTTACCATCATTCCAATCTACTCCATGATTGTGAAGATAGGATGGCTGAACAGCTATGAGGGCTTAATTATTCCGTTTATGTTCCAAGGGTTTCTTGTTTTTCTAATGCGTCAATTTATGATGAGTATTCCTAAGGAATTGGAAGAGGCTGCCGAAGTAGACGGATTGACTAAGATTGGCACCTTCTTCCGAATAATTCTCCCGCTCTCCAAAGGTGCAATAGGTACACAAATTATATTTAGCTTTACAGGAACGTGGAACTCGTTCGTATGGCCCGTTACGTTGGTAAATGACAGCCGATGGTATGTATTGACGGTCGGACTTAACACACTTAAAAATCGTTATTTCGAATGGCCTAATTTGACGATGACAGGGGTTGTACTGCTCACGCTGCCAATCATTGTTGTGTTCTTAATTTTCCAGCGACATCTTGTTCAAGGGATTGCTACGACAGGCTTGAAGGGCTAATTAATAAAATCACTGTTAAGGAGGTTAATTTGGTGTTGAAATATGATATGGGCGAAGCAGAGCTCAGCAATTGGGTTATCGCAGAGACATCATTCAATGTTAAGCATTTGGCTAAGTATGAAACTATTATGAGCTTGGGTAACGGATATATGGGAGTCAGGTCCTGTACAGAGGAGTCTTATCCGAAGGAAACTCGCAATTGTTTTATCGCGGGGACATTCAATAAATCGGATGCTTCGGAAGTTACAGAATTGCCTAATGTTGCAGATGTTACAGAACTGGGCATTTGGATTAATGGGGAAGTGTTTCATTTAGAAAAAGGGAGTTTGAAGCAGTATTCGCGTCAATTGAATCTCCGAATCGGCGAGCTAACCCGTCGTGTAACTTGGTGCAACGCTGCTGGGAATGCTTTTGAAATGGTTTTTCGCAGGTTCGTATCTTTGCACAATAAGCATTTGCTTGGCATGAGGGTTGAACTGACTCCTCTTACGGAGGCTGCTGAAATTTCTATACGTTCTGGAATTAACGGACAAGTTACCAACTCCGGAGCGCAGCATTTTGCTGAAGGAGATAAGCGCATCCATGATAAAAAAATTATTCAGTACGCAGCGACAACAACGGAGTCCAATATTCATGTCGTAACCCATTGTCAGCATCGATTCTTACTCGATGATATAGAAGTGGTCACAGAGCCACGTCTATCCATTGAGCGGAGAAAGGTATCTGTAGAGCACAGCTTCCGAGTTGAAGCCGGACAGACATTGATCATTGAGAAAATCGCGAATATGCATACATCATTGGATCTTGAACATGAACAACAGGATGAAGAAAAGTTATGCGAGATCTCTTTAGATGAATTGCGTCATGAGGCTATGAAAGGTTATGAGAGACTTCTTCAGGATAGCGCAGAGGCGTGGTCAAAGAAATGGGAAGCCATTGATATACAAATCGAGAGTAAGCAGAAGTTTGATCAATTAGCTATCCGATTCGCACATTATCATCTTGTTATGATGGCGCCGGCACATGATAACCGATTTGGCATCGCCGCGAAAGGCTTGACGGGCGAAGGGTATAAAGGGCATTCCTTCTGGGATACAGAGATTTTCATTCAGCCATACTTCTTATTCTCAGAGCCTGACACGGCTCGCAAGCTGGTTGAATATCGGTATCACACCTTGGATGGTGCTCGACGTAAAGCGAAGGAAAACGGATATCGCGGTGCGATGTATCCTTGGGAATCTGCCCTTACTGGAGACGAAGTGACGCCGGAATGGGGACCAGTTGATGTTGTAACCGGGACACCGACTAAAATCTGGACGGGCTTGATTGAGCAGCATATTACAAGCGACGTGGCTTATGGAGTGTGGCAGTATTACCTGGCAACAGGGGATCAGCACTTCATGGATATGAAAGGTTACGAAATCATTATGGAGACCGCTACCTTCTGGGCAAGCCGTCTAACCTGGGATGAGTCGCATGAACGTTACGAAATTCGGGGTGTCATTGGACCAGATGAATATAAAGAGCATATCGATAATAATGCCTTTACGAACTATATGGCGCATTGGAATTTGCAGACAGCCATCGCTTGCTATGAGGAACTACAACGTGATCGGTCGGATAAATGGGTACAATTGAATGTTCGATTGCATCTAGACGAGGCTTATGAAGAGTGGAAGCAGAAGGTAGAGCAAATCTATTTGCCCCAGCCGCGAGAAATAGATTTAGTTATTCCACAGGATGATACCTATCTAGAAAAGAAGATCATCGACTTAACGAAGTATCGCAATCAACAAGAGGTAGGCTTGATCTTAGAAGATTATAATATGGATCAAGTAAATGAAATTCAAGTATCTAAACAGGCGGATGTGATGGTGCTCTTCTACTTGCTTGAGCATTGCTTCTCCTATGATGTGAAGCAGGCCAATTGGAAGTATTACGAGCCGAAGATGCTCCACGATTCTTCACTCAGTATGACCACTCACAGCATTCTGGCTGCGGATTTAGAAGAATTGGACCTCGCGTACCAGTTATTTGAGCAGGCGGCACGAATTGATCTTGGGCAAAATATGAAGTCATCAGATCACGGTATTCACACGGCTTCCATCGGCGGGATATGGAAATGCATTGTATTTGGATTTGGAGGCGTGCGTGCAATCAATGGCCAGCTTCGAATCAATCCGCGGCTTCCGGAGGGATGGGAATCTCTTACTTATCCTCTATATTGGCACGGAGACCTGTTGAAGGTTCGTATCACGCATGAAGCTATTGAGGTTGTGAAAATAACGGATGTTCAATCATCTCTCAACCTATTGATCCAGGGAAACAAATATACATTGGGAAATACGAACGCTATTACCATTCCGTTAACTAAGAAGGTGAATTCCGATGAGCAGCTCAATTAAAGCTTTTATTTTTGATCTTGACGGTGTGATTGTTGATTCAGCAGAATATCATTATCAAGCTTGGGGACAGCTTGCCATGGAACTCGGAATCCCCTTTGATCGAACACACAATGAACGTCTGAAAGGGGTTAGCCGTATGGATTCCTTGGAGCTGATTCTGGAGAACTCCAAGGACCCTCATGCGTATACACCATCGGAGAAAATGATGCTTGCTGATCGTAAGAATGAGAACTATAAACAGCTTATTAAGCAGATTTCACCGAGTGATTTGCTTCCTGGCGTCGGGCAGCTATTGCAAGATTTACAAGAGGCGGATATACGTATTGGGCTAGCTTCCGCAAGCCACAATGCGCCGTTTATTGTGGAGCGGCTTCAAATTGAAAACTATATTGACGTTATTGTTGACCCAGGTACTTTAAGAAAAGGAAAGCCGGATCCGGAAATTTTCTTAACAGCGGCTTCTTTGCTTGGGGTTGTGCCGGAGAGTTGTATTGGAATTGAGGATGCCGAAGCAGGAGTTCAGGCGATCAAAAGTGCAGGGATGTTCGCTGTAGGAGTTGGGGACCCTGTTTCTATGCAGGCAGCAGATATGATTATCCAGATTGGCGAAGAGATGAGTTATTCTGCTATTGTCGATTATTATCATAATTTGTCGATATAAGTCTTTTAATATAAGGTGTTTATGCTATGATTGAAGCGGGATAATATCCTGTTTCAATCTTTTTAATAATGTACATCGAACGGTGGCGTGGATGCATGAGGCTAATGAGGTTTAAGGATCGAAGCATTAATCAGAAGCTATTCCTTACTTACGTATTATTAATCATTATTCCTCTTAGTTTGATCGGTTCCATCTCTTACTATTATTCTATCTCTTTTCTGGAAGATAGAATTGTGAAATCCTTCAAGGAACTGAATTACCAGATGGCCACAAGTACAGACACGTTCTTGAAGAGCATGCTTCGTGTCTCGGAAAGCACGTTCTATGATCATGAGCTCTTGGATATTTTGTCCAAAGATTATCAAACCTTTGATTACCCCATCTATGAGAAATCTGTTGATCTCAAATATATAAATGACGAATTCTTTCGTAAAATATTTCTATTTAATAGTGACATTGATTCTCTTGTTATTTATGCCAATAACAACGAATCGGCATATCGTAAAGGTTATCAAGTTATTTATAACTACGACTATAAGCCCTTTAATGAGCCTTGGTTTCAACAGATTGTGAGTAAACAGGGTCAGCCGATTGTCGTTGGGCTTCATCCAGAGAAGCAATTTAGCAGCAATAGCTCTGTGATGTCGGTCGGTCAAGTTATCGTTGATCCAACAACCAATGAGAAGCTTGGCACATTTATCGTTAATTTCAGGGATACTGCGCTTCAGAAATTGTATCAGGGATTGAACTCCGGACCCGAAGCGGAACAAATAATTGTGGATGAGAATAATACTATTTTGTTCAGTACCGTTAGCAGTGATATTGGTGTGAATATTCAAGATAAGGTAAGACCAGAAAATGCGGATTACTATGTCGTTCATAACACATCCGCAATCAGTGGTTGGAAATTCTATTCCATCATTCACAAGCAAGCGATGTTTCATGATGTCTACCTGATCCGAAATTTTATCGCGATAATTGTGGGAATTATTATTATTGCAGCTTTTTGTGTTGCGTATTTTATATCTCGGGGTATTACAAACCCGATTAAGCAATTAAGTCGAATGATGCGACGAGTCGAAAAGGGTGATTTTAATGTCCCTATCGATGTGAACAGCCAGGATGAAATTGGAATACTGAGCTATTCCTTTAATACGATGACCAAAGAAATTCAACAATTGATTGCAAGGATTAAGGAAGAGGAGCATCAGAAGCGCAGTGCGGAATTGAACGCATTACAAGCTCAAATCAATCCACATTTCCTCTATAATACATTAGCTGTAGTGAGGTGGATGTCTCAGGCTCAAATGGCTGATAATATCACAGAAACATTAGATTCACTGATTCATTTGTTAACTTTCTCAGCTCGAAATACGAAGGAATTCGTATCCATTGAAGAAGAAATGGCCTTTATTCAGCATTATGTGGCACTGCTAGAGCTTCGATACTACAACACGTTTGAAGTAACGTATGAAGTGGAAGAAGGGGTTCTACATTACCAGACGCTAAAGTTTATTATCCAGCCGTTTGTTGAGAATGCTATATTTCATGGCTTTACGGATGAAAGAAATACCTATCGGTTAAGTGTCGTCGCCCAGCGTTATGAGAAGGGGGTTCGATTTACGATTCAGGACAACGGTATTGGCATGAGTCAAGAACAGATCGAACACCTGTTGTATACGACAAAAGGGCAGGAGGGCATGAATTCTATCGGCGTGCGGAATGTAGCGGAACGTATTCAGCTTCACTTTGGCTCTCAATATGGTGTACAAATTAATACGTTATCAGGGGAGGGTACAACGATATTCATTGATATTCCTGTATTAATCAGTACAAAAGAGACATCCTAGGAGGCATGCTTTGATGAAAATCCTTATTGTAGATGACGAGTCTTTCATGAGAATGAGTTTGAAGACATCTCTTGATTGGGAGTCCTATGGTTTTCAAGTAATCGGGGAAGCTAATCACGGTGAGGATGCACTATTCAAAATAGCGGAGCTCAAACCAGATATTGTATTGCTTGATATCAAGATGCCTATTATGGATGGTCTGCAAGCATTGGAAAAATTGCAGGATTGGAATCACCCGCCGAAAGTCATCATGCTGAGCAGCTATAAGGAATTTGAATATGTGCGGGAAGGAATGCGCTTAGGCGCATTAGACTATATTCACAAGCCTAGCTTAAACGAGACCATCATGTTCGAAACATTACAGCGGGCGCGCGTGACCATTATGCGGGAAAGGAAGCAATCCCATGAGATGGAGAGTCTGCGACAAAACGTAGAACGCGTAAAGCCTAATATGAAAGCGTTATTTTTTAAGGAGTGGGCGGAAGGCGCTATAAGGCATACGTGGGAAATTGAGGACAAGATAAAAGAGTATGACATTCGTCTAATGCAGCCCAATCTCGTTTGTTTTGCTATGCAGATTGACCAGTTCTCTAAAGTGAAGAAGAGATACAAAGAGGATATGGAGTATTTACTCTACTTTTCTATTCAGAACATTTTAAATGAAATTTTGAGGAAGTTCGATGAAGTGGAGTTTTTTCAGCATCATAAAAACGGGTTTGTCATCCTTAAAACCTATTCCAGACTTCGAAGCGCACAGGAGATATACAGTGAACAATGGAATTTGATCAAGGCTGTACAAAATGCACTGCGTAAATTCATGAATATTAATGTCAGCTTTGGAGTGAGTGCTCTTCATATCAACTTACAGGATGTACCGATCGCATTGAAAGAGGCCGAGAAGGTGCTTGAAAATAATTTCTATGAACACGAATCGGGTGTAAGTTTCTTTCAACAGCAAAATGCTGAACCCAAACAGGAAGATGTTATGAAGAAGCAGGATATGGAGAAGCTTCAGCACATCAAGCAGGAAATCGAGAATGAACAGTGGGATGGCATGACTACATCACTCGAAAGGTTGTTTAAGGAACTCCGCCAGAATCGGCAAATGTCGAGACATGATATGCTCAGAATCGCAACCTATCTCCATTATGCGTTCAGTAGTTCATATGAAGATGAAGATGGTCATTCTTTGTCTGAATTTCCTACAATTGAAGAGCTGGTCGAGGCGGAAACTCATCAGCAAATTTATGAGCTTTTGGTACAGGAAGCAGAGCTTGTTCAGCATAAGAAAAATCTGAATGTCGCTTCTCAGAAAATGAATCATAAAATTAGACGGGTCATTGAATACATTCATAAGCACTATGATCAGGACTTAAATTTGGAGGAATTATCTAATTATGTGGGGTTGAACAGCTCCTATTTGAGCCGGTTGTTTAAAGAACAGACGGGAATGGTACTGGTTCAGTATATTAATCAATATCGTGTGAATAAATCATTGGATATGTTGTTGAACAGCACATTGAAAACCTATGAAATTGCGGAGAAGGTTGGTTTTAAAAGTACGGATAACTTTTATATCGCATTTAAAAAACGGATTGGCTATCCGCCGAATGAAGTTCGCAAAAACCCGGATTTAATCAACGGACTACAGATCATGTAAAAATATTCAGGTTCATGTAAAGATCTTCTGTTTTGTGAAGATGCTTAACTCTTTATGATGAAAGTACGTCGAACAACGTTGGCGAATAGAATCAAAAGGGGATAAACAGATGAAAAAAGCAATGACACTTATACTATGCAGTATCATGCTCGTGGGTCTGTTAGCAGCTTGCGGGTCTAAAACTACAGACAATTCTGCAAATGAAGGAACGAACAAAACAACTGAGAAACCAGCTGGTTCTGTTGAAGTGACTATGGCCTATTGGGCTAACGCTGCTGAGCAGAAAAATTTTGAATTTATGGTTAAGGGTATTGAAGAGAAATACCCAGAGGTTAAGGTTAAGCTGCAGCAATATCCAACAAGTGATGAATTTTGGAAAGCTGTACCGGCAGCAATTGCTGCGGGTGTAGGTCCTGACATTATCGCAATGTCTGATGAAGGCAACTATGAGTATATTGCAAAGGGTGTTCTTGAGCCTTTAGATGAGCTTATTACCACAGTTGGATTCGATAAAAGCAGAATTACAGCTTCGTTATACAAAGGCTGGACAGATAACGATAAATTATATGGTATTCCTTATGACTCCTCTACTTCTATGCTTGCTATCAATAAAGCTATGTTCGATAAATCCGGTATTACGAAATATCCTGAGACAATGGATGAATTGCTAGCTTTAGCGAAAGCGATGACAAAAGATGGCGTTAAAGGTATTGTAGGCAGCATCGATCCATTCCATATCACGCAATATGTTCACGCTTTTGGCGGAGGCTGGAATTTTGGCAAGACGATTAATTCCGCAGAGAACATTCAAGGACTTCAGTTCTTTGTAGATATGTTCTTGCAATCTAAGGCTGCCATTGCACCAATCGAAATCGGCGCACCTTGGGACGGCGAAGTATTCTCGAAAGAAAAAGGAGCTATGTCAACAGCGGGTCCTTGGTATGTAGGTTATTTGAAAGAAGCAAATCCAGAGTTGGAATTAGTTGCATTGCCTATGCCTAAAGGTACTGTAGACGCACAAAGCGCATACTCACATGGGTTATCAATTCTTCAAGGAAGTAAAAATAAAGAAGCGGCAATGAAAGTAATTGCTTACGCATTGCGCGATGAAGCGCAATTAGATGCTATTGAAACGGTAGGATATTCACCTGCTGTATCTGCACTGCTTCCGAAATATTTGGAGAAATACCCTGAATTGAAGCCGGTATTCACGAATATGGAAAAATCGGGTATGCCTTTTGCATATCCAGAACAGACAAAAGCATTTCATGCGGATCTATTAAAAGGCGTTGAAGAAATTATCTTCAAAGGCGGCAAGCTGCCTGTCAAAGAATTGCTTGATGAACTACAAGAAAAGTATGGACAAAAGTAAAAGATTTTATGATTTCACTAAGGCAACAAAAAAGGCTGAATAAAAAGACGATCATTATTTCAATTGTTGGAATAATGGTCGTCTTTTTATTCAAAAAATGAGAAATCCACGCTTTGATGGCCCACCTCCGCCTAGGCACAGCACCATTTTTGATGAAGATTGCCATGAGCGCCTAGCAGGTCTCCATATCTGTTCTTTCCGCTGAAATAATTAAGAACATAGGTCTTCTATTCTCATCTTGCATCATGGAATCACTCTTCAGCATTTCATCTGAAGGAATCGGTTCCTTCACGGCTTTAATTGCAAACCCAGCATCAATTAAGTCATTCATGTAGGTTGAGATTGTACGATGGTATTTGATTACGTTATCTGCTAAAAATGATGTTTTTCGTAATCCCTCTGATTGATAATGATCTACTGGCCAATGCAGGCGGTTTCCTTGATCATCAAGATACCAATCTTGTTCATTTCGTGAAGTGAATATAGGATGTTCAACTGAAAAGATGAGAGAACCTCCGGGCTTTAGACAATCATGTATCTTTTTGAAGATGACTTCAACTGATTCGAGATAGTGGAAAGCCAGGGAGCTGATAACCACATCAAATTGTGAATTTGGAAATTCGATGTCCTCAATCGGCATTTGAATATATGAAATGGCAGGGTCATCTGTTAGTTCACGAGCCTTTTGAAGCATATTTTCAGAAATATCTACACCTACCACTGAACTTGCTTGCTGCTCACGAGAAAAACGGCAATGCCATCCGAAACCGCACCCCAAATCAAGCACATTTTTATTTCGCAGCTTTGGCAGCAATGATTGGAATACATGCCATTCTCCCGCGCCTTCCAGTCCTTTGATTGAACGTGTCATTTGTTTATATGCAGAAAAGAAAGTTGAATCATCATATTTGTTTTGTTTCATCAGCTATATATCTCCTTTACCTGAAACGTTCTACAATGGTTTCTTGGAATAAAATACTTTGGAGTGAAGCACATCCAGCGCACGGTGGATCTCTTCCAGATCCTCTTCAGAGGTATCCTTTAAATGCTGCAGGAAGCGGGACTCTATGAGGGTGAAGGCTTTGTTCATCATGGCTTCCCCTTCACTGGTTAACCGGAAATATTGCTTTCGTCGGTCCTCGGAATCGGTATATTTTTCACATAGATTTTTTTCGATCAGCTTTTTTAGTTCGCGACTTGTGTTAGGCATGGACATATGCTGACAATCACTAATTTGGCTGAGGGTAACAGGCGGACTGACGGCTAAATATTCAACAATACTATATTGAACGGGAGTAATGTTATCGGGTTTAACATCCTTCGTCATTTCATGCGTCATTTCATGAACAGCTGTAGTAAAGGTCACAAATTTCTGGAAAAAAGCTTTTTTGTCCATGGGAATCACCTCTACTAACACGATAGCAAAATAATTATCATAAAACAATTATCATTTGACAACTAAAATGGTAATGTGCTACGATTTACTTATCAAATGATAAGTAAAGAGGTGTCGCGATGAAAACACTAGTTATTTATACACATCCTAATCATAAGAGTTTAAGCTATGCTTTTTTGCAAAAAGTCATCGAAGGCAGTAATGAAAACCCTAATATCACAGAAATAAAGGTGCTGGATTTGTATGAGGAGGGCTTTAATCCGGTCCTTGTTTTCAATGAGAATAAACGCAGAAGGGATATGCACTCCGATCCGCAGCTTGAAAAGTACCGGGAGCAAATTTTATGGGCAAATAAAATAGTTCTCGTGTATCCGATCTGGTGGGGACGGCCTCCGGCTATGCTCATGGGGTATATAGACCAAATGTTTTCTTCAGACTTTGCCTACAAAAATAAGGGCGGGTTGCTGCCAGAGGGGCTTCTGAAGGGGAGGTCGGTTGTCTGTATTTCAACGATGAAGGGGCCTACTCATTATCCTCTGCTGTGGTTGAATAATGCACATAAGGTATTAATGAGGAAGGCGCTATTTCAATATGTGGGTATGAAAAAAGTGAAGTTTTTTGAATTTGGAAATATGGAAAGCCCAAAGGGAAAACATGAAGAGAAACTAAATAAAATATATCGTTATTTCAAAATGTTAGCTCATTAAAGAGCAGTATAAAATGTAAATATAAAACCTAAACAGAAACAGGCAATCAAATGATTGCCTGTTTCTATGCGGTACAACAAAACTAAGGCATTCTATGCAGCGGAGCCACTATACTACTAGTTGTCGCCTTCGAGTGGCTTCTTGAAATGAATATGGGTGCCAATAACGCCTCCGATAATCATAATGGCACCAATGATATGATAATAACGAAGCTGTTCATTCAAAAATAACACCCCGGCAGCTATAGTCATTAAAGTGGCTAAGTTGCTGAATACGCTCATTTGCGAGGCCTTCATGACGGATAAAGCATAATTGGACAGCAAGGCTGTACCAAGTGACGAGAGAACCCCTAAATAAATAATCGATAGCAAAAAGCTAGAGCTGGTAAAGGGTTGAAAATAATCGGTTAAAGTATTTGCCGCTTGATGCTGGATGAGCGCAGTTGAATTAAACGCAATAAATCCAATTAGAAGCATGACATAGGTGAGGTCATACAAGGAATACTTCGTAGTCAGTTTTCTGGCAAGCACATTATAGCTGGCGGCCGCGAGAGCCGAGAGAAGTATCAGAATGGAGCCTTGAAAGCTTGAACTGGACAGATTAAAGCCTTTCATTGCAAAAATATAAACAACTCCGGCTGTTGATAATAAGGTAGCCAGCTTTTGTTGCAGCGTTGAAGTCTCGCCTAACAGAAACGAAGCTAATACTATCGTGAACACGGGAATACTGGATTGAATGATCCCTGCCTCCGACGAAGAAGAAAAAGTGAGTCCGAAAGCTTGAAAGGCAAAAAAGCTTGTCGGATAAAGGAGCGCAAGCGGCAGGATGGCAACTAAGTCCTTCCACTTTATTGAAAATTTGATTTTTTTCATCACAAGCGGGATTGAGGCAACGAGTAAAGAAAGCGTGAACCGATGAGCTAAAGTGTCGATTGGACTGGCAGCGGTTAGAGCTATTTTAACAAATAGGAATGAAAACCCAATGATGATGGAATATAGCAGCGCCGCGGTATACCCTTTTTGTAATGTTGACATCGTAAAACCTCCAGTGTTGTCGTTTGACTGTATCGTTATCGTAAACGTCGATGCAAAATGATACAATCTGAATAAACAACAACTGTACCGGTACAAGAGGGTGAGTGACATGTATAAATTCATTGGAATATCGCATGATTTGGAGCAAGCGATCAAAACCGGAGCATACAAGGAAGGTGAGAAACTTCCATCTATACGAGCTTTATCTGTGCAGTATCAATGCAATAAGAGTACAGTGATTCAAGCACTTCAAGAGCTCGAGAAAAGGCAACTGATTTACTCTGTCTCACGCAGCGGCCACTATGTGCTTAAGAAATCATTCAAGCCAATATCTGAACTGGAGGGCGTGTATGATTTTGCGAATGCCGCTCCTGATTGGAATGAATTCCCGTATGCGGACTTTCAACACTGTATTCGTAAAGCCATTGATGCCTATCAGCAAGATCTGTTTATTTATGGTACGTCAAAAGGCTTGCCCTCTCTGGTTAAAGTCGTTCAACGACAGCTGGAGAATGATCAAGTATTTGCGAAGGAAGAACATATTATCGTTACCTCCGGTGTACAACAGGCGCTGTTTATATTACAGTCGATTCCTTTTCCCAATGGGAAAGAGAAAATCCTGGTTGAGCAGCCCGGTTATCATCTCCTTATCGAATACATCAATCAATATGATCGCCCGGCAATTGGTATTGAGCGAACGGCACAAGGCATCGACTTGAACAGGCTGGAGCAAATTTTTCAGCAGGAGGACATTAAGTTTTTCTATACGATGCCTCGCTTTCACAATCCACTCGGAACGTCTTATTCGAAAGAGGACAAGATAGAGATACTGAAGCTTGCGGAGAAATATGATGTTTATATCGTTGAGGATGATTACTTGGCGGATTTTGACCAGAATACCAAAACAGACCCGCTCTATGCCTATGACAGGCATGAACGGGTCATCTATTTGAAAAGCTATTCTAAAATTATGTTCCCTGGTCTGCGAATAGGCATTGCGGTTGTTCCACTGGCGCTTTCACAAGCGTTCCATCAATTTAAGAAATATATTGATATTGATAGCTCCATGATTTCACAGGCTGCACTAGAAATATATATAAAAAGCGGTATGTTCGATCATCACTCCTATAAAATCCAAACGCCTTATATCAAGCGCTCTCAAGCTTTGAATGATGCATTGCAACAGTATATGGGGGGAGTGCTGTCAGGTGTTGTCTCTCTCACCCAACCGACAAAGTGTATGCATACCCATATTGTGCTGGACAAACTGGTAAATATGAACCAGCTCATATTACAAGCTAAGAAAAGAAACGTGGTAATTGAAACGGCCGATCAACATTATCTAACAGCATTTCCCCGAAAAAAAATAATTAAGCTGAACGTATCCCATATCTCTGTAGAACAGATCGCGGCAGGAATGGAAAAGCTGGCTGAAGCTATTAAAGCCAGCATATCGTGATATGCCCTTAAAGCTCCAAAAAAATCTCCCCTTTCCTTTACTCAATGCAGAGCAGGAAGGGGAGATTTTCATTGACCTAGTTTAATTTTCTACGAATTCGGCTTAAAGCGACTGGTGTAACCCCAAGATAAGAGGCGATATGATATTGCGGAATACTGCTAGTAAGGTGCCCATTAATTAATTAGGAGTGTTTACTTCACTTAGGATAGGGCCTGTTGAGTGTCTGATGACAAGTTCCGGTTTAAGAATGATTTTCTGATAGGAGTGCTGTGAAGCCGTTGGATTATGGAGTGAATCTAATAGAATTTTCGCCGCTTTCTTGCCCATATCTTCTTCACCCTGTGAGACGAAAGTGAAGGTGCCTAATTCATCATAACCCGGAGAGGGATCATCGAAGGTAATTATAGATAGATCCTCTGGAACTCGAAGTTTCAATTTTTTGGCAATGGAAGCAATATGCAGCCCTAGTCTAGTGTTGAGTGTGATAAATGCAGTAGCCATTCCATTCTTGATGTAGCGGTATAAAGGTTGTTCCTCTTCAATGCTGCTATAGTTTACATCGAACTCGGTTAGCATGAGTGCAGGATCGATAAGTACACCTTTTTGTTTCATCGATTCCATATAACCGGAGAGCCGATCTTCAACAGTCAAGGTTGGCATCGGAGAGTCTGAACAGATAGCAATCTTGCGATGTCCTAGACCCCACAAATGATCGACGGCTAGCTTTACACCTAAAGCACCGTCGGAGGAAACATAATCTGTTTCTACCCCGGGAAAGTAACGATCAACCAGTACGAATGGGAAGTGCTTTAATTTTAAAGCTAAAATTTCTTCATTATAATTCTCAGCGTCAACGGGGAAGATAATAAGTCCTACGGCCCCTTTTTGAATGAAATCTAATAAAGCCTCTTTTTCCAGTTGCTTGTTATTATGTGTGAATTGGATGGCAAGATAGTAATCTGTACCATTTAATACTTGTTGTATCCCTTGCAGTAAGCGAATCGCGAAGAAGTCCGTAATATTTGGGATGAGGAAGCCAATCATTTTACGACGAGATTTGGAGACAGCCAAATGAGCTTTACTATTGTCGTCGTATGCTGACACTTTATTTTGTTTTTGAATGAGCTGAAGAGCTTCTTTATTGACGAAGCTGCCTCGTCCGGGAATGCGATAGATCCAGCCTTCTTTGGCCAGCTGGGCAAGTGCATTAGCTACCGTTATACGACTGACGTTAAACTGCGTTATTAAATCCTTCTCGGCAGGAAGCCTATCATCAACCGATAAGGTGCCCGAGGAAATTAGTTGTTTGAAGTGATCTTTGATTTGCATATATAGTGGTTGTCGATCGTTCTGCATCAGTCTGCCCTCCGTTCGTATGAAAATACTTATATGTATTATATATCAAATATAGCATATTCATCAATCTTTGATCGCTCGAAGTGGATTTGAGGATAAATATAACAAACTCTTCTCTTCTGTTGTCGTATTTGACTGTATTTTATACAATCAACTTCACTCCAAAAACGTTGTATTTGTTCCAGGCTGTATTTCATACAGGCTAATAACCTGTTATGCAGATAAAGAGCCTCTAGCTACCCGTTTGATTGTATGTTTTCCATTCAAACACATTGAAACATAGAAAATAAGCGGTTTGAATGTACAATATCCAATCTAATAGTCCATCAGCCCATCTATCCGCTTACGTGCGATGGAGTAAAAGGGTGGAAATGGAGACGCTGCACCAACACTGTCACCGACACCAACACCGACACTGACATCGACACTGTCAGCGACACCAACACCAACACTGACATCGACACTGTCAGCGACACCAACACCAACACCAACACTGTCACCGACACCAACACCAACACCAACACCAACACCAACACCAACACCAACACCAACACCAACACCAACACCAACACCAACACCAACACCAACACCAACACCAACAACATCAACATCAGCGTCACTGTCAGCGACACTATCTGCATAGCAATTCATGTGTTGAAGCAATGATTTTGAGATTGAGCCGATTTACAATTTCTTATTTACAATAAAAATGAATAAATGATATATTTGATATATACTTAATATGTATAATACTCTGAGGAGGATTAATAATGCCCTATACAGCAATTCAACCAGACCGCTTAGCGGATTTCAAACGGAAGATTGAATCTAAGATTTACACGAAGGTGGCGTCTTTAGCTGTTGAAGCTTATGTGACGGAAGAGCCTGTTAGATATGAAGAGCGATTATCGGGTGCTCATCTGAAAGAGATTAAGCCAGGTGATAAATGGGGAGATCTATGGGGTTGTGCTTGGTTTCATTTTGAAGGGAAAGTACCCGCTGAAGCAGTAGGCTCAAAAGTAGTCTTGCTTATAGATATAAATGGAGAGCTATGCTTAGTGGATTCGGAAGGAACGCCGGAGCAAGGGCTTACGAATATTAATTCCGAATTTGACAGAGTGCATGGTTTGCCAGGAAAGCGTGTTGTGAACATAGCAGCAGCTGCAATCGGCAACGAGAGCATTGATCTGTGGGCAGATGCAGGCTGTAACGATTTATTCGGAATGTACCGCAGCGGTACGTTAAAAGAAGCAGATATTGCGATTTGTAATGAAGAAATGCGTCAGTTGTACTACGACTATGAGGTTTTGCTAGAGCTTGCCTTGCATTTGCCAGCCAATTCTTCACGGAGAGCTCAAATCATGCAAGCTTTGTATGATGTGTCCTTACAGATGAATGTCTTAGATGAAAAGAATGCGATTCAAGCGCGTGAGCGATTAGCGCCAGAATTGGCAAAACGCGGTGGCGACCCAACCTTGACCATTAGTGCGATCGGACACGCTCATATGGATTTGGCTTGGTTGTGGCCGATTCGGGAAACGATTCGTAAAGGTGCTCGTACTTTTTCAACCGTATTGAAAAATATGGAGCTGTATCCGGATTACATATTCGGAGCTAGCCAGCCCCAGCTCTATCTATGGATGAAAGAGCATTATCCGAAGCTATATGACAAAATTAAACTGCGGATTGCTGAAGGACGCTGGGAGCTGCAAGGTGCGATGTGGGTAGAGCCTGACTCCAATGTATCAGGCGGCGAAGCGCTTGTGCGCCAAGTGTTATATGGACAACAGTTTTATGAGCAGGAGTTTGGCAAACGTGTTCGCATGCTGTGGGTACCTGATATTTTTGGATATACAGCAGCCTTGCCACAAATCTTGAAAAAATCAGGAATCGATTATATGGTGACACAGAAGCTGTCATGGAATACGGTCAATGATTACCCGCATCATACGTTTATGTGGGAAGGGATTGATGGCAGCCAAGTGTTAACGCACTTGCCTCCGGAGGATACGTATAATTCAGCAGGTGCTCCACGTTCTCTCGTTAAAATTGAGCAAGAATATTATGATTCATCCGTATCGGATCGAGCGCTTATGTTGTTTGGAATTGGTGACGGCGGAGGCGGTCCAGGGGAAGAGCATTTGGAGCGTATCGCTCGTGAGAAAAATCTGCTTGGTTTACCTCCAGTCGTTCAAGAGCCGTCGATTGATTTCCTTGATAAATTGAACGAGCGGAACGAAATGTACAAAACTTGGCGCGGAGAGCTTTATCTCGAGAAGCATCAAGGGACGTTAACGACACAAGGGAAAAACAAAAAGTACAATCGCCTAATGGAAAAAGCGCTTCGCGAGCTGGAATTCGCAGCTGTGCTCGCTGAAATCCATTGTGGTGTTTCTTACCCTAGAACGGAGCTGGATGAGATTTGGAAGGAAGTTCTGTTATATCAATTCCATGATATTTTACCGGGCTCCTCTATTAAACGTGTATATGATGAATCTGTAGCACGTTATGAAGTATTGATTGACCGCACCAAAGAGTTGACGCGTGAGCGTTATGCTAAGCTTGCAAATCAATTGGGTACAAGCCAAGACGGTGCTGACGCAGTTGTATTTAACTCGCTGCCTTGGGAGCGTAAGGAATGGGTTTTAGTTGAAGGGAAATGGCGCAATGTTACCGTTCCATCGATGGGCTATGCTGTAATCAATGAACAGCTAGAGAAAGTGGAGACAGCTGCTTATGCTGCTGCAACGGAGCAAGCTCTGGAAAACGAAGTGCTGCGTGTTCAATTTCAAGCTGATGGAACCATTTCTTCGATATATGATAAGGTGGCTGAACGTGAGCTTATTTCAGCTGGCGCTGCAGCGAATAAGCTGGTGCTTTTTGATGATAAGGGCGGGGATGCTTGGGATTTCCCTGTTGATTATCGTGAGAGACCGTCCGTACAGTTGGTGCTTCAGGAAGCTCGTGCCTATGTAAATGGGCCGGAATCCATTGTGGAACAAACTTATGTGTTCGGTGCATCGAAGCTAGTACAACAAGTTGTACTTGCTGAAGGCAGCCGCCGAGTGGAGTTCCGAACAAAGGTAGATTGGTATGAGGAAGAAACAATGCTGAGAGCCGCATTCCCACTTGATTTGGTGACCGATGAGGTAAATTGTGAAATTCAGTTCGGTTACTTAAAACGTCCGACACATCGAAATACGTCCTGGGATCATGTGCGTGATGAAATTTGCGCGCATCACTGGATTGATTTATCGGAGTCACAATATGGGGTAGCGCTGTTGAATGACTCCAAATATGGTTTCCGCGCTTGTGGCAGTGAGCTTGATATTAACCTGCTGCGCAGTCCCAAGTATCCTGATCCTGAAGCAGATCGCGGCACTCATGAATTCTCCTATGCAATTATGCCGCATGAAAATGACTTCTTGAAGGCACAAGTGTATAAAGCGGGTTACGAATATAACGTTCCGTTGCAGGCTTATGCTGTGGAGAAATCTGCATCCACGGAATCTACGGAGGATTATCGTTCATTCATGGAAATAGATCATCCGGGTATTATGATTGAAGCGGTTAAGCAGGCGGAAGATGGCAGTGGCTGGATTATCCGCTTGTATGAAGCGTTAGGCGGGAAAACCAGAGCAGGACTACAGCTTGGAATTCCGTATAAACGGATCGAAGAGACTAATTTAATGGAGGAATCCATTCAAGATATTACGGTGGAACAGGGTGAGCCAATCCCACTCACGTTTACGGCGTTTGAGATCAAAACGGTGAAAGTTATCTGTTAGTCCTTTTAATAAACGGAAGCTGCACCAAGGAAGATTAACAACTTAACCTTAATACCTAAAAACGTAGCGGTCAGGGGCTCTCCCTGGCCGCTGTTTTATTTCTCATGAAGTGGTAGGAGCTCCATTCATTAAACCCGAGAGCAGGACCGAACCGATTAGACCGGCGGCGAACGACTTCATTTTCAGATGTTGCCATTCTGATCCGAATTCGAGCGAGTTTACCATATAAGGATCGACAGCTTTTCCTGGTAATTGATATTGCCAAGAACCGTATACTTACATCGATACCGGATAAGGAAACAAATCCACGATTCGGAAGCTTTGTCCGCTTTCGTTCGTAAACACCACATCCTCTCGCCTTAATTCACGGGGACTCTCTAAGCCGCAGGCGGCAGCCAGCGAAAACAAGCCTTCCCTCATCTGAAGAATATAGTTCATCACGCGCCACTGTTTCTCTTCGGGTGCCAGTGCCTCTTGATACTTAGAATCCGTAGTCGTAATCCCTGTTGGGCACTTGCCCGTATGACATTGCAGAGCCATGATGCAGCCGTTGGCCATCATAAAGCCGCGTGCAGAGTTGACGCAGTCCGCGCCAAGCGCCAGGGCGATTGCCACTTTGTCAGGCGTAATGAGTTTGCCGGAAGCGAATATTTTGAAACGCTCGCGCACGCCGAATTTTCTTGCGATGTCGTCAAGGATGAGCAAAGCGTTAAAGAGCGGCAATCCCATGCCATCTGCCATTGCTTTGAACGTAGCTCCAGAACCTCCCTCGGAACCGTCTACGGTAATAAAATCCGGGAAGATTTCTAGCTCAAGCATCGTCTGAAAAAACGGCTCGAGCCGCTGCGGATCGCCGACAACGATTTTGATGCCCACGGGTTTGCCGCCTTCTTCTTGCAAGGTGCTTATGAATCGAAGCGCTTCCTCCGGATTGGTTAGAAATTCGAACCGGTTTGGCGAATTCACCGTTTTCCCGATAGGCACTAAACGAGCTGCTGCGACTTTTTCGGTGACCTTGGATCCTTCGAGGTGCCCGCCACGTATTTTGGCACCCTGATGAAACTTCAATTCGAACGCCTTAATGTTCGGGATGGTAGCTTTTTGCTTGAATACTTCAATGGAGAAGCGGCCAGTGTCATCACGGAAGCCGAACAAGCCTGGTCCGATTTGCGAGACGATATCGACGCCTGTGGCAAGATGCACATCTGCAACTCCGCCTTCACCTGTATTGATCCAAGAACCGCCCGCCATGAATGCGCCGCTTCCCGTGGACTGAATATAATGCTCACCTACTGCTCCGTAGGAAGTAGCTGAGGCGCCGAACATGCCTTTGAGTCGCCACGGGTGTTCGCGGTTTTCGCCGACCATAATAATATCATCGTCATGCAGAAGCCAAGGTTTGACCTGTTCTTCCACGAATTTTTCCTTCCTTGTAAACAGCCCTTCGTTGGTAATGACATATTTCTTTCCTTGTACGAGGACTTTGTTATCCACCCTTAGCTCGCTTGTCAATTTCGTGAACATGGCATTGGATAAATAGTAGCCGGGCTTTTCATAATCGCGCTTGCCACCGAAGGAGATAAGATCCGTCCGGTATTTCGCCGCATACACGAGACCGACAAAGTCGGCCCGCGAGAATGGCTTCCCTTCCGTATCACTGTCAAACCAATATTGACGGAACTCAGGCCCCAACTTTTCAAGTAAATAACGTACCCAGCCAAGAAACGGGTGTGAGCGAATGATGGAATGCTTTGGTTTTTTGGATAAGGCATACATATAAACGAAAAAAATGATGGGCGGCAGTATAACGATAACAAGCAGTATAACGAGCAGGACAATTTGTACCACTGTATTGAACCTCCCGTAATGAAAATCATACAAAGATTATTATACTACCAATTAACAATTTTAATTCAGTTAGTCGATAGAAATACAGCGTCAAATAGCTCTCACGTACTCGGACCAACCAATTAGTATCATCTGAAACCCTATCGGAATTATTGCCGATATTGCTCAATAGATCATCGATCTTTTCCTTTTGTTTTCCCACTGTCTATCATTACTTTTACCTATCTTCACCATAGAGGATCCGTATTGGCCTTTTCCAGTTATTCTCCTTACTATGAAGGAACACCGGTGAATTATTACGCGATAGGAGATTATTTATGAAATGGTTTCAAAGATCCGGACCAGGATTATTATTCGTTTTTGTACTCGCCCTATTTTCCACCTGGCTCGGTTCGTTAATGCCCATAATCGGCGGTCCTGTATTTGGTATCGTACTGGGCGTTATGATCAACAATACGGTAGGCAAGCCGAAAAGTACGCAAGCGGGCATCCAGTTTTGTTCCAAAAAAGTGCTGCAGTGGTCCATTATTGCCCTTGGCTGCGGGTTAAGCCTGACGCAGGTATGGCAGACGGGCTCGGAATCTTTTTCACTGATGATGGTCAGTTTAGCTGCCTCTTTCCTCGCGGCTTACGGGTTCGGACGGATGATGAACATTCCGGAAAGACTAAAAATATTGATCGGGGCTGGAACAGGCATCTGCGGCGGTTCCGCAATTGCGGCGGTTTCGCCGATTATCGAGGCCGAAGAAATCGAGATTGCCTACGCTATTTCGACCATATTTTTGTTCAACATTGTTGCGGTTCTTCTGTTCCCCCCGCTTGGCCATTGGCTTGGCATGTCAGACAACGCCTTTGGTTTGTTAGCCGGAACTGCAATCAATGATACCTCATCAGTAGTGGCCGCTGGTTACTTATATAGTAATGAAGCCGGAGACTACGCTACCATTGTAAAGCTGACCCGGACTACGATGATCATTCCGATTTCGCTTCTGCTGGCTGCCTTAATGGGAGTGCGTAAAAAACGGGCGACAACGGCGGAGCAAACCGTCCATTATAGCTTTACAAAAATATTTCCTTGGTTTATTGTATGGTTTCTTGCCGCTTCCTTATTAAATACATTAGGGTTGTTTGGTGAACAAGCGCTGCATGTTCTGGACATCCTGGCCAAGTTTATGATCGTCATGGCGTTGTCTGCAATTGGCCTGAGTGCAGATTTCCGCAAAATGATGAAGGCCGGCATCAAGCCTATTATTTTGGGACTTATCGTTTGGTTTGTTGTAACTGCGGTTAGCCTAATCATACTATGGGTTACTGGAAGGATATGAGATAGCAGCAGACGCGAAGAACAAGAAAGGAACAAGAAATGATCGTAGAAACACTAAAGGTTTATGTAACTGTTGTGGAACAGAGCAATTTTTCACGAGCCGCAGAACTTCTTAACCTCTCGCAGCCGAGTGTCAGCCAGCATATCCGAAATTTGGAAAATGAATTTGGGGTCAAACTTATGCACCGTTCTCCCCATCACGTGAAGACGACTGAGGCGGGCGATATCCTGTACAAACGGGCAAAGCAGATTCTATCCACGTACGAAGCAGCCAAGGAGGAAATTCACCTTTTACGGGATGAGGTTACAGGGTCGTTAAAAATCGGGGCGAGCTTTACGATTGGCGAATATATACTGCCTCATCTGCTAGCTGAATTTGTCCTTCAATACCCGCATGTTGACATTCAGGCAAAGATAGCCAATACAGATGAAATTGCTCAGGCCGTTCGTGCCAACGAGCTCGATATCGGTCTAGTGGAAGGCAATGTCGAATATCGGGATATTTTGATTACTCCCCCGTTTATGGAGGATGAAATGGTTTTGGTCGCTCCTCGCAATCATCCGTTAAGCTTGCAAAAGATGATTGAACCAGGTGTACTGCAAGACCAGGTTTGGGTATTCAGAGAAAATGGCTCCGGTACACGGGCATTTAGTGATCAATTTATCGGGGAACTAGGCCTCTGCATCAAACGCTCCTTCATCTTTAACAGCAATCAGGGAGTGAAAGAAGCGGTGGTTGCCGGATTAGGTCTGGCCCTGCTCTCCCGGTGGGTTATACGAACGGAGCTAGAGTCCGGTGAACTATGCAGCATTTCCGTTAAAGGGCAGCGTTTTGCCCGCTATTTTTCCATTTTGCTGGACCCTAAGTCTTCTTCTGACACGATGGCGGTGAGAATGTTCATTCAAAGACTGCGGCAATTCAAGATGTAATTCCAGTAGGAAGTGTTTGATTTTCTATGAACCCATCAAGACGGGATGTATTGTGATGAATGGAACGAAAAAGAGGTTATTACATGGCTCATGGTCATGTAATAACCTCTTTTTTTGATAGGAGTCAGACAGAATGGATGACCATTCATTTTTAATGACCCATTAACTTGGCATCTTTAGGAAGCAGAAATGCGAATAAACCGAGCAGAGGCAGATAGGCACAAATTTGAATCACAGAGGCAACGCCGGTCTGGTCTATCAACCAACCAATCACAACTGATCCAAGTCCTGCCATACCGAAGGAAAATCCGAAAAACAAACCTGCAATCGTTCCTACTTTGCCCGGAAGCATCTCCTGTGCATACACAAGAATGACGGAGAAGCCCGACATCAGAATGACTCCGACCGCTAAGCATAACAAGATGGATCCAACTGGACTAGCATAAGGCAGCAAAATGGAGAACGGTGCGGTTCCGAGAATCGAGAACCAAATGATCTTCTTTCTGCCAAAACGGTCAGCTAACGGGCCTCCGAGCATAGTGCCGACCATTCCCGCGAATTGTAGAGCAAATAGTGATATTTGAGCTTTCTCCAGCGGCAGCCCATAACGCTCCATGAAATAAAATGAGTAATACCCGGTCATACTTGCCAAATAAACAAATTTGGAAAATAGCAAAACAAGTAAGGTGCTTATTACGAAGAAGACAAAACCTTTGGACAATGTACGTTCGACTGTAACATTGCGACGCTCCTGCTTTTTCAACAAACGGTTCTGATCGGCATACCATCTGCTTACATACCATTGAATGATGAAGCCAGCGACAGCTAGCAGTGTGAACCATAGGAACCCAAGCTGTCCAAGTGGTGTAAGAATAAACGCGACCATTAGCGGTGCGAGTGCTTGACCGGTATTCCCACCGACTTGAAAGATGGATTGTGCCAACCCTTTGCCTTTACCGGCTGCAAGATGCGCTACGCGAGAAGACTCGGGATGCAGGACGGAGGAGCCGACACCGACAAAGGCAGCAGATAGGATCAGCATCATTAAGTTAGGGGCGAAGGCAAGACCAACCATGCCTAGCAGACTGAATAGCATGCCGAGTGGCAATAAAATCGGCATTGGTCTGCGATCTGTATAGATTCCGATGAGCGGCTGGAGTACCGATGCAGTTATATTGAGCGTAAATGCAATCCAACCGATTTGGGCGAAGCTGAGCTGCAACGATTTCTGGAAGATCGGGAACACGGCAGGAACAACGGTCTGCATCGCGTCATTTAGTAAATGCGCAACACTGACCCCAAGCAGCATCACGTTAGCGGCTTGTTTGGGTGTTCCGGCTGCTGTAACGGACTGAGACAAAAATATCACCTTTTCTTTTTCTTCCAATACTAATAGAAGCTGCTATGAATTGTCTTCGTGATTATTGCTTTGATTAAGCGCAAGTTTTGCTATAATGAAAACGGGTGAAAGCATATGATCGTTCAAATCTCAACGCCAAAGCTAGAAGTCTGGCGAATAGACGGGGAGTTTATTAATCTCCCGCATTTCCATGAGCATGATTTTCAAATTACCATTCCGATGCATGGCTCATGCCAACTAACGCAGGAGAATAAAAATTATAGTTTGGTGGATGGGAATGCGGTAGTACAGCACCCTCAGGACCATCATTTTTTCGAGATCGGGGCGGAGTCCAGCGTACTTGTTTTTAAGGTAAGCCAGAACAGCCTGAAGGAGCTCACTAAACACGAAGAGATTGAATTTGCTCTGCGTCAGCAATTCGATCCCACTTTTCTTAATGAAAAGTTCCGCAAATGGATGAGTGTTCTGTTGACATATGACCCTGCGGACCGTTTAGCGCAAGAAGAGCTGGAGTCGCAGGTGCTTCATTATTTATATGGGGCATTGTCCGGAAATCACAAAAACAATAGTAATTCTGATACTCGAACCAGCGTGCTCGGCACAGACCTCTTTATGGGCAAGGTACTGGATTATATCCATGCTCATTATACAAATGGAATAGAAATCGAGACGCTTGCTTCTATTGCGCTGCAAAGCCGATACCACTTTATCCGCTCCTTTAAAGCAGCAATCGGTGTGACTCCGTATCAATACGTGCTTCGGCTGCGGATGGAAGAGGCTAAGCTGAAGCTGCAAAGAACAGGGATGTCCGTTACAGACATCAGCTTTAGTCTCGGTTTTTCAAGCGTTAGTCAATTTTACAGAGCGTTTGTGAAAGCAGTCGGCACCACACCTGAGCAGTTCCGAAACTCCTTACTCTAGTACGAACTGAGCTGTAACCGGGTTATGGTCACTGTGCTCATAGGCCAGCTTATTGCCTTGTACGGCGTTCAATTTAATGTTAGGAGAAATTAAGAAGCCGTCAATGACAGCTTGAAAGTTGACTCCTTGTGTAAACGCGACATCGACTGTGCGAACAGAAGCGGCATCCTTGTCTACGGCCCATTGGAAGCCTTCAGGCGTAAATTGATCAGGAAATGGCTGCAGCCATTCTGGATAAGCTTGTGTAGTTGGAAAAACGCCCGGATCAGTGCCAGGTAAGGAATGGTTCCAGTCGCCGCCTATAATGATGTAGTTGCTCTTATTATTCTCTTTCTGAATATAGTCGGACAAATACTGCAACTGCTGCTTGCGGATGCTGCCGCCCTTATCGAAGGCAGACAAGTGAAGATTAACGAGAACAAGCTCTTTGCCGTTATCAACGGGTATTCGGGTTTCAAGGAAAGCCCTGTCCAGATCAAGCTGCTGCCGCGGCCAGCTTTCTTTGCCTGGCAGGTCGAATCTTTGCGCCTGAATACTCTGAAATGTAGTTAAGGTTAGCAATCCGCTGCGAACGGAGCCCATGGGATCAAAAACCGGAACCGGAACCCAAGGTACTTTGTAATTGATGGCAAAGGTATGACTGTAATTGGATAATCGCTCAGAAATATAATCGACCTGGTTAATTTTAAAGCTTCGTGACGATTTTAAATCTACTTCCTGCAAAATATAGATGTCCGAGTTCGTATCAGTCATAAAAGACGTGATGGCATCTAGGTTAGCCTTCGTCTGATTTTCACTGCTTGAACGCGACATCGTTCCCCCATCCATGAAGAAATCCTGCTGTTTATCCAGCCCAGCGTAGCCAATATTAAATGTCGTAACGGAGAAAGGCTCTGCTTGTTTCAAAACGAGCTCCTTGTTTTCTTCAACAGTAAGCGGGGTAACTTCTGCCGGCTTATAATCGGTTGCTGAAATATACAGTAAAAATCCGCCGACAACCAGTACAGCGACAAGTAAAATAAAGCCTATTATTTTTCCTATTGTTATCATCATTCGAGAACTCCTTTTCAATTGGTGATCGTACCGGTGTAAAGCAGTCTATTGGCGCGGTATTATAAGTTAAACATAGAAAAGCAATATATTGAAGCATATGTTTAGAGGGGACTATCCTATTACATCGATTGAGCGAGGACGATGTGGTACGGCAAAAAAGAGGCACCATCCCTTTCATAGTTGAAAGAAATGGCGCCCGTTTTTGTTAGGTTATTAGAAGTCGAAGTTGTCCGGGTCTGGACCCACTCGAAGATTTTGATTCAAACCATCGATCCGAGCCACATCTTCATTGGATAGCTCAAAATCAAATATGGCCGCATTTTCTATGATGCGATGTTCTTTAGTAGACTTCGGTATTGTAACAATCCCACGCTGCAAGTCCCAACGCAAAATAACTTGGGCAATAGATTTACGATGCTGATCTGCAATTTCTTTTAAGACAGGATGATCTAACAGTTGGCCTTGCATTAATGGAGACCATGCCTCGATCTGAATGCCCTGTTTCTTGCAGTATTCGATCAATTCATTTTGAGTTAATTGTGGATGGAGCTCCACTTGGTTCACCATTGGTTTAATGACAGCTTCCTTCAGTAGTTCTTCCATATGATGAACGTGGAAGTTACTTACCCCAATTGCCTTTACTCGGCCTTCTTTATATAGAGTTTCCAAAGCTCTCCACGCCTCTTTGAACTTACCTTCTACTGGCCAATGAATAAGATACAAATCAAGATAATCCAGGCCTAATTTATTCAAGCTTGTCTCGTAGGCTGCCAGTGCAGCATCGTATCCCAGATCGGCATTCCATACCTTTGAAGTAACAAATAGCTGCTCCCTTGGGATATTGTTCTCAAGAAGCGCCTCATGAATTCCTTGTCCAACACCCGTTTCATTGTCATAAATTGCTGCAGTATCAATGCTGCGATAACCATGCTTAATAGCTGATTTTACAGCACTGACTAACTCAGCTCCTTCTTCTACTTTAAATACGCCGAGTCCAAACCAAGGCATTTGAATACCATTGTGTAATGTTGTTGTATCTTGTAAGTTTTTTGCTGTCATAAAAAAGCCTCCTGAAATTTTATTGAGAATCGTTTTTTGAAAGTATCATGCCGTTTAAAGCTCATTATTACGAAGGATTGCTCTTGAGCCTTGCTTCGTCTTTTCTTTCCAAGGCACGTGCCCACCCGGTTAAGAATACAGCCCCGAGCACCATCAATGATCCCACCCACGCTGTATGAATGAGCCCCATCGAATCGGTAACTACACCACCGAGGTATGCCCCAATCGCAATGCCTGCGTTAAATGCGGCAATATTTACAGCAGAGGCTACATCTACCGCTTTCGGCGCATAACGCTCTGCGAGCATAACTACATACACTTGCAAGCCGGGCACGTTCATAAAGGCTAACAACCCCATAAAGAAAATCGTTATTAAACCTGCCGTTTTGAACGGGATGGTAAATGTTAAGATAAGGAGTACAATGGCTTGTAATATAAACATATAGAAAAGAGCAGATATAGGCTTGCGGTTAGCCGCTTTACCTCCAATTACATTGCCGATGGCTATGGCAATTCCGTATACAAGGAGAATAAGTGCAACCGTCTTTTCCTTAAACCCGGTTATATCGTGAAGCAACGGGGATAAATAAGTAAAGACGACAAAGGTGCCTCCGTAACCTATAGCCGTAATAGTGAATGCAAGCAGCAAACGTCCATTAGTAACAAGTTTTATTTGATCGCGAATCGGCGTTTTGGTTCCTTGGCGCAAATTAGAAGGAATTAGTATCATGTTGGCTATGAAGGCTACAATACCGATTACAACGATTCCGATAAAAGCTGCACGCCAGCCCCATTGTTGGCCTATCATAGTACCCAGCGGTACTCCTGTAACGGTGGCCACTGTAAGTCCAGAGAACATAATAGCGATAGCGCTGGCTCTACGATTTTCGGGTACAAGATCAGCCGCGATGGTCGAGCCAATCGACATAAATACACCGTGTGCCAGTGCCGAGATAACGCGAGCCGCCAGCAGAATGACTACCCCGTTTGCCGTTGCGGCAAGGCTGTTGCCCACAATAAATACAATCATAATCAAAAATAATAATGTTTTACGCGGAACAGTAGAAGTTACGGACGTTAATATGGGCGCTCCAAAGGTTACTCCTAAAGCATATAAAGTAACGGTTAATGCCGATGTTGTAACAGATATATTTAAGTCCTCAGAAATAAGGGGAAGCAACCCTACACTGATGAACTCTGTTGTCCCGATTGCAAAAGCACTTATTGCTAGCGCTAGGAGTGCTAACGTGCTTCTCTTCTTATTCTGTGACATTTGTTCGACTCCTATCCTATCGTATAGTGTTGGTGCAGCCGGCCGGTAAATGCTATTATGAATTAACTGTATAAAAATAAACAGTACGTACTTTGTTGTGATATAGATACTAAATAGTTATATACGCACTAAAAAGTGCCTATAAAAAGTTGGAGGTTAAGACCGTGATTAAGAAGAAATATAACATTTCAGTGGAAGCGACTCTGGAAGTAATTGGAGGGAAATGGAAATGTGTAATCCTTTGTCATCTAACACATGGCAAAAAACGACCAAGTGAGTTGAAACGTGTAATGCCCGTTATTACTCAAAAGATGCTAACTCAGCAATTAAAAGAATTAGAACAGGACGGTATCGTAAATAGGATCAGCTACAATCAGGTTCCTCCTAAAGTGGAGTATGAGCTCAGTGAATATGGATGGAGTTTGAAATCCATATTGGATTCCTTATGCAATTGGGGAGAACAGCATATTATTAAAGAATACGGAGATAAGTTTGCTGTACTAGAAGATAATATTTTAAATAATAAGCCAGAGGACGTGCTAGTCGATAATTAAGAAGTAGTTACAAACAACGTCACAAGCGGGGGAGACAAACGAAGGATGAACATTATCATAGCACCGGATTCATTCAAAGGCAGTTTATCTGCTCAGGAAGTAGGGTTAGCGATTGAGAGAGGCATCAATAAAGCCCTTCCTGAAAGCGTAACCAAAGTTATTCCGATGGCAGATGGCGGCGAAGGAACGATGGACTGTCTAATCGATGCAACAAAAGGGCGGTTCGTAAAAACTTCTGTTCAGGACCCGTTGGGACGTATTATTGAGTCTGGTTTTGGAATATTGGGGGATGGGATGACCTGTGTCATAGAAATGGCGATGTCATCAGGTTTATATCTAATTGAAAGCCAGGAAAGAAACCCATTAATTACGACGACCTATGGGGTAGGGCAATTGATAAGAGCTGCGCTGAACCAAGGCTGCCGTAATTTTATTATAGCTGTGGGAGGAAGCGCGACAAATGACGGAGGAGCCGGCATGCTGCAGGCTTTAGGTGTGGATTTGCTGGATGTGGAAGGCAATCAGATTGGATATGGCGGCGGAAGCTTAGATAAACTAGCCATGATTAGAACAAATGAGATGGATCCGCGTATTGCGGAAAGTCGATTTACTGTCGCGTGTGATGTGGACAACCCATTTGTCGGCACGAAAGGAGCCTCAGCGGTTTTCGGCCCCCAGAAGGGCGCATCAGCAGAGATGGTTAAACAGCTGGATAATAATTTGAAGCATTTCGCAGATGTCATTGAGCGTGAACGAGGTATTGCCATTCATGATCTTCCAGGTACAGGAGCGGCGGGCGGCTTGTCGGGCGGTATTCTTGCTTTCTTGAACGGCGTATTGGAATCAGGGGTGTCGATCGTTACTCGGGTTACAGAGCTTGAAGCGGCTGTTCGTGAAGCAGACCTAGTTATTACTGGAGAAGGACAGGTGGATTTCCAAACAGCGCATGGCAAAACGCCATTCGGTGTTGCAAAAGTTGCCCAGGCACATGGAGTGCCCGTCATTGTACTGGCAGGGTCTATCGGCAAAGGGATCGATAGCTTGTACCAGCATGGAGTAACAGCGGTCTTAAGTATTGTTAACCGGCCTATGACACTTGAAGAAGCAATGAAACAGACTGCGTCTTTATTAGAAGAAGCAGCGGAACAAATTTTGCGCATCATCAAACTTACGGACTCGGAGTGATAGAAATGAATCAACCTGAGATAAATTATAATAGAATTTGCTGCAGTGAAGAATCCCGACTATTTTGGCGAAAAGTTAGGGTTCTTTTTTTTGAGGACAGCATCGGCTCTCTACTCTTGCTTGTACAAGCTGGCACTTGCGGAGTCAAGAGGTGTATACGAAAGTAAAGACTAGTATATGGATGAAGGTCGCTGTCATTCCTATACTAGAACTATGAAGGGAAGCTGCATGAAAGCAGCAGCTGCCTATATTGAGACAATATGGAGGGGTAGTATGAAGAAGAAGAAGAATAGTAAGGTGCTCATGGTCGTCGCATTGATTCTTTGCTTGGCTATTACCGCATGCGGTAATAATGCGGGTAATAACACGGGTAATAACACGAAGGAGCCGGAAAAGTCTCCAAGCCCGACAGCTGAGCAAACAAATGAAGTGATTGAAGTTTCGACGGTTTCTCCAAGTGATCAATATTTGAAGTTCGATGAAGGCGAGAGCTTCGAAAAAAATGCCGTCTATGACGCTTACGAGAAAGACATTGGCGTTAAGATTACGAACAAGTGGATAGCCGATGTTAGTCAGTTCAAGGAAAAGGTAAAAATCACAATCGCTTCTGACGACCTTCCAGATTTCCTCAAGGTTGATGCTACACAACTGAAAGAGCTGACCGAAGCGGATATGATCATGGATTTGACGGAAGTGTATGACAAAAATGCCACGGAGGAAACGAAGAAGTTTCTAACGATGGATGGCGGTATGCAGATGAAGACCGCTATGTTCGATAATAAGCTAATGGGTATTCCTAGCTCATACAATCCGTACAACTATCAATATCTCTATGTACGTACGGATTGGCTGAAAGAGCTGAATTTGCCTGAACCGAAGACGATGGCGGATTTCATGGCTATTGCAGAGGCTTTTAAAGCCAAAGCTCCTGGCGGTACAGGTACATCTTATGGGCTTGCAGTGAGCAAAAACCCATTTATTATTGATACAGGTGTAACCGGATTACGAGCATTCCTCAATAGCTATCATGCATATGAAAATATTTGGATGGAGGATGGCAAGGGCGGATTGGTTAATAGTGATATTCAGCCGCAAATGAAGGAAGCGCTTGCCGCGCTTCAGGATATGTTCAAGAAAGGATTGCTTGATCCTGAATTCGCTGTTAAAGATGTGGAGAAAGCTGCTGAACTGATCTATGACAATAGCATCGGTATGGTATTTGGCGCATCATGGACTCCAGCTCAGCTCATTAAAGGCGCTGTAAAGGACGGCAAAGTTGTACAGGAGTGGGGCGCATTCCCGATTCCATCAGTGGATAGCAACCCTGCATTATCGCAAATCGGACTGGGTGTTGACGAATATTATGTCATCTCCAAGAAAGCGAAGCATCCAGAAGGCGTTATTAGATTGCTTAACCATTGGATTGCAGTTGACAATCATCCAACAGCTGAGCAAAAAGTATATGAATTCGGTAAAGATCTTGTAGAGAAAGGCAACAATTACTGGCTGATTAGTCCTCTTCGTGTAGGTAAACAACTGGACAACAACGGTGAAGTGCTGCCAGTAGCTATTGAAAACAAGGATACAAGTATTTTGGTGACGAAGGATCATAAAACGCGGTATGAGCGTGCGATGAAATACGTTGACGGAGATACAAGCATGTGGTGGGAATATTTGATTTCAGGTCCGAAGGGCGTGTTTTCACTAGTTCCGCCAATTCAGAAGAACAAACAATATTTGCAAAATAAATTTTATGGTGCACCAACACCGACTATGGTAGATAGACAGGAAATTTTGCTCAAAAAGCGGGATGAGGTATTCTTCAAAATTATTATGAATCAAGTTTCCGTTGATGAATTCGATAAATTCGTAGAAGACTGGAAAAAGCTTGGCGGCGATGAAATTACTAAAGAAGTAAATGAGTTGTTCGCGAATAAGAAATAATCGCAAAGCGGATAAATTGAGGGATTGGATGAATCAATCCCTCTTTTTATTAACCATTTTGAATCAACTCTTTAGTCAAACAGCGAGGTGAATGACATGAATGTACTAACACGGATTTGGAAGAGGGAATGGCCTCTTCATATGATGCTGCTTCCAGGAATCGCTTTGCTTTTGATTTTCAGCTATGTCCCGATGGCAGGCATCATTATGGCTTTCCAGAAATATATACCGAACAAAGGCTTGTTCGGCTCACCATTTATCGGTATGAAAAACTTTCAATTATTAATTGATTATCCGGATATCGGGCGTATTTTCATCAATACGGTTTATATTGCCGTTATGAAAATCATAGCTGGACTAATTGTACCTATTACGGTTGCGATATTGCTTAATGAGCTTCGGAAAGAATGGATAAAACGTACGTTCCAGACGCTTGTTTACTTGCCGCACTTTCTATCTTGGGTTTTGTTAAGCGGGATTTTGGTTGATGTGTTGTCTCCATCCTCAGGTATTTTCAATCAACTGCTTGGTTTATTCGGTATAAAGCCTATCTTTTTCTTGGGTAGTAATGATTGGTTTCCGTATGTGATGGTCGCATCGGATGTGTGGAAGGAATTTGGATTCGGTACGATTGTCTATCTGGCAGCGCTAACAGGCATCAACCCATCGCTTTACGAAGCGGCGGAGATTGACGGCGCAGGACGGATCAAACAGACCTTTCATGTAACACTGCCTGGAATGATGCCGATCATCGTGCTTATGTTTACGCTTAATATCGGGAATGTCCTCAATGCTGGATTTGAACAAATCTTTAACCTGTATAGCCCCCCCGTCTATGAAAGCGCAGATATTATCGATACCTTTGTCTATCGTATGGGTGTGCAACAGGCGCAATTCGGTTTTGCCACAGCAGTAGGTCTATTGAAATCCATTGTATCTTTTATATTCATTTCTCTTTCTTATATTTTAGCCTATCGTGTAGCGAATTACCGCATTTTTTAATGATGCGTTCGTAATTCAGAAGGGAGACATACCGTGGTTACAAACCGATCAGTGGGCAGAAAAATATTTGTAGTGAGCAACTTTATTTTTCTAGCGCTAATATCCTTCTTATGTCTAATGCCTATCATTCATATATTGGCGATCTCATTCAGCTCTGGAGCTGCGGCGGCAGCCGGCCAGGTTTCTCTGTGGCCGGTTGATTTCACAACTGCTGCTTATGATAATGTATTTGGAAAACCGGAATATTTGCGTGCGTTCTGGGTTTCGGTCCAGCGTGTTGTTCTGGGAACATCGATTAGTATGTTCTTGATGATATTAACGGCATATCCGTTGTCCAAAGATCCTAGTCAATTTCGGCTTAGAACCTTTTATGCCTGGCTATTCGTATTTACGATTTTGTTTAGCGGCGGTCTTATCCCTTCTTATCTGACTGTCAAATCACTCGGCCTGATAGACACAATGTGGGCTTTAGTATTGCCAACAGCTATTCCTGTGTTCAATGTCATCCTACTGCTTAACTTTTATCGTAATTTGCCTAAGGAACTAGAGGAATCCTCGCGTATAGATGGCGCAGGCCATTTCACTACATTGTGGAAAATATATGTACCGCTATCTTTGCCTGCACTCGCAACGACGGGACTCCTCACGATGGTGGGACATTGGAATAGTTGGTTTGACGGTATGCTGTATATGAATCATACTGAGAATTATCCGCTGCAGACGTTTCTACAGACTGTCATTATCAAGATGGATTTCCGCTTTATTAAAGCGGAGAATGTCGAATTAATGCTCAAGCTGTCTGATCGCACAAGCCGAGCGGCACAAATTTTCGTAGCGGCATTTCCGATTCTTATTGTCTATCCGTTTTTACAGAGGTTTTTCATAAAAGGGATAGTAATGGGAAGTGTGAAAGGATAGTATCGGAGTGCTCTACTAATACGGGAGAACAAACGATGAAAAGCTCATTCTTTTTGCATGACTCCTCCATATTCAAGAAAATTATGGCTGCCTTTCTGGCGGCCTTGTTGCCGCTGATGGCGATTACTTGGATGATTAATGAGAAGGGCTCGGACAATGTTCGCAGTGAAATCTCAGAATCGGTTCTGAATACGACACGGTTTTATATGGACTCGCTGGATAAGGAAGCGGATCGGATTAGCCGTTATTTGCCAAACTATGTGATGGACAAAGATTTGATGGAAATTGCAGCAACGGGTACAGACATGAGCTCCTATGATCGGGCCCGCAAAATATTGGATATCCAGCGACGACTGGAGCTTATGAAAAACTCAAGTCCATTTATTAGAGAAGCAAAGGCCTATATTCCATTAATCAAACGTACTATTCTGAGCAATAATTTTGAAACTCACTTGAGTGAGCTTGAATATAGATCGATGCGGCATAGTGAGAAACTGTATGATGAACCGTTCATTTACTGGAAAGATCGATTGTTTATTACGATGCAATATCCGATTAATACAGTCAAAAATCCGTTATATATTGTTGGGGTTGAATTATCGACTATTAAGATTAAAGAAACACTATCGCAAATTGGCGGGACACGAGGCGGACAGAGTGTGCTGCTTAATTTGGAACGCGGCTGGAGCATCGAAAGTGGTGTGGAGTCGGCTTTGTTGGAGAAAATGAAAGCCTTTGCATTGGAGAAGCGGGAATCGAATTCCGACGAAGGCTACGAAACCATTATTTATAATGGTAAGCGATTTCTTACTGTGTATAAATATTCTAACTTTTGGAATTCCTATTCAATTACCTGTATACCTGAAGAGTCGGTCTTAGGCTCATTACAGATGTATCGAACCTTATTCTGGTGGGCTTGCATACTTGCCGTGTGTATCGTATTGTTTTTTACCTATTTTTTATTGCGATTTATTTATCGACCTTTGATGAAGCTGGTACACTCCTTCCGTCGAGTTCAGCAGAACAGGCTTGAGCCGATGGTCATCGACCGTGGAGCGGATGAGTTCGGTTATTTGTACCAAGCGTTTAATAATACTGTGCGATCCTTGAAAACATTAATTGAGGAAAATTATGAGCAGCAAATTCGGAGTCAACGCTCGGAGCTGAAACGACTGCAATCGCAGATTAATCCTCATTTTTTATATAATTGTTTTTTTGTACTATGTCGTTTGATCAAATCAGATAGTCAGAAGGAGAAGGCTTATCAATTTTGTTTATATATTGGACAATACTTTCAATTCATTACCCGCAACGATGAGGATGACATTCCGTTCGAGCTTGAGGTGGAGCATTCTCGCACTTATGTAGAGATGCAATCGATCTGTTACGGGGAACGGATAGAGGTTTTGTTTGAAGGAGAAGTTCCTGCTATTCAAGTTCCAAGGCTGATTTTGCAGCCGATCATCGAGAATGCTTATAAGCACGCGTTAGGCAATATGCTTAAACCTGGCGAGTTATGGGTGCATAGTAAGCAGCAAGAAAATGTATTTTTGATGTACGTTGAAGATAACGGTCAAAGCATTACGGATGAAGATATTGAGCTTCTTCGGAAGAAGCTGCGCCATTCAACGAATCGGATTGAGGAAACGACAGGAATTATGAATGTTCATCGCAGAATTCAACTGCGCTACGGAGAGGAATATGGCATTATGGTGTCACGATCTGAATTAGGCGGATTGCAGGTAGGAATCAAGCTGAGTGTAAGTTAGAGGGGGAATCAGCATGTACAGACTGCTTATTGTCGATGACCTTCCGATCATCGTTGATGGTCTTCTTGAGCTATTTGAACAGACAGAACATTTGCAGATCGAGTTGATGAAAGCTTATTCAGGTGAAGAAGCTTTGGAGGTTATGACTCATCATCGCATCGATATTGTCGTTTCCGACATTAAGATGCCTGGAATTGAAGGGATCGAGCTGTTGCAGGAAATCAGGTCACAGTGGCCTGCCTGCAAAGTTATTTTTCTAACCGGCTATAATGACTTCCAATATGCAAGGAACGCCATTACTTACGGCGGGTTTGATTATATTCTAAAGGTAGAAAGCGACGAGAAAATTGTTCAGTCTGTGGAACGAGCCATCGAGAAAATTGAAGAAGAACAGGATCAGGTACAGCTGATCGCGAGAACGGAATCGAAAATGAGATTGGCGTTGCCATCGATGCAAAAGGAGTATATGTGGGGACTCTTTCAAGGCAAGCAAGTAACGGAGAGTCAGTTAGATCAGTCCTTCAAAGAAATAGATATTCCGCTTGATGCCGCATTGCCGGTATATTTGCTTGTTGGAAGGATAGATGCTTGGAAAGAGCTGTTCACCACGCGGGATAAAGCGTTGTTGACCTACGCGATGCAAAATATTTGCGACGAATACTTGAGGGTGCAGGTAATAAGCTACCCTGTTGTATTCGAGCTGACAAAGATCGTTTGGATCATTCAACCGAAAGCCTCAGATGAATTGTCCGCTGATCCCAGTAGCTTGGACTGGATGAGAGCTCATCGTTATACGAGCGGTATTCTGGAAAATGTTCAAGGAGCATGCAAGAAGCTGCTGGGACTTTCGGTTTCTTTCCTTCTCGGAAGCGAAGTGATCACATGGAATAACCTATCGGAGCGGTTTCATTCGATCAAATACGGTTTGGTGCAAGGGCATGGATTATTTAATGAGGTCATTATGACGGATAAGGATATTCAGAAGGAAGAGATCAAAGATAAGGTGAGCAGCCATCATGACAGCTTTTATCATGCTCGGGTTCAATTGCTCATGAGCTTTCTCGAGAATAACCATCGGGAGCAATTTAATAAGCTGTATGTCGAGCTCACGGCTATATGGAATGATTGGGGAGCTCCTAGTGAGCGTAAGATTGAATTATATCATTCCCTCTCGGCGGTGTTCCTGTTCTATATCCATAAAAACAGAGACATCCGGGATTATATGAATACGCAGTTGGATTTGGATAAGTTGTATCGGTACGGGGATTCAAATTCATGGCCGGAGCTGATTCAGTATTATAGGCAAATGGCCGACTGCTTCTTCGAATGGAATACGCTGCGGGGTACGCAATTGCCGACAGAGGTTGTTAACAAGGTGCATCGCTATATCGAGGAGCATGTATCTACTGATATTTCTTTAACAGCACTGGCAGATTATGTGGGCCTCAATCCATCCTATTTGTCTAGGCACTATAAGCAAATTACTGGCATCGGTTTATCGAAATATGTGAACGACTACAAAAATTTGATTGCAAAAGACATGCTTTTGAACACTTCGATGAAAGTAAATGAAATTGCTGCCGCACTAGGATATAACTCAGCACTCGCTTTTATTCGCTTTTTTAAGAAGCAGAACGAAATGACGCCACAGGACTTCCGTATGGCACGATGCCAATCGCAAATCCAAGGTCAATAATTGTATATGGATTGTAAATAACGATCTCTTTTTCCTCCCGGCCTATCCCTTTAAAATGGAAGTACAGAAGGTGTACAAGAGGAGGAAAAGTTTTGAGTACTTTAACAGCTGTATTACTAGGCGCAGGCAGTAGAGGGAGATACATTTATGGACCCTATGCTGAGAAATTTCCGAATGAGTTAAAAATTATCGCGGTAGCCGAGCCGGACGATGAGCGTAGAAATCGGTTTGCGGAGACTCATCAAATCGACCCGGAGCATGTCTATGATTCTTGGGAAAAAGCATTTGATCAAGGTCGTATTGCGGATGTGATGATCATCTGTACACTGGACCCTATGCATTATTTACCGGCGATGAAAGCGATGGAGCTGGGCTATCACGTCATGCTAGAGAAGCCGATGTCTCCGTCCTTGGAGGAATGTATCCAGCTGGAGCAGGCTTCACATCGATTTAAGCGGCTACTTGTTGTCACGCATGTTCTTCGTTATTCACCTTTCTGGTCGGGAATCAAAAAATGTATTGAGGATGGCGAGCTCGGAACCGTGGGCACGATTCAATTAACGGAGAACGTCGGCTATCACCATATGACGCATAGCTATGTGCGCGGCAATTGGAGAAATTCAGAGGAGACGAGTCCGATGATTTTGGCCAAATCCTGTCATGATCTGGACATTATATCCTGGCTGATGAAGCAGCCGTGTACAAGCGTAAGCTCGTATGGCTCATTGCTTCATTTTAGATCGGAGAATGCCCCGGAAGGCTCGGCGGAACGCTGTATTGATGGCTGTGCGGTTGAAAAGGAATGTGCTTTCTCGGCAATGAAAATGTATATGCAGCCACCGCATCACCCTTGGGCGCGTTATATGACGAATGATTTATCGCAAGAAGGGATATTAAAGGCTCTTAAAGAAGGACCTTTTGGGCGCTGTGTATATCGCTGTGATAACAATGTCGTTGATCATCAGGTCGTTAATATGGCATTCGAAAATGGAGCGAACGCGTCGTTCATCATGTCAGGGCTGACACAAAGCGGTACACGCCGGGTTCAAATTATGGGAACGCAGGGCGAAATCATTGGAGATATGGATAAAGGGTCCTTTACGTTATACCGCTATGTTACTGGAGAACAGCTCGAGATTCGCTGCAATGTCGAAGGAGACGGCCACGGAGGCGGAGATGAACGCATGGTGAGCTCGTTCCTGCGTGATGTTCGCCAGTTTGACAGCAATCCATCCCATGGCTTAACATCTGCAACGGCGTCACTGCAAAGCCACTTGATGGCATTTGCAGCCGAGCATTCAAGATTGTATGAGGGGATGGCTGTCAAGATTTCGGATATGCAGAAGAAGGAAGAAATGACGGTATAGATGACGGGTTGTCCCTGAAGCAGATTGAAGCTGCTTTGGGGACATTTTTTTGTTGTGCGCGATGCAGCTTAGAGCACTGTTATAAGCTATTACATTACAAAAAAAGCCGATCGAATGTAAGACCAATGGTCTTCTTTTCGATCGGCTTGCTTCATTTGACTTTACTTCCTCGGCGCCGAAAGGTTGTAGACACCAAAATCATAGAAGGAATATCCGTAAAATGTAGCTCTTTCAATCCCTTCAAATTTAATGTATCTTGCCTTGATCGGATCAAAATGAACCGTCTCTTTTCCATCTTTTGCGTTAATGACTCCATTATTTCCTTTAATAATACTAGTCCAGTTTTGATTATCATCAGAAACGAGCAGCTTGTATGTTTTAGCGCGGGCATATTCCCAATCGATTCTAATCGTATCAAACTCCGTCGTTTTACCAAGATCAACCTGGAACCAGGTATTGTTAATTAGCTCACTTGCCCATCTTGAAGCCGGGAATTCGTCAACAGCTTTCTCGGGCGCATAATTAGGACTGGAGGCTTCAACCGTAGATGCTTTTGCGTCTTTATTCAAAGCCAAGTTTCCAATTAGGTAATAGACGCCTTCCTTCAGCGTAATGTACGCTGCTTCTGAAATGATATGGTCTTTCTGCAGAAGGTCTAGCTTAGCATTATAGCTTTTTAAATACTTTGTAGCCTTTACCTCATCGGTGCCTTTGAACCGCTTTATCATTTCCAAGTCTTTGATCAGGGAACGAGCTGCTTTATTATTGGTGAATTGTTTGGTTTCATCGAAGCGTTCAACTAACTTTTTCTGGTTGGAGGCGTTAGTGATTGCTTCAATTACGTAGGATGTTTTCTGAGATTTTCCCGCTGCTACGGTTATAATCAACTCATGCTTTCCGGGTTTACCGGTGAGATCAATGACTGTGCCCGGTGTATAAGGCCTGCCATTAAAGGTAGCGGTTGCTTTAACCAATCCGCTGCCATCATCATTTTTTATTGACCATGTAAACTGAACGGGATCCAAATCAGACACGGTTGCTTCACTTTGAAGCATTTGGCCGTTAATTTGTACATCTACCTCTGGAGGAGCAGCATTGTTAATTTGATACGTTCCACTCACAAATTGATATAGCCAATCGTACAAAATACGTGTTGCAGGATCAGTGCTTATCGCAGTATCAAACACGGCATTATTACCTTGGTAGTAGGCTTTAAAACCATTTTGCATCAGACCAGTCGTAACACCGCTGTTCAAATAATCAACATACCGCTCGCGGAATACGCTGTCTGTCAGCATGCGATCATCGAACTCAAGTTCAAGGCTCATCCCGTAGCCTTTAGCTATGTTGGAAGCGTCTTCAAGACGATCTTCGCCCAGCTCTTCGAAAAAGTAGTTAGGTTGGAAGGCTACTGCATCAAACCCGACATCCTTCCACATATGGCTTTTGTATGCCAAGAAGTGGGGTATCCAGAACAGCTTAAGGTTCATGTCATGAACTTTATTGCTCGTCGAACGAATCAAATCGGGACCCGTAGCGCTGGTACTGATTTGTTCTTCCAGCCAGTACATGCCGACTAGCTCAAGATTGGAATAATTTTTAGCTCCCCATCTCTGTTCCACCTCATTTAACCACCATTGAACCACTTTCTCTCTATTTGCTAACGCTTGTTCATTTCCGACTTCAGAAGCATTGAAGCTTTCAGTCACACCATCGTTATCAATATCCCCGAAGTTGTTCAAGCTCTCACCTGGATCTGGAATCATCAAAACAACCTTTACCTTATGATCAGACTGATTTAGCCCGACTCCGACTTCCTTTGTTGCTTCATTTAACTGCTGCATATCGCCAGTTTCAGCAAAAGTCTTATCCAAATACCATTTCCAGTCATCCAGATTTGCTCCACCACCGTAGTCTCGACCGGCAGGTGATGTAAGACCGAGATAAAGAACGCCGTCAAAGAGCCAATCTACTGGCTTACCTGTCCCGTCTACATAACTGATATTAGGAATAATCCGTTCCTTCGTCCAAGTCCCTTTATCATTCGCATATTGACCATTATAGAGCAATCCAAGATTGCTAATGCCGGCCGTTGCTTCTCCCGGCTTTAAAAAGGCGGGCTGTTCAGCGGGAACTGACTCCGCTCCTTCCAGTTGTCCATCTGCTCCCAAAATTTCAACCTCATCAATAAAGGTCCAAGCTCTGCTATGCATCGAGAAGGTTACTTTCACATAACGAGCATACGCCATCTCCGCGTCAGAATTTCCGCTTTTGATCCCATCTCTGCTGCCATCCCATTCATAGATTTCTTCTCTTGGCGGTCCATCTCCCCAAAGAAGCTGGGTAGAATTGTGTGAAAGCGTTCCCCAATTTTCCTTGTCGTCAGAGACGTACATGGAGACCGTCAAAGGCACAAGCATGGAGTTGGTTGGCCAATCCTGCATAAACCGCGCTTTAATATTCGAAATAGACTTTTTCTCGCCTAAATCAAACACGACTTCGCGTGTCATCTTTTTCACATGTCCTACCCACGCTGGATCTGACATATCCAAATTGCCATGTATTCCATCCGTAAGCTTCTTACTATTATCAGGATATTTTGCTTCCGGTTCTTCCGACCATTCATAACCGAGCCCAAGAGCAAGATTACGGAACCCCGGCTGTCCTTCTTCCGCTTGTGATACCGGAACCAGTGTCAACAACATAACTGCAATAATTGTGATAGCAATCCATCTTTTATTCGCTCTCATTAATGTTAGCTCCCTTTCTATTCTAGAGTAGTGAAACTTCAGCCATTAAATGCGATTCTTTTCTTTTCAAGCTTCTTGCGATACTCGTTCCCCCTTTCCGTGCTTCCATCACGATCGATGTAGAAGCTTATAGCAATGTCCTTACTGTTACATTATGAAAATTGACACTTCTTTCAAAGAGATAACTTCTTACTTTTATATACATTTGTTTACTTGCTTCAGAAAAAGTCACGCGTGGTGTGATAGGGGTTAATAATCAAATCAAAACATACAGGCTACCTTTAAGATGGATGGAACAAACGAGCTAGTGTCTTTAAGTCGGGTAAGCTCACATTAAGCTGGTTTCGAGAATTCAAGGTGATAGATGGTCCATGAACATAGAAGTAAGGACGGAGGAAGATATCGTATAAAATGGTACAAAAATAAATCCTATGGATTTGGAGTTCAACGCGCTAGGGGGGGATGCTGCCTTAAGAAGAGAGGTGAGGATGAGATGAGATGAGAAGAGATGAGATGAGATGGAGTTTTTTCCTAATCATAATCAGGCAAAAAAAACCGGTGCGAGGATCTTAGCCGGTGGTCTTAGTCCTCTAACGGTCATTGATAGCATACTAATCGTAAGGATTAGCCTTACTCAGCTGTGACACCACCATCAACAGGAAGCTCAACACCTGTATACGATCAATCGTAGTACGAACACAATATAATTGCTGTGAGCAAAGTCATAGTATTTGTTCATAAGCATTACTTTGCAATATCGATAAAGCCTTCGCCGAACACATCGCGTACGTCATGAATGGTAATAAATGCGTCTTTATCGTGCGCTTTAACAATTTTTTTAAGGAAGCTTACTTCCTGTTTACTTATAACAATGTACAGAATCTCTCGAGGCTGCTTGGAATAATATCCACGACCATATAGAACAGTCACCCCTCTATCCATCAGTTGATTGACTTGCGCAGCAATTTTGTCCTGCTCATCGGATATAATCGTAACGGCTTTCTTCGGATTTAACCCTTCAATGATGAAATCCATCACTTTAGTGCCGATATAAAGCATTAGAATGGTCAACATTAGACCCTGTGCGCCGATAATGTATACAGAAGAGATGGCAACGATCGCGTCGAACAGTAAGAGTGAATAGCTGATGTTCCAATCCAAATACTTATTTGCGAGTCTAGCTAGAATCGTCGAGCCCGCCGTTGTACCGCCGGCCCTTATAATCAAACCAAGGCCGACTCCGGCAAATATGCCTCCGAAAATCGCGTTGACCGTTAATTCAGTCGATTGAATATGCCAATCTTCAGTCAGATGTAGAAACAAGGAGTTGAATGAAACAGCGATAATCGTATAAATCACCGTTGTCTTATCCAACAGCTTATAACCTACGATGAGCAAAAAGAAATTAATAATGAGCGCGATAAGTCCGGGTGACCATTCGAATAGGTAATAAGCAATGATCGTTAAGCCAATTACACCGCCTTCACCGAAATGATTCGGGATCACGAATAAATTGACGGCCAATGCAAATAGAAGAGCGCCGAAGATGATGGAGACCATGTCTAGTAATCTTTTTTTCATTGAAATGCCTGCTTTCTAAGCTGAAATTAAATTTGTAAGGATGGTATAAAGCGTGTAGAGCTTGTCGGTTAATTATTCTGATACTCGAAAAAATAGATCGTACAGACTGTCCACCTAGCTAGCGGCTAGGGCAAAACAAACGTAAAATAGTTTAACGGACATAGTTCCGCTATTCCTCTTCTCACAATTGCCTAATTTGCGATATCCACGATATTTACTTTGCCCACGATGCCCACGTAGTTTCAATATTTGTAATTAAATGAGACAGTAATAGGGAGAGCTGCGATTTAGTGTCAGGGAATGAACTTAGTAGGCAGGGTTAGCTGATTTGTGTCCTCTTTTCGGTCAATTAGCTTTAAATTCTGAAACTAAATCGTCTCTAACTCCCTAATGGCTCTCATTAGTTTCATAATCTTCAACTAATTTAACCTCGCCACCAAACCTTTCAGTCTCAGCAACCGCTACCGTATGCTGGTTAATCAACAGTCGTTATTTAAAAGGATAGTATAGTGATCATAATCGGTCTAACCGCAATAGTAAACCACGTTATGAGATAGCTGCGACATCACCTTTATTCTTTCGAAATATGGAATATTCATACATGGAGGAAGCCAGAAGAATATAAACCCCAGCTTCTATAGCGAAGCCGGGGCTGTCTCTAGATTCATCCTCTAACAAGCTTATACGATACTTTTCTTGCGCTCCATTATATAGCTGGTTATTCCCAAAATAAGACCGAGACCTACAAGCAGGGCGCCTACCCAAGGCAGCGAGGTTATAGCTAGATGAGTAATGACCCATCCGCCAATGAAGGCTCCAGTCGCGTTTCCCAAATTGCCGGCAGAATGAGTGGCAGTAGAGGCAAGCGCCGGCGCGGACTGCGCGAGGCTCATAACCCGCACCTGCAGCCCAGGCATTACCGCAAAGGAAGCAACACCCCATAGAAATATAGTTAGAACGGCAGCGATTGGACTATGGACTGTAAAAGTAAAGATAGTAAGGATGACACTTATCGCAAAATAAAGCCCGAGTATGGAGGGCATTAGCTTCCAATCGGCAAGCTTCCCACCGACGATATTACCGATCGTCACGCCGCAGCCGAATAGAACGAGAATCCAGGTTACATGATGATCGGCAAAACCGCTCACTTGCTGCAGCAGTGGAGCTATATAAGTAAATACGGTAAACAAGCCGGCATTTCCTAGCGCTCCGATCAGCAAGTAAAGAAGCAGCCTGGGCTGAATCAACGCGCCAATCTGCTGAACTAAACTAATCGGTTTTTCTTGCTTAATGCGTGGAATGAACATCATAATGCCAATCAGTGCTATGACTCCCATTATTGCAATTGCACCAAACGACGCGCGCCAGCCCATATGCTGTCCGATAAAGGTGCCCAGCGGAACACCGATAATATTTGAAATGGTTAAGCCAGCCATCATAATGGACACTGCCCCTGCACGTTTGTTCGGAGGTACTAGATTGGCGGCGATGACCGCTCCTACCCCAAAGAAAGTGCCGTGAGTTAATGCGGTAACCATACGCGCTCCCATTAGGACAGCATAGTTAGGAGCGAAGACGGAAATTCCATTACCAAGAATAAAGAGAACCATGAGCAAGCATAGCAGCTTCTTCTGCGGAATTCGTTGGGTGAGGATCGTTAGTATAGGTGCTCCGATGGCTACCCCAAGCGCATACATCGTTATGAGTTGTCCTGCGGTTGAAATGCTAACATGCAAATCATCAGCTACATTAGGCAGAATACCCATGATGACAAACTCAGTCATGCCAATTGCGAATGAGCCTACTGTTAGGGATAGTATGGCGATGGGGAACGGTTCTTTTTTTACTAGTTTCCTGTTAATGCTTTGTGTCAAATTCATGCTGTAGATGTCAACCTTTCTTCTGTCTGGAGTGAAGCGTCATCTTAATATTATACAGACCCGACATATAAGACCTGTTTAATATTATTTAATTTTATAAAATTAATATCAAGAGAAATATTTTCTGAATTAAAAAGGACAGTCGATTAGGGATCAACCCTTGCTCGACTGTCCTTTTCTATAAAATGTAACAATCACCGTATACTCGGCTTTTTATTTCACCGCCAAGTGGACGCTTTATCCACAGAAGTCGGCGATAACCCTTTACACTCACAGCATATTAATTAGAGAACTTCAGCTGCTTCAACGTCCGTTGCAAAATAACAGCGGCTTGAGCACGAGTTGCGTGATTTGAAGGGGCGAAAGCGCCCTTCGTGTTACCCTGCATGATACCCTTGTCCGCCAGCAGTGCCGCTTGCGACGATGCCCATTGCGGAATGGTGTCAGAGTCTGAGAACTTGTTCAGTGAGTCTGTGTTGCTGGATAGATTTGCTGCATCCACAATTTCCATAGCACGGGCAATCATAACCGCCATCTGCGCTCGAGTAATATTGTCATTAGGCGCAAACTCTGCTGATGCAATTCCGTTAACCAGTCCGAATTGAACGGCTGTTTCGATTGAGCCTGCATACCATGCACTCGGTGCAACATCATGGAATGCAGTGGAGCCTTTACCTGCTGTAAGCCCTAAACTGCGAACGAGCATGGATGTGAATTCAGCTCTTGTGATCGCTTTGTCTGGTGCGAAATCATTGTCGTTAACGCCTTTGACGATAAGCTTAGACGCCATGGCTTCAACTTCTTTTTTCGCCCAGTGTCCATTCAGATCAGTGAAGCTCTTATTGTATTGGATCATGGCATAGATACTATTGCCAGGTCGCTTTATTTCAACCGCCGCTTTGCCATTCAATGTTGTATGAATATGCGGTACGAAAATAAGCTCGCCGGTAGTCGGATCAACCATTACTGCTGATACGTTCGTTCCATTTGAAGCTGCTGGCACATAAATGACGCGCGAGACATAGGTAGAACCAAAATCAGTCGATTCCTTCTCTTGGTTGCCTGTTACAAGGAATACTTTAAACTCCAATGCCATATTTCCTGTCAGCTCTGCGCCGATGGATTTCACTTTGCTTTTCAGTGCTGCTAGCGTTATATCCGTCACTGGAGTGATTGATACACGAATGCTAACTGATCCATCATTAGGCAGGTTGAGGCTGTTCAGCGGCAATTTATAGACCGCATCTCCCGTTTCCATGCTAATGCTAACGGGAGTATCTTTACCATTCTCACGCATCAAAGCCGCGGCAGGTAGTGTAACCGTTGTTGCTCCGTGCAAGCTTGGCATAGTAATGTTTACTTCCGCTTGCTTTCCTGCGCCTGCTGAAGCTACAGCTTCTTTAAGTGCGGCTTGCAGCTCTTCGGCTTTAACCGTCACTTGATTAACGACTTGACCATCAGCATTTGTTCCTTTGGTTACAGTTAGTGCTTTTTCAGAAAGCACAACCTTTCCTGTGCCCGGCTGATCAGGTTTAACAGGAGGTGTAGGAGGGACGTATCCATCGCCAGTCCAGCCTGATGCCTTCACCGTTACGATAGCTTCGGCAATACCATAGCCATCAGCACTAAGTGCTGTGATTACAGCTGTGCCTTCTACCGATCCTGGTGTAACAAATCCGTTTGCATTTACCCGGGCTACACTTGAGTTGGATGTTGTCCATGTTACGGAACGATCTGTGCTGCCTACCGGTGTTACATCAGCCGTAAGCTGTGCGCCAGTTCCATTTGGAACTAAGGAAAGCGCGGATTTGTCTAGTGTAACCTTGGTGATGTTCATTTGTAGAACGGCGATTGTGCCGCCCACTTCATTGGCAACCAGTAAGAGTGGCAATCCTGTTGGGCTGCTCGTTGCCGGAATGAATTCCAGACCTTCTGGTCCCGTATCCGTATTTAATCCTTTGGTGAAATCGCGTGTGTTGATGTAGTTGGCGAATATCGGATTTTCTGGATTCGTTACATCGTAGGTCATAACGCCGCCAATACGCTCCAGTCCTACGAAAGCGAAAGCTTTGCTGCCAACTTGACCAACAGCAACATATTCCGGCTCTGGTCCTTTTTTGGTGCTTCTGTCATCCTTATCGGTCTTGCTGTTGCTTGCATTGAAATAATCGGGCAGCCGCTGCGAAGTAATGGTCTCGAAATCACTGCCGCTGTCGTACACTTGAGCCATTGTGTCTGCGTCCCAGATGGAGAAGGAGCGCCCGCCGTACATATAAACACCGTCATTACCCATATCACTGACTACTTCTACTTTATCGTATGCCGTTTTCCCATTTAAGAAAATAGCCGCAGCAGATGCTGGGTTTAATCCACCATTGATTTTACCTATTGTTGTTGCGTTTATACGGGTAGGTGTATCTGAGTCAGCAGGCCACTCTGTTGCATCCCCCTCATTGGCTGTGAACAAATATTGTTTTCCATTGAGGTTATAGCTTGCGATGCCGTCTGGCATATACATACCGAAGAATGGCACGTTCTCCAAATGAATAAGTCCGTCCTTCACTAAGTCTAAGGCGTTTTTAGATTGATTAAAGTCTTTATACCCAAGTCCCTTTACGGCATCAACCGACTTGGAAGCAATATCAATAATCGCAATTGAGTTATTCTCTTGCAGCGCGATGTATGCTTTTGTCTCGTTTTCATTTAGAGCAATATATTCCGGTTCTAGGTCGAAAATCGCATCCGTCTTGGAGCCGCTTCCGGTAATCTTCCCGGAGATTGGGTCAGATGCGCCGCGAATATGAACCAGATCATCTATAACTGCGGGATTATTGAATTCCACGAGAGTAGATACATTTGTTAGTGTGTCAATAATCGTCACGCTGCCTTCAGGGTCCCCTGCTGACGTACGCGGCTCAGCTTCGTCTGCTGTTAGTATGTACTTGCCGTCGGAGGTGAATTTAACCATATCGGGCTGAACGCCAGCTTCATGCGTCTTCAATAGATTTCCATCATAATCGAGCACGAGAATTTTGCCGTTCTTCATAGAATCAGCCTCTTGTATAGCTACGACTACACGTTTAGTTGCCGTATTAATATCGATACTGGTCAAGTCGCCATAGACGAAACCATCAGTTTCCGATAACTGTTTAACGAGAATCGATTTTTCTTTCGTTAGAGTGGCGTTGGTAGTCAGGGCTACGATATCCATGCTTGGCGGATTACTTGCGCCATTCACAATATACATTTTTCCATTGTCTTTATTATATTTAACAATTTCCGCGACGCCACCATCTTTGCTTGAAGTGCCGACCGTATATTGACTAATTTTCTCAACGTTCAACTTGTCAGCGATTTGTGGCTTCTGGACAGTTAGCGTAAACACCTTATTAACAACAACTGGAGGGTTGGCGCTATCGGTTACAGTCAAACTTACCGAAGCTATGCCCTCTGAAGTTGGTGTTCCTGTAATACTGCCATCCTGATTGATGGCAAGGCCGGTTGGCAGCCCAGTCGCAGCGTATGTATAGGGAAGAGTACCGCCATATACGGATGTTGTTACCGAATAAGGTGAGCCCACATTAGCATTTGCAAGTTCTTTTGTCGCAATGCCGAGTTCTGGAGCGGACTGGCCCCAAGCAAGATCGCCGCTGTAGCGAGGCCCTTTGCCGTTTAGCGAAGGAGCGGAATAATCAATTAGTTCGAAATCGGTCTTATTGTTATCCGCATCGGAGAAATTGAGACGGCGTAGACCGATTTTCTTAGAGTTGCTTGCATCTTTTCCTGTAGAATAGTCTTGTTCGTAGCCATCAATCTTATTTCCAGCTGTATTACCTGCCGTTCCTAGCATGTCCACATAACCTTCAACAATCGTAGGGCTAAATGGGTTAGCTTCAGTCAGAGTATTGGTGTTACTGAGTAATACTACCTTTAATCCTTTGTTATGAATGTAAATATCATTCGCATTCTCATCAACCAGCTTTTGATCATACTTAGTAGATACATCCAGTAATGGAGTAGGTGCCTTAGTTGCTGCGCCGATAATCAGATAGGAAGAGTGCGCTTTTATTGTATTTTTCAGATTCAATTTCGTCCAGTCGTTTGATACACCCGTGCTATCTTGTGCATAAGCATAGTGAAGTGACCAGCCTTCAAGACTTACATCGCTGTCAGTCGGATTGTGCAGCTCGATGAATCCATTAGAAGCATAAGTGCCTTGATCGTTCGGATCGGTTCCGCCGCCATACACCTGATTAATAATGACGTGCGGCACTTTAACATCGTAGCTTCCATCTACTTTGTAGGGTGTTCCTGTAATTGGTGCGGGAGCCGCCATCGCTGCGCTTCCTGCATACAAAGAACTAGTAAGCATTTGGGCAGCCAATAGTAACGCCACCATCTTTTTCCCTCTTGTATTCAAGATAAGTTCACTCTCCTATTTATATAATCTTCCTTTATTGTAAAAGTCATTTGTTAACGGGACTGCCTTTATTGTTTCTGCTAATGTAAAATTTGTAAGAATAAGAGTGTATATACATGCAGAAAAAAGCCCGCCCTTCATTTGAGGGGCGGGCTTATATTTCACTATTAAAGAACTTACGCCGCTAAGGGCGGCGAGGGCCGTTTACGCTTGTACTTACTGCAACACAGTCTGTTTAACTTCTGCGGTATAGCCTTCTGGGATTTTGATATTCAACTGCACGCCACCCGGGTAAGAAACGCTAAGCTTTAACGTCTTGTTAATCTCGTCCACCCTCCATGAGACGTCGATACGTCCACCGGCCGGATGCGGTACACTGCCGCGAGCCCATGCAAGCCCGTTAAGGGAAGGTGCCACTTCTACCTCGCTCCATCCTGGCGAAGTGCTTCTTATTCCAAGTACTTCTTTTCCTAAGAAATAAGCCGGTGCGGAGGACCATGCATGACAGTGGCTGCGAGAGAGCATATCCGGATTCGCGCGATTTTCAGTGAAATTAGGGTACTGCTCCCAGCAAGTGGTCGCTCCGTGAACGATCATATTGCCATAATTTTTTCGAATATCATCCAATATTAAGCCGACTTCACCCAAATTACCCAATGCTTCGTAATAAAAGAATGACATAAAAGGGCTGCCAATTTGTACGAAATGTGCTGGCGGAGCAGTCAAATACTGATCAATAACCTTCTTGCGGTTGCCTTGCGCTACACCAGTCAGAGATGCTACAACTTGTGTCTGCATGCTGATTGTATCGGATCGTCTGTAATCTGCATGGATACAGTCGATATAGACTTGTTTTTCTTCATCCCACAGCTGCTCGTTGATCGCCGTATTGAGTTGTTCGGCCGCAAGCGATAACCGGGCGCTGCCTTCTTGGTCGCCTGTCAATCGTCCCATTTCTGCCGCAACACGAAGAGTCCGCACAAGGAACATGTTCTGATGAGTAACAATACCATCGTTTGGCTGATCAATCGGCGACCAGTCAAGCAGATTCCAGCCTTTGATGTTGAACAGTCCGCTGCTGTCTATCTTCTGTAAATAATGGTCTAGAGTAAAGCTGATATGCTCATACATCTCTGCAGCAAAATCCTTGTCTCCGGTCTGCTCATAGTATTCATAGCATGCGATCGCCCAGAAGAAGGTCCAGTTCGGAATAACGCTGCTCCAGCCGCTAGGAACTTGGTCCGCGAACAGCGGCGTCTGATGCTTCGAGCCTGGCACAAGCCGAAGGCAGCGCTTCAGCATATCCTGCACACCATAGATATAGTTGCTGACCAATGCTTCATTCCGACTATCGCCAACCCAAAACACTTGCTCATAAGCTGGACAGTCTACGAAGGTATCTTCCATACACAGCTTCGTTGTATGGCGGCTAATTTCCCAAATATCATTCAAGAGCGAGTCGGAGCATTCAAACCGCCCTACTTCCGCTACAGGGTAATTGCTTTGGGACATGCTGACATTGTATATTTTTACAGGGACTGCCGCATTACGAACATTAAGCGCTAAATAGCGGAATCCTCTTCGAATAGGACTCTCATAAGATTGTCTGCCGGAATTACATACATACCGCAGCGAATTATCAAGACCAAATGTGTCCTGACGATAATCATCCGCCATATACTCGAAGCCATACCAATCGAGAATGGTCCCCTCAGCAGCTTCTACTTCAAACGATATATATCCCGAATACTCTTTCCCGAAGTCTATGATAAGCTCGGTATCAAAGCCTTCATACATGGGAACGACACCCGCATGAATATTCGGAATGACCGCGTTTTGCAGCTGAAGCGGCACGGCGAGCTTAACGTTTTCCTTCCGCCATACGCACAAACTGAATACATCCACTTCAGATACATATTTCTGAGCAATAGGACGCAACCACTCTTCATAAGACGTCAAATCCTTAGCATTATTAACTTGCTTTAACAGCTCCTTGTATACAGGGTGATTCCAATCGAGTTGACGGTTTGCTTGATGGTCTAAAGGCATGACATGATCGAACGGACCGATAGAATAAAACACAGATTTCTCTTCCAAATCCAGGATCGGACAATTAAATTCCAATTGAATAGGCTCATCCGCATAAACACCTATTTGAAGCTTGCCGGTGTGCACGCCTCCCGAAACGTCAATTAGCATCAAATTGTCTCCTTGTTGCAGATCAATATCAATATATCGTTCAGGTGTTGTGCCATAAAATTGACTGTCAGCGATTTCTACTCCATTTATGGAGCATGCACGCAAGCATTCTCCTGGTGCAAGAAATCCGAGAGTAGCCTTGACTGCTTGACTGGCTCTGATTGCTGTCACAACAAATCCGGTAAATTGTAAATGATTCGCGTGCTCCTCACTTCCTATTACAAGTGCATTTCGGACATCGATAGCCGTAGAAATGCTGAAGGATCGCACCCTTGCAAGCGACTCTACACGAACAGGGCTAACCTTCTCGTCCGTAAGCATAGGGATGTCGCGCGGCTTTACTGTCGTCCAAGGCTCCATGCCGACCGGTCCAAGAACAATGGCAGCGTCCCAATTGGAGTCATCATAGCTCCTAAGCCTCCAAGCTTCATCCCATGCTGATGCCTTAACATATTCAGTAAAAGCTTGCTGACATGTCATGCGGGACGCTCGCGGTTGATGTCCAAGGTGAAGAGAGGTCTTCCATGTTGCGTCTGAATAAACAGGGGTGGTGCCATCCTCATATTCCAGCTCAAGCAGCAGCCCGCCTCTACCTCTTAAATAGTAAAAAGTAGATACGCCAAAATGCAGCACCAGCACGGATATCGTATTTTTTTGGCCTGCTTTCAGTAAATGTCCGACTTCGTAGGTGTCGTAAGATAGCTCGGAAGGCCACGAGCGAACAGGTCCACGACCTAATTGGGTACCGTTCACAAATAATACGTAACGAGAATCCGCGGTAATTCGGAGAGTTCCAGAACGGGTTCCCTCATTTGGTACATCGAATGTTTTACGGAAGCATCTCCACTCATTGCGAGGACTAGCTTCTCCGTCTCCCCATATCCACTGCGCTAGCCAATCTCTGTTCATCATGATCTGCTCGCCTGCCTGTCTAATAGAATTTTTCTGTATTATAAAATACTCATCAGTAGATTTTATGGGTTGATTACGACTCTATATAGGTATAAGATGACATCGTAGTCATTTCGTTACTAAAGAGGGATGAAGCTAAGTGATGAAACCAAGTCCTATGATAGAAAGAGGAGATGAGTTTTTCTCCAACGGTCTTTCATTGTTCATTAATCGGGTACCAGAAAGTTTTGAGCTGCCTGAGCATAAGCATGACTTTATTGAAATTTGTTATGTATGGGAAGGAAGCGGCTTCCATTATATCGAGGATCAGACGATTCGAGTAACGAAGGGTGATCTATTTTTTCTGCCCGTTGGTGTATCCCATATTTTCAGGCCCTCTGCCCATAACGCCAAAAATCCGCTAATTATAGGGAATTGTATTTTCGATGAGAAAATATTTCGTTTTCTGACATCCATCTTGCCTATGGAGTATAGTCTATACCTCTTCCAGCACATCAATGAAAAGACGAACCGCTGGATCCAGATACGTGAACAATCAGGCGAGTTTGGTCAATTGTTCGATTCCTTGTATAGGGAGTTCGAGCAGAAACGTACGGGATACGGAACGATGCTGTGCGGTCTGCTTTTACAGCTTCTAATCGGAATGGAGCGTGCTTTGAATGGGGAGCCGCCGAAAGAGCATCCTTCCGCCAAGATGGTGGAGCGGGTATATCAGTATATACGAGAGCATCTGCACGAAAAGCTGACGATTTCAGAAATTGCTAAATATATTGGATTGAGTGAGAGGCAGCTGCAGCGTATTGTGAGCAAGCATACAGGAAGCTCTCTAACGACCCTCATACAACAAGAAAGGATCGAAAGCAGCTGTAAGCTGCTATCCGATCCTCTACTTGCTTCCCTTACTGTGGCGGATGTTGCGTCGCGAGTAGGGATTCATGACCTCAAAATCTTTCACCGTCTGTTTAAGCAATCGACGAGCCATACTCCCGCACGCTATCGTCAGGAAAAGGCGATACAAACGCTGCCTATTAAATAGTGAACAAGACGAGTCTTACTCTTGATTATCAGAAGTACGATTAGCGGATTGCACTTTTTCTAACACTTCTGCTGCTTCCTCTGCGGAAAATTCCGGTTCAAACTTGCCTGGAACAGGCAATTTGTTAAGTTTAGTCGTCTGAACTTCTGCTTTGGATGGCTGTTCTTGATTGTTTGGCATACGAATACCTCCCTTCAGAAAATAACATCAACTATAGGCTTCCACATCATGCCGTTTTCAATCCAGAGTATGCTCTTGTCTTCATGAAGGAATATTGCGACAATATTAATAAAGCACGTTGGAATCATGTATGCGTTGTTCGATGATACGCCGAAGTTAAAGGGGGGAGTCAGGTGTCAAATCTTCAGATCGGATCTTTCGTACTGAATACGGAGCTGCTCGTTTATTTGATTGCGGGCATAGCTGGGGTGCTAGTGATACATCTTCGTTGCAGAGGGCGTTCAGATAAAGAAAAAGTAACATCAATTGCTTGGAGTGCCGTCTTCTTATGGGTTATCGTCTGGAAGGGAAGTTTCTTTTTATTTGATCCTAAGAGTGTCATTAATCAACCGCAGTCGCTGCTTTTTTTTGACGGAGGCACGAAGGGCTTCTGGCTTGCATCTGTGGTTGCGGTTGGATTTATCGCCTTCCGATTTAAGGCTAGCTTAGGTATTAAACAAGCGGGAGCATTAACAGCGGCGATGGTGTCGGGCTGGCTGGCGGTCTATTTTTTGGCGAGGATTGTATGGTCGGACTCTGTTGATGCCATTCAATATGTGGTCCTTTTCTTTGCTATGGGCTTGCTGCTTTTACTGCAAAATCCAGCTCGAAAAGTGACGATGCGGTCTACTGTACAGATGCTTGGGCTAGCACTTGTTATAGGATTGATAGGCTATACGGTTCATGATCAGATCAGGACCGGTCTATTCTCCGATAAGACCTCCGATGAGGTCGTTGATGAAGGGAATCAAACGAAAATTGGTATTCGTACGGGACAGAGCGCCCCGAGCTTCCAGCTTGCCGATCTGAAGGGGAATACGGTGAGCTTATCGGATTACCGAGGACAGAAGGTCATGATTAATTTTTGGACGACCTGGTGCAGCGTTTGCAAAACAGAGATGCCTCATGTGGAGAAGCTGTATAAGAACTATGGAGATCAAGATGTAGTCATCTTATCGGTTAATGTAACAAGCCAAGAGGGGAATAGGCAGGACGTGGACCATTATGTGGATCATCGACAGCTGAGCTTTCCGATTGTATTGGATGAGGCAGGCGCTGTCAGCCAGCGGTATAGGGTAACGGCCTATCCAACAACGTTTTTTATTGATGCGACGGGCGTAATTCGAAAGCAGCATGTAGGGGCAATAAGTTATGAAAGCATGAGGAATGCAATAAGGGATATGAACTAGCTGTGAAAGTGGCCATCCAGGGGCTTGATCACAGTTTCCAGGAAAATGATCGAGTCGTTAAAGTAAGCACCGCACTTATCTAATAATCAAAAACTCTCTATCCTCCTTTTTCGGTGGGATAGAGAGTTTTTGATTTTGATGAAGAAGATAATTTTTGATCTCGATTTATATAGGAGCCAATGGTTTTCAATGGTTGTCCGCCTTTTTCCTTAGGCTTTCAAGTAATCCAACAGAATTTTTTTGAGAATCATGAGCTGACGGTCAGATTCAATATCTGATTCGAGCAGAAGAATATTTTTTTGCAGCGACAGCTTCTTAGAGAAAATGCCGAAAACATTTATGACAGTGATTAAAGTTTCTTCAACAGGAAGATCTGAACGAATTGAACCGTCTACCATGCCATCTTGAATAATTTTTGTGTACTCATGCAAAATAATACGCGTCAATGCATTGAAGTTTTGGATATCCTCCAATGGCTCAGTAGAGTGGGAGGCGTAGCTTTCGAAATCGACCATAAATTTTATACTTAAATTGTTCTGATCCTCAATAAAGAAATCAAATAGTTTTTCGATCTTTTCAAGGCAAGTTAAGGGCATATCAGCGATATATTGAAATTGATGGAGCATCGGCTCGAGCAGCTTAGTAGCAACAGCGACGACCAGCTTTTCTTTTTTTGGAAAATACCGAAATAGAGTAGCGATACCAATATTGGCTTCACTAGCTATATCCTGCATCGTTGTTTTCTCGATTCCCTTGAGAGTAAATATGTGTTCTGCCGCTTCAAGAATCATAAGCAGACGATGCTGTTTACCGTCCGATCGTTCTTTCTCGTATCTAGTTTTTGGATCCATGAGAGGTCGATCCTTTCATTTCTTCAATTAGGTATTTGAATTATAAGTATATCGACCAGTTATCCCTTAAGCAAGAATGAATTGAGTTTGGTTTATATCGATGATATAATGTTTATCATGATGATAGTAACACTATCATTTATGTGATTGGTATTGATTTTGCTTAACAGTTATGTGTTGGTTTCATACTTTCATTAAGAAATATAATACGAATACAAAGGAGAATGGGATATGAGTCGTCTTACAAATAAAGTTGCCATTATTACTGGAGCAGGAAGCGGTATGGGGCGTGAAGAAGCGCTATTGTTCGCGAAAGAGGGAGCAAAGGTTGTTGCGACGGATATCAACTTAGCAGCAGTAGAAGCTGTAGTGAATGAAATTGAAGCTCTCGGCGGCGAAGCATCGGCTTATCCGCACAATGTTGCTTCAGAAGAAGAGTGGATCAGAGTTGTAGAGGACACAATCAAGGCTTATGGAAAAGTGGACATCCTGGTCAACAATGCGGGTATATCTCATGCAGCTAATTTGCTTGATACAACAGTTGAGCAATGGAATAAAGTAATGAGCATTAACTTGACTAGTACTTTCCTAGGAATGAAGCATGTTATTCCGCATATGCAAGCGAACAACGGTGGCTCGATCGTTAATATTTCATCCATCGCTGGTTTAACTGGAAGCAGTGGAGCAGGTGCTTATACGGCTTCCAAAGGCGCGGTTCGTATGCTTAGCAAAGCGGCTGCTGTCGATTTTGGCAAAGATAACATACGTGTTAATTCCGTTCACCCAGGCTTCATTGAAACACCGATGAGTGCGGAATTCGTAGAAAACAAACAAATGCTGCAATGGTTCTTGTCACAAACAGCGTTGCCGAGAGTAGGACGCGCGTCCGAAGTGGCTGACGCGGTTCTGTTCCTTGCCTCTGATGAGTCTGCTTACCTTACAGGTGTTGAGCTTCCAGTTGACGGCGGCGTTACAGCGAAATAATAATAACAGGATAGCAAAGGGCAGCTCCGATAGTCATTATATGACTAAGGGGCTGCCCTTCTTTTTGTACGTTGAGATTCATTTGCGAATCAATGATTAGGTGCAGTAGTAAGTGCTCTTTTCTTGCTTTCGCTTAATGACTTCCTCTGGTTTATATTATTTCTGACGAGTGCAAAGATAATAAGCAATGTCCCGTAAATTTCATACGAGCTAATTTGGTAGCCCTGTACAGCCATAATAATGAAAGTAGTAACTGGCACGAAGTTGATAAATAATATTCCGTTCAGCGGTGACAATAATTTAATGCCCGAATTCCAACTAAGTAACGCGGCCAGCCCTGGCAGCAGGACCATGAAGGACATTTCATATTTGATCGATAGTATCGTATCCCAAGAAGGAACGGGAACGAGTTGAAAGGCTGAAGCCAAAGCAACGATGACAAACGATACAGCGGAGCCAAGCAAGCAGGTCAAAGTCGAATAGCGAAGAACTGACCAATCTTTAAACGTGCTTCCACCCATTGAATACAACACCCAACCTACTACACCTGCGAAAATGAGCAGCAAAGGTAAGAGATGCTGACCGGCCATCATGAAAAAGGCGAATTTTCCGTTAGTTATTACAAGCAAGGCGCCGACAAGAGCGATTGCTATACTGACAAGCGTATCTTTTTTTGGCGTTGTTTTCTTCGTGATCCAAATGACCATAATGGATATCATCGGCATGAGTACTTCCATAATGGAGGCGGCGACTGTACCGGTTTCACCCATGAGGTGCTGGCCTAGGAAGACACACATGTTGTAGACCGTAAATGCCATCACTCCATAAAACAATAAAGCTTTACCTCTACCCTCTAAGCGAAAAGCTGATTTTCCCTCTTTCATCCAAAGCATAATGCTTAGGATTACACCGACAATTAAATAACGGATAAAGGAGAAATAAAACGGGTCGATTTTCTGTAGGGCAGTATGTGCAACAGGGAACATAGCTCCCCAGGACATACTTGCGATGAGACACAGGATGGAGCCTATAATGATCGGTTTCTTTGTCAAAACTATTCTCTCCCTAACAAGCATCTGTCTGATTACAATACTTATCCAATGATAGGAGTTTAAAATAGTTTAGTAAAATGATTCAAAGTGATGCTATCCATCATTTATAATGATAGTAAAAGTGCTGATATATTTCGAAGGATAGAGGGGCGGACGGATTGGAGTTTAATGATTTAAAAATTTTTCAGATGGTAGCTGTTCATGGAAGTGTCAGTAAAGCGGCTTTAGAGCTAAACTATGTACAGTCTAATGTGACGGCAAGAATTAAGCTGCTGGAGAAGGAGCTGCAGACACCCTTATTTTATCGGCATAAGCGCGGGATGATTTTAAATACAGAAGGAAAGCGGTTGTTGGAATATTCGAGGGAGATTTTGACTAAATTCGATGAAATGAAAAGTAATTTTCAGGACAAATCCAAGCCTTCCGGTGTTCTTGAAATTGGTATTGTGGAGACGGTAGTTGCTCTTCCTGAAATCTTATCCTCTTACTATAGCAAGTATCCTAATGTTGAATTATCTTTGAAAGCAGGCGTGACGGAGCTTCTGCTTCAAGAGGTCATAGCTATGAGGCTGGATGGCGCGTTTGTTACAGGACCGATCAGGCATCCATTAATTGAACAGGTAGAGGTGATTCAAGAGAAGCTTGTGCTTGTATCGAAGAGCGATGCCTTTGACCTGGAGGATATAACGAAAACACCTCTGCTGCTTTACAACAAAGGCTGTGGTTATCGCGGAAGGCTTGAGAGCTGGATGAAGGTTGAGGGGATCATTCCTAAGCAGATTATGGAATTTGGAACATTTGGTACGATTATTGGCAGTGTAGCTGCTGGAATAGGAATAACCGTTATACCGGAGTCCTCGGTTGCAGATTTGGTGGCAAATGGAGCGGTATGCTGTCACAGCATACCTGAACCCTATCGTGAAATTACGACTGTTTTTATACGCCGCAAAGATTCTTTCTTAACAAGCACATTACAATCCTTTATCGATGAAATTGTAGCTCGAACAAGCGCGACGAATTAACCGCAGCTGTGGTGGGAAAGGAAGCTCTTCCGCTACAGCAAATAGACCCTCCAGCTTGCCAGTTAAGGTAAGCCGGAGGGTATTTATCGTTCGTTTTGAATGAAGCTGAAGCTATTTAGCAGCCAAACCGAGTGCCAATGCACCGCATAAACCAGCATTATCCCCTAGTCCTGGAGGTACAATGTAGCTTTCTATGTTCGAAAGTATCGCTTCCGAGTTAATATAATGGTTCAGGCCCTTTTTTACTTCCTGATGGATCATCGGAAACAATTGAGACTGTTTTAGAACGCCGCCGCCCAAAATGATCTTTTTCGGTGATAGCATAAGAATGGTATTAACAATTGCTTGACTGATATAGTAAGCCTCGAGAGTCCATGCAGAATGGTCAACAGGTAGATTATGGCCCTTTGTACTCCACCTTTTCTCAATAGCAGGTCCTGAAGCGAGCCCCTCCAGACAATCGCCATGGTAAGGACAAGTCCCTTCAAAGCTGTCTTCCGGATGACGTCTTACGAATACATGACCGCCTTCTGGATGCACAAGACCGTGAATTAATTTCCCTTCCACATAAGCTCCTAATCCAATTCCGGTTCCGATCGTAAAATAGGCACAGCTCGTTAAGCCCTTCGCCGCTCCCCATGCAGCTTCGCCTAAGGCAGCTGCATTTACATCCGTGTCCCATCCATAAGGAACGTCATAGGCTTCTCTCATCGCTCCCAAAAAGTTGAAGTTAGACCAGCCAGGCTTAGGTGTCGTTGTCACATAACCATATTGCGGGCTCTCTTGGTCAATATTGATCGGGCCGAAGGAGCCGATCCCTATTGCTTCAACCTGTTTGTCTTTAAAATAGTCTATCACTTGCTTTAAAGTAATTTCAGGAGCATCTGTTGGAAAACTGATCTTATCCATAATTTCGCCGTGTTCATTCCCGATTCCGCAAATGAACTTCGTTCCGCCTGCTTCAATGGCTCCAATGCGCATAGGTTCACCTTCCTTAATATATATGTAATCTAATAGGGACTCTCTCCATCTATTTTAACATAAGTTTATTTTATAAATTAGAATCGATGGGGAGAAAAGCCTGTATTTCTCCCTTAATTATTCTCAACTGGTACAAGCTGAATGCGGAGTGATGAGGTTAGCATATGTAGTGGCTCTACGCTTAAATTTGATGTATATTGATAAGCAAGCCAAGAAGAAATCCGCTTATTTGGAACCTTTTTGCGTATTAAGTTCATAAAGGGGTATGAGACTTATGACACGAAAAAAACTAATTGAGGTTAACAGAACGTTAGCCAAGGTTGCTATAGGGGAAGCTTTTGCTGATTTAGTTATTAAGAATGGTACTTTAGTTAATGTATATTCTGGCGAATTGCTTGAGCATATGGATGTTGCGATTGCCGCTGGAAGAATTGCGTATGTAGGGAACGCCGACCACACGATTGGTCAGCAGACAGTCGTTATCGATGCGTCAGGAAAATATATATCACCGGGATTATTAGACGGCCATATGCATGTTGAGAGTACAATGCTATCCGTTACCGAATTTGCGAAAGCCGCTTTAGCCAAAGGGACAACAGGTATCTTTATGGACCCGCATGAAATTGCGAATGTGTTTGGTACGGAAGGTGTAAGGCTGATGCACGAAGAGGGACAACAGCTGCCGCTTAAAGTATTTACGACCTTCCCATCCTGCATTCCGGCGACTGATGATCTGGAGGACGCGGGCGCAACACTAGAAGTGAACGATATTAAAGAGGGCTTGCAATGGGACAATGTAGTCGGACTGGGCGAGGTCATGAATTTCCCGGGTGTCGTATACGGCGATCCGAAGATGTGCGGTGAGATCGAGGAAACGATCAAGAGCGGTAAAACGGTAACGGGACATTTTCCAAGCGATGATGATCGCATGCTGCAGGCGTATATTGCATCCGGCGTAACATCGGATCATGAGACGATAACCCGTGAACAAGGTCTTCATAAGGTGCGCCTCGGTATGCATCTTATGATTCGTGAAGGCTCGGCTTGGCATGATGTCAAAGAGGTTATTAAGGTGGTAACCGAGGACAAGGTGAACACGGACAATATTTCCCTAGTTACGGATGATGTAAATCCACAAACCTTGGTAGAGAAAGGGCATCTCAATCATGTGGTGCGCCGTGCGATTGAAGAGGGTGTTAATCCAGTTACAGCCATTCAAATGGCAACGATTAATGTGGCGCGCTATTTTAAGCTGGAGAAGGATTTGGGCAGCATTACTCCAGGTAAGATGGCTGATATTCTTTTGTTGGACGATCTTCAAAGGATCGAGCCTACAACAGTCATTACAGATGGTGAAGTGATTTACGATCAAGGCAGCCTTGTTGTAGAATTTCCTAGCTTCATCTATCCGGAGCATATCCGCAATTCGGTGAACATTAAACGTGAGCTCACTGCTGAGGATTTTAGACTGGAAAGCCGGAGTGATCAGGATAAGACGCAAATCAACGTTATTAAAATTATTGAAAATAGTGCAAGGACAGAGAAAATGACAGCATCACTCGCTGTTGAGCAGGGGATTATTCAACCTGACGCAGCGCAGGATATTATCCGTCTGGCATGTATTGAGCGTCATCGTGGCACAGGCCAGATTTCACTTGCTTTTACACATGGCTTTCAATTGAAATCAGGTGCGGTAGCGTCCACAGTAGCACATGACAGCCACAATCTACTTGTAATGGGTATCAATGAGGAAGACATGGCATTCGCGGCTAATGAGCTGGTCAAGCTTGGGGGCGGAATGATCGTTGTTGAGAATGGCAAGGTGCTTGCGCAAGTACCGATGACGATCGCGGGACTGATGTCGGATAAATCGTTGCTTGAAGTTGTAAAAGAGGTAACTGAGCTGGAGCAGGCTTGGAAGCAGCTGGGCTGCTCGTTAAATGCTCCGTTTATGACTTTCTCGCTCATTGCCTTGCCTGTTATTCCTGAAATCCGGATTTCAAACCGCGGTATTGTTGATGTCACACAGTTTAAGTTGATTGATGTAGAGATCGTTTAACTCATTGGGTTTATAGTGAAGATAATAAGCACCCTCTTCACCAGCTAATGGCATGAAGAGGGTGCTTTCGCTTACGTTCCAATATTGTTGGCTGGTGTCTGATGGTTAATTTTAATGGTTAATGATTAGTGGTTAATGTCGCATTTGTTCATAATAAAGGAGATCTGATTCTCAAGCCGATTGATCGTTTCCTGCTGTTGCTGACTTTCTATCGGTTGATTCTGCAGCGCCGCGAGCTCCTGTTTAAGCTGATGAAGATCATCTCCTGCTTGGGCACAGTTGTAATTGCTCTCGAGATTTTCAAGCATATTGAAATCCTCCATTCGGTAAGGTGTACTTCACTCCACTATTATGTAGGATTTCCTTTAACTTATTCAGCCTGCTTCACTTATCGATACAAGTTATAAATGGTTTTACTATGCGATTTGTGATAATATTTACATCTATATAGAATGAGGATGTGAGCTATAGTGATAAGTATAACCATTCCAACACCGGACGTTACTATTTATAAGCAGGACTCTCCTGTGTTAAGCAATATTTATGGATTTACCGATTTCCACCTGATTTCAAGAGAAGTGGGTGGAATCTTTATGTTTTATAATAAAAAAGACGAGCTATTGTTTGTCGGTAAAGCAAGGAAGCTAAGACCTCGAATCAAAAAACATTTTGAGGATACAGTATCCCCAATGAAAATGCATAGAGACGAAGTAACTAAAATCGAGGTTTGTATCGTCGAAGATGCGGTTGATAGAGAAATTTATGAAACCTACATTGTTAACGCGAAAAGAGCTAAATACAATGTAGAAAAAGTGCTGTATAAGTAAGATTGAACGGGAAATGGACGACTTTGACGAGACAGTCATTAGCCAGATTTCTGTAAGCCTGGTTTTTGGGCTTACAGCTGTAATATTGGTTAGTTTTAGGGCTGTAAGCTCGATTTTCGAGCTTATAGCTTGAATATGGCTAGGTTTTTGACGAAAAGGGAGGCTGTAAGCACAATTTTGGTGCTTACAGCCTCTTTTTGGGTTAGTTTGAGAGCTGTAAGCTTGATTTTCGAGCTTACAGCTTGAATATCGCCAGGTTTTTGACGAAAAAGGAGACTGTAAGCACGCTTTCGGCGCTTAAAGTCTCCTTTTTGGTTAGTTTGAAGAGCTGTAAACTCGATTTTTGTGCTTACAGCTGCTATTGCGTTTGAGATGACACAGCTAGCTCCCCGTAGCAACCTGTTAGTTACGATTGCGTAACTTTCTCTACATATCCTTCGCCCAAAATTTCTTTCTGTTCATACGTCCCAGGTAAAAGCTCCTTCTCAATAAATGAGTTAAGCTGGATTGGTTCCAGATCATACATGACTTCTATTTCCTTCGCGAACAACCGAACCTCTTTCTCAAGAAGCCTTGACAGAGCGGGCTGTGGCTTTGCTTGAAGCTCATCGGTCGTAGAAAGAACTTGTTTAAGCCCGTCAACATAGTTTGCAAATGATCGCGCGCCGACGATTTTAACGCCTTTATTTTGATCATTCACCATAATAATAGTTGGGAATCCACGTGCACCTAGTTTACCGGCAAGCGCAAAGTCTTGATCTAGCAGCTCCTGAGTCGCTGGCAGCCCAGCAGTGTTCACGATTTCTGCCCCATCCAGCCCCATTTGATTAACAATCGCAATCAACACCGAATCTTCCCCAATGTTCTGATTAAAAGCAAATACAGCTTCTCTGGCCCGTCGTAAAAATACATTAGCTAAATTCTCGTCCATTTTCTGAATGACTTTAAAGACGCGAGATGGCGGATACGAGGATTGGATCGGATTATCGATCCATACAGAGCCGTCAATTGGCATGCGAGAATGCTCACCAACCTCCCGCCAGTGACCAGCAACATCGGATGGCTTACCAATGCCGTTACTTACGTCCGCGAAGCCTTCCCAGCCCTTTAGCAGCCCTCCCATAACAGTCTGGAAGCGAATATAATGTCCATATTGCTCGATAAACCGCAGCAGTACCGGTTCAAGTGCCCAGCAGTGCGAGCATATGGGATCTGTAACATAATAGAGAGTTATCTTTTCTTGCGGCTCATTAAAGTCGATGAGTGTCATTTCTTCCTCACCGCCAACTCCGCATACTCCAGTTTCTAAATCACAGGCCATTTTATTATTCATGATTGCTTCCTCTTTTCATAAATTGTTATCATTCATTGTTTTCATTAATTGTTGTGTATCGGGATCATATCTCATATGCTGCTGCGCCCATGCTTGAATGGGCTGAAGTGAAGAGATAAGGGTTTGCCCTTTATGTGTTAATTCATAGGAGATGGAGACGGGTGTGCTTGCCATTACCTTTTTCAAGATTAATTCATGCTCGATCAGCTCAGATAGCTTCGACGAGAGTGCTTTCGGCGTAATATTCGGGAGATCTCGTTTCATTTCTGAAAAATGAGAGGAGCCGCCCTCGCAAAGGGATAAATAATGGAGAATGAGCCCATTCCATTTCCTTCCTAGAATTTGGAGCGAGTATTCAAAATAGGGGCATACATTCATTTCGATCACCTTCCTTATGAATTTATTATAGCGAGTATAAAAAATATATCAAGTATATATTTTATCAATCGACTATTTCCATATGTAACACGTACGTTCTGCTTGCTTTAATAAATAATATTTGGGACAATACTAGACAGATGGTTAGATTCGGCTATAGATGTAGAGTAGGCGGGAATTAAAGCTTTGAAAAGAGGGTAAATAATGAGTAAAGAATCCATTTATGGATTAACATTAGAACAGTTGACAGCATGGCTCATGGAGTATGGGCATAAGAAGTTCCGGGCATTGCAGGTATGGGATTGGCTTTATAGAAAACGGGTCACCGATTTTGAGGAAATGGTGGATGTGAATCCCGCATGTATCCAATTATTAACGGACCATTTTGTCATCCAAACACAGCACGAGCACTTAAAGCAAGAATCTGTGGATGGAACGATTAAATTTTTATTCAAGCTGCAGGATGGCAATCTTATAGAAACGGTATTAATGCGGCATAAATTCGGTTTGTCGGTCTGTGTAACGACGCAGGTCGGCTGTAATATTGGATGCAGCTTCTGCGCCAGTGGACTGCTCGCTAAAAGCAGAGATTTATCCAGCGGCGAAATTGTGGAGCAGATTATGAAGGCTCAGCTTCATTTGGATAAAGAGAAGCAGGGTGAGCGAGTAAGCCATGTTGTGGTCATGGGGATTGGCGAGCCATTTGATAATTATACAAACCTGACCAACTTCATTCATGCAATAACAGATCATAAAGGCTTGGCTATCGGATCGAGACATATTACGGTATCGACTAGCGGTCTTGTTGACAAAATCTATGAGTTCACGGATTCCGATCTTAATGTAAACCTAGCGGTTTCTTTACATGCGCCAAACAATGAGCTTCGGACTCGGATTATGAAAATAAATCGTGCTCTCCCTATAGAAAAGCTAATGGAGGCCATCGATTACTATTTAGAGAAAACGAATCGCAGAATTACGCTGGAGTATATTCTGATGAAAGATGTCAATGATCAGCGGGAGCATGCCCTTGAGCTTGCGGAGCTAATCGGAGAAGGGAATAGGCGCCGTCTAGCCAACGTAAACCTCATTCCGTATAATCCAGTAGATGAGCATGGTCAGTATCAGAGGAGCGAGCTGGAGGCCGTACGTGCGTTCTATGATACGTTGAAGAAACAAGGAATTAGCTGCAGTGTTCGACTTGAGCATGGTTCGGATATCGATGCCGCATGCGGTCAACTGAGAAGCAAACAAATTAAGAAGGCCAACTAGGAAAGCGTGGTAGTTGGTTAATATTCGTATATTGGCAACAAATCAGATAACACAAGCGTAAGCGGCGGTCACCGTCCTATACGGCATATGTAATCGTTTCGCGAAGATATATAAGCACAAAAGCGTATCCCTTTAAGTGGATACGCTTTTTCTTTATGTGAGTGATCAGCTTACCCAACTAATCATGAGCCTGGGTGTGGGCATAGGATTGGATACTTTCAGCCGTTCTTAGTTTTCAGTTTTCAGATTCAGCTGCAATGCGATATATCTGCTGCTGAATGTCATCTCTGATCCGATTAATAATTTGAATATCCGTGAACGGAGCAATTATTTGCTCCCGTTCATCCTGAAGAGCTTTAGCTTGTGCTAGCTGCTGAATCGATTGCTTCATTTTTGCGGAATAACGTTCTTTAAAAGCGTGTATAGCCTCTGCATGCTCCTCGTCCGTTCCCGGCTTGATGCAGCGCACATACGTATCGACGATTTCGTCCGTGTCACGATCGGGAAAATATTCATGAGGCGCTGTGCTATCGAACATAGCGATTCCGAGCTCGCGTACAATAATCATATCCAGGCTGTTTGGGTCGAAGCCGCAATGGTAGATTTCAACGTCGAAGCCTCGTTCACTTGCTGCTGCCGCAAGCTTTTTCAGCATAGTGGATTTACCAGATCCAGCTCTTCCTTTAATGAGATACCTCTTTAATCCGTCTGTCAGATTTGGGACAAAATCGACTGCGCCGTTAGGCGTAGCAGCTCCCAGAAAGCGGCGGTCAACACGGCTTGTTTTCATCAGCTTACGATCACCATACAAAATGTTTGTATATTCCTGTGTAAGTAGATTGGCATCTTTGAAATTCATATTAGAAATATATAAGGCTTCCCATTCATCATGTATATGAAGAGCTTCAGCAAAACCGGAATAGGCTCGTTCATACGCTTGATTGATTTCGTTGTTCAACGTCTCAATGGCTGCTCCCCGAAGTCTAAGCTGAGCTGTATCACAGATCTCAGACCACTCTATAACATGCGTGGTTGTCCCTTCGAGCTGTGGTTCTATAGCATGAGGAGCCACCCCTCCAACAATCCCGATTTTCAAAGCGGGAATGACTAATCCGTCAAGCGCGTCATTATCAGATGCGCAGTGAATGTACCAAACATCACGGCCATTGTCTGTCATTTTGTTTCCAATAGCTTGAATTAATGCAGACTTTCCTGTATCGGGGCCTCCTTTTAAAATAAACAGATGCTCAAGTCCTTGCAAGGATGAATGAAACAAGCTGGTAAAACCTCGAGCTGTGTTCCCTCCAGCATAAAAGTTTTTAATTGTTGCAGTCATTTTCCCACACCTTTCTAGGCTAATGTCTTGGTGCATACTTCATCGTATTACATCGTATTGGAAAAGGTGCAGAGTCTTTGCGCATTTGAAGAGTAGGGCTATTGTGCCCTTCTTTTTTTTATTCCAAATATTATAGAAAAAGGATTAGTGGGTAAAATAGTACCAGCCAACAGAAAGCCGCGACAACGGGGATAGAATGAGGTGCTGAAATGATACAATTTAAAAATGTTACGAAAAAATATAAGAACGGCAACCTCGTATTAAAAGGAATCGACTTAGATATTAAGGAAGGCGAATTAATTACCCTTATCGGACCAAGCGGCTGCGGAAAAACAACTACGATGAAAATGATCAATCGTCTGGTCGAGCCTTCTTCTGGTCAAATTCTCATTGATGGGAAGGATATTTCTAATATAGACCCGGTGGAGCTGAGAAGAAATATAGGTTATGTCATTCAGCATATCGGTCTGTTTCCGCACATGAATATTAGGGATAATATTGCAATTGTGCCGAAGCTGAAAAAAATGAATAAATCAGTATACGAAAAGCGAATCGATGAATTAATGGAGATGGTCGGGTTAAATCCCGGTCAATATAAAGAGCGTTACCCATCTGAGCTGAGCGGCGGACAACAGCAGAGAATTGGAGTGATACGCGCTCTTGCTGCGGAGCCGTCGATTATTTTAATGGACGAGCCTTTTAGCGCGCTTGACCCCATCAGCCGTGATCAGCTTCAGGATGAATTGGTTCGTTTGCAGGTAGAAGTGAAGAAGACGATCGTATTTGTATCTCATGACATGGATGAGGCGCTCAAAATCGCTGATCGCATCGTCATTATGAAGGCTGGAGAAATTGTTCAGTTCGACACACCAGACCGCATATTAAGGAGACCGAAAAATGACTTCGTTCGCAGCTTTATAGGAGAAAGCCGCTTGAACGAGTCAGAAAATTTGATGGTTGAGGATGTTATGGTGAATAATCCGGTAACGGTCTTCCTGACGCGAGGATTAGCTCATGGAGCAAAGCTGATGAAGCAATATCGTGTAAATGGTTTGCTGGTAACGGATAAGAACCGCATTTTAAAGGGAATTGTAACGAAAGAGATGCTGGAAAACCATTATCACGAAGAGGATCTGACACTTCAAGATATTATGAAAACCGATATTGCAACTGTTCAGGTCGGCACGAGCGTGGGAGATGCTGTAGATACGATGAAAAAACATGGATTGAGTAACCTTGCTGTCGTGCATGAACAGGGACAATTAGCTGGGCTTATAACCAATTCAAGTTTAATTGACGCACTGCTTAAACAGATGTAGTTCGGAGGTTAGCTATGAATTTCTGGGATGTCATATTGAATAGAAAAGAAGATATTATTAGCGCAACTATAGAGCATATTCAAATATCGTTCATTGCTCTAATCATTGCTATGGTTATCTCCATCCCGACAGGGTTATTGCTGACACGTATGCCTAAGCTGGCAGCCCCTATTATAGGTGTCGCTTCCTTGTTTCAGACGATACCAAGCTTGGCGTTGTTAGGCTTTATGATTCCCTTGGTCGGGATTGGCATGGTGCCTGCCATTATAGCATTAACGGTATACGCATTGCTGCCGATTATGAGGAACACCTATACGGGAATTATGAATGTGGAGAAGTCGATCAAGGAAGCCGGAGTCGGTATGGGCATGACGAGTATGCAGGTCATGGTCAAAATTGAACTGCCGCTAGCTTTAAATGTCATTATGGCGGGCATACGTACAGCTACCGTAATGATTATAGGCGTAGCCACCCTTGCTTCGTTAGTCGGAGCGGGCGGGCTTGGCGATTTGATTTTCAGAGGAATTTCGACGGTCAATACGGAATTGATTTTAGCGGGCACTATACCAGCCGCATTGCTTGCTGTTATATTCGATTTCGTTCTAGAGCGACTGGAGAAGGCGGTAACTCCAAAGGGAGTTAAGAAGAAGGGTAAAGGCAGATCGAAGTTTATCAAAGGGCTAGAGCTTACAGTGGCTTTGCTGCTCATTATTGCGATTATTGCAGGCATATCAATGAGGGCAGGGTCAACTGGTGCGGGCTCCATCGTAGTTGGTGGAAAAAATTACACGGAACAGGATGTTCTGGTTCATTTGCTGGCCTCTCTAATCGAGGAAAAAACGGACTTAAAAGTGATCCGAAAGCCTTTTCTGGGAGGCTCGCAAGTAACCCATAACGCCTTGGTTAGCGGCGATATTGATTTGTATCCCGAATATACAGGAACCGGATGGACCTCTGTGCTCAAGGAAAAGCCCATCACAGGTGAGCCTGAATTAACCTACAAACAGGTTAAGGCGGCATATGAGCAAAAATTCCAGGTCACATGGCTTGAACCGATAGGGTTTAATAATACCTACACATTGGCAATGAGAAGGGATCATGCGGATCGATTAGGAATTGAAACCTTTTCGGATTTAGCCCAAAAATCTCCGGCATTTGTTCTTGGAGCTACACATGAGTTTCTAGAGCGTCCGGACGGATACTTAGGGCTCGAGAAGGCATACGGGATGAAGTTCAAGGAAGTTAAGGGGCTTGACGCCGGATTAACATATAGCGCGGTCAAAGAAGGGACAACGGACGCTAATGATGCATTTTCCACGGATGGACGTATTCAAGCCTTTGATTTGAAGGTCATTGTGGATGATAAGCATTACTTCCCGCCGTATTACGCGGCTCCTGTCATTCGGATGGATACGTTAGAAGCACATCCCGAGCTAGCGGAGGTTCTGAATTTACTTGCGGGGAAAATTGATGACAAGACGATGTCTATCCTCAACGGGAAAGTGGATTTGGAAGGGAAGCAAGCGCGTGCTGTAGCCGAGGAATGGTTGAAGGACGCAGGATTGATGAAATAATTAGAACTTCTATCACGATAAGTAGGCCACTGACTGCTGAAAGCCGAAGGCAATATGCCTTCGGCCTTTTCTATCTATAAAAATTTTCCTTGGGTGACTGTGCTGCCGTTTACGCTTGATCGACACGAAAAAAACCTGCGGCTTTTGGCACAACTGCCGAATATAGGTTAGAATTAACTAAAGAAAGCAAATGGGGGTTGAAATAATGGCTAATGATGAAGTGATATTAACCAAAGAGGGATTGGCACAGCTGCAAGCTGAACTGGATGATCTCAAATATGTGAAGCGTAAGGAATTAGCCGCTCGTATTAAATTGGCGATCAGCTATGGCGATTTAAAGGAAAACAGTGAGTATCATTCCGCCAAAAATGATCAATCTTTTTTGGAAACTAGAGTTATTATTTTGGAGAAGATGTTGAATAAAGCAAAGGTTGTGGACGCGGACAGTCTAAGCCTCACAACCGTTAACGTCGGTTCCATTGTTATTTTAAATGACATAGAGTTTAATGAACAAATTGAGTACCGAATTGTAGGTCCTGCCGAGGCGGACGTGCTTGAGGATAAAATTTCGTATGAGAGCCCTTTGGGCAAGGAGCTTCTAGGCAAAAAGGTAGGCAGCATCATCAGCGTGGACGCGCCTATGGGTGTTATAAAGTATGAATTGCTTGAGATAAAAGCAATGTAATAATAAACAGGCGCCTAGCAGATACTAGGCGCCTGTTTTATGTTGCTGCGAATCTAGCTTATACCGTCAAAGAAGTCGTAAGCCGATTACACGTAGACATGGATTAGTAAGCGAGTGCAGACAATCCGTTGATGTGTGAAAGGTAGCGAATGTTACTTGCTTCCTTCATAAGTGTAGCAGGCAAGCCTTTCAGCTGTGTGCCGTTGCCGCCGATTGTGCCGACACCGTCTTTACGGCCTAGGCTTCCCAATGTTCCGGAGAACACAGGAACGAATTTATCCATAACGCCGCCGTTGATCATAACCGATAGGTTATAGCCAACTGTTTCGCCCATTTGCCAAGCAAGTTGAGCAGTTGGTGGATATGGACGTTCGCCGCCCTCTGGGAATACAACTGCGCAGTCACCAGCAAGGAATACATCCGCATGCGAAGTGGATTGCAGTGTTTGTGTAACCGTTGAACGACCGCGGTCCTCAGCAAGGCCGCTGCTGCCGACAACAGGGTTGCCTTTTACGCCGCCAGTCCAAATAATGGTGCTGGACTCGAGCGTACGTCCATCTTTAAGTGATACAGAGCTCTTTGTAGCTTCTGTAATGGCAACGCTAGTGATGAAGTTAACGCCGCGCTTCTCAAGGCTTGATACAGCGCGATCGATTAGAACTTTAGGGAATATAGGCAGAACAGCAGGACCAGCTTCTACGCAATATAGTGAAATATCGTTGAAGTCGATTCCTTTGCTGCGACATACTTCAGGAAGCTTATCAGCGAATTCGCCAACAAGCTCTACGCCTGTCAGGCCGCCGCCGCCGACAACGATTGTCGCGTCTGCTTTGTTGCCCGTTTTTTTGTATGCGTCCAGACGTGCTTCAACATGCTCGCGAATGCGGTTAGCATCTGCGACTGATTTAAGCACAAGGCTGTTCTCTTCTAGACCTGGGATACCGAAGTAGTTTGTTTCGCTGCCTAATGCTACGACAAGGGCATCATATTTGTATACAGTGCCGCTTTCCAAAACAACTTGCTTTTCGTTCGGTTTAATTTCTTTTACTGAATCAACGACAACGTTTACTTTTTTGTCGCCGAGCAGCTTAGTAAGAGGAAGCGATACAGCTTTCTCTGCAATAGTGCCCCCAGCAAGACGGTGAAGTTCAGTAATAATTTGATGCGTTGGGAAACGGTTGACGATTGTAATGTTCGCATCAGCTGCGGACAAATATTTTCGAGCTGTAAGAGCCGAAAGAACGCCGCCGTACCCGCCGCCAAGAATTAAAATTTGTTTCGACATGTCCATCCTCCATTCTTTCATAAATTAATTAGTGGTTTTCGGTTTTCTTCTCAGAAAGCACAGTAAGGAAGGCTTGAGCGAAGCGAAGTGTTTTTTGCACTTCTGGATCTTTAAGCATTTTCAGCATAGCAAATAGACCAACAGAGGTTCCTGCGTCAGCTTGCGCGCGTTCTCCAGCCTCGATAGCTGCAGCTGCAATACCTTTTGCTTTCTCTTGAACAGGCTTAACAAACTCGCCAATACCATGCGCGAACTCATCAATCAAAACTTTGTCCGTAGCGATACCTTGCGCGAAATCATAAGCCTTTGTCATAAGTGTTACCATCTCGGCCAATTTCGGTAGGTTGTCCACGAGCACGGTTAGAGATTGTTGAACCTCCGGCTTCATTAGTTGATCAAGCACATCTAATGATTTTGTTTCTTCAGTGAGGGTTGCTCCAGCAGATGTTTGTGACATTTGTAAACGTCCTCCTTTACATTGGAATTAAAGTAAGCTTCAGTCCGGATTATGTCATTACTCAAGGGGAGCTCGCTTATAATTTGATTGTTACATTTTTCACATAGTAAAAAACAATAGTGTCTTTTAATAAGCGAGCATGACTTAACCAGTTCCGAACCCTTTGTCTCTATTCTACATCTTTTAACGAGAAAGTTAAAAAGAAATTTATTCATATTTAAAGAAAATGTCGAATCTGGTGCAAGAGGGTAATATAATTATCCCCCACAGGAGAAATTTTATCATTATGACGTTGCTTGGAGAGCAATTCCGACAAATATTTATGAGAAAACATTAACTTGTACTGGGTCTATAGCGGGATGCATGCTAATACTTCGTATGGCAAAGTAATACTACGGTAGTCGAAGCTAGTTTTGCTTCACAAAACTTAAAGCGTATGCTTACGAAGTCAGGTTTTATTCTAAAAACTAGGATTATGCTTACGAAGCTAGTTTTGCTTCACAAAACTTAAGGAGGGCACATTTATGAATTATCATTTTTTTGTAGGTAACGATAATGGAAATAGCGAGCATGATTTAATTATTGATGGAAGGTTGATTCAGCAGCCAAATGTCAATTGTACAGTGGACGAGCTGCCTTGGAGCGAGGAGCAATCGCCGGAGAGTTTTATTAAAAATTTGCAGGATCAATTGGTTGTGACCATTGATTCACCGGCTGCAAGAGCTGGCATGTATTATGTAGGCAAGTTTGCGCTCGAGAGCGGAGAGATATTGGATAATCTGCAGATCGGCATTGATGTTAAAAGCGATATGGACTTGCCGATTGTTAATACGTTGGCTCAAATCGCGGCGGTGGCCGTTCAGAAGGCGTATGAGGAAGAGAAGACGATTCCAGAGCATATTGACGTAGAGGCGGATATGGCGACTGCCTTGCCGGTCACGCAGCATACGGATGAAACGTCGGCGAAGTTCGAGAAGCGGTTTACTACAGGCGCTCATCATGTGACCGTTCATTTAGGGATGATGCGAGTTCGAGTGAAGATCGTATTTCCTTTTGCGAAAGTAGTGCCAGAGGCTACGCCAGTTATTTTCACGCTTCAGAAGGATGCGGACGGGAATTGGAGAGAAGGGGATATTTTCAAGCAATTCCTTGAGGAGTACGGCATAGAGAAAAAATTTAGCGGGAGCTATTTCAAGGATAAACGAATTTTGCATGTCGATATTGGCGATGGCTCTACGGAGTACCCCATTACGGAAGGCAATAAATTTCTGCGTCAATTCGTAAATGGCAGTCACCATGGTGCCGGTTATGCAATTGAGGAAGCGCGGGATGAATTCAATCGATTGATTCATTTACCGGATAGTCCAAGACAATTTTTTAGCGATGTTATTAAAAATCCGAACCACAAATATCATGCCCGTGCGCTAAAGACTTTGAAGAGACCGCTTGAAAGCCAAGTACGGCAAATCGTACAAAACGTGAAGAGGCAGCTTACAAAGGCTCGGAATGAAATCGACCTGATCTGTGTATATGGCGGTGGTAGTATACTTATGCGTTCGGTGCTATATCCGCAAATGAAGGAGCTTTGTACGGAGCGTGAGATACAGCTGTTGTACATTCCCACCGAATATGCGGTTCAAATGAATGCGATGGGTCTAGATGCTTTTGTACGCGGAAAGATTTATGAGGCGCTTAAAAATAAAGCGATCCAGCTTGTATAGAACAGTTTGTGCAATTTAAGAAATTCCGGTAGGTGATCCGAGTGAAAAAGATAAAACAGCCTGGCGATAACATCAGTTTGAAGACGAAAAAAACGGAAGACCCATTGGTCATGGAGTGGCTTAACGCGCAAACCAATCTAATGGATTCTTTGCGCTATTTAATGGAAAATGAGATTATTCATAACGGCGTACGAAATTTGCAGACGTTTGTGCCTGTTGAACGAAACAACCTGACTCGGCCTTTGGTACCATCGCCTTTGGTACTACCGCAGACGATTGATCCTACTCCATATTTGACGAACCATGACGAATCAGCAGCAGCCGCGGAAGTTGTCGAGGTTCATCGGAATGAGCAAAGTAAGCAAATAATCGAGCCGAAAACTGTGCCGGCAGTAGAAGAAGAAGTAGATGATGAAGATGTCGAAGCATGGATTTAATGAGGCATGTAGAGGGTTTATCGTAAATAAGAGTATGCAGGTATTACTATACATTACTAAGTAATACTTAAAAGTAATACTCAGTAACACTAATCGGTAATATCAAGTAATACCTAGTGTTGCGAAGTGTTTCTTGCTGTGTGATGGTCTCGTAGGATCCATACAAATCTGTACTACTTACGTCTTAACAAGTATGAATAAAAACGCCAGCTCGCTGATTTCAGTGAGCTGGCGTTTTATTGTTCAATTATTCAGAAAATAGCTCGGAATAGGAAAGGAGTTCGCATCCTTTTTACTATGTATGAAAAAAGTGGAATTGTCCAAAATATAACGAGCTATTCCATTTATGCGTCAAAAAAGGAGAAGATGTCGTTGACTAGCAGGTTTATCAAATTAACATTACTTTGTATGTCTCTTGTATTAATTATGACACCAATTAGAGCAGAGGCTTCTGGATATGATCACAGTGAGCATCATTCCTGTGTAACCCAATCTCAAGTTCGGTTGGAGAATGATTTGAGGAAGCTGTGGATCGATCACGCTATATGGACACGGAGTTATCTGGTAAGCGCCATTGCAGGGCTGGAGGATCAAAAAGAAGTGCTGGCTAGGCTTTTGAGAAATCAACAGGATATTGGCAACGCCATAAAGCCGTATTATGGCGAAGCAGCAGGCAACAAGCTGGCTGAGCTGCTAAAGGAGCATATCCTTATTGCAGGACAAGTAGTTGATGCAGTAAAAAACGGCAAGCAAGCGGATGTGGAAAAATATAATAAAAAGTGGTACAGCAACGCGGATGATTTAGCTAAATATCTTAGCAGCTTGAATCCCAATTGGGCGGAGAAGGACTTAAAGCAATTGCTGTATATGCATCTGCAGCTACTAACAGAAGATGTGATGGCAAGGGTTGCGAAAGACTGGGAAGGGGATATTAACGCCTTTGATAAAGGTTTGGCGCATATTATAGTGCTGGCGGACGCGTTATCGGTGGGAATCATTAAACAGTTTCCAGGGAAGTTCAAATGACCTCGAGAGATTATTAAAATAGATGATCTGAAAACCAAGAGAGCCCTGTTATAAGGGCTCTCTTGGCGTTTGAATCATCGCTGCAAAAATGATAGTATAGGCATTCAAGAATGCCCTATTTTCAAAACTTAGCTTATCCCTTGTGCCTAATAGCGAACAATTCTTTGATGAGGCTGGGAGGACCAAACTCTCTTTGAAAAATAAAGCTGGTCCATTTAAATTTGAGCGCCAGGTAGTAGAGGTATTCTTTTATCGTATCACAATGATAGAACCATCCAATTTCTCTCATGCTATCTGTAAACATAGCTTCCTTTAATAGACTAGCCAGAGCCGATTTTTGAATAGGAGCGGGACTGCTGTGAAGGTTTCTAAGAAACAGGCCAAAGATGGATTTCAGATAGTAGTAGGCCAAATCCTGTCGATATCTTTTATTTAGAAGCAAACCCGATTTCTCAGAGATTCGTTTTCTTAAAGCATATTGCAGGCGCAGGCTTTGTTCGAGCTGTGGTTTATAGAGGGCGTTCATCGCGCTATTTGGATTATTAGTCGTATATTCATATAAGGGATCTGGTATGGCATATACCCGCTCTGACGCAAGTATCGCTTCTAAATTAAATAGGGTGTCTTCTCCAAAATAGATGTTCTCATGAAAAGAAATAGCATGCTCTTTAATAAAGCTTGAACGAAATAGATTTCTCCAAACAAAGCATAAATCAAGCTTGGTGTTGACTTCGCTAGAGCTTAGAATTAGTTCCTTGCCCTTCATAAGCGTATGTAATTTGAAACGAGGAGAGACCTCTTCATTAGTGGGATACTTTTGGAACCCTCCTATGACGACATCACAATTGTTTTTGGAAGCGGTTTGATACAGGGTAGTGAAAAAGTTTGCTTTAACCGTATCATCAGGATCAATGAATGAGATATATTGACCAGTAGCTGCTGCAATGCCGGCATTTCGAGCACTGCTCGTACCGAAATTCTCTTTGTGAATGACCTTGATACGAGCATCCTTACGAGCAAATTCATCACATATTTGACCACAGTTGTCTGGGGATCCGTCATTGACAAGAATGAGCTCGAACGCTCCAAAGGGTTGATTCAAAATGCTTTCCAGACATCTATGCAACCATTTCTCTACCTTATATATGGGAACAATTATACTAATTGCATAGGTCATATCGTATACCTCCCGAATAGTATGGTGCAGTTGGTCAACAAGAAAGCGTTTCATATAAAATAATATCACATTCGTTATAAAGAACAACCCATTTATTTAAAAGAGTTAAAAATAGATGTTATTGAAGAGTGGAGGATAGCTATGCAGCCATTTACGGTTCGGGTAATCGAAATTATTAAAGGCATACCCGAGGGAAAAGTGATGACCTATGGACAGATTGCTGGCCAAGCCGGAAGCCCAAGAGGGGCAAGACAGGTTGTACGTATTTTGCATTCATTAAGTCATATTCATAAGCTGCCATGGCATCGTGTCGTCAATGCGAACGGAGAAATTGCGCTGCAGGAGGATGAGGCGCGGTTTATGCAAAAGCTCTATTTAAGCGATGAAGGTGTAGAAGTAAGTGACGATGGACGAATTGATTTGATGAGGTTCCAACTCCGTCATTGTGACGAAGAATTGTTATAAATTTTTAATAAAGCTACAAAGTTGACTAGGATCTCGTATCCTTAATAAGGAATACCTCATATGAAAGGGAGAGACAAAATGAATATTGAACCTACACAGAGCAATCTCCGCAATTTTACAGTGTCCACTGAAATTTTTTATAAGCCAAGCCTGGATATATATTCGCAAATGATTTACATCGTATTAAGCGCGAGCACAACCGATTCCTCTTCGTTAACACTGTCAGATGTGGCGAAGAAAGGCCGGATGACTGAGAAACAAACCATTAAAGCAATGCAGCTGCTAATTGATGAGCAATTGATTCCGCATAAATTGTTCCGCCAACTGATAGGTGAATTCCAAGATGATCGGTTGTCATGGGCTGCGAAAGGGCTGCTTACATATTGCAAGGAAAATCCGGAAATTGGTTTAACTGATTTGCTACTGCTCTCTGATCAGTCCGGAGAAGGTGAAGAAACCATTCGTAAGGCATTAAGGGAACTGGACAGAAACGGCTATTTAGAGCCTTTTCCTGAACTTAGCAAGATAGTGAACGAATAATAAAATACATCTTTTCGCGTAAAAAAGAACGGTTCGAATTAGTCTTCGAACGGTTCTTTTTCTCATTTCACAGCGATATGAGCTTATGTCGATGAGAACGGCGCAGACCATTTGTGCTTGACTATCGAGCCTGAAATTGCTCTGGGACAATACCCTCAAGCAACTCGGTTTTCGGACGGAAATCACTGAGATATAAGCAATAGTCGTGCAAATATTGCAAGGTCGCTTTTCCTTGAGAAGCTAACATCGGGTGCTTATAGATGGAGCGGCCAGGCTTGGAATTCGCCTCGAACATCCATATTTTAGAGTCTTTATCAATTCCGATGTCGAGTCCAAGTTCTCCTAATAAATAACCGGATTTACTTTGAATCGAGTCAGCTAATAGTATGGCCGCTTCCTTCATTTGTTCTAACATGCTATCTGCACGGGACCCGTATAGCTCGCGGAATACGCGGTCTGGCGTAAGTAATCTTCCGCCCGTTCTCACATGGGTCGTGACGCTTCCTTTACCAGCCTTCTTAGCGCCGATACCGGATACAATCCACTTATCTTCCTTGTTTTTGTTCAAGTGAATACGGAAATCAAGAGGACTGCCGTCCATCTCAATGAGTGAAATGCCTTGTTGAGCGACGTAACGGACTAGGCCGCCGTTTTTCGAACGTAGGTACACCATCAGTGATTCGAAGTCTTTAAAATGGAGCAGAACGTTCTGTCCACCTTGACGGAAACGCGCGTAGTACCCGCGGTTTGGATTATAAGTGATCCGATATATGCCAATACCTAGACTGCCGCCGGTCGGCTTAAGATACAGGAAGGAGTATTTTTTCAACATACTCTTAATCTGTACGGAGGAAGGGTCAATATAGGACTCCGGCACGTAATGGGCAACGTCTGTACCCTCGAGCAGCTTATATATTTCCCATTTATCAAAGTAAGCCCAGTTAAACAATGGAATGTCCTTACGTATAAAATTTTGTTTAAGAGCCTTTATCGCTGCCAGCTTCTCTGTTCTTCTGCTCGGAAGCCGATTGTAGACAACATCAGGAAGAGGAACTGTTCGGCGTACCCAGTTCCCATCCTCTATAAGAAAGGAGCCTGTTACGGTTTCTTGACTCCAGTTGACATCGTGAGGTGAAAAGGCAAAGCATAACGAAGCGCCGGCACCTGTTTTGAGAAAGGAATGAACCAGCTCATGATGTGTACCTATGATAGCTGAGGCTGTTGGTCTTATCTCCGTTAAAATTCCGATTAACGGGCCAATGTGAAGCTCATTTCCGCTGAGGTATAACGTGAGACTGCTGCCAAGCTGAGGAAAACTCAGCTGAGATAGAAGATTGGACGTGATATATAGGTAGGGACCAGATTTTGAAAGCCACTTTACTTGAGTCATTACTTTTCTGCTTCCCAAGCATAGAGTGAGTTTACTCGTATACTCAAGCTGCAGAGATTTGGCTAAGTCGCGCGTTAAATAAATGATTTTACCTGGCTTTCGCGTTTCATATATAGTGGCTGTTATCAAGCTCATGATTTTCCTCCTAACCTCTTCACGATAGAGAATCCGGCTGCAAACTGACAATATCGCACAATTTGCTTGACGGACGATCGTATAGCTGGTGTCGTCGTGAGAGGGGTATTCTCACTTTTGGATGGTTTAGAGTTGACCTCGATTAGCCACACGCGATTATTTCTATCCAGTGCCAAATCGACACCAAGCTCGGCAAAATGCCCAGGGATATGCGCTTCAATTCCTTTGGCAATAGCTATCGCGGCTTGCTTTAATCGCGAGCGGCTCCCCTTGTCTGTGACGGATTTGGATTGTTGAAGCGCGTCTTTCACGGTGGTAAGGCTGCCCCCTCTCGCCAAATTGGACACAAAATGCCGGTTATTGGCGATACGGGCAACGATGGAAGTGACCGCCCACTGACCCTGCTGACCTCGTTGCACTAGTACACGAAAGTCGACTGGCCGATCATCTATAGTTATTAAGGAAAGCCCTTGCTGTATTTGATAAGTACTCGTTTTCATTCTACTGGAGAGGAAGGAGAATAATGCATCAAGACTTCTGTGAGTTTGCTTGCGGGATCCGCTTGCGTGAGTAAGATGACTGGAGTAGTTGTGATTCGAGTCTCGTTGAACTCTAATGATGCCTTTGCCCAAACTTCCGTTTATTGGTTTCAAAAAAACAGTCGGATATTTGGTTGTCATTGATTTGAGTGTTTGAAAATTACGAAGAAGCAATGTTTCAGGCAAGTAATGCTGAATTCCCTGTTCTAAGAGGAGCGCTTTGAACACTTCATTTTTATTGAGATACTTTTCATTGAAGAAGGAGGTTGGAACCTGTTGCTTGGCATGCTGTATAAATTGCTGAACATTGGCTTGCTTCTCCATAGAACGTGAGCGGACTTGATTATAGACGACGTTCGGGAGGGGGTAAGTTCTCTTTGACCAGCGGCCATTATAATGCCAGCCTTTTATCGTATCGGATGAGCCATTGATTTCGGATGTGCTAAAGAAAAATATAAAGGCCCCAATCATACGAGAAGCTTCACTTAAGTCCAAAAAAAAAGGGGTTGTCGTTCCAAAAGGTCGGTCGTGAGTGCTTGAGCTGATTTTGCCAACCATTACACCAATGAGCGGCCCGATCTGCAGGGTGTTGCTGCTTGCTTTATATTGCATGCACAAATGCTCTCCTGAACGAATACCCATCAAGTCTGCAAGACTGCTGTTTATTAGAAGAACATCGGATTGAGCAATGCTGGCAACCGTCACATCCTGTTTAAAAGATCCAAATTCCAGTTTTATATTTTGATGGGCTGCAATGTCATTCTTTTTCAGCCATTTTTCGTTCAACATGATGACATGCTCATTATCAGAATGAACATTCTTCTGAATGTGGATCTTAACTTTCGATACTTTCATGGTATGCTTCCTTCCGGGCAACGACATACATAGCTCCTGATAGAACCGTTCCAAACCATTGTATGAGGGTTAAAGATCCTTGGTGAGAATTATCTTTACTTGTATAAAACAGAAAAAACCGCATCAAGATGCGGTTAGAAGCTTGCCCACCAACGAGCTTACAGCCAGCGAATCCGTAAGAAACTGAGCCGCCAACGAGCTGTAAGGCTGAAAATCGAGCTTAAAGTCCCCAAACTAACCAATGAAAGAGTCTGTAAGCGTCAAAATCGAGCTTACAGCCTCCAGAAATCCACTAACCTATTATTTCTATTGAATAACCTAATGGTTGGGTTAGCACTTATTTGTCGCTTAAGCTCTCCAATAGCGCATTGCCGCTAGCACTGACACGGATGTAGGCGAAGCGAGCATTTTTCTCTGTTTCTATACCAGTGCCTTCAGGAACAAAGTAGGTTTCAATGCCATAATAGATAGAACGCCACCCGCTGCTTTTTCCCGTTATGATAACTTCCCCATCAGCCAGTGTATCTCCGTTTTTGTATACACGATCAAAGACATGTACCCCGCTATCATCTTTAGTAAGCACAATCTTTATTTTGCGTTGACTGCTTTCAGATTCAAGCTCGGTCGCAATCTCTTCCGGCGGAGTAGTAATACTATAATTTAAAGTGACGTAATCGCCTTGCAATAAAGATCTTGGATCTAACGGTTCTATTTCAAGCTTAACAATTGTGCCATTTTTCAGTAAATACTCGCTAGTTGCGGTTTGATAGCCTAGGAAGCCCAGCTGCAATACAATGACAGCCATGATTAACCATGTTTTATTGCTCATATAACTGACTTGCTCACTATCGACATTTGGTACTGCTGTGCGGCGCGCTACAAGAGCGGTGACGAACAAGAAGATGATCCCGAGCAGAGCCAGCGTTATAGATTTGTGAAGCAGCGTCCACAATAAATCATAATATTTGAATGCCAAGAATACGAACCAGAAAAAAAGACTGATCGTTGTTTCCCATGCCTGATTGCGGCGAAAGAACACAAATACCAAGGTGGTTACAACGGCAAAGTTGAGCAGGTTAAACAATTCGTAGGAATAAGGAAATAATTTATGCAGAAAGGTCAACCAAAATAAGAATAGCAGGCCGAAAAATAATCCACTCTCCCGAACATGCTGCTGCAGATCCCCTTCAGGCAACAGAAGGTGGCTGAAATATACGACGACATTCCATATGACAAGCAGGAGAATGGTAAGTGACCATACCATTTCATAGGACTCGAAGAGCTGGAAAAATACAATCGCAAGATTCAAATTAATAAGCGCATAGGTAAATAAATGCTGCTTCCTTCCTTGTAATCGAAACCAGCCGGCAGCTGTCAATATTAAGAAGAGAGCGGATAGAAGTGTCATATCAATCCATATGATTGCAACTATACCAGCCGCATACCCGATCGTCAGCACCGTATAACGAATGACAGCATTTACTCGCGGCAGCAAAATAATAGGAATGACGAGAGCCAAGGAGACTGCGTATAACGTATTCTGAGGCTCGATATCTCCAGTGGCGAGAAATACAAGGCCAATTAATGAGATGCTGCCGATAATGACTCCAAGTACCGTAACGATAATGGATACGATTTTAGTTGCGATAGAATCATTTTGTGTGCTGGACTGAACCGGTCTAGGGCTATCAACTTTATCTGGATTTGATGCTTCTTTGCCCAGCTTGTTTAAATAACGGAAGAAGTACACGTTTCCAGTTAATAATATTACAACAAATATAATGCCCAATATGAAAAACACGATTGATCCGTGCCGGGATGCAAGCTCGATAAATTTAAATACGGCAAAAGCGGATGTTGCAAGCGCATTGAGCGTAAGCATCATTTTATCAAGCTTGACACGCGAGAAATAATAAAACCCGATACCAATCGCAACTATGCACAAGATATTCATCCAAACACTATAACGAGCGAACGCATACGAATTAGTTAGAGTTAGCAACGATGCATGGAAAATAATAAAGCTAATTATCTTCAATGGTATGGATAGAAGTTTATTTGTTACCGTTAAGATGAACAATCCAAGGTTGATGAGTGCGAATAAGCCGCCAATCATCATCAACTGCTCATCACTGTGAACAACATATAGAGAGGAAGGGAAAAAGTAAAACCATAATGAAAGATGGACCAGCACATAAGCCAGTACATAGAACGGATTATATCGAGTGATCCAAGCCAGCAGCAAGGCGGGTATGGACCAGACAGCAAACAATTCGAAGCTATCCGCATGCGCATTATAGATTTGATACAATAAAGCAACCGCTGCGCCAAAGGATATACACCCGGCCACTAGGAACAGGTTGGAAAGGAAATGATGATGGCCAGACAGCAGCTTGAATCTAGAGAATGTATAGGACACACCGTAGAACAAGACGACGAGTCCGGCAGATGTTATGATTTTCTCTGTACGGTCCATTCCGGCCCAATTAGAAGCGAAGAAATAGACGATGGCCCCCAGCAGCAATGAAACACCCATTAGAAAACCGATGCGTATAACGTTTAGTCGGAGCATTGCGTTCACATGCCTTTCGTAGTGGTATGTTTTTATTATAATAACCTGCATTTGGTAGAACTAGTACTCACTTTTTATAGTACCCCTGACAGAGCCGCTATAATCTCTCCGTAACTTGTAATATGAGGTTTACTCGAAAACTCTTTTCATATAAAAATATAAACTTAGAGTATAATGGATAAAGTATACGATAGATGTATGGTGAAAGCCTGTATGTATAGGTAAACGAATATAGTGTAGAAGAGGTTAATCAATGAGCGAGAAGCATTTTAAAGATTATCAATTAAGCGAGGAAATCGTTCGGGCGCTGGACAGTCTGGGCTATGAAACACCAACAGAGGTTCAGACGGAAGTAATTCCTGTCGCGCTTGAAAAGAAGGATCTTGTTGTCAAATCACAGACTGGCAGCGGTAAAACAGCCGCATACGGTATTCCGCTTTGCGAGCTGGTCGATTGGAACGAGAATAAGCCGCAAGCGTTAATATTAACGCCAACTCGTGAGCTCGCGGTTCAAGTCAACGAGGACATTACGAATATTGGACGATTCAAGCGCATTAAATCGACAGCTCTATACGGAAAACATCCTTTTCATATACAGAAGGCGGAGTTAAGGCAAAGAACGCATATGGTCGTAGGCACGCCAGGTCGTGTGCTGGATCATATTGAACGCGGCACGTTAGCTCTAGAGCGGATTGCCTATCTCGTTATTGATGAAGCCGATGAAATGCTGAATATGGGCTTCATAGAACAGGTACAGTCGATCATTCAGGCGCTGCCTAATGACAGAGTGACGATGTTATTTTCTGCAACGTTCCCTGAGGATGTGGCCAAGCTGTCACGCAGATATATGGTCAATCCTGTGGAAGTTGAGATCAAAGCAAGTGGTTTAACGACGGCTACGATTGACCACTCTCTTATTGAAGTGAAGGAAGCGGACAAAATAGCACTGCTTCAAGATTTGCTCATTGTTGAGAGCCCGGATAGCTGCATTATTTTCTGTCGTACGCAGGAGAATGTAGATAAATTATTTAGGGAAATGGCTGATCTCGATTATCCGTGTGATCGCATTCACGGCGGCATGGAGCAGGAAGAACGGTTTGAAGTAATGAATGCGTTCAGAAGAGGGCAGTTCCGTTATTTAGTTGCGACAGATGTAGCTGCAAGGGGTATCGATATTACGAACATTACTCATGTCATTAACTACGATATTCCGCTTGAGAAGGAAAGCTATGTTCATCGGACGGGACGCACCGGTCGCGCGGGCAAGACCGGCAAAGCCATTACCTTTGTTACTCCAAATGATGGAAGGCGACTGGCTGAAATAGAAGGCTATATTGGTTTTGCTATATCTAAGGTGAAAGCCCCTTCAGAAGAGGCAGTTGATAACCGCAGAGAAGGCTTCGAGCAGAAAATGAATGTGGGGCCTGTCCTCAAAAAAGATAAGCGCGAGCAGTTAAACAAGCAGATTATGAAGCTTAACTTCAATGGCGGGAAGAAAAAGAAGCTTAGAGCTGTGGACTTTGTTGGTACGATTGCCAAGCTTGAAGGCGTAACGGCGGACGATATTGGCATCATTACAATTCTCGACAATGTAACAGATGTTGAGATTTTGAATGGCAAAGGCTCGCTAGTGCTGGAAATTATGAAAAATACGACGGTAAAAGGCAAGCTGTTGAAGGTACGTAAAGGGAAAAAGTAGCAGCTAAATAGATCGCGAATAATAGGATGATTTCGGCACCGCGCCGAGATCATCTTATTGCTGATTCAAAGATAGGGGATAAATCTGAACATGGAAGCTACACTTTATCAGATGGTGTCTGGCATATTGATGATGTTGGTGCTGCTTGCTTTACTATCCATTGTATTCGTAAGCTGGAAAAATGGTATATCACCTATGCCTTCATCAGCTCCGGTCAGACGTGTGGTTATGCAGGAGATTAAGCGACTGCCAAGCAAGGGCATCATGGTAGAAGCCGGATCTGGCTGGGGGACAGTCGCTCTGCAGGTAGCAAAATTGTGCCCAGGCTGGAGAGTCATCGGTATAGAAAACTCTTTTATCCCATTGTGGATATCGAGACTTGCGGCAAGGCTGGATAGGCGGGGGAACCGTTCTAATCGGGTAACTTTTATTCGGGGTAATCTATACAGCTATACATACGATAGCGCTGATTTGGTTGTATGTTATCTCTATCCGGGCGCGATGAAAAGGTTGAGTGTGTTATTACGCGAGCAGTTGCCGCCGAACGCACAGATTATAAGTATTTGCTTCGCGCTTCCGGACTGGCAGCCTGAACGGATCATTACTTGCACGGATGCATACCGTACGAAGGTGTACCTTTATAAGGCTTAACCACATTATGTTCACGGAAAGCGGGTCTAATCTTCACATTCGTTTCATTTAATTTATAAGATCTCAGCACAGAAATTAGCGTTTGATGGATAAAGGCAGATGATATACTATAAATATTTCACTACACATGATTTGACTGTATTTCATCCAATCAAAACTACATAAATAGCGGTGTGTTTGGGCTAGACTGTATTTCATACAAGCTAATCGTCGGTTCCGTGCTAAAATAGCTTTTAAAGTCGTATTAGATTGTATGAAATCCATTCAAATGCTATGGAAACGGAATAAGTAGGCTTTTGATTGTATAAAATCCATTCTAACGTGTTCGCCAATAAATTGTATATCTACAAAAGTCCTCCACCAAACGCATCAAACGCACCAAACGCATCAAACGCACCAAACGCATCAAACGCACCAAACGCACCAAACGCATCAAACGCACCAAACGCACCAAACGCAGCAAGCCAACCATACCCGACTAGGGCTCCTCTTATGTGGCTGATTTACTAACAAATTAATTACTTATGACTTGTGCAGTTTAATCCTACGCTATTTTCCGAATGGCTTCACTTGAGCGGACTGTAAATCCGCAATATTGGCGAATATACTTCGATTATGACCTTTGGCGGGCTCACATTCCGTTATTCTCCATTCATGCGCTTTAATCGTGTAATTTTCAGAGAATAACGGATTCTCTGTCAGCTTAATCAAAATCCTACGCTATAATTTCTAAATAGCGGATTCTGTGTCCGGTCCACTCTCGATGCCAAGCCACCTCATGTTGCGATTGCTATAGTTGAAGCCACCAGACGCCGGCGCATTCAGGCAGCTGAATTAGCTTTTGCGCAGCTACTTTATTGGCTAACTCTTCGTCGAAGAAGAAGCGTGTCAACTCTTCAGCCTGCTCGGCATTGTCGAATTGATAGTCCATTCGAATCCATTTATGAGAGAAGCCATAATCCTTCTCTAATGCAGCATAATAGGGCTTCAGAAAGTCAGGAGGTGAGGGCTCTTCAAAGCCTGTGCCCATCGTCTCGAAAATAATAACCGTTCCGTTAGGCCTAAGCACCCGCTTTAATTCTTCTATAATCTCCCTGAGGTTTTGTTCCCATTCCGGTATACCCGTGTTTGTGGAGTAACAAATACTCCAGCCAGATACGATTAAATCGGCACTTTTATCTTCCAAAGGCAGGCTTCGATGATCAGCCACCTTTGTTGTCCAGTTCGTATGTCCGGCTTCTCTCAGCCTTTCCTCGTTCATACGCAGCATGTCCTGAAATGCATCAAGAGCAATAATCGTTTTTGCCTTGGCGGCAAGCACCGCAGTCAGCCTTCCTGTACCTGCACCAAGATCAACGATGTCTAATCCGCCGTATGGCCGTATTTCATCGATAATCTTATCCAAATCAGGCTGCTTGTCTATTAACTGATGATATTTGTCTGCTTCACTTGCATATATGGAATCATGGTCTGGCATTATTAATTCCTCCTCAGATCAAATGGCTTACACACAAACGATTATTCGTCTGGAAAAATGGCCCTTCTTAGCAACGCAGCGGTCCGCGATCGTTAAGCCGGCATCTGCAATCATATCATCGATCGTTTCTATTGTAATGACAATCACTTTGTCCGCAATACGACGAGCATGCTTCATAATAGAAAATTGCTCTTCAGGTGTTGTGTTGGAAAATAAGTTGTATGGCATATCAATAATAGCAACATCATATTTTTCTTCTATGTTAGCGATGTCTCCTAAAGTGACTACACCTTCAAAGTCAAAGTGTGCAATATTCTCGCGAGCCCCTCGTGCTATAAAATGATTAATATCACTGCCGACGATATCAATACCCATGGAGAGAGCTTCTACGAGCACTGTCCCGATACCGCAGCAAGGATCAATGGCTCTGATGCCCTTCGGATCAGGAACCGCGATATTAACGGCAGCCCTTGCTACGCGCGTGCTCAGTGCAATGGAGTAGCTGCGGGGCTTCTTCACATGGTCAAGCCAGATGGCTTTGCTTTTCATATATTTGCCGAAATACCATCGTCCTCCGAGCGTAATAATACCAAAAACATGATCCGGCTTACGCACATCCGCTACTCCGGTAATACGCATCCCAAGCTCACGTTCAATGACGCGCTGGTCATCATACTCTATTTTGTCGGCAGGAGCTAAATCATTCGTTTTTACAAATAGACATTTGAACGTTTCTTCACCCATGTTCATAGCCTCTACCTGATCCAGAACATGTGACAGCGTGTCTCCCTCATAAAACACCTCCACGCGTTCTCTCATAAAGGGACTCCGGCTAGGGTCAATAGCTATGCTGCTTTTTAATATATTACTGGGAGCCTCTGTACCAAAAAAAGAGCGCATCTCCAAGAAACACAATGATTGTTCATCCGCGCGGTAAGCATACGTATATATAAATGCTGGCTGTAGGCTCGTTGTATTCAAGCTTGTCCCATCCTTTATAGCTATATATTTAAGTTCCTCTCAAACCATATCCTTAAACGGCAACAATTGCAAAGTTAGGTCGGCTAGAGACTACGGATTGGATCGAATTGGTGTCAGTATGTAGAACGAGGCAGGACTGTCCATAGGCTGAACAACGATAGGAGCCCATTTGCCTGTAAAACGGAGTGCCACTTGCTCGCAATCAACAGAGCGCATAATATCAATCATATATTTTCCGTTAAAAAATAAAGTGAGGTGCTCTCCGAGAAACATCTCAAGCGGAACTTCTTCCATGACTTCGCCAATCTCGGCTGTTTTCGAGGATAATGCCATACTGCTGCTATTGCTTTCGTTTGTTTGTAATTTAATAACATGGTTTTTATCCGACAGTAAGGAGACCCGTTCTAATGCATGTAAAAAGGATTGGGAATCGACCGTTATATCCGTTGTATAACGATTTGGTGTTATTTTATCCATGGGTGGATAGACGCCATTTAGGAGAGAAAGCTGCATCGCTAGTCGGCTCGTTTTCAATTGAACCTTGTTCGATAAGAAGGAGATGGAGGTCGTTGCTTCTTCGTCATGAAGCATTTTCGAATATTCAAGTAAGTGTTTGCCAGGTATAACTACATGAGAGCTGCTGAACTTGTTCAGGGGATTAGCTATCACCGCTGTCCGAGAAGCCAGCCGTATGCCATCAGTTGCAATTAACGTGAGCTGATCCTCTGCAAACCTACAGGATACCCCAGTTAATACGGGCCGTGATTCAGAGGAGGAGATAGCGAACGAAACCTGCTTAATCCATCGTTTTAACAGTTTGTTGGGGAAAGAAAGGGTCTCTTTCTGATTAATAGCAGTCATTGGAGGATATTCATTGGGATCCATTCCGCTCAAATAATACTTCGCCTTACCGGCTTGGATACGAATACGTTTATTTTCTTCAGTGGCGATCTCAATCAGACCAGTCGAAAGGCCACGAACAATATCGATAAAATAGCGCGCTGGAACGATGATGCATCCCGGTTTCTGAACAATGACATCGGCTGCGTCGGGCGGGAGATTATATTGCAGCATCATGTCGCTGTTGCAAGCAGTAAACGTGATACCGCTATCGCTCGCTTGCAGCTTAATGCCTGTTAGAATGGGAGTGACGCTCTTGGAGGAAACGGCGGCCGCAACATGGGAAAGGGCATAGCTTACTAATTTCTGAGATACTTGAATGAACACTTCACTTCACCTATCCTTTCAGCCTATTCCTTCACTAAACCGGCATCTATAATCTCGCGCAGCACTTCAGATCTCGAACGACCTGTCGCTTTGCAGCGAGCCTCAATTTCGATCCACGTATCGCCAGGCAACGTTAGCGAGATCTTCTTCGTTTCACCGATGCCTTTCCTTCCGGCACCATCGCGGGGACCGCCTCTTGTAAACATTAAGCTAAGCTGTCCTTCATCGGTTGGTATATTAAGTTTTATTTTTTTGTCAGCCAAATGTATGCCTGCCTTCCAATTGAAATAGGTTACCTTAATCAAAAATAAGCTATCTTAACTGTAGCATACTCCATTATCTTTGGCAATCAATGGGAAGACCTGCCCTTTTCACAAAGTGTGGCGGTGCTATAGGTAGAAGCCCACTTGCTAAAATAGGTTTACTGCGATAAACTCAGTAGTATGAGGTTTACTGTGATAAACTTAAAGGGGAGAAATGAGTATGGAAACATATAAGCTGTATGATGCGGAGCATAAGTTTGTCAGCATCATTTGGGAAAATGAGCCTGTCAATTCAACGGAATTAGTACGGTTATGCCAGGAGCAGTTGGGCTGGAAGAAATCGACTACGTATACGGTGCTGCGGAAATTATGCGAACGGAATATTTTGCGGAATGAAAATGCAGTTGTCGTATCGTTAGTAAAGCGTGAGGAAGTACAGAAATTCGAAAGCGAAACCTTAATCGCCAAAACGTTCGGAGGCTCGCTGCCGCAGTTTCTCACTGCTTTTCTAGGCGAGAAAAAGCTCTCTCCGAAAGAAGCGAAGGAGCTGCAGCGTATTATTGAGGAGGCGGCCGAATGAATCAGCTGGAAGCTGTCTTTACAACTGTACTTAATATGAGCATAACGGCTTCATTTGTGGCAGTAGGTGTGATGGTGATTCGTCTGATCCTTAGAAAAGCTCCTAAAATCTATTCCTATGCACTGTGGTCTGCTGTTCTGGTCAGACTGATAACTCCTGTCACCTTCACAGCGGCCTTTAGCTTGTTTGGTTTATTGCATGTTGGCGGTCAGTCTGAGGCTGGTCAATTCGTCTATGTGCCTTATCAGATCGGACTTATGCAGCAGCCGGAAGTTGGTTTAGGGATGAATAGCCTGGGCGGTGGGAATTCCTTTAAGTGGTCACTGCCAGGCGCCGAAATTACGAATAGTATCAATCCTATGCAAATCGTGATGACGATAGCAAGCTTTATATGGGCTGCTGGTATTGCGGCACTGCTCTTGTACAGCATCATTTCCTATTTGAGAATCATGGTTAAAGTACGAACCGCTACTTGCATCAAGGATAATATTTACGAAACGGATCGTATTGCTGCCCCGTTTGTTTGCGGCTTTATTAAGCCTAAAATAGTTGTACCAGTGGGATTAAGCGAGAATGAGCTTCAATATATTTTAGTACATGAACAGACTCATATTCGAAGAAGAGATTATTTAGTCAAGCCTTTTGCTTATGCTCTCGTAATTGTTCACTGGTTTAATCCTCTTATGTGGCTGTCTTTCTCCAGCATGAGCAAGGATATGGAGATGTCATGTGATGAAAGTGTAATAAAGTCGATGGGCAGTGACATCAAATATAACTATTCACGCTCCTTGCTCTCCCTTTCAGTTGGCCAAAGCGGAGGACTGAAGGGAAGTCCTTTGGCATTTGGCGAGAGCCATATTAAATCTAGAATAAAAAACATTGTCCGGTACAAAAAACCTCGTGTGTGGGTGATTACACTTGCTTTAGCTGTAACAGCTGTGTTTATTGCTGCGCTTACGGCTAACCCTGTACAAGCGCCTGTTGAAGCAGGTGCACAAAAGGATAATCCGTCTATGATAAGAGAATTACTCGCCAAACGGACGCCATATGTAGGTGACTACAGCAAGGTTGTGGCGCTTATTGATGCGATGCCATTGCCATCTGGTATTATACGTGAGAAAGTAGAATTACAAACTTCAGCAGCACCGTATGAGATTAAAATTTCTTATAAGCTAAGCGACGCTAAGGTTCTAGAACCGAGTGTTGTGAGCGGCGAGTCCTTTTATCGCAATGCGGTTATTCAGTTCAGCCTGATAGACAACGTTGATCGAATTAGCTGCGTTATTGACGGTTATACCATAAGGAATGACCGTGAAATTAATTCATTTTCCTTCGATCGGGAGAACGCTGACAAAGCCTTCGGAAAGGATGTCCGGCAGTTTGCCAAGGATGAAGAGAGCTTCACGAGCTTTTTACACCAGGTGGAACAGCTCGAATATAAATAAGTACTCCAGTTATTAACAGCGAGTGTAGGGTTTAATTAAATGATATTAGAGCCATTTGTTTACTCTGACCTATCATCCGCGGACCTGGATGAGTTCGCTAGAGACGAGGTAGCCTACAATCTAATATTCCGCATAAGCGATGGGGATCAAGCCACTTGTCTTCACTCGACAAATAATCAACTGCTCTATGCTGGAAACACCGGTCATAATGCATGGCTGTGGGTTTCGAGTCTCGTTTCGCATGACGAGAAGAAAGGGATGCTGCAGCAATTAATTGAAGAGCTCGGCACCCTGAGTAGCAATCAACTGACTGGTATCAATGGAACACCTCATACTGCTGTCTTATTTGCAGAGCTGTATGGGGCAAAGCATAGATTAGCTTATCAAACCAATATGGGAATGGAAGCTTATTTTTGTCCAGAGGTGAAGAAACCGTCAGTGGTTAGAGGAGAGCTTCAGCAAGCGAAACCAGATCATGTTGCAATCATTGCTCAGTATTTAAGCGGCTTTGAGGAAGATGCTTTAGGCGTTATTGTTGATCCAGCTAGCCAGCTGCCAACTGCGGAGAGGTTTATTGCCACAGGCAACCTTTATATATGGGTAATAGAAGGTCAGCCGGTATCAATGGCTAATATTGCACATCGTTCCCCAAGGCATGCACGCATTAACGCCGTATATACGCCAACTGCTGAGCGTAAGCGTGGCTATGCTAGTGCAACTGTAGCTGCGTTATGTGAGCTGGTTGCTAATGAAGGCCTGACAGCCATGCTTTACGCTGATTTGAAAAATCCACATTCCAATAAGGTTTATCAAAATATCGGATTCGTTCCAAGCGGAAAAATTAGGGATATCAAATTTGACTAATAAAGGTCTATATGCTGATGGCTTTATTTTATTATCTATTATCGTTATACTTTCGTTAGTTGCTGCCTATATATCTTAAATAAAGGTAGCAAATGGCTGCAAGAGAGGATGATTCTAATGGATTTGTTATGGTCGTTGCTAATTGGCGGTATTATTGGTTGGCTAAGCGGTCTCATTGTTAAGCGGGACATTCCTGGAGGTATTATCGGAAACATTGTTGCAGGTTTTGTCGGTGCTTGGCTAGGTTCACTTATTCTAGGTGATTTTGGTCCAGACATCGCTGGCTTTTCACTTATTCCGTCTATCCTTGGATCCATTGCCGTTGTATTAATTTTAAGTGCTATCATACGTGGTAATAAACGATCTTAATTTTTGGAAAACCGCAAGTCAGGATATGAGCAAAAGAAAGAGGTTAAATCGCATGATGTTTTTAATCGGGGCTGTCACGGCAATTGTACTGATCTCGTATATCGTACTGAACTATTATCCGCCCTTGGGTAAAACATTGCCGAAGAAACGTCGGCAGCAATACAATCATTCTGCCCATTACGATAAAGGCAAATTCATCAATCTCATTCCGACAACAATGGACATGTCGATGAAGGAGAAGCTAATGCTGCTCGTTCAATTTGCACAAGGTAATCAGAAAGCGAAACCAGCAAAGCCGGTTACGGTTATGCCGCTTAGCGAGGATTACTACGACGAAATTAAGCAGCCTAAGCTGACTTGGTTTGGTCATTCCGCGGTTCTCATGCAGCTTGACGGGAAAACGATATTGCTAGATCCGATGCTTGGCAGAGCTCCATCCCCATTCCCGGGATTCGGCGGAAAACGCTTCAGCAGCAAGCTGCCTGTGGAGATCGAGCAGATGCCGTCGATTGATATGGTGCTTATCTCGCATGATCATTATGATCATCTGGATTATGGCTCAATCGTGAAGCTTAAAAATAAAGTGAAGCAGTTTCACGTCCCGCTTGGTGTTGGCGCCCATCTGGTGAGTTGGGGAGTTGATCCGAGCATAGTGGAAGAGCATGATTGGTGGGAAGAGTTCGAATATGAAGGACTAAGGCTGGCATGCACGCCGGCTAGACATTTTTCGGGCAGAAGCTTAATCCGCGATGTCACTTTATGGTGCTCCTGGGTCATTAGCGGGGCGGAGACGAAAGTCTTTTTTAGCGGTGACAGCGGTTATGGTCCTCACTTTAAAGAAATTGGCGCCAAATACGGACCCTTTGATCTAACGATGATGGAATGCGGCCAGTATGACGAACGATGGGCTGCAATCCATATGATGCCGGAAGAAACGGTGCAGGCACATCTGGATGTGAAGGGTAAAGTGTTAATCCCTATACATTGGGGTGCTTTCACACTTGCGATGCATGATTGGACCGACCCGGTTGAGCGCGCGGTAATGGCTGCTAAGCAGCATGAGACACGAATATCGACGCCGAAAATAGGAGAGACCGTTTTAATCGGCTCTCCCATATTTCCTTCTTCGGTATGGTGGAAATAAACATATGGGTTTACGAGCTTATGCCGCTAGAGGACACTTCAGTCGTTTGCGCATGTTATTTGCTTACAACTGTTACACGGCTTTTATCCCAACGCCAAATATGGCGATGGCCCTCCAGATGAACCCCGCCATACCATAGTTGAATGCCATTTAGGCTAACCCAGTCTAGATGGTTATTCACAGCTTGAACACCATGTTCGGTGAGTTGAACTCGGGTACGCAGGAAGTGTTCGGTTGAATCATTCAAGCCTGGGAATAGAGAATCACCCTCTATCGCTAATAAGGGATAATTTCCTTGTGTCATATGTTTTAAACAAAACCAGTACTGAATATCTCCCATGCCAAGCCGAATCAGCTTATCACTAGCTTGTTGAAACAAGGACAATGGCCTGTCTACGCCGCTAAGGAGAAGTTCAATTGTCGTTTGCTCAACAATTCCAAGCCCGTTCTGTAAAGAGGGGAATCGGTTTAGGTGAAGAAGGAAGGCATCATGCAGGAAGGGCAATGCCGATGTATCCTCCTGCAGCAGCGCTACAATTTCCTGAGGTGTAGATGAAGTATAGGCTTCCCAAGCTTTTTTGCCTAGCTGGAGCTGGTTTTGCTCTATTTTACGCCAAGTTCCCGCAAGAGAGGACAGCTGCTCTACGGATAATTGGCCTAAACCGTGAAAGGGCTCTTTTCCCGGGAAATGATCTAAGCTCAGTAGATAAAGCTGAGTTTTGCCTAAATCTTGTCCTTCAAACCAATGCAGCAAATAGCAGAGCATGGTCTGGTCGAATAGGTCATGCTCAAACCACAATACGACCTCATCATGCTGCTGGAAGGCTGCTAGTTGATGTTCTTGTAATTCCGAGGAGCGAAGCCATTCCAGATAAGGAATGCCCATTGCTTGCTCTAAATAGCTGCCTCTAACCGATCGGTGGTAAGGCAGATCCGATTGAACAAACACGGGCCCCTCCGAATAAATTTCTCTCCAGACGAGAATATCTCTGTCCACGCCACTTACTCTTAGATTATTTCCAACAGTGTCTCCGTTTACAATATGCAGCATTTAATTACCTCCCTGCTTGAATTAAAAGGTCACTAACCCCATAGCGCGTTTAGGACGGCTACAGCCGTTTACGCTTGACAAAAAAACACCTCGTCCGCAAAAGGGACGAAGTGTTAGCTCCGCGATTCCACCCGGATTCGGCAAAGTGCCGCACTCTATTGCTCATTAGATTACCTATATTTACTAGTGCAGTCAAGTATCAAATCATTGAAAGGGTAGTTGACAACTAGTTGCAAATGCATTATCTTTAATTTAAGATATTTTAATTGCAGCGAAACGGCAAACGAAGGGGGGATTAATATGGCGAAAAATACGCATAGTGATGCATTAGATCTCTACATTGCGCTATCAAGAGCCAGCCAGTGGGTAAGTGCTCATGCGGATCGGGATATTAGGAAGCAGGGCTTGAACCGTACGGAGTTTGGCGTTCTTGAGCTGTTATATCACAAGGGCCCTCAGCCGTTGCAGCAAATTGGCGAGAAGGTTCTTATGAGCAGCGGGAACATCACCTATGTTGTCGATAAGTTAGAGAAGAAGTGCTACGTACAACGCAGAGCTTCGACAGAAGATAGACGGTTGATCTATGCAGAAATAACGGAGAGCGGCTCAGCCTTTATCGATAAAATATTTCCAACACATGCAGATGTGATCGAGACTGCGACGAATGGTCTTACATTCGAAGAGAAGCATGTAGCAAGCCAGCTGTTGAAGAAGCTTGGCAAGTATGCGCAGGAGAATTATAAGTAGTTAGGCTTTAGGCGAAGTACACCAGCTGCTTATTTTTTTGAATAATATCTTTAAATTAAGATTCTTTATTCAAAGTTTATAGCAATGACTCGCTTGACCAAAATAAAAAAACGAAATTTGGAGGATGTTAGAAATGAGTATTGCATGGGGATTATTGATCGTTCGGTTAGTTGTAGGTTTATTGTTCGTAGGACATGGCGCGCAGAAGCTGTTTGGCTTATTCGGAGGCTACGGTCCAAAGGGAACTGGTGGATGGATGGAGTCGGTTGGCATTAAGCCGGGGGTGGCTATGGCAGTAGCTGCTGGACTAATGGAGTTCATCGGCGGAATATTGTTTGCAGTAGGATTATTAACACCACTTGCAGCCGTATTAATTGTTATTACGATGACAGGTGCCATTGCAAGCGTACATGGTAAAAACGGATTATGGGTCACCTCTAACGGCTATGAATACAACTTGGTATTAATTGCTGTGGCGATAGGCGTAGCATTAGTTGGAGCTGGAGAGTATTCGCTTGACGCCATCATAAACTAAGTCAAAAATAAGGAGAGTGGAAGATATGACAATACAAACGGCAGGCATTCACCATGTTACGGCTTTTGTAAAAAACCCGCAGCAAACCGCTGATTTCTATTCGGGTGTGCTAGGTCTTAGATTAATTAAGAAGACGATTAACTTTGATGCGCCTGAAGTATATCATCTCTATTTCGGGAATGAAATGGGCAGCCCGGGTACAATTATTACGTTCTTCCCTTGGGAAAATTCGCGTAAAGGCCGTGTCGGAGGCGGGCAGGTTGGATTCACAACCTATGTGGTCCCCGCAGTTGCATTTGATTTCTGGAAGGAACGGCTGGCTAAGCTAAAAATCGATGTGAACCAGACCTCACGATTTGGCGAGCAATATTTACAATTTGAAGACCCTGATGGCTTAAAGGTTGAAATCGTAGCTAGGGAAGAAGGGCCGGAGAGCAAGTGGTCGTTCGGCGGCGTAACAGCGGACAAAGCGATTAAAGGGTTTGGGGGAGCTATCCTTTACAGTACCGCACCTGAGGAAACGGGAAAGGTTCTAGTTGATGTAATGGGGCTTGAGCGTGTTGGTCAAGAGGGTGCTTATACGCGCTATAAAGCAACGGGAGATTTGGGTAACCTAATCGATGTCAATGTAGAGAAGATGGCGCCTGGGCAAGGCGGCTCAGGTACGGTGCATCATATTGCTTGGCGCGCCAAAGATTTCGAGGAGCATGAGCTTTGGAGGAGTCATGTCGCGCAAAGTGGATTTGAGCCTACACCGATTATTGACCGCCAATATTTTAATGCGATTTATTTCCGTGAAGCGGGCGGTATTTTATTCGAAATTGCGACGGATCCACCGGGTTTTGCGCGTGATGAAGAGTTAGAGCTGTTAGGGGAAAAGCTCATGCTTCCTGAATGGTATGAGAAGCATCGCACACAAATTGAGCAATTATTAGCGCCTTTTGAGGTAAGAGTGCTAGAGGAGGATAAATAATGAAACATATATTCAATAAAGGAACTGATCTTAACGCGCCGGTGCTACTGCTTCTGCATGGTACTGGAGGTACGGAGCGGGATCTGCTGCCACTAGCCGATCGTGTTTCACCTGCTTCATCCGTGCTCAGTGTAAGAGGAAACGTGCTTGAGAACGGAATGCCACGTTATTTCCGCAGACTGGCAGAGGGCGTCTTTGATATCGAGGATTTAATATTACGTACAAAAGAATTGCATGATTTCTTGGACGATGCAGCAGAGGAATATGGCTTTGACCGCAGCAACATCGTTGCAATCGGCTATTCCAATGGTGCGAATATAGCGGCGAGCCTTTTGTTCCACTACAAGGATACACTTCGTGGAGCGATTCTCCATCATCCGATGGTGCCTATCCGCGGGGTGGAGCTACCAGATTTGACAGGCGTGCCTTGCTTCATTGGCGCAGGCTCGAACGATCCGTTATGTACGCCTCAAGAGACGGAGGACTTAAAGAAATTGTTAACTGCAGCGGGTGCGCCCGTAACGGTACATTGGGAAAAATCGGGTCATCAGCTGACTAGCTCAGAAGTTGAAGAAGCATCAGCTTGGTTCGCAGAAACTTTTTAAAATTATAAGAATTTATAAGTTTCATACCTATAGTATGCTTATACTTCACCGCGAAACGAGCTTTGCCGCCAAAGACGGCGACAGCCTATGAGTTATTAATCCGAGAGGGGTGAAGCCAGTGATAACGATTGATCCTACGAGCCAGACTGTACAGGAAAACTATAAGCTGCTGATCGGCAGTATTATCCCTAGACCAATCGCATTTGTGTCGACTCTGTCGAAGGGTGGCGTGCTGAATGCGGCTCCTTTCAGCTTTTTTAATATCGTTACGGCTAATCCGCCTATGGTCTCCATTTCTGTTCAGCGCAAGCAAGGGGCTTTGAAGGATACAGCGAGGAATGCCATCGAGAGAGGTGAGTTTGTCGTCCATATATCGGATGATACGTATATTGAGGCAATCAATCAGACTGCAGCGATGCTGCCTCCGGATGAGAGCGAGGTTGAATTAGCCCAATTGACGCCCATCCCCAGTGATATCGTAAGCGTTCCAGGCATAGCCGAAGCAAGAATCCGAATGGAATGTGTATTGGAGCAAGCGCTGCAGCTCGGCGGGACGGAGGGGTCGCCTGCATGTGATCTTCTAATTGGCAGGGTCGTGCGCTTTCATCTGAATGAATCCTTATACGAGAACGGTCGCATTAATGCGAAGACGCTGGCACCGGTTAGCCGTCTTGCGGGCAATGATTATGCTAAGCTTGGCGAGATGTTCACGATAGAACGTCCTGTATAATAGTGGAATAAAGGGAGGGCTTTCGCTTATATTCAAGCGAAAGCCCTCCCTTCGTATTGGATCTATACGAGCCTTTTACGAATGGCTCCGGAAATCAGCTGGCATCCACTTTTATATTTGCACGAGCAGCAAAATGATGGAAGATAAGCATAAGCATGTACTAACTAAGCAAAGAACCATAACGACTTGCTTCGTATTAAGACCAGCCCGCAGTAAACGGTAATGAGCTTGGCTTGCGTCCGCTTGATAGATCGCCTGGCCTTTCATCATACGCTTGATAACGACAAATATATTGTCGAAGATCGGCACGCCGAGCGCCAATATCGGGATAAACAACGAGATGACCGTTGCTTGCTTGAAAGCACCATCCAAGGCAATTACCGCTAAAATAAAGCCGAGAAACGTTGCCCCCGCATCGCCCATAAATATTTTGGCTGGAGGCTTATTGTAACGCAAGTAAGCGAGTGTAACGCCAACTAAAATGATGGCCATAATAGCAGAGTTGGTTTGTCCTTTGGCTATCGCCACAACGCATAAAGTAGCAGCGGAAATCGCGGAAAGCCCTCCTGCAAGTCCATCCATGCCATCCGAAAAGTTAATAACAGTCGTAACGCCGAATATCCATAAAATCGTTAGAATAAATTGCAAAACAACAGGAAGAACGACATATTGATCAGAAAGCGGATTATAAAATCCAGTAAAGGAAATGCCAGATGCGTAAACGATAACGGCTGCGGATATTTGAACGATAAATTTCGGCAGGGAAGGGAAGTCCTTGCCCTTCGTCTTATACCAATCATCAACCGTTCCAATGATCAATAGAAGTACTCCACCGGCAAATATAGCTCCTGTCTGAAGAGAGAAATCTCTTGTAACCGCTAAATAGGTAACAAAAAAGCCAATAAAAATAACGTAGCTCGCAGTAAGCGGAATAGGTTCTCGATGTAATTTCCGTTCAACATTTTTTCTAGGCTTGTCCACAAAATCAAGTCGGAATGCCAGCTTGCCAAATGGAGGGATTAATAAATATACGATTGTAAAAGACAGAATTAAGGATAAAGCGAATAAAATAATAGTCACCACCGTTTGTATGATAATAAAACGAGTTCAACAAAATTATACATCTTTGAACGGGAATTTGTCGATTCAAGGATGAAAAGTGAATGAATATTAATTTTCTATTGCTTTTTGATGAGCAGAATAGGGACAATAAAATTAAGCTGAAGGAGTGATAGGTATGTGGCTGGATTGTGCGATTATTGGCGGAGGACCGGCGGGCTTGAATGCTGCGCTAGTGCTGGGGAGATCAAGGAGAGTTGTTATTTTGTTTGATCATAACAAGCCTAGAAATGCAGTTACACAGGAGTCTCATGGGTTTATTACAAGAGATGGAATCTATCCAAAGGAGTTTCGCAGCTTGGCCCATCAGGATATCGCCAAATACCCTTCCGTTACAATAAAGCCGGATAAGGTGACGGAAATCAAGCCGAACGCTGCTGGTTTTCAGCTTATGACGAGCAATGGCGTACAGTTTCAGGCACGATCAATTATTTTAGCCACAGGACTAAAGGAAATATTGCCTACGGTACCTAGAGTTCATGATTTTTACGGAAGAAGCTTGTTCAGCTGTCCGTATTGTGATGGTTGGGAGCTTCGCGATAAGCCGCTGGTCATTATTTCAGAAAACGCGCATGCGGATCATCTGGCTAAAATCGTCTATAATTGGAGCAAGGATATACTCGTTTGCACCAATGGAGCGAACAGCTTAAATGCCGAGCAAATCGGTCTTTTGAGCCGGAAGGGTGTGCAGGTGAATCATCAGCGAATAAAGAAGCTTGTTGGCGAGAATGGCTTCCTCAGAAGCATTGTGTTTGAAAATAACAGTGAAGTGCGGCGGGAAGGTGGCTTTGTATCCCCGCAATGGGACCATGCGGCTCCTTTTGGCGAAGCTTTGGGCTGTGTGATGACTGATGCTGGCGGTATTGTCACCGACGACCTCGGACGCACCAGCATAAGAGGAATATACGCAGCCGGCGATGCCTCTATTATAGCGCCTGCACAGCTCGTTATCGCCGCTGGTGAGGGCAGCAAGGCTGCTATTGGCGTCAATACAGATCTAACGAATCAAGATTTCGGAAGGTAGGATAGCTTTGAAAATCGATCGTTTACTGGCAATGACAATTCTGCTGTTAAATCGCGGGCGAATCAGTGCAAAGGAATTAGCGGACCGGTTTGAAGTTTCAACGAAAACCATTTACCGTGACATGGATACATTAAGCCAGTCCGGTATTCCTATATTTGCTCAACAAGGCACCTCGGGCGGCTTCGAGATTATGGAGCATTACACCATTTCGCGTCAGTATTTGACGTTTGCGGAAATATCGTCGATTATCGCCGCAGTAAAAGGCCTGAGTGCCGCTTTGGACGATAAAACGTTTGCGAGTCTGCATGATAAGGTTAATGCATTATTAAATAAGTCGGACAAACGACAAACTGCGCAGCAAGGGGAAGGGATCATGTTTGATCTGAATCCTTGGGCACAGGGGCCCGCTGCGCGTAATAAAGTGAATCTCTTTAAGCAAGCTATTGAGCAAACGCAAAAAGTGACGATGAGCTACATCAATATGAACGGCACGGAAACGGAGCGCGTAGTCGAGCCGTATCAGTTGATTTTGAAAGGGAATGTTTGGTACATACAAGGGTATTGTACGCTGCGTGAAGAGTTTCGTGTTTTTCGTATATCGCGTGTGCAGCAGCTTGTGTTACATATAGATACTTTCGAGAGACGCCAAACGCCCTCATTAGATGGGTACTCATGGGAGTCGGGATGGATCGGGAAAACGGAAGTCGATGTTGTTATGATTTTCCGGCCGCAGGTGCGTTACCGAGTTGGCGATTCGTTTCATCCGGACCAAGTAACCATTTTGGAGGACGGCTCTATGCGTGTGGAGGGGTCCTTTGCGCTGGACGATTGGTTCTATGGTATGCTTCTCAGCTATGGGGATAATGTAAAGGTTGAGCAACCGGCAGAAGTAGCTGAACAGATTATAGAGCGTGCGAAAAATATTATTAAGCGATATAACTAGGCGTAATCCACTGGCGCCGTCCTCTAACGGCACAAGCTTGTTTCGTGGTGAATAGTAGACAGCGTATAAGAATGAATCTTTTACTTTCCTATATTTGAACTAAGACAGACAGATGTCCACTTTCCAATCGTACAATGAGATCAAACGATGGTGAAGGAGACGATAATGTGAATAGAAACTTTATAATAAAGCCAGCAATCGAAATAATGGGTGTAAGTGTACGGACGACAAATGAGCAGGAGATGGGCCCGGATGGACAGCTGTCGATGCTTTGGAATACATATTTTCAAAGCGGTATTGCAGAGCGGATACAAGCGAGTAATCCGCATCTGATCTATGCGTTGTATACGAACTATGAATCTGACGCTTCCGGGGCGTATACGGTTATTCTGGGGCATGAGCTGGGCGATCAGCACAATCCGCAGTCTCTGGAAGGTCTAGAGCATACCATCATTCCTGAAGCAAAATATATGATATTTAGAACGAAGCGAGGCCCAGTATTTGAAGTGGTCGCGAACGAATGGAAGCAGATATGGTCTTTTTTTGAAGACTCCAAGGTTGAGAGAGCGTACTCCGGTGATTTTGAGCTTTATGACGCTCGCGAGTTTGATCCGAATGACGCGGAGATCGATATTTATATTGCGATAAAATAAGGAAAGACTATTATGAAGGCTTCAAACAACTCACTTTAACAACAGAAGGGCAGTCCCAGAGTCAATCGACAACTGGGGCTGCCCTTCATCTATAAGAAGATAATTATTGTTCTTCTTCTCTATAATCCTGGACCAAAATTTCGAGCTCACCCGTTACCGAGTCGATGACAAAGCCATGAACCGGAATATCCTTCGGGAAAAGGGGATGCTTACGGATCATTTTAACGCTATGCATGACGCCTTCTTCGGCGCTGCTGAAGCCTTTTAGAAACTTCTCCATACGTATGCCTGAGTTCTCAAGCGTCTGAATGGTTTGCGGATCAATACCATGTTCTGAGAATTTATCGACCATTGCTTTCGCATCCAGATTGGTCATACCGCAGCCATGATGACCGATGACAAGCACTTCACGTGCATTAAGCTCGTACACCGCTACTAAAATACTACGCATCGCGCTGCCAAACGGTTGGGTTAAAATCGCACCCGCATTTTTAATAAACTTGGCGTCGCCATTTTTGATGTTTAACGCTTTTGGCAGCATCTCAGAGAGTCTAGTATCCATGCATGTAAGAATGGCTATTTTCTTATCAGGGTATTTGTCAGTTAAGTAGGCTTCATATTGCTTTTCTTCGACAAATTGTTTGTTAAACTCCATTATACGCGGAACGATGGACATATGAATTCCTCCCCAGCTTATTGCTTTCTATCTATATATTTATATTATTCATAGATTTGGGGGGATAGTCAATTAGATTGGACATGTCAATTTTTATTGTAAATCGCCGATTTTATTGTAATCGGACTGGCATTTGGAGAATGCGATCGCATATCGCATCCGCATCCTCCCGATCATGTGTAACGAGAATCGACGTAATTTTTGCCTGATCGAGTATTTCTTTTAATTGCTCGCGTATGCTGCTCTTCATGTCGGCATCCAGATTGCTGAAAGGCTCATCCATTAGCAATAGATACGGTTTCGGTGCCAAAGCGCGAGCAAAGGCTGCTCGCTGCTGTTGCCCTCCGCTCAGCTCATGCGGAAATCGTTTTCCATAATCTTGAAGACGGACCAGCTCCAGCATTTCACCCAATCGCTCGACTCTTTCTTTTCTAGATAAACGATGCAAACCGAACAAAATATTTTGTGCAACGGTCAAATGTGGAAATAAGGCATAATCTTGAAAAACCATGCCGACGCCACGCCGTTCCGGAAGTGTGAAATGCCGGGAATCGACCATCACGATACTGTTGATGGCAATACTTCCTGACGTGGGTGTCTCCAGTCCAGCAATTAACCGCAACAAAGTGCTTTTTCCGCAGCCGCTTTGTCCCAGTACGCCAACGGTTTCTCCCTTATCCATGTGCAAGCTGAAATTTTCTATGACATTCCCGCTTGCATTGGAATACTGATACGTAACATCTGACAACTCAACAAAAGTCATTTTGAATGCTTCTCTCCTAACCAATGATAGAATAAGACCGAAATTACTCCGACCGCAATTATAAGTAGTGACGGAATGGAAGCCTGATGAATTTGCTCATCACTGGCATACTGATACGCCTTCGTAGCCAATGTTTCGAAATTGAAAGGCCGAAGCAACAGAGTGAGCGGCAATTCCTTCATTATTTCCATGAATACGAGAATGAATCCAGTAAATATAGCCCCTTTAATGATTGGAAAATCGACTTTAAAAAAAGTAAATGTTATTCCTCTGCCAAGCATACGAGACGCTTCAGAATAGCGGTTGCCTGTTTTTTCGAATCCTGCCTCTACCGCATTAAAGCCTACGGAAAGAAAACGGATGATGTAAGCAAATACGAGCATAACAATTGACATCGTGAGCACCAGCTTGCCGGCACCCCATCCCAGCTTCTCATAAACGCCTGCCAGCTGCTTATCGATAGAGATGAATACAGCAAGCACGCCTATGGAAAGAACAGCTCCTGGAATCGCATAACCCATAGATATTATTTTGGTCATAACAAGCGTGAAGGTGGAACGTTCCAATCTACTCACGTTAGCTGCTATCACTGCGAACACCATTAATATCGAAATCGTCACGAACGAAATGAACAGCGAATTCCCGATCAGCTTCAAAAAAGTTGCGTTCAAAACGTCGCTATACGTCCATTTGGCCCAAACTGCCATTTGCCACACCGGAATAAAAAACGACAACGAGAAGATGAGCGCACTGAATACAAAAACTGCAAATGCGGCAAGACCCCGCAGTTTTCTTCGCTGCAGCGGATTCGTTTTGCTCGTCGGTGTACTGTATTTTCTGCGCCTGCGCAGCAGCCTCTCCACAATGAACAACAAGGTTATAAAGCTCATCAGCAATGCTGCCAGACGAATGGCTGAATCCACATCACTCATGCCAAACCAGGTTTTGAAAATGGCGGCTGTAAACGATTGAATGCCAAAATGCTTCGTTACTCCATAGTCATTCAACACCTCAAAGGCGACAAGGCTTGCCCCCCCGACTATTGCAGCCTGCGACAGCGGAAGCACGACTCTTACAAAAATATAAAAAGGATTTTTGCCGAGCAGCCTTGCATTGTCGATGAATGAAGCACTCTGCTTCTCCAAAAACGATTTCGTAATTAAATACACGTATGGAAACAAAAACATCGTAAAAATAAAAATAGCGCCCTTCATGGACATAATATCAAAATAAGCTTGATCGACCGTCCAGCCAAGCTTATTTCGCATAAAGGATTGTATGCTCCCTGTATAGCTGAGCATCGAGCCATACGTATACGCCCCGATATAGGGTGGAATCGCGAGAGGTAGCACAAATGCCCAGGCGAAAAAACGTCTCAGCGGGAAATCATACGCCGCAACGAGCCAAGCAAGCGTGACGCCGATCATGACCGTAAACGTCACCGTTCCAATTACGAGCCAAAGTGATTGCACCGCATAATCCGCAAGCATATACGTCTTGATGTGCTCCCAATTTTCATTCGGTTTACGCATAAGCCCGAACAAAATATAAAGAGACGGAAGAAGGACCAAAAAGGTCCCTATTCCGCTCAATATGATCCAGCCATTAAGCTTCCGTTTGAAATCTCGTTGTAAGGAAGACCGAAACATGTTTATTTCCAGCCTGCCTTATTCATCAGCTCAGTCGCTGTTTTGTTATGCTCGCCAAGCGCAGCAAAGTCGATTTGCTGCGTTTTGAACTCGCCCCACTCTTTCAACAGATCGGGTGTCTCTGCCTCAGCATTAACCGGAAACTCGAAGCTGCCTTGCGTCAGCATCGTTTGTCCCTCTTTGCCTGTAACAAATTCAATGAGCTTAATAGCGTTGTCCTTGTTTTTCGCATGTGCTGTAAGTCCAATACCGCTAATATTTATATGTGTGCCGGTTGTACTTTGATTCGGGAAGAAGACGCCAATGTTATTAGCAACCTTCACTTCTTCTGCATCTTTAGAAACGAGCATCTGTCCTACATAGTATGTGTTCATAATAGCGACATCGCCGACCTTAGCAGCGATTGCTTTGGCTTGGTCACGATCACCACCATCAGGGTCGCGAGATAGGTTAGCTACAATTCCCTTAGCCCATTCCTCGGCTTGCTGTTCCCCATTCAATTCAATGAAGGAAGCAAGTAAGGATTGGTTGTACAAGCTCGAAGAAGAACGCACGAGTACTTTGCCTTTCCATTTGTCGCTTGCCAAGTCCTCATAGGTGGAAAGTTGATCAGGAGTGACTCTGTCCTTCGCATATACGATAACACGCGCACGTGTGGCCATTCCCACCCAGTTGCTATCTTTATCACGTAGTGCTTCCGGAACGTTGGCATGAATAACATCAGATACAATCGGCTGAAGTACACCGTTTTCCTTCGCATATTGCAATACGCCGCCGTCAACTGTAATAAACAAATCTGCTTCGGAGCTTTCGCCCTCACGCTTCAGACGCTCGACCAGTTCTTCAGCCGTGCCTTTAATTTCATTCACTTTAATGCCTGTTTGTTTCTCGAATTCATCGAAGATTTGGCTGTCTATGTCATAGTGTCTTGCAGTATACACATTAACAACCTGCTCTTTGCCGCTGTTTGAATTTTCTTTTTCGGAGTTCGTGTTAGTTGGTGCTTCTGTTGCTGGAGTGTTTGTCTGCTTGCCGCTGCTGTTATTGTTAGCGCCACAGCCCGAAAGAACAAGCACCATCATTAGTGTGAAGGCAAGCATACCTACTATGTATTTTTGTCTCATTTGAAACGTCCTCTCATTTCTTGAATTGTGATAATGAATATCATTACCAGCTTTATTGTAGCGAATGAAAATGAGAAAACGCTGTGAAAATAAAAAAAATTCATTTCTCATCAAATAAGCTACGTAACAAGCGGGAGCGCAATTGTCACCGCCGTTCCTTCATTTTCTTTGCTTTGAATAGAGATAGAGCCTCTGTAGCCTTCACTGAGCCGCTTCGCGATTGATAAGCCAAGCCCATAACCGCCTAGCTCGCCGCCTCTAGATTTGTCCACGCGATAAAAGCGATCCCATATGAAGGGCAGGTTTTGCTCAGGTATGCCAATGCCATAATCAATAATGTGGAGGAGAGCCTGTCCATTACGAAGCTCCCCGCTCAAACGTATCGTTTTGCTTTCTCCCGAATATTTCACGGCATTGTCCAGCACAATGAGCAGTATTTGCTCCAAGTGTTGACTTGAAACGGCGATTTTAACATTCCATAGCGAGTCTATTCCGACCTCAAATTGGAAGGATGGATGCAGCAAGACTACATTTCTCATGATGCGCAGTATTTCCTCTTGAGGATGCACTTCTTGCGAAATATTATCTAGGCTTATCTGTTCCGCTCTCGTTAAGGAAAGCAGCTCCTGCACAAGTCCTTTTAACCGTGACAGCTCCTGTACGGACACCTGCAATGAATCGTTTAAGACAGTAGGGTCCTGCTTTCCCCAGCGCTGCAGCATAACCATATGCCCCTCTAAAATAGCAATAGGAGTGCGAAGCTCGTGCGAAGCATCTTCAACAAACTGACGCTGCTGATTAAAGGATCGTTCAACTTGATCCATCATTTCATTAAACATTTTCATGAGCATATCTATTTCGTCCTGCGAACCATTCAGCTGCATTCGCTCTTGCATCCCGTTCTTACTCACATTTCTGATCGTTTCATTCATCGATTGAAGCGGCTTGAGCAATTGTCTTGCAAGCAGCCATCCTCCCAAACCGCTTAGAAATACAGCTCCGAGACAGCATAGGATCATAATCTGAGAAAATGCAGATATCAGCTTCGCAAAAACCTCCATGCTCTTCACAATTTCAACGGTTCCGTTAAATTGAAAAATCGTAAGCGGACTTCTCAAGATTAGCATGTTATCGTGTACAAATTGTGTATCAGCTTTCCCTTTCATGGTCTCCTCATGAGATTCTAGCCAGTTATTGGGCAGTTCATCGGAAACGACGATAATCGGTTGGCCATTTTCATCCCGTATGCGTATAAGCTGATTTTGTTGATTCACTTTTTCCAGGTAATTACGAATTTGAGTGTATTCCGTTTCTTCGAAAGTAAATTCCTTCTCCAGCAAGTAGTTCAATATTTCACGCATATCCTGTTGCGTACTCATTTCCTCTTGCTTGATCATCCATTTCTCAATGAATATATATTGAACAGTGTTGTAAGCAGCAAACAGAAAAAACAACAATAAAGCTGACCATAAAGTCAGCTTCCATTTGATCGGCATTTTAGAATTGGTTAAGGAGAATCGTCTCTTTATCATTTGCGCATTACATAACCAATGCCGCGTACCGTTTGGATGCAGCTGGTTTCCCCCGGAACATCGATTTTATTGCGCAAATATCGCACATAGACATCCACCACATTCGTATCGACAGCGGCATCAAATCCCCATACCGTATCGAGCAAAGTCTCGCGTGACAGCACTCGATTCGTGTTTCTCATAAACGACTCCAACAACGCGTATTCCCGCTTCGTTAGATCGATTACTTGCTTCCCTTTAGTGACGATTCTTGCATCTCCATCAATGGTTAGCTCTTGAAACGTAAGTAATGTTCGTTGTTGCTCTGCCGTTCCTTCTTGTCTGCGGAACACGACGCGAATTCGAGCCAGCAGCTCCTCAATGGCAAAGGGTTTCGGAATATAATCATCTGCTCCACTGTCTAGACCCGCTACTAGGTCCGTAACGCTGTCTCTTGCCGTTATCATAATAATCGGCGTTTGCTTGACCTCGCGTATTTGTCGGCAAACCTCAGTTCCGTCCATTTGGGGCAGCATGAGATCTAATAAAACGAGATCAAAACTTTCCTTAAGAGCGAGATCTAGTCCCGTCTTTCCATCCAATACGGTTACTACGTCAAAAGATTCATGCCGAAGCTCCAGCTCAATAAAGCGCGCTAAATTTTTTTCATCCTCTATGAGCAAAATCCGTTTCATCCGTCGCCCGCCTCTATAAAATTACATCCGATAATATGTAAGTATCATTACTATCATATTTGATAATCGTTCTCAAGGTCAAATGCAAAATAGAACAAAAAATCCGCGTGTTATAAAATGAATCGATAGGCGTATAGCAGGGCAGACGAAATAAAGAAAACCCCAGCACTAGGTAAGTGCAGGGGGCGATGCAATCATTATTGCGGATTAGTCGTCCAAATACCTGCGGATTTCAGAAATACGCGATTAGGCAGTTTTAGTGTGGCTAGGACAAGTTCAGCAACATCCTCCGCTTGCATCATTCGATCTTCGTCTCCAATTTTCAATCCAGCGTTTTGAGCAAGCTCCGTATTTACCGTGCTTGGCATGAGTGCTGTGACTCGAATGTTTGACTTGCGCACCTCTTGCATAAGTGCCTCAGTTAAGCCTTGAACAGCGAATTTAGAGGCGCAATAGGCCGATCCTGTTGCAAAGCCTTTCTCTCCTGCAGTTGAAGAGATGTTGATGATGCTGCCGCCGCTTTGTGCAAGCATGGTTGGCAATATGGCGCGTGTAACATAGTATGTACCCATTACATTGGTTTGAATAATGCTCTCCCATTGCTCAGGGTCCATTTCAAGAACGGTTCCGAAAGCTGCGATTCCCGCATTATTAATGAGAATATCCACTGTACCAAGGCTCTTGGAAAGAGCAGCTACAGCTTGATCGACTTCGGCCTTAATGGACACATCAGCTGTTGCGATACTTACATTGATTCCATACATAGACGTTAGGTCACCTTGCAGTGCCTCCAAATCGGAACTGGTTCTTGCGATCAATCCTAGGTTTACGCCTTCAGCAGCTAACGCAGTGGCAACAGCCCTGCCGATTCCCTTACCAGCGCCAGTGATGATAGCTGATTTGTTTTTTAAATCCATATGTTTCTCTCTCCTTTAGAAGTGTGATTTTACTGAGTGATTATAAGCAAACATGAATCGCCCTAGACTGCGTTAAGCAAATGTCTGCGGTATAAGTTATTATTAGTCTATATAAAACGAAAAGCAAGTCGTGCAATAAAGCAATATAGCTAACAATTGTATACGTAAGGAGTCGTTTGCAGTGGGAAATCAGCATTTCAAAGAGACAGTAGAGTTAACATTAAAGGTAATAGGTGGAAAATGGAAGCCGGTTATTTTATGCCATTTGACAGATGGAACCCATCGATTCGGAGAGCTGAAACGAGAAATGCCAGATATTACACATAAAATGCTCACTCAGCAGCTTCGCGAATTAGAACAAGATGCGATCATCGATCGCAAGGTGTTTACGCAAGTGCCTCCAAAGGTAGAGTATTCCTTAACGGAATACGGTTTATCCGTCAAAGGGCTCCTTAATGTCATGTCGGAGTGGGGAGAACAACACCAGGAGCGTTGTAAGCAGGAGATACAATAAAGCTAACCATTCACTTTTCATAGTTACCAAATGGGTACTACGTTACATGAAAGTGCGTACTTTCTTTTTGGACTGTCAATGTCTAATATTAGGCGTGTCAGTTAAACCCAAACTATAAGGAGTGAACATAATATTATGAAATTGCAATTAGCGTTAGATCTTGTTGATATCCCTACAGGCATACAATTGGTGAAGGAAATCGAGTCTTATATCGACGTCGTCGAGATCGGTACACCCATCGTAATTAACGAAGGACTGCATGCAGTCAAAGCAATGAAAGAAGCATTCCCGAACCTTACCGTGCTTGCCGATCTTAAAATTATGGATGCAGGCGCCTATGAAGTGATGAAGGCCTCGGAAGCTGGTGCGGACATTATTACAATACTAGGTGTTGCAGAGGATATGTCCATTCAGGGCGCAGTCGAAGAAGCTAGAAAGCAAGGTAAGCAAGTGCTGGTCGATATGATCGCTGTCAAAAATTTAGCAGAACGCGCTGCCCAGCTCGATGCGCTTGGCGTTGATTATATTTGTGTCCATACGGGCTATGATCTTCAAGCTGTTGGACAAAATTCCTTTGAGGATTTGCGTACAATCAAGGGCGTTGTGAAAAACGCAAAGACGGCAGTAGCTGGTGGTATTAAGCTCAGTACACTTCCGGAGGTTATTAAAGCAAACCCTGATCTTGTTATTGTGGGTGGAGGCATTACAGGACAAACGGATATAAAAGCGACAGCGGCGGAAATGCAGCAATTAATTCTACAAGGATAGTGGTCGGCATGAAAACGAGCTTTTATATAACGGCTATTATAAATGAGATAAATAAGATTAAAAGTAATCTAAGTGATGAGCAGACGGAGAGGATTGTCGATAGTATTGCTGGCGCGCGACGGATTTTCGTTGCCGGAGCAGGGCGATCCGGCCTTATGATGCGAGCCTTTGCTATGCGGATGATGCACCTTGGGCTGGATGTTTATGTGGTAGGCGAGACAGTAACTCGAACGATAGAGCAAGGTGATCTGCTTATCATTGGGACAGGGTCTGGAGAAACCAAGTCACTTATTTCTATGGCAGACAAAGCAAGAAGCATAGGGGCAGACGTTGTCGCTTTAACGATTTTTCCAGAATCGACGATTGGACAATTAGCGAACATTATCGTTCAACTGCCTGGTGCGCCAAAGGATAAGGCAGATCATGATGAGAGATCTATCCAACCGATGGGATCACTCTTCGAACAAACGCTGCTGCTTGTGTGTGATGCTGTTATTTTGCGGCTGATGGAGAAGCAGGACTTAACCGGAACGAGCATGTATGGCAACCATGCAAATCTAGAGTAAGTAATAATAAAAGCAGACAATTCCTCAAAGGGTTGTCTGCTTTCTTAGTTTTTTAACGCAGCAAGGATAGGTCAAAGCTAGGCACGAGGCCTTCCTCAGCCGCTCGCCCAAGCAGAGCAGTTACCGCCGCATAGCCGTCATCTCCCAAATTGGCGGTAAATTCATTGACGTAGAGGTCGATGTGCGACTGGGCGACATCCGGGGAAAGCTCCTGCGCATGGTCCATCACATAAGATTGCGATTGCTCAGGATGTGCCCATGCGTATTCGACTGACTCGCGGATCCAGCCGGCAATTGCTTCGGTATCCAGCGATCGGCGTGCGATAATGGCGCCGAGCGGAATCGGCAGGCCAGTATCGGACTCCCACCAGTTGCCGAGGTCAACGAGCATATTTAAGCCGTATGTCGGATAAGTGAAACGAGCCTCGTGAATGACTAAACCCGCATCTATTTTTCCATCGCGTACAGCTGGCATAATTTCATGGAAAGGCATAATGACAATTTCACCTACGCCTCCCGGAATATGCTTGGCAGCCCATAGACGAAATAATAAATAAGCGGTTGATCTCTCGCTAGGAACAGCTACTCTTTGGCCTGTTAGTATAGATGGATCACTCAAGTTCTGAGAGCCGCCTTTAGTCAGAACTAAGGGACCGCATCCCCGGCCAAGTGCGCCGCCGCAGGGCAGCAGCTTGTATTCATTTAACACCCAAGGCAACGCGGCGTATGAAATTTTCATTACTTCTGGGCCTTCTGCTTGAGCTGCCCAATTATTCGTAATATCGATGTCCGCGTAGGTAACTTCGAGCTCCGGTGCACCCGGAACAAGTCCATGCGTCCAAGCATGGAAGACAAAGGTATCATTGGGACAAGGGGAAAAAGCAATTTTCATAGTAGTACCTCCCGTATTGCCTGACTTGCTGCTTCTAACGCTTGCAATGCTTCTCCGATTCGCCAAGCGGCTCGGTCACGCGGACCGACTGCATTGGAGATCGCGCGAATTTCTACAACGGGCAGCCCGCGCTGCTGCGCAGCGACAGCAACGCCGTGACCTTCCATTCCCTCCGCGGCAGCGCCGGGGACGCGAAGGGCGAGCGCCTTGGCGGTCTCTGCAGTACCAGTGGCGGTAGATACAGTCAGCACGGGAGCAATTTGTACGGCTAGCCCGGCAGAATGTATGGCATCATAAATACAATTATACCAATCAGAGCTTGCGGCAACTTGAGCAGAGCCAAAGCCGAGCTCATCCAGACTTATGAAGCCTTTATCTGGAGCTTCTGCTCCGAGATCAGCGGCCACGATTGAATCTGAAACGACAAGCGAACCGATATCCGCACGACCGGCAAAGCCGCCGCCAATGCCGGCACTTATTACTAATCGGTATGCAGCAGTTGTTAACGCAGTTGCTGTACCTGCAGCAGCAGCAGCTGGACCTACACCGGCTGCAATGACATCAATTTGCTCGGCACCCTGTAATCCGCGTATTACGGCGTCTCGTTCAGCTGCGACTGCGGTAACAATGAGCACGCGCTGCTTACAGCTTAGTCCCCTAATTTTCGAGTCGACTGGGGTGGTATGATTGAAGTGTGACTTCATCGCTCGTTAATCTCCTTTGGTTTGCCTAAAGTAATCATGCTGCTGTTACCCAATCGTGATTTTCCCCTCTGGGAAACGGTAGAGCTCTTTCTTTGAACGTGTATTTAACGCAAACGCCAATGTCACAGGCCCCAACCGTCCAACGAACATGAGCAAAATAATAATGATTTTACCCGCAGTCGTTAAATGCGCGGTTAATCCTGCGGACATTCCGACCGTACAATAGGCGGATGTCGCCTCGAAAAGGATGGCAAGGAAAGAGCCGGTTTCTGTGATGGAGAGAATCATGGTCGCCGCACAAATAATAGAAAAGGCTATCATCGTAAACATAATGGCTTGATGGATTTGTTTTTTGGCAATACGGAACCGAAATAGTACGACATCTTCCTTCCCTCGCACCATGGCAATCATTGCACCAATCAGGATCGCAAAGGTTGTGACACGAATACCGCCACCCGTTGAGCCTGGTCCTGCCCCGATAAACATGAGAAGGATAAGGAAAAACTGAGTGACCTCCCGAAGCATAGTTGGATCGACCGTGCTTAGACCTGCTGAACGCGCCGTGACGGATTGAAATGTAGCGCCCAGAAGCTTGCCGGACGCGGATAAAGGCTGCAGCGTATGGGGGTTGGAAAATTCAAGTACTAGAATAACCAATGTCCCGATGACGATCAAAATGCCTGTAACCGATAAAACGACCTTACTATGCAGACTGAACTTTCTATTTTTCGGATACGTGACCAGCTCGGAAATGACAATAAAGCCAATTCCTCCGAAGAAGATCAACAGCATGGATACTATGTTAACGAACGGGTCCTCCACATAATGAATGAGGCTGCCCGCGCGATCCGGGAATTGGGAAAATAAATCAAAGCCTGCATTGTTAAAAAACGAAATGCTGTGAAAGATGCCAAAGTATACAGCCTGTCCTACTGACATTTCTAACATGAAATAGCCGCTGAGCAAAATAGCGCCGCTCATTTCAATGATCAGGGCATAGAGAAGAATTTTACGAATCATTCGTACAATGCCTTCTCCAGAGCCATAGTTCATCGATTCCTGAAGCACAAGCCGCTCACGGAAAGAGATGCGTTTGCGGAATAGCAGAGCAAATAGAGTCGCCATTGTCATAAATCCTAATCCGCCAATTTGGGCAAGAACAATGATGACCACCTGTCCAAATGTGGAGAAATGACTGCCTGTATCGAGCACGGTCAGACCTGTCACGCAAATGGCCGAAGCCGACATAAACAGCGCATCGATGTAAGAGATGGAGGTACCGCTCGTGAATGCTATTGGACGTGATAATAGCTGTGCCCCGACAAATATAAGAAAAATGAAGCCAAACGTCATGACCTGTGGCGGACTCGGTCTGTAACGCAATTTTTTTCGGATTGAGGCAATGGTAAACATAGTGTTAGCTCCACCAATCTATTCATGTAGTTATTGAATTTATGAAGTGGCCATCAGCGAGTCTGAAGGCTATTATGACATCGTACCATAGAAGCCATATCAAAAAAATAGAAAGGATTTTTTCGTATTTGATTAACAACAAAAAAATAAGCTGTAAGCTTCAAAATGAAGCCTACAGCTTACATCCGTCCCTAGTGTGAGCTAAACCGATCAGATCATCCAGCCTCGGATTCAATCATCGGCAGTGAAATTTTGACACAAGTGCCTTCCCCGAGATTGCTGCGGAATGCGATCTTTCCTTTGTGCGCTTCTATAATTTGTTGGCTGACCATAATTCCAAGCCCATTGCCGCTGAGCTTCTTCGTGAAGAAGGGCTCTCCTAGACGCTGCAGATCCTCCTCCGCAATGCCGCAGCCTTGATCACTAAATTCCATTACAATGTAATGATCCTTGCTGCAGGTCAGTTCAATAGCAAGTTCGCCGCCGCTAGACATGGATTCCATGCCGTTTTTCATAACGTTAACGAAAACCTGCTTTAATTGGTTCGCTTCACCTATCACCTGAGGAATGCTGTTCCCTGCCTTCAAGGTAAGCTGGACGTTGCTCATTTTGGCCTCTGAATCCAGCAGCAGCATAACGTCACGTAAAATTTGCTGGACGTTTACCAGCTGGAACTGGTTTGCTTGCGGCTTGGCAAATACGAGAAACTCACTCACGATCAGATTAATTTGATCGAGCTCCTGAAGCATAATATCGAGATGGGCGGGAGACAGAGTGCCGGCCTGCTTCTGCAGCTGAACGAAGCCGCGCAGCGTCGTGAGCGGATTCCGAACCTCATGCGCAACGCCTGCCGCAATCTGACCTACAACGGATAGCTTCTCTGAGCGCCGGATCATTTCTTCTGTCTGCTTCCTTGAGGTTATGTTCCTAGAAATGGAGGCGATTGCTACTATGGCGCCAAGCTCATCATGAATCGGTGATATCGTAATGCTTAAATCAATGAGCTCATAGGATTTCGTATATCGCTGTGTCTCGAAATCAGTAACCGAACCGCCTAGCAGAACAGCAGCCTCCTGCTCCTCATGAGCTATTTTTTGGCTGTCAGGAATATTGTATAGAACTTGGCCGATTATATCCTCAGTGCGCCAGCCGTACATCACTTCGAAGGCTTTATTCACTTGAATAACTTTTCCGGTGAGGTCCGCGACATGGATCGCATCGGTTGTATGGTTTACGAAGGACTCTAAATATTGCTTGGTGCTTCGTAGCTCCTCAGCAGCATCCTTCAGCTCAGTGGTGTATCTGTTCAGATTATTGCCCATCGTATCTATTCGAGAAGCGAGCAATCCAAATTCGTCGCTGCTCCGTATCGTAATCTTTTCATCAAAATTACCTATTGCAATCGCATTTACTTTATTCACAATTTGGTTGAAGGAACGCATCATGAAGCCTGCGATAAAGTAGCTGGCAATCATCGTTATAAGCACCAAGCCTATTGAGACGAGTCCTTGTATCAGTATCTGACGGCTGAGCGGCTTTTGGATAGCGTTATAGTCAAAGGTGATGCCGATAACATACGTTTTTTCGTTCGTAATCGGTATAAAGCTTTTGAACACCTTTTCGCCATTATAGCTGCTCCATGCCGTTGATATTTCTCCGGTATGAAGCGCTTTTTGGATATATTTCGTGTCAACGGCTTTATTTTTGTAGCGGTACTGACCAAATACTATCTCCCGAACGTCGAGGTTATAAACGGGAACGCCCCTCTTAAGTTTAATGATTTGCGGCTTATTAAAGAACTCAGGATCAAAGCCGGTAATTTCTAAAATAGTGGGCTGGTCAGAAATGATTTTTTTAATATTCGCGTCCGTTCCAATTGTATCATCGAAATCTATAAGCACCTGTGCATTAACATAAGGATTAATCATATAATTCGTTGATCCATCATAATAGTTACCCCATTTAATTATATCATCGGGGTTGGAGGTTGAAAAGTTAAAGGGAGCGGACCAAAAATTTTCTAGCTTTTGTCCTTTAGAAATCGTTACTTTCTGGTCATTAAACAGCTGGTTAAATGCGGTATAGTGATAATCCCATGTTTTCGAGCTCATATTGATTTCATTAAGCTGAGAGGATCGAAGTACTACAATATCATTACTTAATTTTTTCCACAGCGATATATGATCAACACCAAGCTTGCGGCTTAGCGCAACTAATTGTTCATTTTCTATTTTATTAATATCAGGGCCGAGCTCTTCCTTAGCAGCAATAGCGGCTATCCGCAGCTTCTCACCCATGGTGTTCTCCATAAATCGTTTCGCTTTCTCGGATGATTCAACCGTCATGCTAATTTGCTTTGCAATATTGACAACCTGCTCCTTGAGTCCCTCCTCCAAAGCGGCTTTTGATGTAAAGTAATGGATAGACAGGCTTAGCAGCAAAATAATGGCGACGATGAGGGATATAGAGAAGGAAAGCTTCGCTTTTATGGACAATTAAAATTCCTCCAAGTTTCTAAGATGTTCTACTACGATTAGATACAATTAGACGCTTAGTGTTCGAACTCCTGTTTTCATCTTAATAATTATTTAACAATCGAAAATAAGCTGCTTGTTACATAGAAAAAAGGAGAAACAGCAGGCTGTTTCTCCTTCCATATTTTCCTATAGCAGTAAGCTGTAAAAGCCTCTATTCGGTAATACGTGTGAATTGCTCTTCTTCCAAATATTGCTCAGCCTCTTCATAAGTCTCGAAAGCTGACTCAAGATTGAGATCTGCATATAAGTACCACAGATCTTCTTCGAATAGCAGTGTAAGCTTCGCGTTGTCTGGCCCAATCCAGTGCTGCTCTTGGGACTGCTTGCTCCGCTTGGCAGCTTTGATCTGCTTAGCCGATAGCGGTTTCTCAGGAGGTGCGATTGCTAGGGAGCTCAGTGACTTCTCGATTAGTGAGCGCAGCTCATCGGCTTCGAAATCACGAATGTTTACTAGGCCTTTATCATCAGTCTCAACTCCGTGTACGAGTCCTGCGAATACATAGCCGTTCCCATTCGGATGCAAATGGTAAACGACCGTTTTTTTCTCATGAGCACTTTCCTCGTAATGAAAGTTAATTCGTCCCAGAGAAACGTCCTTCCGTTGCAAATCAGGAAAGGACTCGATTATAGCAAGCTTCTGTTCAAAAGATAGCATTGTTTGTTGTTTCCTCCTAAAGGTTTTGCGAATGCAAAACCATCTTCGTAAGCATGAGCTTAGGTTTTGCGAATGCAAAACCATCCTCGTAAGCATGAGCACATAAGCTTAAGTTTTGTGCTTGTGATTATACCATAGAGTGAGGGGCTCATACCATGTATGTAAGAAGCACTATGCTGCCTGTTGTAGATTTACATATCCTTTTTCTTCATTAACAGCATCGCGGCGCCTGCTAGAACGAATAGGATGGCAATGATAGGCTGGCTGAGCACGAACTTGTTGTAGAAAGAGCCAATCGAGAACACGGCGAAGAAAAGCAGGGATAGAACAGTTAAGATGTTAATCGGTATAAGCAGCCATTTGTTACGATTGCCAAACCAGTAGAACTCGAACAATCCGATTGCGACGGCTAGTATGAAGCCCGGCCACATATAGCTCCAGCTGTTAAACAGCATAGCAATCTGGCAGACGACACCGGCGGTGAACAATATGCCTCCCGGTATTAAGAGACCAATTCCTTTACGGCCTATCATAGTAAAGTAAAGCCAGTGGAAGAACAGTCCGAGCGGGATGACGAATAGGGAGGGCCAGAAGTAGCCAAATATTTTTCCGGGACCCAATGTCCCTCCTTGGTTCAAAAATAGAAAAGCTCCAAGCAGCAGCAGGACGGCCCCGCTAATTGTTCTAATGTTCATTGGTAGCTTACACTCCTTACATCTTTTAGTAGTTGCTCTCAGCATAGCATAGAATAAAAAAAGTTGTCGTCCTGCTGGAGGTAAAGAAACGAACTAGACTAAAGTCCAGTTTTACAGCTTGAAAAAGCAAGCAGGACGCAGTTTTCGTCGAACCTGATCGAACGTTACAAATAGCGGAAATAGTTCCTATGATACGACATTTTACACCTCTTGTTAACTTCTATGAAAGCGCTACAATTAAGGTATTAAGAAGTAGGAGGTGAATCATATGAGCCAAGAAGAAGTTGTTCAAGAAGGTGCGGAAGAAACCGCAGAACTGATTTCAGAAGAAGCTCCAGCTGAAGAAGCAGTAGAGGCTGTTGAGGCTGAAATGGAAGAAGAAGCAGAGGTTGAAGAAGCAGCTGCATCTGTGGAAGAAGAAGAAGAAGCAGAAGCTGAGGAAGCGTCTGAAGAAGAAACGGAATAATGATATCTATCATTTTTTTATAAAAAAGATAAAAAGGCTGTTCCGAGGTCGTACAGACGACAGAGGCACAGTCTTTTTGGTATGAAATGCTAGCCTGCCACTATTTGTTTATTGTAAATAGCTCTCTATTACGTGCATTAATAGCCCTGATATGCTACGATACCTTGTGCTTTATTTTAAAGAAGAAGGTGACATCTTGGTAGCGGCTCATAAAGAACAAGGGCAAGGGCAAGGAGAGGGGGAACAAAAGAGAATTAATCTCTTTTTCTTAACCTGGCCTATATTTTTAGAAATCTTTCTATTTATGCTGATGGGGATTGCCGACACGCTTATGTTAAGCGCCATTTCGGATAATGCGGTTTCAGGCGTCGGGGCGGCAAACCAATATTTGCATATTGCTATTCTACTATTAGAAGTTATCGGCAATGGTGCCTCCATTGTCGTAGCGCAATATATCGGCTCTCGAAGATTTGTGGAAGCTGCGAAAATATCAGCGTTAGCGATTACGCTTAATTTATTGGTAGGGCTAGTGATAAGTCTATCTTTTGTTTTATTTGGCGGACAGCTGTTGCAGACACTTAACCTGCACGGCGACATTTTAGAGTACGCCAAAAGTTATTTGGCCATTGTAGGCGGGATGATCTTCCTGCAGGCGATTATTAACTCGGTATCTGCCATCATTCGTGTTCATGGCTTCACGAAGGAAGCGATGCTTGTATCGCTAGGGATGAACGTCATTCATATTATTGGAAATTATGCGTTAATATTCGGTCATTTCGGATTTCCGGAGATGGGTGTGCAAGGGGCGGCGATCTCATCGGTCATAAGCCGCGGGCTTGCATTGATCGTATTTTTCTGGATACTTTACCGTATCATGGCTGTTAAGTTGGAGCTTCGCTATTATATCTCGCTATCGAAGGAGTACATCGGTAAAATATTGAAAATTGGCGTTCCGTCAGCGCTAGAGCAGGTTATGTATCAGGCTTGCCAAATCGTCTTCTTATATTATGCGACGTTTCTTGGAGCAGCTTCACTTGCGGCGAAAAACTATGCAAATAATATATCCATGTTTACGTACTTGTTTGCATTCGCGATTGGTATGGGAACAGCAATCATAGTCGGAAGACTGATTGGCGCTAATGAACAAACAGAGGCGTATCATCGTGTATGGAAAAGTGTGCGCTGGGCCAGCGGGGTAACCTTGTTTGCTGTTCTGCTTGTCATTGCGTTCCGTGAGCCTTTGATGCGAATGTTCACAGATGACGAGGAAATCATTCGTCTTGGAGTCAATGTGCTGCTGCTCAGTATTGTGCTGGAAACCGGTCGGACGATCAACATTGTGATCATCAATTCGTTGCGCGCGGCGGGAGATGCGAAATTTCCGCTCTGGATCGGGATGGGCTCGATGGTTGCGATGAGCCTTCCGCTCGGTTATTTCCTAATCTTTACGTTAGATTTAGGGCTGGCTGGCATTTGGCTCGCGATTGCGGCGGATGAATGGATGCGCGCGGTAATCATGTATTTTAGATGGAAGAGTCGAGCTTGGGAGAGGCATGCTCTAGTTAAGCACGACCATAAGAAGCAAGGGACAGCTGCAATATAGTCACTAGCGAATAAAGAGACCACCTGAACCATACGTATAACGTAAAGGTTCTGGGTGGTCTTTTTTTCTAATGTAATCTTCTATCTAAAATTTGTAATAAATGTGATTGACAAAATTGGGACCGTACAATAATATACACATATACATTATTTAAGTTAGTACATTATAAAAAGTTAGTAAGTTGCAAACTAAAAACAAATACTAATTTGGAGGAATTAAAAATGGCTAAATCACAGTGGACGGTTGATACAGCGCACAGCAGCATCGACTTTACGGTAAAGCATATGATGATTGCAAAGGTAAAAGGCAGATTCGAGAAATTTGAGGCAAACATCTTTGCTGATGCTCATGATATGACTTCGGCTGAAATTGCTTTCAGCATTGATCTAAGCAGTGTTGACACCCGCAATAATGACCGTGACGCGCATCTGCGCTCCGCAGACTTTTTTGAGATTGAGAAGTTCCCCGTTCTTACGTTCACTGCTACTTCAATAAATAAAACAGATGACGGTGAATATTCCATTGTCGGAGATGTGACTCTGCATGGCGTAACTCGCTCTGAGAAGTTTGCCGCAACGTTTGAGGGCGCGGGAAAAGATCCTTGGGGCAATGGTAAGGTCGGATTCAGCGCACTCGGAAGCCTCAAACGCAGTGATTACGGCTTAACTTATAATGCAGCGCTTGAAACAGGCGGCGTATTGATCGGCGATGAAGTGAAAATTTCAATTGAAATCGAAGCGTCGCACCAAGCTTAACGATCATTAGCTTTTTCAAGAAACGGTTTATTGGGCCGATGCCTGATGAACCGTTTTTTTGTTTGTCTTGGATTCTTGTAAGCGGCGCAGACGGATTGGTTAGAAGTAGAGCGGGCACGCGGTATTTTGGTGCGGGCGGCAGCTACTAGGTTCACATGGCAGGGGGTTACGGTCAATCTCGTGGATACACCTGTGCATGTCGATTTTCTGTAGGATACATTTTATAATTAAACGGAGAACACTCGTTACTTCAGTGATGAGATGAATCCGTTTTTTGTTTTCAAATGGGCACATATGTTCTATAATCAAGGTATCTATTTCCAAAGGAGGTGATGGGATTGATTCCTAGTCGCGATATTCTTAAGGAAAACACGATTCCGTCAGATCTTGCCAAAAGAAACCTCATTCATAAAGCCTATAAATTTCGCATCTATCCAAACCAAGAACAAATTACGCTCATTAATAAAACGTTGGGCTGTACACGTTTTGTATTTAATTTCTTTCTGGCCAAACAACAAGAACAAGATGCCTATTGGCATATCGTAGAAGACATGAGGCAAAGTGGTCAACTGCCTTCAAATGAATGGAAAGGTCAATTCTTTAATAAATATAACGCTATTAAAGCCGTGCGAGAACTAAAAAGACATTACCCTTTCTTAAAGGAAGTAGACAGTATTGCGCTGCAAAAGTCGGTTGAAAAGCTAAGTGATTCGTATACACGTTTTTACAAAAAGCAAAATGATGAACCTCGGTTTAAAAGTAAAAAGAATCCAGTACAGTCGTACACGACGAAGCAAACCAATGGAAACATTGCCGTGTCGGGCAATCACATCAAACTGCCCAAATTGGGACGGGTTCGCTTTGCTAAAAGCCGTGAAGTCGAAGGACGAATAATAAACGCAACGATTCGCTGTAAACCGAGCGGTAAAACGTTCATTTCGCTACTCGCAGAAACAGAGGTAGAGGCGTTTCCTAAAACAAATTCCGCTTGCGGTGTAGATGTAGGCTTGAAAGATTTTGCCGTTGTTAGTGATAGAACCAGCTATGATAATCCGAAATGGTTCCGCCAATTGGAAAGCAAATTAGCAAAAGCCCAGCACATTCTCTCCAAAAGAATAAAAGGATCAGCCAATTGGCACAAGCAACGTATTCGGGTTGCTCGAATCCATGAGCGAATTGCCCATGCACGAAACGATTATTTGCATAAAATCTCTACCGAGATCGTCAAAAACCACGACATCATCGGAATTGAAGATTTAGCTGTAAAAAACCTTTTAAAAAACGCAAACCTTGCCAAAGCCATTAGTGAAGTATCCTGGTCGGAGTTCCGCAGGATGCTAGCATATAAAGCAAGCTGGTATGGCAAACAAGTCGTAGCTGTCGAACGAAACTTTGCGAGCAGCCAGCTCTGCTCCTGCTGTGGAGCAAAAAACAAAGACGTAAAGAATCTCGCGTTGCGTGAATGGACTTGCCCAAGTTGCGGAAGCCGTCATGATCGAGATCTAAACGCAAGTATGAATTTAAAAAACGAAGCCATAAGGCTTCTAACCGTAGGGACTACGGGGATAGCCTAATCCACATTTGCCCGTTAGGGTGAAGTTCTTAGGAATCTCGTTACTTTAGTGACGAGTAGTTCAACTGTACGCAAGGCACTTACAGGCTTGTAGCGCTATGATTGGGATATTCGATTCGCGAGATGATTGATAAACCTATCTATTAAATAAGAACACAACACGCCAAAGCTATATCGGATTAAATCGACGAATAAAAAGCCATGGCCCAGCACCAAACCGCCTAATACGGTATTTCGAATAGCGTTAATCCAGTCTGCTTGATAGATCTGGCTGCATTCTATGGCAAAGCAAAATAGCAGACTGATTCCAACTGACCAATATAACTTCTTATGGGCGAGCAGCACTCGAACTCCAAAATATATCATACTCGCCCATAATGCATCTCCGAAGTTGTCGGCAACGAACGTGGGCAACACCTCAGCAAATACTCTCGTACTCATGCCGAGAATAATAACGGCTACAGCTGCGATCAAATAAATAAGTCTGGCTCTCACATTCATCCTCCTCAAGGCAGCTTCCTGCTTTGTATAGTTCAACCTTTTCCGGAGTATTCCTGCGTTGCCTGATTCGTGAGGCCGTAATCCGCAATAACATGCAAATCCATATGCCTTGCCAATCGAAGAAGCTTTCTTACAATGGAGCTCCTGCATACATTTTTCCAGAACGAATACTTAGTTTGCCCGATGATAATCTGGGTCGCTTTATATTCATTGGCCTTCCTTATTAAAACCTCAGGAATCTGTTTCCTTCGGTCGGTGTTCAGCACTTCGAATGATCCGCCGAGACGATCAGTCAATTTGCGAATCACATCTAGACGCTGTGATGTTTCTGCTGTCTCTGCCGTACTGAGCTGTACAAATACAACATACCAAGGGGCCTTAAGTCTGTACGCGGTTCGGAAGCCTCTGCGAATCAATCTTTCCGCATGCTGCGAGCTGTCCACGCAAACATAAATGACTTCTTTTCTGCGCCATGGACCACGAAGCGAGTTTTTGTTCGCCCACGCTTCCAGCCGTTCGTCTACATCATCAGCGATTTCACGCAACGCCAGCTCCCGAAGCGCAATCAAATTACCGGTTTTAAAAAAGTTTCCGAGCGATTGATCGATTTTGTCCATAGCGTAAATTTTCCCTGATTTCATCCGCTGCTGGAGCGATTGCGGGGTAACGTCGATTAATTGAACCTCGTCAGCTAGCCGTAAAATATAATCCGGCACAGTCTCCCGCACCCGCACACCGGTAATTTGCTCTACCGCATCATTCAAGCTTTCCACGTGCTGTACGTTCATAGTGGAAATGACGGATATGCCCGCGGCCAAAATTTCTAGAACAACCTCGTACCGCTTTTTGTTCTTGCTCTCTGGAATGTTGGTGTGCGCCAGTTCATCGACAAGCACGACATCGGGACAACGCCTTATTATTTCTTCGGTATCCATTTCTTCCAATCGTGTGCCGCGGTAGTCGATCACTTTTCGCGGAATCGTGTCCAGCGCTCCGACCTGAGCCAACGTCTCTGATCGGCCATGCGTCTCAAGCAGGCCGATCATTACGTTCACTCCTTTCTTTTGCAAATCGTTCCCATCACGCAGCATGGTGTAAGTTTTTCCAACCCCGGGAGCTGCGCCGACATATATTTTAAATTGACCGCGTTTAATTTGTTGGATTTTCCGCTCTAATTGTTGCGGACTTAAACGCCGGAATGGCTCGGTTTTATCGTCCGGCTTGGATAGCCTTGCTGGCAGAATCCGTTCCCCTTCATGATCGGCACGGTCGGCAACGACGAAGATGTCGATATTTCTCGTTTTGTTCAAAATGTCTTGTACAATAGAACCCTGCCAAAACTCTTGCCAACGGGTTTGTTTAGAATGTCCAATCACGATTCTCGTCACATTATTATCCAAAGCAAATTGAACAAGGACATCAGGCAGAGTTCTGCGAGACGGCAAGGGAAGCTCTTTAAACTCTCCTCCAACCTTTTCAACCAGCTTCATAATCGAGTGCTTAAGAGTGGCTGCTTCCCTACTTAACTCCGTTCTCGGACTAATGAATGTGGACACAAGCAAATCACCGTTCAGGCGTTTCGCCATTTGCTGTCCTCTGCGCACGTAGATTGAACCGTTCCAATGATATTGGGCAGAGACTAAAATCCGTTCAGACGCGCCCGAGGGGCCGACCAGGCCCAGTTGCTCTCTGTGTTTTTCTAGGGAATCATTAACGCCCTCCGCAACCAAACGCAGCGAAAGCTCTCGGAGCACAGCGAGATTGCCCCGTTTGAAGAAATTACCGTCACGCACATATCCTTCAGCCGCCCGATTCAACAGCGTTTCAGGCGTGACGTCAATGAGCACGACTTCGTCCGCTCCTTCAAGAGTGTCCGAAGGGACGGTATTTTCAGCCTCAATGCCTACTAGCTTTTTCACCAGATCTTTCGCGCCATCCAGCTCGTATACGTTAACGGTAGTAATGATACTGATTCCATAGCTGAGCAGATGACGAATATCCTCCAGCCGCGTAGCGAACTGGGCGCCGTTACGGTTGTGATGGGCTAGATCATCAACCAGCACAACCTCAGGATTCCGCGCAATGAGGGCATCCAGATTTAAATCCTTTTTCTCCTTACCGTTCTTATACCAATGAATGCTCGGAACCCGTTCGAGGCTTCCAACCTGCTCCACCGTCTCGGGACGCTGCATCGTGGACACCGCGCAGATTACGACATCGATTCCCTGCGCATGAAGCGCGCAGCCTTCCCGAAGCATGTGATAGGTTTTCCCGGAGCCGCTAATCGCCCCGATATAGACCTTCAACCGACCGCTGTGCAGCTTCGAAATAGACAATAAAATTTCTTCAGGCGACTTGCGTTTAAAGCTCTCCATTGGAAGCTCCTCCTACCCTGAGCGAAAGAAAAAGTCTGGAAAGGGTGTGCCTCTCCTGACTTTATGGCCCTACATTATTTTGTCCATTCTTTCAACGCTAAGTTCAACTGTAGTACATTCACACGCGGCTCGCCGAACACTCCAAGATCGCGGCCTTCCGTATGTGTATCCACCAGCTTATTCAGCTCGTCTTCGGAGATGCCGAGCAGCTTGCTAATGCGCGGCACCTGCACGTACGCCGATTCAGGAGTGATATGGGGATCAAGCCCCGAGCCCGAGTTGGTGATGAGGGCGATTGGTAGCTTACTTACCGGAACATCTGGGTTATTCGACTTCCATTCAGTGATGGAATCCTGCGTCCGCTTCAACAGATCTGGATTAGAAGGCCCATAGTTGTTCGTGCCAGAAGCTTCCGCTTTATAATCGATGCTGGAAATCCTGCCTTGGAAATAACTCGGATCAGTAAACTTCTGTCCGATGAGCTCTGATCCTATAATTACACCTTCGCTATTTTTGATTATACTGCCATTTGCGTTAGCAGGCATCACCAGTTGGGCGACACCCGTACTAACTAACGGATAAATAATGCCACACAAGACGAAAAATACGAGGCTGATTCGAATTACAACGCCAAAGGACAAGTGGGCCGTTTCCGACCCGTTATTTGCTGCTTTACTCATTTTATTTCATCCCTTTCATTATTTCGTGCTAAATCCAAATATGAACGATAAGGTCAATCAGTTTGATCCCAATGAACGGAACAACGACACCGCCAAGTCCATAAAGTAGCAGATTGCGCTGCAGGAGCTTTGTGGAGCTCATCGGTTTGTATTTGACGCCTCTCATCGCCAGCGGGATAAGAAGAGGGATAATAATTGCGTTGAAAATCAGCGCAGACAAAATAGCCGAATACGGTGAACCGAGCTTCATGAGGTTGAGGGCTTCCATCTGCGGAATTGCGAGCATAAACATAGCCGGTATGATAGCAAAATACTTTGCCACGTCATTTGCGATACTGAAGGTTGTCAGGGCGCCGCGTGTCATAAGCAGCTGCTTGCCGATCGCGACTACTTCAATTATTTTGGAAGGATCGGAGTCCAAATCAATCATGTTGGCGGCTTCCTTAGCCGCTACAGTACCGCTGTTCATCGCAATACCTACATCAGCTTGCGCAAGTGCTGGAGCGTCGTTTGTGCCATCGCCAGTCATTGCGACTAGTTTTCCTTCGGCCTGTTCCCTGCGAATGACGGCAATTTTATCCTCTGGCGTGCTCTCCGCGATGAACTCGTCGACTCCTGCTTCACGAGCGATCGTCGCTGCCGTCAGCGGATTATCTCCTGTACACATGATCGTCTTGATACCCATTTTACGGAGCTGTTCGAAACGTTCTTTCATACCTGGCTTCACAGTATCCTTTAAATAAATCAATCCGAAAATTTGATTATCTACCGCAACTGCAAGCGGCGTACCACCTACTGATGCGATGGCGTCACTTTTGGAGCTCAAATCCGCGGGAACGGTGCCGCCTTGCGATACCACCCATTTTTTCACCGCATCGACAGCGCCTTTACGCACCTTGCGGCCATCGATCAAATCCATGCCGCTCATGCGGGTTTCAGCTTTAAACTCGATGAATTGTCCGCCTTCAGCAAGCGGAAGGTTGAACGTTAACCCTTTCTTGCTCATAAGTTCCAGTACGGAGCGTCCTTCAGGCGTTTCGTCTTTTAGGGAGCTGACTGCTGCCCATTCGCCTAATGTGCCGACATTCATCTCACTAACTGGTATGAATTCACTCGCCATCCGGTTACCGAATGTAATTGTACCTGTTTTATCTAAAATCATCGTATTAATATCGCCTGAGGCCTCGACCGCTTTACCTGACATGGCCAACACATTAAACTGTGTAACACGGTCCATTCCCGCGATCCCAATGGCTGACAGCAGCCCGCCGATTGTTGTTGGAATGAGACATACAAGCAATGAAATCAATACGGGAATTTCTAAATTAATTTCTAAATAGCGGGCAGTGGGCGCAAGCGTTACGACAACAATGAGAAAAATCAGTGTTAGGCTCGTGAGCAGGGTGTTCAGCGCAAGCTCATTCGGCGTTTTTTGACGCTTAGCGCCTTCTACCAGTCCGATCATCCGGTCGATAAACGACTCACCAGGATCACTTGTAATCTTCACTTTGATCTTATCACTCACAACCCGGGTACCGCCCGTCACTGAGCTGAAATCACCGCCGGATTCTTTGATAACCGGCGCGGATTCACCTGTAATGGCTGATTCATCAACGGATGCGAGACCTTCAATAACTTCTCCGTCCCCTGGAATCATTTCGCCTTGTACAACGACAACGATATCGCCTTTACGAAGCTCGGTGGACGGCACTTGTTTCATTACGCCGTTCATGATTTTGTTTGCCGTAATTTCTTTCTTCGACCGCTTTAAGGAGTCGGCTTGCGCCTTTCCTCGGCCCTCCGCGAGTGCTTCGGCAAAGTTAGCGAACAGGAGGGTGAAGAGCAGAATCAGGAACACGGTCAAGTTGAAGCCGATGCTATCCTCAGTTCCGAAATATCTGGGGAATATAATCATTAACAACACGACCAATGTTCCGATTTCGACTACAAACATGACTGGATTTTTCATCATCGTGGCAGGGCTCAGCTTTACAACGCTATTTTTGGCCGCATTTTTCATAATATTGGCGGTTAATAAGTTTTTTCTATTCGTACTCATGAGTAAAGTTCACCTTCCCTTAACGGATCGTCAAATATTCGGCAATGGGTCCAAGAACAATTGCCGGAAAGAATGTAAGGGCCCCGATAATTAACACGGTTCCTACCAAAATGCCTGTAAACAATTTGTTATCTGTACGGAACGTACCGATCGTCTCTGGAACCCATTGCTTGCGCTGGAGAGAGGCGGCAACAGCCAGCATGGCGATCATTGAAATGTAGCGCCCGAACAGCATAACGAGTCCGGTGGAAATGTTCCAATAAGGTGTATTGTCGCCAAGCCCTTCGAATCCCGATCCGTTGTTGGCCGCAGAAGAGACATACTCATACAGCACCTGCGTTACGCCGTGATAGGAAGGATTCGTAATGGCGGCCGTTCCGACATCTGTAGCCAGCGCGAGCGCTGTTGGCGCTAGGATGATGAACGGATGGACCAAAATGACAATCGCGATCAGTTTCATTTCGCGAGCTTCGATCTTCCTTCCGAGAAATTCCGGTGTCCTTCCGACCATTAAACCGGCAAGGAATACGGCCAGAACCGCGTACATCAGCATGTTAATCAGTCCAACACCCTTGCCTCCGAAAACATTGTTCAGCATCATTAGTGCTAGAGGTGTAATGCTGCCAAGCGGCGTCTGCGTATCATGCATATTGTTGACACTTCCTGTTGTCGCTGCTGTGGTTACGGTTGTGAATAGACTAGATTGAGCAATACCGAAACGAACCTCTTTACCCTCCATGCTGCCCTGGGAGGCATCAATACCAAGCTCGTTCATAACAGGGCTACCTTTTGTCTCAGAGAAATAATTGAGAGATAAGAATACAAGAAACAAAATCAACATAGCCGAGAAAATAACCCAGCCCTGCTTGCGGTTTTTGGCAAATAATCCGAACGTATACGGCAGTGCGGCCGATAAGCACCACATCGATAAAATATGGATCACGTTAGTAAGTGGATTCGGATTTTCAAATGGATGAGCGGAGTTCACTCCAAAAAAACCTCCGCCGTTCGTTCCGAGATGCTTAATAGATTCCAGAGAAGCGACCGGACCGATCGCAATTTGCTGCTCAGCACCTTCCAAGGTCGTTACCTTTAATGTAGAATCGAGCGTTTGCGGAACCTGAAGCGCCACAAGCGCTAACATGACGATGAAAGCAAGCGGTAAAAATACGCGAACATGCGCTTTTACAAAGTCTTGAAAGAAATTTCCTATCGTTCCGCCCTTGCTCGTAATCGCCCTTATGAATGCAATAGCGACACATAAGCCTGTTGCGGCGGAGGTAAACATCAGCATTGTAATGACAGCCATTTGCGAGAAGTAGGACAAGCCGGTTTCTCCGCTGTAATGTTGAAGGTTCGTATTGGTCATAAAGCTGATAATCGTATTGAATGACAACGTTTGTTCCATGTTGTCGATGCCGTTCGGATTAAGAGGCAAAAACTTCTGCATCCGTAATATCAAATAACCCAAGGCAACGAGCACGATGTTCGTAATGATAAAGCTAAGCGCGTAAACCTTCCAGGTCATGCCTTTGCGTTCTTTCAAACCGAGCAGCCAGTAAATGGGGCGTTCCGCAAAGGAGAACCACTTATCCGTCCGGTTTTCTTCGTTTGAGAATACATGAAACAAATAGGTGCCCAAAGGTTTAACGAGCAGCACCAATATGATAATAACGATAGCAATTTGAAAAATGCCCATGTTTTACATATCCTCCTCAGAGAGCTTTGTTGAAAATTAGACTAAAATTTCTCCGGATTTATTAAGGCGTAACCCAGGTATACAAAGATAAACACCGTAAAAATGTAGACGATGATCATTTTCGTTCGCCTCCCGCATCCTGAATAACGCGTTCGCACCAAAATAAAAATGCGGAAAATAACCCAAAGGTCGCGGCTAGAATCAATACCATGTACACATCTAACATGTACGTTCACTCCCCGTATTTTTAATTATTAAATCCGATTATTCGATAAGCGTTCTACCTAGAAACGAGACCTCGCTGCTAGTGGTATGGATGATATAATTCGCTCCCACAGCTTTATAGATCATGCGCGGGTTATTCGTGTGTGTGATGACGTAAATCGGCTTAGCCGTCCATTTCCGACAGATCTGAATATATCGGCAGCAAAGGGTAAAGCTTCTTTCGAATAGGAATACTTTACCTACAGAAAAATCCGGTATAGCCCAAGTATTTATATCTTTCGTATCTACTATTAGGATGTGCTTCACCCCAAGTAATTCCATTCTTCGCTTTTCTTCTGAGTTGTTCGCGATAGCGGCGATAGGAAAACCTTGAGTAATTAGGTGACGAATGAAGCCTTCCCCTGTGTTGTTCGGTGCGGATACAAGAATGCATTCTGGATCTTTCATTTCGATTCTCCTCCTGATTAATTGAAGAGAAGACAACAAAAAAGAAGCCTGCAAGAAGAGGAACTCTTCTCGCGGCTTCTGAAGGCACAGGAAATAAACCCGTGTCTTTCGCACGATAGTCGTTGCCTCTCTCGATACGCTTGCGAGGTTAGCTGTCGGATTCGGGCGTGAGAGTCGCCCTACCTATGCGCAAGTAGCTTGCACATAGGATTCACCCCATGCGCCAGATACATTGTCCCTATTAAGGACTTCAAGTATCATGGCTGCTGTTGGTTCCCCCGTTCCTTTGCTCAAGGATTCAGCGATTAAGATGCATGGTGAAACGTATTTTCTATATTTTAAGAAACCACAGCCCTTACGCCCTGTGGTCGTAGCTTCCGATTACAAGCCTCATCATCCTCTCTCTCCAAAGCAGCACTTGCCAAATGAATCTCATTTATGGCTGCTGCCTATACCACGCTTACGAGGTTAGCTGACGGATTCGGGCGGTGAGAGTCGCCCTACCCAGTCTTGGGGAACGATATGCGTTCCAGAGACCGGGATTCACCCCAAGCATCACACCAGAACAGCTCTCACACCGTCTGTGCAACACTTTCATGTGGTTCCCCCGTTTTCCTAAATGGAAATTAAGCGTTCTAACAAGGAATCGTTGTATGAATCCTGAGATGAATCATACGCCTGACAAAAATTCCTGTAAAGAATCACCAAGATTCAAATTTGACAATAAACGGTATTCAGATGGATCTTATAACTATCACAACCCTTATATGCTCCTTGTAGCTGCTATTATCTCGGTATCTCTCGCATATCGCAAAATAGTCAGCTTGGAGAAGCATTGTGGTAGATAATAAGGGCATGATGTGGATTAATACGCTTTCATTGACTAAATTGATCAAATAATAAGCAAAAAATGCTCAAATTACAGTTTACATTTTTATACTACCGGAGTAATATTCAGTTCAATACTATACCGAATCAAATTAGGATAGGCAGTTGCTTATCCGAAACGCATAAATCCCGAATAGGGATGCGGGGGATCCAAACGAAGGTATTCGTAAGTTAGAATCCTTCATGGGGTGAATCCTGTAAGGCATGCTGAAAGCATGTAGCAGGTAGGGCGCTCGCAAGCCCGAATCCGTCAGCTAACCTCGTAAGCGTATTGTGAGAGAACCGCTACCCGTACTTTCTTTGCATGATGATGCGAGAGAAGCCCGTGTGCAGAGTTTCTCTGCTCAGGGGCTTCTTTGCGTGCTATTTTATATCAAATTAATGGAGAAAGAAGAGTGGCAGCATTGAATATCACTAAACCTCTGCCTGCTATACATAGTGACTACTTGAAGAACTGTAGAGTTGGCTTAATGGAAATCTATCGGTTTGACTGCAGGACGATCGAGAAACAGATGCCCGAAATCAATGGCGGAAGCAATTGCGGACTATTGAAAATCGCCAGCGGCAGCATTAATGGCTGGGGTGAATATATACTTCCATGTGAGAAGAAATATTCGGATTTGGTCCAATGGGCATCCGTTTTCAACCATCTCAAGGGCCTCTCCGTACCGGATGCGCTTGTGTTTGTACAATCTCACGCTGAGGCATGGGGGCAGGATAGAACCGATCTTGTTAAATCTGCCTTGTCAGACTTAGCTGATAACCTGTACAGGCGAACCGTATTTCATGAACCTATTATAGATGATGAGATGCTGGATCGATCCTATTTAATTCATCTTTCGCAGTCCTATTATGCTTTCTAAAAGACTAGCTTATTCTCGTTTTCACGCGATACTGCCCAAATGAAAGCCCCTCTTGTTTGCGCAAGGAGCGAATAAAGTTTTGCGACCCCGGGTTTAAGGCAAGGTCTTTAGCTGAAGTACCGATATTGGCTTATTCAAGAGGCGGACAACAATTATGGTAGAGGATCTGTAAGGAGTAAGGTAGGAAGAGGTAGTGAACGCACACCTGGCTATTCACTTTAGTGAACTAATTAGGGCTTTATTAGAAAATGAGTCAAATTAGTCTCAGATTCTAAAGTGTAAGGCGAGTGAACCGAGGAGCGGGCTTCGACTAGTGAGGGAAACTCACTAATGTGTGAGTGAAACCTCATTAAATGGTTGGAGTTAGGGGCTTGAAAATGAAATAGTGAGGCAAACCTCACTCGCCATGAAGTTAGGTTCATGGTGAATGAGATTTACCTCACTATTTGTTTTGTATGATGGAGCTGAATTTTTTTGTTCAATGAAATAAAGCTGTGTCCATAATGATGTTCATTTTAGAAAACATTTTAATGCTATATTTTCGCTAACGATTCTTACAGGACCTGCTCCAGAAATCTCTTGGCGCGTTCGCTTTGCGGGTTAGTGAAAAATTGCTCTGGTTTCGTACGCTCGACAAGCTTGCCGTCGTCGAGGAAATAGATCGTGTCCGCTGCCTCTCTTGCGAACTTCATCTCGTGGGTTACGATGAGCATAGTCATGCCGCTGTCCGCAAGACCGCGGATGACATTCAGCACCTCTTTGACCATTTCCGGGTCGAGCGCTGAAGTAGGCTCATCGAACAGCATAATGTCTGGCTCCATCGCAAGGCTGCGGGCGATAGCGACACGCTGCTTCTGACCGCCTGACAAGCGGGACGGAAAGCTATCCGCTTTATCCGATAGGCCGACACTTTCGAGCAGCTCCTTTGCCTTCAGGCGAGCCTGCTCAAGCGACACGCCTTTAACCTTCATTGGAGCGAAAGTAATATTATCGATTACGGTCATATGCGGGAACAAGTGAAAATGCTGAAATACCATACCGATATGCTGACGTACACCGGCGATATCCGCTTTTGGATCGGTTATCGAAGCACCGGCAATAGTAATAGATCCTGAAGTTGGCGTCTCAAGCCTATTTAAGCAGCGAAGGAAGGTGGATTTTCCTGAACCGGATGGCCCGATCAACGCCACCACCTCACCGCGCTCAATCGACGTAGAAATTCCTTTTAAAACCTGATTTTTCCCGAATGTTATAGTTAAATCCTTTACATTAATCACTGCGGCGCAGCCTCCTTTCGAGCTTACGGGCAAACGAAGTTAAAATGAGAACGAGCACGTAATAAATCGCGCCGATAAACAAGAGCACCTCTAATGCACGGAACTCGATGGACTGCACGACATTTGCGCGCCGTAATAAATCGGATACACCGATGACGGATACGAGCGATGATTCCTTCAGCAATGCAACGCATTCGTTTACGAGTGCAGGCAAAATATTGCGCAAAGCCTGCGGGAAGATGATACGGATCATCATCGTGCGATATGGGATGCCGAGTGCGATAGCCGCCTCGCGCTGCCCTTTATCAACCGCCATAATACCGCCGCGAATTGTCTCGGACAAATAAGCAGCAGAGTTTAGACCGAATGCGAGCCCGGCCGCCATCAAGGCAGGTATATCATAGTTGAATAGCTGTGGAGTCGCGTAATAGATGATTGTGAGCTGCACTAACAGCGGTGTGCCGCGGAATACGGATGTATAAGCCGTAGCGAACCACTCGAGCGGCTTAATGCCGGATATTTTGAATAGTGATAATATCGAACCCCAAATAAATCCGAAAATCGCTGAGACAAGCGTAAAGAGCAGTGTTACATTAATACCTTTTAGAATATAAGGGATATAGCCCTGCAGTACGCTGAAGTCAATATTCAGATTAAGCAGCTTATCGGATGGCTTCTTCTCTGCTGAAAACCACTTTTGTATGATTTCCTCCAGCTTTCCGTTATCGGACATCTCCGAGAGCACGCCGTTAAAAGCAGCTGTTAGTGCTGAGTCTTTCGGAAAAGCTATAGCATAGCCATTCTCAGCCGAATCGGCTGGAAGGAAGTTCATGACCAAATCAGGGTTTGCATTAGTCATTTCGACAGCGACAGCATCCTCCACGATGGCAGCATCAATACGGTTTGACTTGAGCTCCAGAATTAGATCTGGAATTTTATTCAGCTTCTTGAGCTGCGCCCCTTCAATTGTTTCTGCGAGGAGATCCTGTACAGAACCAAGCTGAACGCCAACCTGTTTCCCAGCCAGCGACTCAGCTGTTTCAATCGGAGCAGACTTTTTGGAAACAATTGTGTTGCGGGCCGCGTAATAAGTAGTGGAAAAATCAACGCTCGCCTTTCGTTCTTCTGTAGCGGACATACCGGACATAACGAAGTCGACGCGACCTGTTTGAAGTGCGGCAACTAGACCGTTGAAATCCATACTTGTGATTTCCAGTTCATAACCGAGCTTATCGGTGATATACTTGGCAATATCAATATCTAAGCCGATTATTTCACCATTATTTTTGGCATCCACGCTCTCATAAGGCGGATAGTCAGGCGAGGTACCCATCACAAGCTTCTTTTTCTGTCCAGATAGGGGCGAGTCAGTTGCACTTGCAGCACTGACGGAATGCGAGTCAGCGGTTCCTAGCTGAAACAATTGCCCAAAGACCAGAACCAGAACGACGAACGTGATGAGAGTGATGTAAAGGAATGATAACTTTTTTCGATTCATAGTGTCCTCTTTCTTCTAAGTTGTGTATGTGTGCAATCAAGTCGATGCAACCCTTTATGAGTAGGCAACTTAGAAATTATATGATTTACGGTATCCATTTGTAAATAACCTAGCAGCACGGTTTTGTAACATCTTTATGAGTATTGAAGTCGTATTTGGGCGATATTTACTGTTATACTATCCAAAAAGCATAAAATCTATTTTTATCAAGGAAGGGAGGTGAATACATTGTTCGAACTTGAGCTGCATGACGTCGCCCCATATATATTTTCCATTAGCTTGCTTTGCTCATTGGCCTATGCCTATGCTTCTCATTTGCATTCTGGGGCTTATGAATACTGGGAGCGAAGTCAGGTTATAAACGTGTTGTTTATTGCTCTGCCTCAGCAGATGCTTATCCGCAACGTTCCGATTCACCACTGGCTAGCTAGAAAAGTGAAACGAAAGGAATCACCCGATGACGATATAGCAGACTGCTCAGCCTCGTTTGTTGCGCTATTTTCAAACAAACGAGGAGGATTTTTATGCAGAAGAACAATGTATTCCCTTCATTAAGATATGGACGTGTGTTAATAGCCGGCATCATGCTGGCAGGTTTGCTTCTAATTAGCGGATGCGGATCGGCTAGCGGTACGATTGACGGAGATACGCCGGGTGTGTTTAATCATTACATCATTTATCCCTTGTCAGCTGTGCTGCAATATCTTGCTGATCTGTTTCAAGGCAATTACGGCTTTGCGATTATCGGAATCACTCTCATCATTAGGCTCGCGCTGCTGCCGCTCATGATGCGTCAATATCGTTCGCAGCATCAGATGAAGCAGAAAATGTCCGTGCTTCAGCCTGAGCTTAAGCTGATAAAGGACAAGTATAAGGGGAAAACGGATGCCGCTTCCAAGCAGAAGCAGCAGCAGGAAACGATGCAGCTGTACCAGAAGCATCAGGTTAACCCGCTTGCGATCGGTTGTCTGCCTATGCTCATCCAAATGCCAATCTTGATGGGCTTATATTCAGCCATTAGGCTGACGCCAGAGATCGCGGATCATTCCTTTCTATGGTTTAAGCTGGGTTCACCGGACGTTGTATTGCCAATCATTGCAGCGGTTATCTATTTTATCCAGTTTAAAGTATCGCAGCCGGCTCAGACAGGAGCAGAGAACGCACAGGCCAAGCAGATGGCTTTCATGGGATACTTATCCCCCATTATGATGGGGATTTTCGCACTATCTGCACCTGCGGCAATTTCGTTGTATTGGGTAACGGGCGGGATATTCATGATTGCACAGTCTTACTTGGCCAAAAAAGTGTACGTCACGCCGAAGGTGGAGACAGCGCTGAAAGGAAGCGTATAAATAGAAGGAGACGATCTCATGTCAGTCGGTGTATTAGCTCATTTATTCGGAAGCTTGCCGTACAAGGAGCTTGCTTCAAGGGTAGCGGCAAGCGGCTTTAGTCATGTACAGCTGGCTTTGTGGAAAGCAATCAGCGATGTCGATTTCAGCAGGCCCGGCAACATAAGTCCGGGTCTTGCCAACGCGATCGGTGAGGAGTTTCACAAAAATGGTGTTTCAATATCGGTACTCGGCTGCTATGTTCATCTATTCGACCGTAATGATGAGCAACGCCGTGCTAATGTGAATCGATTTAAAGAATTGCTTCGATACGCGAAGTTTTTTGGAGCTCCAATGGTAGCGGCAGAGACAGGGCGGAATGAAGGCAACGACTATACAGAACGCGATTGGTCTATCATGAAGGAAACGTTGGAGGAGCTCGTAGAGGAAGCAGAGAAATGGGGCGTGTTTGTTGGCTTAGAGGCGGCAAACGATCATTTGATCGGTACTGCGCCTCAGCTCGCTCGGATGCTGGAGGAGGTTCCTTCCTCCAACATCGGTGTTGTGCTCGATCCTGGAAACCTGTTGACGGCAATCAACTTTGAGCATCAGGATCAAGTCATTATGGAAGCGTTCGAGCTTCTCGGAGACCGCATTATTGCAGCCCATGCGAAAGACTGCATTTTAGTTGAGGATGGCAGGCTGGAGACGGTTGCAGCGGGACTCGGCAGGATGAATTATGAGCTATATATGAGACTTCTTAATCAATACAAGCCTCAAGTGCATATCATTATGGAGGAGGCTGCGGAGATTCAAATGGCGCAGTCCAAAGCCTATATTGATAGTATCCGCTCACGTATGTAACATCATAGAATCATCCTAAAACAGTAGACTAGCGGGAGTTCCGCCGGGGCTGCTGTTTTTTTTGTATTCTTTATGTTCTTTATGTTCAGATACAACTGATAATAAAACAATTCACGTAATTGCTTGCTTCTTCAGAAATTATCTTTTCGTTTCTTCCAGTCAGATGAATTAATATTAGGAATAATATCCAACATTATGAAACTTGATTATTTGACTCTCGTATTACGTTGAAGGAATTTGAAACTTGCAGCTAGAGTTGGTATAGGTACTATTGAGAACTATTATGCAGAAGAATCAGGCATTGATATATTGACAGAAATGTGGAAAACGGGTGATGAAAAGATACTTCTCGACGTGACATTGGAAGCTGCGGAGCAGGCTGAGCTGAATAAAGCTATGCTGACAGATCGCAATCATGCGATGGTCGAAAAAATCGACGGATATTTGAAGAAAAAGGACGGTTCATCATACTTTGTAGTTGTAGGTGCGGCGCATATGCTTGGTGAAGATGGAATAGTACCGCTGCTTGAGAAGAAAGGTTATAAAGTTGATCGTCAGTAATAGATAAGGAACAGGCTGTCGTATTCATGATACGGCAGCCTGGTTTTTATCTTCATACACTACTCCGTGTAAACCTACTCTAATAATAGGAGCAAACAAAAAGCAGCTTATCTGACTCTTTTTCCATAAATAACAGATCGCTAGTCTGTAAAAATCCCTGAATAGAGGGGTTCATTAGCTGAGGTTGGGGGAAGGAAATAAGTTCATACTGTGAAACTAAAGCGTGTCATCATAGGAATAGAGCCGAATTAGTTTCAGAATATGCAGTTAAATCGCAGGAGTGGGTTCACTGATCGAGCCAACTCATCAATTAGGTTCATACTGTGAAACTAAAGCGTGTCAACATAGGAATATAGCAGGATTAGTTTCAGAATATGAAGTTAAATCGCAGGAGTGTGTTTACTGATCGAGCTAACCCATCAATTGTTGAAACTAAATGAGCATCGATCGATTATACATTAGCGTACACGGGAGCACGTATTTGTACAGATGGGCCAAATACGCCCCAGCGAAGAGGAGCAAGGGTCCTCAAGACCGCAACCGTCTAAAATGGCATTGAAATTTAAGAATAACCGAACCTGTGCCCGCATATGCGGTTCTAAACAGCCCATGCAATTGCGCATGGGCCTGCTCAAATGTATTGCTTATTGGTAATGCTGCTCGATTGCTTTACTTATTGGTACTATGCTGCTTAGTGGACAGTACTTTGGCAGGGGTACCATGACCGCCGCGTCTTTTGTTTCGTTCTGCTTTACGCTGCGTATCATGCACTTTATCAATAAAATCCTTTGTGCTTTCCATACCATTCATCCTCCTTTGGTATAAGCTTGCTTCATCCCATTCTTAGAATATCCAATAAATCAGAAATCAGGCATTCAACCGCCATTTTATGAAAACTTATGTGACAAGGTACACCTACCGAATGGAGAAAAACCGCATATTACAATGATGGGCCGCAAAAGTCAAGAAAATAGTTAAATGTTATTTGCCTTTGTTATACGAAATATGGTAAGATAGAGGTAATTGCAACATGAACCAAGATTTCACATATCACTGCTTTTCATAAATGATGACTGCCCCTTACCTATAAGTTTGAGGCAGTTTTTCCTTTTTAAGCGAGGGGGGCTGACCATGTACAATCGTAAAAAACCGCTAGAAGAAATTCCGGAAGAAAAAACGAAGGTTTGGACATGTGTAACAGAGGGGTGCAACAGTTGGATGCGTGATAACTTTGCGTTTGATCACGTTCCAACTTGTTTAATGTGTCATGCACCGATGGTAGTCGGCGAGAAAATGCTGCCTGCACTGAATAACTCTAATGGCGACCTAAAAGCGCTGAAGAAGGGTACACCTATTACGTAGGCAATCTTTCTTGATGAAAAAAAGCCAAAATCTGATGGAAGGGCAAAAGCCGTCCATCTAGGTTTTGGCTTTTTTTTTTGTCAAAAAGACTTCCCTGTTCGAAGGACCATTTTTCCTCTGCTGCAATCAAGCTGGATTGACATAAATTGAAGTGAAGTTTAGTAAGGATTATGGTAAAGAGCAGCCGCGGCTTATGGATGAGAATAGGCGGGGGTCTAGGAGGCGGAGTTCTATGCAGAACGCAGTAGATTTCATATTGATGTGGAGCACGATTGGGATCATTGTTCTTCTTGCCATTGCAATCTTGGCGGATAAATATTCTGAGACAAACGAAGCGGCAGTGCCTCATCACTCATCAAAAGTCATTACCGGCGGGGCTCAGCATATTGGAGAGCGTGAGCAGCAGCAGGACACTTATGTCTGTTCTCCGTCAGAGGATTCTGAGGCGATCGCGCGTTATGGTGTATTTGCGGCGCTTGCAGACGGTATGGGAGGCTTTGCGATGGGGCAAGAAGCAAGTCGGCTTGCTATAGAAACGTTCCAGAGCAGCTATATGGGAAAATCAGCAGAAGATTCGGTATCATGGGCATTAATGAGAGCGCTTCAGTCGGCGAATAAAGAGGTCTTTGAACTGGCGAAGCAAAATGATTTGGAATGGAATGTGGGAACGACACTTATTGCGGCCGTTATTCAGGAGGGAAAGCTTTACTGGATTTCGGTGGGAGATAGTCGCATATATCTGTATCGCGAAGGACTCATCACTCAGCTAACAAGAGACCATGTATATGCGAATCGACTGAATGAACGGGTGAAGGCCGGAGAGCTGACCATAGAGGAGGCGAGTACGCATCCAGAGCGCAGTTTGTTAACTAGCTATCTAGGTATCCCTCAGCTGAATGAAATCGATAGAAATCGTGAACCCTTTCGTCTGCAAAAAGGTGATTGGGTATTGCTGTGCAGCGACGGCTTGTATGAGGAATTATCAATGGGGCTGTTAGAGGAGGCCTATCAATTAACGCCAGAAGCAGCCGCAAAATATATCTTAAAGAGCATTATTGATGAACAGAAACCCTATCAAGATAATGCGACCCTTGTTATTTTATCTTATCATTAATTCATTATTTACTTTTGAAGTCTGCTGGTTAAAAGAACGGATCGGGGTAATCTAAATGGATACTAGCTAGGGAGGCATTCCATATGGTGAGCAACGAGTATGGTCAGAGAGGTAAGAAGAGTCTAGTGACGGAGAAGGATATCGATCCGGCGTTTGGTCTGTTTACGGAGGAAGTACAGCAAGAAGTAGTAAAAGACGCGGCTGAAGAGCTATTGGAGAAATATCCATACCATACGGCAGGCAGGAAGGGAGAGTAAAGAAATCTTATCAATTGCTGCAAAGGGGACGCCGCCGCGTTCCCTTAATTGCCGTGCGCAATTACTCCCTTATATGGTACAATAACGGAACAAATGTTCTTTATAATCGAAGTGCGGATACGCTCGAAAGCGAGTAAGGAGAAGTTATGCAGGACATTTACACGGTCGCGATATCAGTTAGGCATCTGGTCGAATATGTATTTTTAAGCGGGAGCATCGATACGAGGCTAAATACAGTGGATGCGATGCATGAAGGAACGAAAGCGCATCAACGCGTGCAGCAGACATACGGAGAACAGGATCATAAAGAGGTTTATGTGCGAGCGGACATTGCAATGAATGATCTGTTATTTGTTGTGGATGGGCGCTGTGATGGACTGCTCGCAACAGAGCCTATACTAACGATTGATGAAATAAAATCAACGGGCGGCGATTTGGATCGAATTAGCGGGGATGGATCGCCCGTACACTGGGCGCAGGCGATGTTTTATGCCTACATGTACGCCAAGGAGCATGGCGAAGTACAAATGCGCGTGCAGCTAACCTATGTGCAGACCGAGACGGAACAAGAACGACGTTTTGTAAGAGAAGCAAGCATAGAGGAGCTTGAGCGATTTGTATTAGAGGTTGTCGAGCGTTACGCGCCTTACGCGCAGCAGCGCCGTCTTCACGAGCAGACGAGGAATGAGAGCATTCAAGAGCTCTCTTTTCCGTTTGATACGTATAGGGCGGGGCAGCGTAAGCTGGCAGGTGCTGTGTATAAGTCAATCGAGGAAGGCGTTCGATTGTTCGCGAAGGCTCCTACCGGTATAGGCAAGACGATTTCTACAACCTTTCCGAGCATTAAAGCTATGGGTACTGGCATGGTGCAGCGCTTTTATTATTTGACGGCGCGTACGACAACTAGAGCGGCAGCGGAGGCCGCGATGCTGTTCATGCAGTCGAAGGGACTACATTTTCACACAGTGACGCTAACTGCGAAGAACAAAATTTGCTTCCAAGAGGAGGTGCGCTGTGAGAAGGAGCATTGCCCTTATGCCGATGGTTATTATGATCGTATTAATGGGGCTGTTCTTGATATATTGAGAAATGAAACGGTCATGACGCGGACGGTAATTGAAGAGTATGCAAAGAAGCACATGGTATGCCCATTTGAGTTTTCACTGGATGTCGCTTATGCCGCCGATGCGGTCATATGCGATTACAATTATATATTTGATCCGCGTATTTCATTCAAACGGCAGTATGCGGAGCAGAAGAAGAAGACGGTGCTGCTTGTGGATGAGGCGCATAATCTGGTTGATCGCGCGCGGGAAATGTTTTCTGCGGAGCTGTCTAAGACTTCATTTCTAGCGCTGCAGCGAGAGTTGAAGGGCGTGCATACGGAGGGCTATAAGGCAGCAAAAGCGGTCAATGATTACTTTATAGCACTGCGCAAGCGGAGTGAGGATGCGTCGTACAGGGTAGATAAGCAGCTGCCGGAAGAGCTTGTCGACTTGGTGGAATTGTTCGCTCTGTCGGCGGGACAAGCGCTCTCAGGTGTTGGACTGCTTGGTGGCGGTAACGTTAGCGGACTGCTGTTGGATACCTTTTTTGCGGCACAAAATTTTATTCGTACGGCGAAGCTGTTTGATGAGCGCTACATCGTCTATACCGAGCTAACGAAAAATGACGTCAGGCTGAAGCTGTTCTGCCTTGACCCATCCATGCTTCTGCAGCAAATGGGCAAAGGCTATCGTTCTCATATTTATTTTTCGGCGACGTTGTCTCCAGTATCCTATTATATGGACATGCTGGGAGCGGGCGAGAATGATTATACGCTAACAATACCTTCCCCGTTCTCAAAGGAGCAGCTGCAAGTTATTATTGAGCCGCTATCAACAAGGTATAATGATCGTAATGATTCGAAGCTCCCGATAGTTAAGCTGCTGCAGCGTTTAATAAATGAGCGTCCAGGAAATTACTTTGTATTCTTTCCTTCGTATGCTTATATGAATGCGGTCTACGAGACATATGTGGAATTGGTGGACTGGACGGAGTCTGTGGGCAGTGATAAGGATGTTGATTTGCTGCTGCAAAAGTCTGATATGTCAGAAGAGGAGCGGGATGAGTTTCTAGCCTCGTTCCAAGCAGGAAGCAAGCGGACGCTGATTGGCTTTGCTGTGATGGGCGGAGTTTTCTCAGAGGGGGTTGACCTCACAGGAGACCGTTTAATCGGTGTTATCGTCGTAGGCGTTGGGCTGCCGCAGCTTGGCGTGGAGCGTAATATGCTGAAGGATTATTTTAATGAGCAAGGAAAAAACGGCTATGACTATGCTTATGTATTCCCGGGTATGAATAAGGTACTGCAGGCCGGAGGAAGGCTCATTCGTTCGGAGACGGATAGCGGTACGCTGGTCCTCATTGACGATCGTTATTTGCAGCCGCAATACCAGCGGCTTCTGCCGGATGAGTGGAAGAGCTAATGATGATTTTCCTAGCTGATATGCCCAAAAAAAAAAGGCTCAGCCTATAATCGGCCAAGCGCTTAAATGATGGAGTTGAGTATCATGTTGATTCATAAAGGCGAAACGCTGTTTCACCAAGGCGAAACCGGTCCGTTATATCATGTGAAGAGTGGTCTGCTCAAAATCGTTCGTGTTCACGAGGACGGCAATCCGTTTCTAGTGAATATTATTGTGCCAAAGGAGACGATTCCGCATCATTCATTAATTAGCCCGATGGCGTACCACGGTACGGCAGTTGCGCTAATGACCTGCGATATCGAGATCGTATCTCCGCAAGAGTGGTATGACGATATTAATCAGAACCCTGTAAAGAGCAGAGAAATTGCCTTGCTTCTTCAAGACAAGCTTCGGATGATGCAGCAAAGAATTGACCAATTGACGCAAGTAACGCCTGCGGATAAGCTGATGAAATTACAGCAGTGGTTTCTAACCTATATCGCGCCGGCAACGCTGACCGATGTTCTAACCCAGGATGAGATTGGGCAGCTCATCGGTCTTCGCCGCGAGACGGTCAACCGGCTATTGCGCGCGCAATCGAAATAAGTAAGTTATTTCGATTGCTATGTTAGCTGTTCCGATCGTTTATTAAACGCTGACTGTCTGCGCCAAACTGGCAGCAGGGCCGAAAAACTCAAAATGAATATCGGAGGCAGGAACGCCCCAAGCTTCTAATGAGCTGTTGATGGCCTGCATGAATGGCAGCGGTCCACAGAAATAAAATTGGGCATTGCGATCAGCGATAACCGTTTGAAGCCAAGGCAGGTCGATATAGCCTTCTTTATGGTGCGTTTGCTGCTCGAGGTCATTTTTCGTCGGATTATTATAGCAATAGTAAACGGACACCTGATGATTCTTGCTAGCTAGAGACGTAATATGCTCTTCCATGGCATGCATCTCGCTATTTTGAGCAGCATGAATAAAAGTAACAGGACGATTCGGGTATTTTTCTGTCAACGTATTCAGCATGCTCACCATCGGAGTTAGTCCAACGCCGCCACTAAGAAGCACTACAGGACGTTCATCTTCTTGGTTCAGAACAAAATCTCCCGCTGGAGCTGAGAGCCACACAACATCGTCCGCTTGAACATGTTTATGCAAATAAGTAGATACCTTGCCTGCAGGGCGGCCTTGACTGCCATCCTCCCTTTTGACAGAAATTCGGTAATATCCTTTTCCTGCACTATCGGACAAGCTGTATTGCCGTATTTGTGTATACTCCTCATCCGCGATATCCAGCTTGATGCTTATATATTGTCCAGGTTCAAAGTCAGCCAATGCTCCTCCGTCCTCGGGTATGAGGTAAAAGGAGGTGATTACATCACTTTCCTTAACTCTTCGTTCCACTCGAAAAGCTCGGAATCCCTCCCAGCCTCCGGATTGATTTTTCGCTTGCTCATACATTTCTTCCTCTATGCCAATAAATGCGCCGGCGATCACGCCGTAAGCATCAGCCCATGCCTGTAAAATATCGTCTGTAGCTGCTGCTCCAAGCACTTCCTTAATAGCCTTCAACAGATGCTCGCCAACGATAGGATAGTGCTCTGCTTTTACGCCGAGACTACGGTGTTTATGTCCAATTTGCTTCACGACAGGAATGATAGCAGCGAGATTATCAATATGAACGGCTGCCGCATACACCGCATTAGCGAGGGCAGCTTGTTGTTTTCCTTGCTTTTGGTTGGCATGATTAAATATATTCAACAGCTCTGGATGAGAGGTGAACATTAATTCATAAAAACGTTTCGTAATGGCGACACCGTGAAGCTCTAGTACGGGAACGGTTGATTTAATGATATCGATCGTTTTATTGTTTAACATAGGAAAATCCCTCCTGTATCTATTCGTTACGCAATTGTTTTTGATAAACCTAATTATAGAGGTCAAAGCAAGCAACTCATGTGATTTGAATCACTTCAAACCGCAACGATTTGTGACAGGCAAGCAAGCTCAACGAATAGCTATCAGCTTTATATGTTTCTCTGATACTATAGCGCTTTATTCTCTATACAACAAAAAAAGCCGACCTACGTAAGGTCGACCTTTTGGCAAATGCTATGTTACTTATACTTGCTGCCTATCGTTGGATGGGCTCAATTCGGAATAAACCTGCTTCACCGTTAGAAGCAGGGCGCTCCTCGTGAACGGCCCAACCGAAGGACAGTACTGACGTTAACTCATCCTTCTCTGTGGAAGTCAACGATGCGTGAACCGCTTCGCCGCCTGTTTCTAAAAGCAGTTCTGGATCCTTCTTGAACCGGATCAAGATCCAACTCCGAATTCCGCGAACCGTGTTGTATTTGATCTGATATCCTTGCATCACTGCTGCTTCGAAGAGATCTGGTTGTTCCGCCGCGAAAGCGGTAAGCGCAGGATAATCAAATTGGAATTCACTTTCGTCTATCGGAAGCTCTTCCGCCTTCACCCTGCGTATTAGCTCTTCATTAGAGTAGCCGTGAGCACGCAAAGATTCCAGCATCAATGCGTCCCATTGCGATAGCTTCACTTGATTTGTTATCTCCATGTCTTGTCCACGCTCCCTAATATTTCTCTTATTTCTTGATCTATTTCTAGAGCACAGCAAACGAAAAGCAGCTAAACGGACTCTGGTTCCGTTATTTCTCTTCTGTCCGGGCCTATTTGACCCTTTTGGTACAAATAACGGATCTGTAGTCCGCACGCATCTCCGAAAAAGGGGAATGTTCATAAATAAGCGCTAATGTGTCCGTTGTCCTATCTGTTATGCCAGCGTAGTTTCAAATTTTGCAATTAAATGAGGCTGCAAAAAGGTGAGCTGCGATTTAGTGTCAGGAGATGAACTTAATTACTGGTTAGCTCGATCCGTGCCCACTTTCCGGTGAATTAGCTGCAAATACTGAAACTAAATCGTCTCTATTCCCATAATTACGCTCATTAGTTTCAATATGTTGAATTAATTTTAATTTGCCTCCAAGCACCCAGATGAATATTTACTTCACGGCGATATCCTATTGACAAATAGAGGGAAATAGTTGAGAGCACTCGTATTCCATTGTACTTTCTCATGCTTCCTAGTACATCCTCTTAAATGCTCTTACATCCTCTTACATCCTCCTACTTCCTCATGATTCCTTCACTCGGCAATCATTATCGGTTGTAGATACCTTATATCGGTTAATCAAAAGGCGTGCTTATTTATATCTTAATGCTCGGCAACAAAGTGTCCAGGACTAACCTCTCGCAGCTGATACTCTCCTGAGCTTGCTCCATAATCAGGAGTACCTTCCTTTGGTGAGGTTCTTTGGCTGATCGCTCGAGGGTCCGGTATTGGAATAGCTGATAAAAGCGCCTTCGTATAAGGATGAAGCGGATTATCATACAATTCATCGCTATCAGCAACCTCTACGAGACGGCCGCCATACATAACGCCGATTCGATCGGAGATATGTCTAACCATGGATAGGTCATGCGCGATGAAGAGGTACGTAAGTCCGAATTCCTCCTGCAAATCTTCAAGCATGTTCACGACCTGAGCTTGCACGGATACATCTAGCGCCGAGATCGGCTCATCACATACAACGAAGTCGGGCTTAACAGACAGCGCTCTGGCGATCGAGATACGCTGCCGCTGTCCGCCGCTGAATTCATGGGGATAACGATAAAGGTGATCACGCTTCAGACCAACCCGTTCAAGAAGTGCCGCGACCGCATCTTTGCGTTCGTCACCCTTGTATAGCCCGTGAATATTCATTGGTTCACCAATTAGCTCCAGGACGTTCATACCAGGGTTAAGTGAAGAGTACGGGTCTTGAAAAATAGTTTGGATCCGGCTCCGAAACGGCTTAAGCTGTTTCTCGTTCAGATTGGAAAGGTTGTGTCCGTCGAAGTAGACTTCACCTTCTGTATAATCGTACAGACGGATCAAACAGCGTCCAACTGTCGACTTTCCGCTTCCTGACTCACCGACCAAACCGAACGTTTCTCCTTGACGAATTTGAAAGCTTACCCCGTCAACAGCCTTCAATACATGCGTACTGCGGCCCCAAATATCTTTACCCTTAGTGAAATGCTTCTTCAGATTCCGGACATCTACGAGAATATCGTTTTTGTTGTTACTCATCCGACTTGCCCTCCTTATCAAGCAACCAGCACATGGCCCGTTGATCGTTGCCGAGCTCGAACAATGGCGGCCGCTCCACGCACTTGCTGAAAGCGTGAGGGCAGCGCTCTATGAACGGGCAGCCAGGAGGCGGGTCGAGCAAATCCGGAGGTGTTCCTTCAATCGGCACCAATCGCTCGCGGGATCCGCCATCGCGCTTCGGAACGGAACGGAGAAGGCCTTGCGTATAAGGATGTCCCGGACGAAAGAAGATATCGTCTACGAGTCCTTCTTCCATGACCATCCCGCCATACATAACGATTACACGCGAGCATACCTGCGCTACTACGCCCAAATCATGCGTAATGAGGACGATGGACATTTTTGATTTATCTTTTAGCTCCTTAAGAAGATCAAGGATCTGGGCTTGTATCGTAACGTCAAGTGCAGTTGTAGGCTCATCAGCGAGTAGAAGATCCGGTTGACAGGAGAGAGCCATTGCAATCATGACCCGCTGCCTCATACCCCCGCTGAATTCGTGTGGATATTGATCGACCCGCTGCTCAGGTGCGGTAATGCCAACCTCGCGCAGCATCTTTATCGCTTCTTTGAGCGCCTCTGCTTTGTTTAAGCCGCGGTGCCTAGCAATGATCTCTGTCATCTGTGCCCCGATTTTTTTGACGGGATTGAGGGAGGTCATCGGATCCTGGAACACCATCGCAATTTGATTGCCCCTGATGCTTCTCCACTGCTTCTCGGATAAGCCGGTTAAGCTCTCTCCACGATAGTTGATCTCTCCTTCGAGCACTTTGCCTGGCGGAGGGATTAAGCCGAGAATAGCCTTCGCGGTAACGCTCTTTCCGCTGCCTGATTCCCCGACGATGCCTACGGTTTCTCCTTCATTAACATGAAAGCTCACACCGCGAACAGCTTGGTTTTCCCCGTCTCGCGTATCGAAAGAAACCTTTAAGTTTTTAACGGTTAGCATCCGTTCTGTCATCTAGTTATTCACTCCTTTGCTAAGCTTCCGTTACCCTAACGGTTTATCTCTTTACAAGCTTCGGCTCAAAGCCTACGCGCAAAATATCACCCAGCACGTTAAAGCTAAGAACCGTCAGCAGAATGAATAGGCCCGGAAATAAAGCGAGATACGGTGCTTGCGCGATGTAGCCCTGCGCGTTATTAAGCATACTGCCCCAAGTCGCATTGGGAGCCTGCACTCCGAACCCAAGAAAGCTTAGGGAAGATTCCATCATTATCGCGGAGGCAATGTTGTTAGTCGCTCCAACTATAATGACAGGCATCAGGTTTGGGAGGATATGCTTGCTTATAATTCCGAATGCGCCTTGACCAGATGCTTGCGCGTACAAGACATACTCCCGTTCTTTGATAGTCATTGTCTCAGCTCTTACGATTCTGGCTATGTTCATCCACATCAAGAGGGAAATAATCACGATAATATTGCCTACGCTAGGCTTTAGAAACACGCTAAGCAGCAGAAGAATAAGAAAGGACGGAATCGACATGACGATTTCGAGCATTCTCATAAGTAAATTATCAATAAATCCGCCGAAATAGCCACTGATTACTCCGACTAATACACCAATACCAGTCGCTAGAATCATGGAAGTGAAACCGACCATGAGTGATACGCGGCCTCCATAAAGAGCTCTAGCGAAGTAGTCCCTTCCAAAATCATCTGTCCCAAACCAATGCTCAGCACTAGGAGTTTGCAATCGCTCCATCACGTTCAGTTCATTAGGGTCATGCGGTGATAAGAAAGCGAACGCAGCCGCTAAAGTGAACACGACAAGGATGACAATTCCCGCGATGCTGAGTCCGTTCGAAAACAGCTCATTGCGGACGTTCCGCCATTTGGTTCGATTCATACGATTACCTCCTCGTCTTAATTCGCGGATCCGCGAATCCGTATAGAATATCCGCAACTAGATTGCCAAAGATCAGCATAACGGAGGAGAATAACGTAATTCCCATAATGACAGGGTAGTCCATTCCTCTTACAGCGGTCATGCCTAGGGATCCGATCCCCGGCCAAGAAAATACCGTCTCCGTGACTATCGCGCCTGTCACCAGGTCTGCAAAAGACATCCCGAGAAGCGTAATAACGGGCAGCAGCACATGTTTCATAACATGACGAAACAAGATGGTTTTCTTTGTCGATCCAAAAGCATATTGAATTTGTACGTAATCTTCCTTAAGCTGACCAATTGTACTCGATCGTATATATCTGACGTAGACCGCAAGAAAACTAAAGGCGAGTATGGAGCAAGGAAGAATACCATGTTTTATGACGTCCATAACGGAATTGACACCGATTGTTCGCATCCCCATGCTTGGAAGCCACTGAAGCTTGACTGAGAAGAAGTACATAAAGAGCATAGCAAGCCAGAACAAGGGAACTGAAATTCCAATATACGAAAATAAGTTGATCAGCTTGTCAACAAAGCGATTCCGGTTTGCTCCCGCGACAAGTCCAAGTGGAATGGCTAGTATAACAGCGAGTGCGATGGATGTACCCATCAAGCCTGCCGTTGCTGGCAGTCGATCCAGAATCTGATCGAGCACGGGTTGATGGTTTATAAGTGAGTAGCCTAAATTACCGGATAATACCTCTTTGATCCAGATTAAGTATTGTATATAGGCTGGCTTATCTAAGCCTAAGTTATGCCGAACCCGTTCGATATCCTCGGCATGCATATTCGGCGTAACGAAAGAGAGAACTGGATCTCCTGGCGCTAGCTTTACCAATGTAAAGCAAACAATCGATACGAAGAACAGCATTGGTATGGTTTGCAGCAATCTTCTGACGATGAGTTGTCCCATGCGTTTTTTTCTCCTAGTCGGATTTGGACAAAAAAATAAGCTGAACGTTCCAGCTTATTTTTTCTCTGTCCTTATTTAAGGTAGATTTTAGACAAATCTTCGAAAATAACGACCGGCTTCAGAACAGCTTCTTCCAGGCCGCCGAATTTCTTATCAACCGCTACAATTGACTTCGTGTAAGCAATCGGGTAGACAGGAGCATCCTCCGCTACGACTTCTTGAAGTTTCTTATAGATTTCTCCGCGCTTCGTCGGATCCGCTTCACCGGCACCCTGATTGAAGAGCTCATCCACTTCTTTGTTATTGTAATGGGAGTAGTTAGAACCCTCTGTTGATTTATACAGAATGCTGTACGCGTCTGGATCGAAGCCCATAATATATCCTGCTGCCGCAAGTTCAAAATCCGTTGCTTTTGGATCGACGAATTTTTCCCCGTATGCGGAAGCGTCCATCGCTTTGATCTCTACTTCAACCCCTACAGCTTTAAGCTTCTGTTGAACGTATAGGCCGATTGCTTCTTGAGCCTTGTTGCCGCTCGAAAGGATGAAACGAAGCTTAAGATTTTTAACTCCTGCGGCGTCCAGCATTTCTTTCGCTTTGGCTGCATCGTTATCGAAGGTCACTATGTCATTTGAGTGAAACAGCGCGTCTGGTGCGAGAATGGATTTCGCGGGATCCGCGTATTCATTCGAAGTATAAGCGACTTGAATCAGTTCGTCACGACTAAGCGCATAGGATAGAGCTTGTCTAACTTCTTTTTTGCTAAGCACGCCAGTATCGCTATTATGATTGAACAGAAGGTATGACAATCTTCCTTCGCTGTATGGCAAAATTTCAAACTTGTTTGAAGCTTGAATCGTGCCTACATCTTGTGGATCGATATATTTAATGTTGATCTCGCCGCTTTGAAGGGCAAGGTTAGCTGAATTTGTATCTTTCGCGATTCGGTAAGTGATTGAATCAAGGTGTGGTTTGCCGCCGAAGTAACCATCGAATCTCTCCAACATTACATACTCACCTGTTTTGTATTCCTTGAACTTGAATGCTCCTGAACCAACTGGAGCGTTGTTTTTCGTGCTTTTCTCAAGGTCAGCTTCATTCTCGAAGATATGCTTCGGAATAGGCGATACTTGAACTAGCGCAGCTTCGAATGCTGGGCTGACTTGCGGAAGCTTGAACTCTACTGTTGTTTCATCAACTTTAACGGCTTGGATCGGTTTGCCATTCACGATGAAGTTGCCTCTGAGGAAGCTGTTTTGTTTCTCGTCGAGAATTTTATCAATTGTGAATACGACATCATCAGCTGTTAGCTTCTCGCCATCGTGCCAAGTGAGACCGCTTTTGAGCTTCAATGTGTAAGTCAGATTGTCTGCGGATGCTTCCAAGCTATCTGCAAGGTAAAATGTCTTCTTGCCATTGTTAACTTGGAATAAAGGAGCGAACAATGCTTGGTCAATTGTTAAGCTTACACGGTCGCCCGCATAGTTGGGATTCAAGATGACGGGATCAGCACTAACGGCGATAATGGCACTGCCGCCATCTTTCGGTTGATCGCCACCTGTTTGTGATTCATTAGTTGGTGAATTCGATGAACCAGGGTTCGTTTTTGTATTATTTCCGGAGCATGCGCTGACCAACAAGGCCAATAATACCACTGCAATGATTCCGAAAATGCTTTTACGATTACGCATTTTTCCATCCTCCATGTCTCTCGTTTATGTGATTTTAAGAATATATCATATATACAATCGGATTACTAGGAATTTAATTTGAAAGCGCGGAAAAGATGTCTTTTATATAATAATTCATAAAGACCCATTTGATCAACTCCTTAATGTGATTAACGATGTATTGACAGCATTTTCTTCCAATGGTAAAGTGACAATTAGATTTTATTCGAGAGGAGGATTACGTTCCATGAAAAGTCATAATGATTTTATTTCGACTGTAACAATGAATCATCATTTCAACATGAATAACGTAATCCATCCGCGCGTCATTTCTCTTTGATTTAAGGGTAATCCCAACATCAAAGGCGCATGGTTACGTACCGTAATCATGCGCTTTTTTTATGCTTAAAGAGTGCGACGCAGCCTGTCACAGGTGTGTCGTTCGTCTCTTGCAGGAAGAAGCGTGTCGTTACGGCGACACGCTTCTTTGTATTTTGATAGATAAGAATTTATAAGTTTTCATTTATAAATTGGCTTATCTATCTCTGCGAAACGAACGATTTTGCCGCAAAGATGGCGATAGCCGTTTGCGCTCGGGATGAAATGAAGCTTGGATGGATAGCGGAAGGTGTGGTAGAGAAGCATGTTTAGTGTACTCAAAAAGTTAAGTTGGTTTTTTAAGTTGAATTGGAAACGTTATACCGTAGCCATCACTCTCCTAGTATTGACTGGTTTTCTAGATGTAATTCCACCATGGCTAATTGGTTACACAATTGATGGCATTCATCAGGATTTGCTTGGTCAGGCTGAGTTTGATCTTATACTGTATAGCTGGATTGGAATTACGGTCGTTGGTTATCTGATTACGTATATATGGCATTATCAGCTATTTGGCGGCGCGTTCGTACTTGAGCGGATATTGCGTACGAATCTAATGCGCCATTTCTTGCGTATGACACCGACCTTCTATGAGCGCAACCGGACAGGTGATTTAATGGCGCGTTCGACGAATGATCTTGGTGCGGTAGCGCAGACGGCAGGGTTCGGTATACTAACCCTAATCGATTCAACCTTGTTTATGATCACTATTTTAATTGTAATGGCTGGACTTATAAGCGTGAAGCTGACGCTCGCGGCGCTGCTTCCGCTGCCGTTGATGGCTCTTGCGATGAAGCATTATGGTAAAAAAATTCACGAGCGCTTTATGGATGCGCAGGACGCGTTCGGTGATTTGAACGATCAGGTGCTGGAGTCTGTTTCCGGCGTGCGAGTAATTCGCGCATTCGTACAGGAGAATGCAAGTGAGGCGCGTTTCAGCGCCAAAACACAAGATGTGCTCAGTAAAAATATCGCGGTTGCCCGTATTGACGCACTGTTCGAGCCTACAATGAAAATACTTGTCGGAACGAGTTATCTGATTGGACTCTGTTATGGTGGTTACTTAGTATTTCATAATGAAATTACGCTTGGGGAATTGGTTTCCTTCAACGTGTTCCTTGGTATGCTCATTTGGCCTATGTTCGCGATCGGGGAGCTTATCAATATTATGCAGCGCGGTAACGCGTCGCTTGATCGTGTCAATGAAACACTTGGTTACAAACCAGACGTGGAGGATGCTGCTGTGCCAGCAGAGGTGGCTGAGCCATCAACGCTGCAGTTCAAGCATGTGACATTCCGTTATCCGTCTTCAAACGTGGATAACTTAGCGGATGTGTCGTTCAAGCTCCATCAAGGTCAAACACTTGGCATCGTTGGACGTACCGGCAGTGGAAAGACAACGCTTCTGAAGCAGCTGCTGCGTGAATATCCAGTTGGTCAGGGCGATATAACGATATCAGGAGCATCAATCGGAAGCTTGAAGATTGATCATTTGCTCGGCTGGATTGGCTACGTGCCGCAGCAGCCGATTCTATTCTCCAGGACGATTCGCGAAAATATTTTCTTCGGTCTAAAGGAAGGTACGGACGCGGATTTACAGCGAGCTTTGGAGCGCGCTTCCTTCTCGAAGGATATTGCCTTTTTGCCTGATGGGCTGGAGACGTTGGTTGGGGAGAAGGGTGTCGCGCTTTCCGGCGGGCAAAAGCAGCGAGTCAGTATCGCGCGCGCGCTTATTTCAAATCCGGATATTTTATTGATGGATGATGCGTTGTCTGCTGTTGACGGCAAGACGGAGGCCGAAATTATTGAAGGCATTCGCACGGAACGGGCGGGTAAAACAACGCTCATTACGACACATCGATTGTCTGCGGTACAGCATGCCGATTGGATTATCGTGCTGGATGAAGGGCGTATTGTGCAAGAAGGTACACATGAGCAATTGCTTGAGAGCGGGGGATGGTATCGGGAGCAGTATGATCGCCAGCAGCTTGAGGCTATTATTGAAACGTAATAAATAAGGGGCGTGAAGGACAATGGGTAACACAGGAAAACGATTGTTTCAATACGCCATGCTTTATAAGAAACCGATCCTGCTCGCGCTGCTGCTGCTTGTGCTAGCTGTATGCGCAGAGCTTGCAGGACCGTTTATTGCCAAACGAATGATTGATCAAAACATTCTCGGTATCGAGAAAAAATGGCATGAGGTCGAGGCAGAACAATCCTATGCGGTTCATTATAAAGATAAATGGTATAAGCGTGAGGACCACTTTGCCACTGGTGCTGAAACAGGGGACCAGAAGGGGAAAGAGGTACGAGTGCTTCAGGTTGGACGTCAATTTTATTGGCTGGATGAGCCGCTTAAGTTTGAAGGCGGCAAGCGTGTAGTTCAAGGAGCAGAGATGAGCGTCACCAATAAGGAAACAGGTGAATCAGCCTCCTATACTGTGACTAAGCTATCCTCAAAGGAGCTCTATTCGTTCTATAAGCCGGAGTTCCCGGCACTGATACGTATGGCGGCTATGTATTTTGGGCTGCTGCTGCTTGTTGCTGTGTTTACGTACGGCCAGCGGCTTATGCTTCAAACATCGGCTAATCGGATCGTACGTAAAATGAGAAATGATATTTTTGCGCATACGCATCGCTTGCCGGTTCAGTACTACGACAATTTGTCGGCGGGGCAAGTTGTCTCCCGGGTGACAAATGATACGGAAGCGATTCGTGAGCTTTATGTCGGGGTTTTGGCTAATTTTTTTACAGGCGTTATCTATATTGTTGCGATTTATGGTGCGTTATTCCTGCTGGATTCACGTCTAGCATTGATTTCGCTGCCAATCATTCCGATTCTGATCGTCTGGATTATCGTATATCGTCGGTTTGCAGCAAAGTATAACCGAATTATTCGGACGAAGCTCAGTGAAATTAATGGCATGATCAATGAATCGATTCAAGGGATGACGATCATTCAAGCTTTCCGTCATAAGAAGGAGACGACCAAGGAGTTTGAAGAGCTGAATGAGCATTACTACACGTATCAAAATAAGCTGCTCAGTTTAAACTCCATTACTTCGCATAATTTGGTAAACGTCGTTCGGAATATTTTATTTTTAGTAGTGATTTGGATGTTTTGGGGTGGATCCTTCGGATCGGCTTTATCGGTGGGTGTACTTTACGCTTTCGTAGACTATATGAATCGGATGTTCGCGCCGATCGTTGGTATCGTAAACCAATTGTCTAATTTGGAGACAGCAAGGGTATCGGCAGAGCGTGTATTCACTTTGATGGATGAAGAGGGAATCGATGTATCTGCTGGACGAATGGAGCGTTACAAGGGTGAAGTTTCATTCGATAATGTTTCGTTTGCCTATAAGAAGGATGAGCTGGTGCTGCGCAATATTACATTCAAAGCGCGTCAAGGTGAAACGGTTGCACTCGTCGGTCATACCGGCTCAGGCAAAAGCTCGATATTGAACCTATTGTTCCGTTTCTATGATACGAACGAAGGGCGTATTGTGGTGGATGGTGCGGATGTTCGTGACATTCCAAAACAGCATCTTCGTCAGCATATGGGTATCGTACTGCAGGATCCGTTCTTGTTTACTGGAACAATTGCGTCGAATGTGAGTCTCGATAATCCGGAGATAAGCAGGGAAAAGGTGGAGCAGGCACTTCGTGATGTTGGTGCGTATGATATGTTCAGTCAATTTCCAGGCGGCATAGATGAGCCGGTTATTGAGAAAGGCAGCACGCTGTCCGCGGGTCAGCGGCAGTTGATCTCGTTCGCGAGAGCGCTGGCTTATGATCCAGCGATTCTTATTCTGGATGAGGCAACGGCGAGCATTGATACGGAGACAGAAGCTATCATTCAGGAGGCGCTCGATGTGCTCAAGAAAGGGCGCACGACGTTTGTCATCGCGCATAGGCTGTCGACAATTCGCGGAGCGGACCAAATTCTGGTGCTCGACCGCGGTGTCATTGTGGAGCGAGGCAATCATGACGAGCTGATGGAGAAGCAAGGCAAATATTTTGCGATGTACCAGCTTCAATTCGGAGCTGCTGTATCGGCATAGCATAGGTATTTTGTGAATGAAGTAGCTGTAAGCATCGATTAGGTGCTTACAGCTTCTTTTTTTGGTTAGTTCGGGTCTTAAGCTTGATTTCCGGGCTTACAGCTTCTTTTTTTGGTTAGTTCGGGTCTATAAGCTTGATTTCCGGGCTTACAGCACGATAATTGCCAAGTATATGGTTATTGAGGAGGCTGTAAGCATCGTTTGAAGGCTTAAAACCTCTTTTTTTTGATTAATTTGAGTCTGTAAGCGTGATTTTCGAGCTTATGGCTGTGTTAGGATAATCTACTTTACTGATGGGACAATTTCAATCTCGTTGAAGCCGAATCGTAGCTTTGTATTCATTTAGGTCGAATTAGGTGGGCGAAGGTAGAGGACGCTCAGCTAACTTTCAGCTGGCATTAAAGGGAAATTAAGGAGCCGTGGCTAGAATGGAGCTTGTAACAACAAACTCTATTCGAGAGGTGGAAGGTAACATGATTAAATCGAAAGCTATTACAGCTGGCGCTATCGCATTGGCACTTACAATAGGAGGCGCTGGCCTCTGGACCAGTCAATTAGCTAATGCGGCGTCGGTAGATGGCGGCAGCAGTACACTGAAGCAAAGTCAAGCCGCGCAAAACGCTGAAGGACAGGCAAGTAAGGGGCGAGGAGGCAAACGCGAAGGATTTGAACATGCTAAGGGCCGGGGTCTGACACAAATCACTGAGCAATTACAGCAGTACTTAGCACTTGACGAGGCAGCGATTAAGACTAATCTAGAGACTTTGACGCTAGCAGAGCTAGCGGTCGAGCAAGGTAAAACGAGAGCCGAGCTAAAAGCCAAGCTAGTGGAATGGCTCGATGCAGCGCAAGCCGAGGCTCTGAAATCAGCAACGAAAGATGCCAGCAAGCAGGGTGATAAATCTGATCCTTAGATCAAAGTGGACACCGCTGCTGCGGCTGAGAAAATGCATTCCAAAGGCTTTGGGCTGGGCAAGCATGGTGCTCCTAGAGGCTTTGGCGGTGAAGGTAAGGGTATCAATAGTGAGGCGGTTGCCAAATCTCTAGGAGTAACTTCTGATGAGCTGCAAGCAGCAATTAAGGAAGGCAAGACGCTTGCGGCGTTAGCTGCCGAGAAGGGGGTAAACGTTCAGACAGTTATTGATGCACTGATAAGTGCGAGTAAGGAAAAGCTTGAGGAGCAGCTGGCTGCAGGTAAAATAACGAAAGAGCAGCTTGATACGAAGCTTGCAGAAGCTGCTGAACGTGCTGCTAAGCATGTAAACGGTGAGCTGTCGGCATTGGGCGGAGGCAGGGCTGGAAAAGGTGAGCGAGGCGATTGCACAGCTGATACGGCAACCACTGGGGATGACGCTGTAGCGAGCTCAGAAGTGGCTGCTCCTATAGCTTGAAGATGAGCAGGTTATAATACAGCAAAAAAAGCGGCCATATGGCCGCTTTTCTTAGTTAGAAGTATTTCTTAGTTAGAAGTATTTCTTAGTTAGAAGTATTTCTTAGTTAGAAGTATTTCTTGGTTAGAATTATCATTTAATAGAAGTATCATTCAATAGAAGGATCATTTAGTTTAAGTATTATTTTTAGTAGAATTATTTTTTTAGTTATAAGCATTATTTGCTTGAAGCAGATGCAGATTTTCCTTTGAACTGAGTCCATAGATAAGTCTGCTAAGCGGTGTTCCCTTGTTCTCTCAGCATAAGCTCAAACTGCTCAGGAGGAAGTGGCTTACTGAACAAATAGCCTTGGAGCTCATCACATTGCAGATCGGTGCAAAGCTGCGATTCCGCTTGCGTCTCCACTCCTTCGGCAACGACCTTCATATTCATGCTGTGCACCAGCTCGATAATCGCTTTTACAATAGAAGACTTCTTCTCATCGTTTGCGATATCGGAGATGAAGGAGCGATCAAGCTTAACATCCGAAATAGGCAATCGCCGTAGTTGGTTCAGTGAGGAATAGCCCGTGCCGAAATCGTCGATTGAAATATGAATGCCAAGCTTGCGCAAATGTATGATCCGCTCGATGACCTGCTCCATATTTTGCATAAACACGCTTTCCGTTAATTCAAGACTGACATATTGCGCTTCTAATCCCGTTTCCTCCAACACATTCACAATCATTTCAATTAAATTGCCCTGGTCAAAATGTTTTCCTGAAATGTTGACCGAAACGCTTATTTTCTGCAAACCAGCATCCTGCCAAGCTTTGTTCTGTCTGCAAGCTTCACGGAACACCCAGCTATCAATTTCGAATATAAATCCAGATTGCTCAGCGAGCGGAATGAATCGATCAGGAGGTATCATGCCAAGCTCAGGATGCTTCCACCGAATCAGTGCTTCGATGCCGCAGAGCTCTCCAGTTGCTGCGTTTATTTTCGGCTGATAGTTCAGTGAAAATTGATGTTCCAGCAGCGCATGATACAAGCCATTTTCTAATTGCATTTTTTCTGTCAAAGCTGTTATCAAGTTAGGCTTGAAAAACCGGTAGCAGCCGTCTCCCTGCTCTTTAGCGCTGTACATGGCGATATCCGCATTTCGGACAATCGAATCTAGGTCGCTTCCGTCTTGAGGAAACACACTAATTCCTACACTAACGGTTAGGAAAAGCACATTCCCGTCAATGGTTAAAGGAGCATCAAAAGAATGACAGATAGACTCAGCAGTGCTTCTCATAGCTGCTTCATCTTCAAATCGGCCTACAAACACAAACTCGTCGCCGCCCAGACGGAACACCGTGCAGTTATCTTGGGTAGCAGTCTCGAAACGTTCAGCCGCTTTTTGCAGAAGAACATCCCCAACCGAGTGTCCGAGTGTATCGTTAATTTGCTTAAATCGATTGATATCCGCGAACATAACAGCAATCGGCTGGTTCGAACCTGAATACAACGCGATCATGTCTTGAAAATGATTGTTAAACTGCAGCCTGTTCGGCAGTCCGGTCAGCATATCGTAATAAGCAAGCTGGTGAAGTCGCACCTCAGACTGCTGCAGCAAGTAAGTCTGCGTTTCCAGCCGTTCTCTATTGGTTTGTGTTTCATGAAATAGATGAAGCAGGTTGGTGGACATATGCTTGAAATTAGAAATGAGTAAATGAATCTCCATAATACTGCTCTCAGGCCATATCACATTGTCCATTTGCTGCAGCTTACGCGGTAAATCCGTAGTTGAAGCAGTTAATCTAGTCAGGCTTTGTACAAGCTTGCGGTTTATTAAATAAGAAAGAAAAGCTGTGAACACGGCTAAAGCGACTAGATAGGCAAAGTGAGTGAAGTATTTGGAAAATAGGTAATTTTGAAAGTCCTTGATTGGCATATCTACAAAGACGTTCCATTTGCCGTAATTTGTGACATCCGAATATACAAAGTAACCGTCATGCCAAGTATGAAAATACCTTGAATTGGTTTTCGGATTAGGTATGTTCAAATACATGTTGGAGCTTAGGCGGGTTATATTATTGTTCTCCGTTATGTTTAATGTTTGGCCTATTCCATTCCGATTGCTTGAAGCGACGACTTGGCGCGTATGATTGGTTATGGTAATAGTGAGCTTTGGAGAGCCGGAATCAATATAAGTTTGGATGAATTTCACTTGATCCTCTAATGACGGATGAGCATTCTGCAAAGACCATTCATTTAAGCTGTAAGATAGTCGGTTTACCTCATTAATAGACATCCGCTTTGCGCTAATGCTTACTTCCTTGAATGAGCTTAAGCTGTTCATATAGATATTTAGTAAAAATGATACAAACACAATGCCGATCGAAAAATGAAACAGCAGCCTGCTGAAAGAATAAGGACGGTGATCATCAGCGGAGAAGCCGCCCCATTTGCGCAGAGGGACATATGAATGAATAACTTCGGCGATCAACGCGTTGAACATGCCGCTTACCGCTACGATACTTGCTATGAGCAATAAGTCGTTAGATCCGGACGGATACTGCCTATAGCAGGTCAAATAAATCAACGGAATCCCAACCAAGATCCAAAAAAATACATCGTTGCCGAACAGTCGATTACGGTATCTTCTCATGAGAAGACCGACCGTGACGGCTTCCAGAAAGCCGATAACATGGATCAAAGGCTGCTCATGGAGCGAAATACCAATGGAGTAGGCGACTGCAGCCGCTAGCAGGCCGGGCCATAATCCGTACAAACGGATAATAATTAGGATAAACAGGCTTGAAAGGGAAAACGTAATCCCATAAAGGAAACCGAAATGATTAATATCAGCGAAGATTGCTAATAACATGAAGCTGGCGAAAGAGAGAACAAGAGTGAGTTGTTTCTTATAAGACTGAATCAGTTGGCTGCTCACGAAAGTCCTCCCGAGTATATGGAAATGGTTCGAAAAAGTTCATTTTAGAAGGGATATTTTTCCGTAGACATTCGAGATATTCGACAAAATATTCTAAAATCCTTCTTTCTCTTCCTATATAGGCAGAAAGAGGCCCGTACCAGCTAATCGTCTGGATACGGGCCTTTGTGTCATATGAGAGGTATGTCGTTCCAATACGCCATAAGCGGATTCAGCGGGGCTATAGTTTGTTATCCCTTAAACATATCGTGATCCACATAACGCTCGCCGTTAAGCTCACTAATGATGTTAATAGCAGCCTTTGCGCCATCGCCTGCAGTAATAACAGCATGCACGCTTACGCCTGCAGCAGTTCCTGCCGCCCAAATGCCAGATATGTTCGTTTTGCCGCTTGCATCAACATCGATAATGGTTTTGATTCGAGGTTCTGTGCCTGGCTTAGTTGTCACTCCGACATGCTCTGCGAGATCGGTCAGAGCACCTGTCGCGATGAGAACATGCTTCGCCGTGTAGCTGCCAGCATCCGTATCCACCTGAAGGCCGCCGTCAATGGCTGTAATGTTTTGTACGGATTCTTCTTTGATTTCAGCACCGAATTTCTCAGCCTGCTTTTTGCCCGTATCGACGAGGTCAGGACCGTTGATTTCTGAAATGCCATAGTAGTTCTCGAACCAAGCACGCTTTGTCATTCCTTTGTTATTTTCAAAGACGAGCGTTTTCTTTCCAGCTTTGGCAGTGAAAATAGCAGCACTTGCACCTGCGGGGCCTGCACCAATAATAGCGATGTCATACATGCAACATACCTCCAGTAATATTTATGTATTTACTTGATTAGTATATTAATTCGGAGTGTGAAAAAGCAAATGGTTTGTCTGAATATTTTCCATAATTTGTTCACGGTAAATTCATATTTAAAATGTTGATTTGGAAACATCTGTTTGATATAGTTTTATTGTCGAACTATTCGATAGTACAACCATTTGAGGGGCAATCAGAACGAACAACAAGATGTACAACAACTGCAAGAGCATTTCTGGAATCGTGCAATAGGGAGGACAACAGGATGGACTTAAAGGAAATCATTGATCGTTACGAAGCGGCTAATTTCGTCGTTAACCGCAGGGTGAATGCCATGTTCCGCGAGATTATGCCGGGAGAGCTGACAATTGATCAATTTGCGACGCTTCGTTACTTGCGAGCACAGAATATGAGCACATCTTCTGAGCTGGCGGATATTTTTTGTGTAGGGAAAAGCTCCATAACTGCTATTATTACGCGTTTGTCGGATAAAAATCTAATTAAAAGACTGCCGGATGAGAAAGACCGGAGAGTCATTTATTTGGCTTTAACCGAGGAGGGCGTTCAAATATGCGACATGATGGAGGAGAAGATTCAACAGCTGCTTTCGAAATATATGAAGCATTTTGATGAACAGGAAGCTGCCGCATTTATTAACACGTTTGAAAAGCTCGCGAAGGAAATGATGAATTCGTAAGTTAAACCCTGCTAACAAAGCAAAGTCTAATGAGAAGGAGACAAGAGATGAGAACCATTTTAAAGCTTAGATGGCTGGTGCTGGCACTGTGGCTGGTCGCGGCGGTAGGGTTGATGCTTAGCGCGCCGAATATGGAAGAGCTTGTTCGAACGAAAGGGCAGGTTATGGTACCGGAAGGCTACTCATCGACGATAGCCAGTGATTTGGAGCAAGCTATCGGTGGGGATAATGGAGCTAGCGGGATGGCTACCGTTCTCGTATTTCACAAAGACGGCGGCTTATCCGAAGCAGATCTTGCCGATGTGAAGGTCGGCGTTGATAAGCTTAAGAGTGCGGGGGAGAGCATAGGCGTACTCTCTGTCACCAGTCATTTTGATGTGGAGCAATTAAAGGCACAAATGCTGTCTGAGGATGGCAGCACGGTGCTTACGCTGGTAAATGTGGAGGCTGGCGATAAAGAGCTGTCTGAGCTGCGCGACGGCTTATATGAAGCGATCTCGGATGTGAAGGTGGAGCACTATTTCACTGGCAATTGGCTTATTTCCGAGGATGTTGTGCAAAGCTCGCAAGAAGGGCTTAAGAAAACAGAGTTCATTACACTCGGATTTATTTTGATCATATTATTTTTAGTGTTCCGTTCGGCGGTGGCTCCGATTGTACCGCTATTGGCGGTTGGTTTTACGTACTTAGTAACGCAGTCGATCGTGGCCTACTTAGTCGAATATATGGATTTTCCGCTCTCGAACTTTACGCAAATCTTTCTTGTCGCGGTGCTCTTCGGTATCGGGACAGATTATTGCATACTGCTTATCAGTCGATTTAAGGAGGAGCTCGCGCATCGCGGCGACAAGACAGAGGCGATCCTTCATACTTACCGCACGGCGGGCAGGACAGTGCTGTTCTCTGGACTTGCGGTGCTTGTAGGCTTCGCTGCCATTGGCTTCTCTACCTTTGTCCTCTACCGCTCAGCAGTCGCGGTTGCTGTCGGTGTAGCCGTACTACTAATCGCCTTGTTTACCGTTGTGCCTTTTTTCATGGCGGTGCTCGGTCCGAAGCTGTTCTGGCCCTCGAAAGGCTCGCTCGAGCATAAGCAGAGCAAGCTATGGGGATCGGTCGGTAAGTTTTCACTGAAACGTCCGTTGTGGGCGCTGCTTATTTTGGCAGTTATTATCGTTCCTTTCCTATTGTCATACAAAGGAAACATGTCCTTCAACTCCTTGGATGAGATCGGGGACAAATATGATTCCGTTAAAGCGTTCAATATTATTTCCGAAAGCTTCGGACCTGGCGACTCGTTGCCCACAACAGTCATTGTCAAAGCGGATAAACCGTTTGATACGCCGGAGGGCCTTGCGGCGATGGAGCAAGTAAGCCGTGAACTGGCGAAGACGAATGGCGTCAAGCTCGTTCGGAGCGCAACGCGTCCTACCGGTGAAATAATGGAGCAATTCCTCGTATCCGATCAAGTGGTCACGCTTGAAGATGGACTAGGACAAAGCGGCAGTGGACTCGGGAAAATCAGCAGTGGTCTATCCGAAGCCAGCAGCGCTCTGAATGAGAACGGACCGAAGCTGAATGAGGCTGTAGAGGGCGCAGGCAAGCTCGTAGATGGTACAAATGAGCTGAAGTCAGGTATCGTACAGCTTGGCAATGGCCTGAAGCAAATTCAGCTGGGCTTGGTAGAAGGCTCAACCGGAGCTAAGGAGCTAAGCGCCGGTCTGAAGCAAGCGCAAGCGAGCGCGGAGCAGCTAGAAGCGGCGAGTCGCGAGCTGCTTGCCAGCTATGAGCAGCTGGGAGGCGGGCTTGGTCAATTGACTGGCGCTTATCGTGCGATAGCGACAGAGCAGACTAAGCTTGCTGATGGTCTGAATGGCGTGAAGCAAGAGCTGGGCGGCTTGCAGGATAGCTACCCTGATCTGAAGGGTGATGAAAAGTTCCAGCAAGCACTAAGCACGCTAGCTGCGCTGCAGCAGGGTGCGGCTGGCATCGGCGGACAATTAACACAGATGAATGAGCAGCTCGGCGGCATTTCTACGGGCATGCAGCAGGCAAATGACGGTTATGCGCAAGCATCAGGCGGTCAAAAGGCGCTTGCGGATGGTTTGGGTAAGCTTGCTGCAGGTCTCGCTGAGCTGCAAAAGGGAATTGCTGAAGCGGCGGCAGGTCAAGGCCAAATCGTATCCAAGCTACCAGGTGTTACGCAGGGCTTCACGGAGCTGTCTAATGGACAACAAGAGCTGCAAGCAGGCTTTGCCGCATTAAATGATCAGCTTGGCGAGCTTACAAGCGGTTTAGACCAAAGTGTAGATGGGCTTACGCAGGTGACAAGCGGATTAGCTTCTGCTGGAGGCTACTTAAATGGACTTGCGGGTTCACCGAACAAACAAATGACAGGCTGGTACATTCCAGAGGAAGCAATTGCGAATGAGGAATTCCAAGCTGCTCTGAACGTCTACATGTCGGAGGATCGCCAGACTGCGAAGTTTGACGTTGTATTCAGTACTAATCCATATGCGCTTGAGACAATGGATGAAATTGATGGTCTTGAATCAGCCGTGCAACGCGCGGTTCAAGGTACGGATTATAACGATGCTCAAGTGGCCATTGGCGGGGTGACGAGTATGAACAATGATCTCAAAAATATTTCATCAGCAGATTATTCGCGTACAGTTGTGCTGATGCTGATCGGCATTTCGATTATTCTTATTATTTTATTCCGTTCGATCGTAATGCCGATTTATTTGATTGCTTCGCTGCTCGTGACGTTTTATACTTCGATGGCGATTGCGGAGGTTATATTTGTACGATTGCTCGGACAGTCGGGCATTAGCTGGGCAGTGCCGTTCTTCGGATTTGTTATGCTGGTGGCGCTCGGCATCGACTATAGTATCTTCTTGATGGATCGTTTCAAGGAATACCGTCATTTATCGCCGCAGCAAGCTATTCTGGATGCCATGAAAAATATGGGCACGGTCATTATGTCGGCTGCTGTTATTCTAGGCGGTACATTCGCTGCCATGCTGCCGTCAGGAGTAATGTCACTCTTGCAAATCGCGACGATTGTGTTATGCGGACTATTCATATACGCGCTGCTTATGCTTCCGCTGTTTATTCCGGTTATGGTGCGTATGTTCGGTCCTGCCAACTGGTGGCCGTTCATGGGACGCAAGCAGACAGCGGAGCCCGAGGGGTTATCCGATCATACAAAGTCTAGCCGAGGCCGCCAGGTTTCGCATGATACGACGATCTAATAAATATTCAGAAAAGGGTTGCTCAGGTCTCTAACCGTGGGCAACCCCTTTTTTTGTTCCTATGGCAGTATTAAGAGTATGAATGCTCAATTAGCGTCCTCGTTTGTTTCGCCCCAGCTTGGGAGCCACATCAGCCTCTAAGACAACTTCCTTCTGAGGGAATTGCAGCTCATAGAGCTGACTGTACTTCCCTTGTTGACTGAGCAGAGAATCATGCGTGCCGTGTTCGATGATCTTGCCTTTATCGAGCACATAGATGAAGTCAGCCTGCTGTATCGTAGATAGCCGATGCGCAATGACGAGGCAGGTACGTCCCTTCAGTAAATAGGTGAGCGCGTCCTGAATCGATCTTTCAGACTCGGTGTCGAGAGAGGAGGTCGCTTCATCCAAAATAATGAGACGCGGGTTTTTCAAAATGGCGCGCGCAATCGAAATACGCTGCTTCTGACCGCCAGACAGTTTCACGCCGCGTTCTCCAATTTGTGAATCGTAGCCTTGGGGAAACGAGGCAATAAAGGGATGTGCGCTTGCCGCTTTCGCAGCCGCCTCAACCTCGGCATCCGTCGCGTCCGGCTTGCCGTATACGATATTTTCGCGGATGGTTCCGTTAAGAAGCACGATATCTTGAGAGACGATACCCATGTGCTGATGCAGTGATTTGAGCGTTACGCCAGTTAAAGGATTGCCGTCAATCGTAATTACACCTTCCTGAGGATCATAGAACCTGGTCATGAGATGTGTTATCGTCGACTTCCCTGCTCCTGATGATCCGACAATCGCCGTTATTTTGCCTGCGTGGATCTCGAAGTTGAACTGCTCCAGTACGGGAACGCCGTTATGATAAGCAAAGCTGACGTCTTGAAACAGCATGTTACCCTGTACATGCTCGAGTGTAATAGCGTTTGGCGCATCAGTCACCCCAGGCTCAGTTCCCAAAATGTCAACGATTCTCTCATAAGCGGCCGCCGATTGCTGTATCGTATTGATTGTTCGACTAAACCTGCGAATCGGAGCCTGCAGCAGCCGTAAGTAAGCAATGAAAGCGACAATGGTTCCTGTGGTCATAGCGCCATCCATTGTGAGCTTGGCTCCGAACAAGAGAACGGCGGCCAGACCGAGAAATAGAAGCAGGTCAATAATAGGCTCGAAGCTCGCTCGCAGCTTCACCGCTTTAAGATTCGCTGTCATATTGTTATGGCTGCGAGTGGAGAATCGCTCCGCCTCATAATCTTCGTTGGAGAAGGATTTAATCAAACGAATGGATGATAACGTATCCTGAAGATGATTACTAACCTCGGCAACTGTTTCCTGTACCTTCTTAAAGGCAGCGCGCATTCTTTTTCCAAAAAAGTGAGTCATGCCAATCATAATCGGAAAGGTAATGAGTACAACTAGCGTTAGCTGCCAATTGATCCAGAACATATAAGAGGCGACGACGATAAAGGTAAACCAATCGGTTACGATCGACATCATACCAGAGGAGACCATCTGCTGGAGCATGTTCACGTCACTCGTTAAGCGAGACATGAGGTCGCCAGTACGGTTGCGGTCAAAAAAACTGATATCAAGCTTCTGGATATGCTTATACAAATCGTTTCTGATATCGTAGACCGCGCGTTGGCCAACAGACGCCATGAGCAAACTGCTTAAAAAGTTGAACAGCCCGAGCAGCAAGGCTGTGCCGAGGACGCCGACGCCAACCCAAATGAGGGAATGATATTGTTTATTCGGTATGATGTCATCGATGGTGAATTGAGTAAGCCGCGGAATTATGAATTCCAGCAATGCAACGGATATGATGCAAATAAAAGCCGCTGTAAGCAGAAGCCATTGAGACCGTACATGGAAAAACATTCGTTTGTACATTGCCCATATACTGCCGCGCGCAGGACGGGCTGGTGTATTACGGAAATGATGATTTTTCATAGGCTGTGGAAATGGATGCATCGCCATTATTTCAACTCGCCTTCGTCTGCCTGCTCAGCAGCAGCCAGAAATATATTTAGCTGATTTTGTTGCTCAAGAAGAAGTAGTTGCAGCTTCTCAGCCCGTTCTTTACTGGTTAAAACAGCTTGCTCGGCACGTTTAATGAGCAATAGAAAGTCAAACGAGTCATTCGATAGACCGAGCTTCTGACGGAGCTTCTCATTTCGGAACGATTCTGCCTGAGGAGAATGTCGGTCATGCTCTTCACCGTCACGTCTCGATTTGTCGGGCAATAAGGTTAAGGCAGAAAGACCTTGCTCTGTAATCGAATAGACCTTTTTCCCGCCCTCCTCCTCTTGAATGGAAACAAAGCCGCGCTCCTCCAACATCTGAAGAGTAGGATAGATGGATCCTGCACTCGGAACATAAAGTCCTCCGGACTGCTCCTCCAGCGCCTTCATCATCTGATAGCCGTGCATCGGTTCAAGGGCGAGCAGCTTCAGTAAAGCAAACTTCACACCGCCCCTGCCAAAATAACGCTTGCCCCAGCCCCGATGCGAATTTGCTTCGGTTATTTCGCCTGGCTGCTGCTGATCAGCGGCTCTATTTTCTTGTATGTCGCACATATTCTGCACCTCGTTTTATCAATACGATATATCGTAATATAAAAGTATACGATATATCGTATTCTCGTCAATCGTTTTTTACGATACATTGCGACCTAAACTTTTGGTAGAATGGAGCTATTGAGGAAGTGAGACGATATGCCGCAACTACGGAAGCCGAATATGCATTCAGCTGAGATATGGCACTCAGGTGCTGAACGTGGCAAAAAAAGAGCTGTATTGAATGGTCAATGTGCAGCCGATAAATAATGTATGGGCTTAGAGCCCTTATTTGAAGCTGAGGGGTGATTTAATGAAGCTCAGAAAGTTGGGCATAGCTCTATACCCGCTCTCATTGGTCATATTAACTTTTTTGTTGAGTGGCTGCACAGCTAACCGCCCCCCGCACAATTCACAAAATACGGATACAGTGACCCTTAAAATTGTACAAAGCTTAGCAAGCGAGAAGCGTACGGAGCAGCTTGAACAGCTCATTAATGAATTTGAATCCAAACATCCTCAGATAAAAGTGGAGCTCATTTCACCGGTATATGAAACGGCTGATCAAACGATCAAATCTATGCTGGTAGCTGAGGAAGCTGATATTGTCGAAGTCCGTGATATTACGGTACATGACTATGTCTCTCTAGGGCTGATAAAAAGCTTGGAGCCATATATTGCGGACTGGCCCGAATATCAGCTTATGTCCTGTAATGCGAAGATGATGGCCAGGGATTTAAATGAGGTCGCCTACTATATCCCTAACGGTTTATACCAGGCGCAATTGTTTTATCGTAAGGATTTGTTTGATGCCAAAGCACTTCAGGTGCCGGAAACGTGGGAGCAGCTTTACTTCGTTGGGAAACAACTGACGAAGCTGGATTTGAACCAATACGGCTTTGCTTTTCGCGGTGGCACAGGAGCATCCATTATGTTCACACAAATCATACAGGATTACAGCGGGAATTATGTTAATCAGCATGAATCGATGTTTCGCATGGATGGAACGACTATTTTTTCTAATGCGGCTGCAATAAATGCTTTAAAATTATATCGAAATATTTACACGGATATATCTCCGCCCGAGTCGATAGACTGGGGCTATAATGAGCATGTAAAAGCATTCGCGGAAGGACGAGCGGCTATGCTGATTCAAGATCCGGACGCAATAGAACGTATTGAAAAGGACTGGAAGGAAGGTACATGGGCAACAGCTCCTTTGCCTACCGGTCCAGAGAATATCGCACATTATAATGTAGGTGCCGCCGGCTGGGGAATAGCAGAGGGATCCAAACACCCGCAGGAGGCGTGGGAGCTGATTGCATTCCTGTCGTCTGCAGATAATAACAACTCTTTTACTAAGGCGACGGGAGTTATTTCGGTTTATAATAATGTGAAGACGGAAGAGAGATATAAGACCGGACCATTCGCGCCTTATATCCGGATGAATGATAACCCTTCCCGCTATACGGCAGTGAAGCCGTCGACACATTATGCGAATTACAGCAATTATTTGAAAATGATGACCGTTTACGGACGATTGTACTTGATTGGAGAACAATCAGCTGAGAAGCTGCTTGAACAATTCGATCGCTTCTGGATGGAACAGCGTGATTAGTATGATCTGAAGCAGCAAGGGTAACCTTGTATGGAGTGTTCGGATTTCTTGACATAGGGGAAAGGAGATAGACAAGTGAAGCAGCTGCTTATCATATTTACTGGCGGTACGATCGGAAGCAGAAAGCAGGGAGCGGGAATTCATGTTGATGAGGAGGGTTCCTATGGTTTAATAGACGCCTATAAGAGCAGTCCGTTGTACAAGGAAGAGGTTACACTTCATACGATACAACCACTCAATCTTCTTAGCGAAAATATTACACCTGACGATTGGCGTACGTTGGCTACGGCTATAAACGAAGCAGATAAGACCGCATATGACGGTATTGTCGTCACGCATGGATCGGATACGCTAGCCTATACAACTGCGATGTTTGGTTATTTATTTGCGGACACTAATGTGCCGATCCTATTTACCGCAAGTAATTACCCGCTTGCGGATGAGCGGAGCAATGGTCTCCGCAATTTCACGAATGCGATCGACTTTATTGTGGATACCGCTTTGCCGGGTGTATTTGTTGTTTATGAAAACGATCAAGGATCACCGCTTGTTTACATAGCGACGCGAATTACGCAGGCTGTATCGTTTACGGATCAGTTTGGCACGCCGTATGGTGTTCCGTATGGAATGATGGAAGGCGGAAGATTTGTCTGGCATGAGGATAAACGAAATCCAAGCTTGGGTAAGCTTAAGCAGACGCATGCGGCGCAGTTTAATTGGGAACCTCAGACACTGGCTATAGACTCTAGTGTTGTATACATCAAACCGTACCCAGGTTTAAATTATTCGTATTATGATTTTACTGCGAACACTCCGAAAGCTGTACTGCATGATTTACATCATTCTGGAACAGCATGCGCCATTAGCTCAGGACCGTTTTCTTTGCTGCAGTTCATATCCCGCTGCCAGTCACTTGGGATTGATTTTTATATTTGCCCGATTAGAGATCGTTCGGACGCGCTATACTCATCGTCGCTGCGACTCATTGAAGCAGGTGCAATTGTTATTGAAAATATGTCAATCGAAGCGGCCATTACGAAGCTCATGCTTGCTTATGGTATATTTGATTCAAGCGAGCGGGTTAAACAATTTGTGACAGACACCTCACTGTACTATGAACGCAACGACATACAGCATGATAATCGATAATAGAGTGCATAATGATTGATCATTCCATATAAAAAAGGAGAATGTGTTCATGGAGCAAGCAAACCTGCAAGTAGGAGATACGATTCCGAATTTTAAGCTTCAAGCCTCAAACGGCCAAGAGGTTCAGCTTACAGACTATGCCGGCAAGAAACTAGTCATTTACTTTTATCCGAAGGATATGACGCCTGGCTGTACAACAGAGTCCTGTGATTTCCGTGACTTCAACGGTGAATTCGGTGCCAATAATGCGGAAGTAATCGGCATTAGCCCTGATGATTTAGCTTCGCATGAAGAGTTTGTATCCAAGCATGAGCTGCCCTTTCTACTATTATCGGATACCGATCATCAGGTATCAGAGCTGTTTGGCGTATGGAAGCTGCAGCGCTGGAATGACAAGGAGTATATGGGTATCCAGCGTTCTACATTTATCCTTGATGAACAAGGCAAGCTAGTCAAGGAATGGCGGAGCGTCGTTGTGGAAGGACATGTGAAGGAAGTTCTTGAAGCGGTAAAAAGCATCTAAACTAATGCGATATGAACGAATAGATGAAAGAAAGCTCTCCCTCAAGCGGAATTATCAGCTTGTAGGAGAGCTTTCTTATATTACAATTATGGTTTCTTCCAGCTAGGCAGCTGACTTACATAGCTGTCAGACAAATTAAGCAATTCAAGTGCGCGCTGATACTCGTCTTCAGTAGCTTCTTGCTCTGTGACGCCATCGCCCGCCAATGAGTAATGCTTGCCATCCTCATAGCCGCTTCCGGACATGAACAGCTCTTTACTGCTTAAGAATGAGCCGGAAGGCAAATAGTATCGTTGTGGAAGAACGTTATACGATTGATTAAACAAATCTTGGCCGAAGTGAATATGATCGTCCAAAGAAATGCCTAGCATGTTGGCGATTGTAGGCAGAACATCAACTTGGCCGCCCAATTGATCAAAGACCTTTGGTTCTGTAATGCCAGGTGATGCCACTACAAGCGGGATATTAATCATATCCGTGTAACTGTATTCGCGGCCATAAATTTCAGCCATTAAATCTTTGTCGTCTCGATCAAGCGAGTATATCGGCAGCCCAAGATGATCACCATAAAGCAAGATCAGGCTATCATCCCAAATGCCGCGTTGCTTTAAATCCTCGATGAACTTGCCTAGTGCGTAGTCCGCGTAATTTTGTGAACGGATATAGTCGCCGACAAATGTTTTTTCATATCGATCAGGAAGTGTCATTTGGTATTTGTCTTCTGGAATCGTAAACGGATGATGTGCTGTCATAGAAATGACATGCGAGTAAAACGGTTTGTCGTTTTGATTCATCCGATCAAGTTCCTCCGCGGTTTTCTTATAGAGCTGCTCATCTGAGGCTCCGAAAAATATATTATCTTCTTCTCCAAAAAAGGCTTTGTCATAATAACGGTCAAAACCAAGCGCTTTGTAAAGCTCGGAGCGATTCCAAAACTCGACAACGTTCGTATGGAAGGTCGCTGTATCGTAACCTTGAGATTTAAGCAATTTCGGTAGGCTAGGAAGCTCTTTATCCGCGTAGATCATCGTAGCCGCGCCGCGCGCCGGAATGTAGAATGATGTATTGACTACGAATTCGGCATCGGATGTATTACCTTGGCCAACCTGTTGGTAGAAATGCTTAAAATAATAGTTTTCATTAACAAGCTTATTGATGTTTGGCGTAATTTCTTTGCCGTCAATTTTCAAGTTCACTAAGAAGTTTTGAAATGATTCCATTTGAATAATGATGACGTTTTTGCCAGCTGCCGATTTCCAAAGCTGTGGCGCGGCAGGCTGTTGAATCTTTTTCGCTGCATTAATTTTGTCTTGCGTAATTTGATTTGGGTCAATATAATCTACTTTTTTATTAGAGAAAATCGTATATGCCTCGTAATTTAAAATACCCATTTGCTCCGCTTTAACAATCTCATTCATGCTGGCGCGGTTTGGCAAAATGTTGAACAGACAAAGCGCAATCGAAATGGTGAAAAGCGCAAGGACAAGTCGTTTGCTCTCTTTACGTGAGCTTTCTTGCTTCCAAATAACAGCCTTCTTCTTTCTAAATAATAAGAAACCCATTATAATAATGTCTATAAATATAAGAAGGAAATAGGGATCCATAAGTGAAAACACACTATTGCTGACGGCTGTTACTTGATTTACTTGTTCTAAAGCTAGATAAGTGACAATAACACCGTAATACTTGTAATACATTATGACAGCGAATAGAATTAAGGTCATTACTAGATTGGCAATCAAATAGAAAGTAAGCTTTCGTTTTGACGTAAACCATTCTATGAGACAATAGACAATGAGTACGAAGGGAATTTCCTTGACCAAGGTCGTCCATGAAGGCCCGTTCTCAAAAATAACCATCCAGGCCAGGTAGCTTTTAATAAGCATTATGAGCGAGAAAAATAATATGGGACGAGTGCCCAGCCCTTTTTTTGAAGTAAAAAATGTCATTTAAACGCCTACCTTTCACAACAAAAACAAGCCGTCTTAATAAGTTAGCCAGCCCGCTTCGAGTAATATATTCGTACACTAAGTTTCTATCTATTATGCTCCAGCTTGCAGTCCAATGTCAAAAGGCAAATGGCACCTCTAAGTATAGTGGGAAGTAGAGTCATTTACAATATTATGGGAAAAAATTTATTACATCATTTGGAGGTTCAGCATGAAGAAAAAAGGAAGACGATTATTATTTTTTGTTACGGTATGCGTTATTTTAACGATTGGTTACATGGTGATGCAAAGAAGCGAATCAGCTACGATTCCGCCCAAAGAGTCTGAGGTTGAGGAAACAGAAGGTGTAGGTGGAGTAATTGAGGGCGAGACCAATGGTGAGGATGATCCTGTAAAGCCTACAGATACGACGAAACCAACGGAAACGTCAAGTCCAACAGAAACAACGAAGCCAGGAGCAACAAAGAAACCAACAGAAACAAAGAAACCAACAGAAACAGAAGACGATATAGCCGTCATTGCACAGCCGGAATCGCTCGCGGTACTGGTTAATAAACATAATAAATTACCAGAGGATTATAATCCGACAGATTTAGTATATGCAGATGTACGTTTTATATTTTCCGAAAAATTGGACAAGCGTAAGATGCGGAAGGAAGCGGCTGAAGCTCTTAAAACGATGTTTGACGCTGCTGACAAAGATCAAATAAAGCTGGCTGGTGTATCTGCTTACCGATCTCATGCGACTCAAAAGTCTTTGTTCGAGCGTTATGTAAAGGAAGATGGCTTAGAAAAGGCTAGAACGTACAGCGCTTACCCTGGCACAAGCGAGCATGAAACGGGTTTGTCAATTGACGTATCCGGAAGTGATGGCAAATGCGCGGCGTCGAATTGTTTTGGCGGTACGGATGAAGCGGAATGGCTTGAGAAGCATGCGCATGAATATGGATTTATTATCCGATATCCGAAAGGAAAAGAAGAAATTACCGGCTATCAATATGAGCCGTGGCATATTAGATATGTCGGAACTGAAATATCGACTGAGATGAATAAGACAGGTGAGTCGCTTGAAGAGTATTTTGACGCGATTCCAGTATCAAACTAGAAGGGCCTAGCTCCTAGTAATCAATAAAGGGCACCTATTGTGAACAACAGGGGCCCTTGGTTGATGTTATAACGGCTATTGATCCTTCGGGCTTGGCTTTAGTCCATTTCATAAATGGAACCCGATTTGCTTGCGTACAGCTCGGCATATACCTTCTCTGCGTAAGCATCCGTCATGCCGGAGATGTAATCGGCTACGAAGCGCGGCCAGCTCCATTTGTTTTTGTGAAGCTCATAATTTTCTATCCAATCCGGCGGAATAATGAGTCTGCCTGACTCTTGAACCTTAAAGCTATCCCACAGACGGCGAATCATAATTTCGCTGCGCATTTGCAGCCGCTGCACACGGAAATCCTTTATGAGCGTTACCCAAGCTAGCTTCTTCAATATTTCCATCGTGCGCAGTAAATCGATGTCTTGCTTTCCATCATGAACGAAAGTAACCTGTTTCCAGCCTCTCGAAGTATTATCGATAATGCCTACCCTACCGGCAAAGAGGCTCACCCAGCGCGCCTTCATCTCGCGTCTTGTGCGCGATGCTTCGCGATCACAGCTGACATAAAGAGCCTCCCACTGCTCCCAATAGGAGACAAGTACGCGTTTTACCATCGCCGGAATGTCAACCTTATCCCAGCCGATGCCGGTATTGCCTTTGTCATCGACAATTTCCTGAACCAGATGATCAATCAGTCGCGTGTCCTCGAAGAAGGTTTGGTTCATCTGAATTTTTCCAGCGCGGATGCCGTCTTCGATATCATGCGTGGAATAGGCAATATCATCACATAGATCCATGAGCTGAGCTTCTAATGTTGAGCAGCCGACAGGCATGCCCCAAGAATGACGAAGCTGCGCAATATCTTCCCATTCCGTGTTATACAAGCCCTTCAGTCTGCCTGGTTCATCGAGCCCGTAAGGATACTTATTGACGGCGAGCAGTGTGGCTGCTGTTAAATCGAGTCCGCTGCCGCTTCCAGCTCGCTTCTCCAGAAACATTAAAATACGGAAGTTTTGAGCGTTGCCCTCATAAGGCATTCCGTATTCTTTCATTAGTAAATGATTAAGCACTTCCTCGCCTCTATGCCCGAATGGCGGATGCCCGAGGTCATGCGCTATAGCGGCAATCTCCACTACCGCAGGGTCGAGTATAAGACCGGGATGCTCCTTGCGACCTAAAAACTCATATTGTTTATTTAGTCGGCGTGCTACTTCACGCGCGATTTGTGAAACCTCGAGTGAATGGGTCAGTCTTGTTCGATAATAGTCACCTGTACCTGCTCCGAAAACCTGTGATTTTCCTTGCAGCCGTCTAAAAGCGGGTGATTGAATCAGCCTTGCGTAATCACGTTCATATTCATCTCGTTCGTCACTATAAGTAACGAGCGTTTTCTCATCTAGTCGTAACTTTCTTATGTCCATACTAGTTCCTCCAGTGCCATTTCTACTGACCATGGCCCGCCTTGAAAGGCGAAAGCTGCCTATGGTTGAAATTGTAGCATATTTTCTATGCTTGAACATACAGCGTGCTTGAAGTATGATCGCATTAACTTTTAAGAATGATTGAGGTGTTATAAACGAATGTCAACCTTTATACATAATGCATACACGATCATAGCGCAAAACGCCACTATCATTGTTATGCTGCTAAACATTTTTTTGGCGGTTACCATTATTTTTCTAGAGCGTCGCAATGCGAGTACGACATGGGCTTGGATCATGATCCTCTTCTTCATTCCTGTTGTGGGGTTCGTGTTATATTTGATTCTTGGCCAAAAAATGAAAAAGAGAAAGCTTTCTAAGCTGTTGGGAGAAAGCCAGCGGATTATTGAGCATACGATTGAGATGCAAGAGCGTCAGCTCCTTGGACGTGAAATTATATTTAAGGATAGCGATATGCACCATTATCAAGACATGATTTATATGAATTTGAAAACGAGCTATGCGATGTATACAAGCAATAATGCAATCGATATTTTTACGGATGGCAATCAGAAATTTGATTCGCTGCTAAAGGATATCGAGGCAGCTGAGGACCATATCCACCTTGTGTATTATATCGTGCGTGACGATGAGCTCGGCAGGAGACTGGTTAAGGCGTTGACAGCTAAGGCGGCAGAGGGCGTAGAGGTTAAGTTTTTGTATGATCATATTGGAAGCTCAAGCTTAACTAAGCGGTTTTTCAGTGAGCTAAGAGCAGCGGGTGGTCAGACTGCAGCCTTTTTCCCATCGCGAATTCCTTATCTCAATTTGAAAGTTAATTATCGCAATCATCGCAAGCTCGTTATTATTGACGGTCAGACCGGCTACATTGGCGGTTTTAATATTGGCATCGAGTATTTAGGTCTGGATAAGCACTTTGGCGAGTGGAGAGATACTCATCTGAGAGTTCAGGGCAATGCGGTACTTCAAATGCAAGCGCAGTTTTTGATGGATTGGAATCTAGCCGCTTCCAGTAAAATAGAACTAAATCAACAATATTTTCCCGTTATTAGGGATGACACAGGTACGATTGGTATGCAGCTTGTAGCTAGTGGACCGGATTCGGAATACCAGCAAATTAAAGATGCGTATATCAAAATGATTTATGCGGCAAAAGAGACGATTTGCTTGCAAACGCCCTACTTCATTCCAGATGAGAGCTTGATGACGGCGCTGAAAATCGCGGCGATGTCTGGAGTGGATGTTCGGATCATGCTTCCGAGCAAGCCGGATCATTTCTTCGTTTATTGGGCCACTCATTCGTATTTAGGCGAATTGCTGGCAGGAGGGGTCAAATGTTATTTGTATGAGAAGGGATTCCTTCATGCGAAAACACTTGTTATCGACGGCAAGATTGCTTCGGTTGGAACAGCTAATCTTGATATTCGCAGCTTCAAGCTTAATTTTGAGATCAATGCGTTCATATATGATACGTGGACAGCAGCTAAACTGCAACGCATTTTTGAGAAAGATATTGAAAGCTGTCAGCTGCTGACGGTTGAGCTATATGAGGCTCGTCCCCTATTTAATCGATTTAAAGAATCTATTTCGCGCCTTCTTAGTCCAATTTTATAAACAACATAAAAAGGGATTCTGCTTATCTATGATAACCAGAATCCCTTTATGTGCTTGGCTTACGACTATTCAATTTATTCAAACGCTCCAATCCGCTTCTTGCACTGTCTCATCTGCTTCCTTTCTATTTGCTGCAAACCTCTTCGACTTCGATCCTTTCTCGATTGACCTTGATCAAATTGCTGTTCGATTTGCTACAAATCCTTTCTTTATATTAAGTACTGTTCATTTAAAAGGATCGATTTCGTACTGCGCTGATTTTCCCGCATGTCCAACAATTCGATACTCCTTCCCGACTTAATGAGACATGCTTCGCTTGACTACTTCAATGGGCTATCCCCTCTCGGTTAAGATAGGCTTAGTATACTCCTTTATTTGAATTTTGTAAATATTCAGATTATTGTTTTCGACAAAAAAATTATAATTATTGAAGTCTCAATATCTAAGCTAATGATCAATTAGATAGATATTATAGGATAAATAGAGGGAGAGGGCATCGCAACCATCCTCATATGCATGAAAATCAACAAAAAATGGATCTTATGTCCGTAAGGGAATGAATGAAGATTAGAATGGATATTGTCCAATCAAACATCCACCTAATCCATTTTCCTTAGCATTTGAGTGGAAAATATCCAACCTAACAAGACGCCAGGAACCATTTTCGTCCAGAACGGACAATTAGGTTGGATGAAATACAGTCTAGCTCAATAATAACGCTTAGGATGAAGTGTTGATTGGATAAAATACAGTCAAACCAAGTGCATCATCTCCATCTATCCATCAAGCACTGATTATGAAGCTGAGCTATAATTAATAGGGACAATAGGGACACTATAGTAGCAGTAAATTGGTAGAAAGTTGACCGTCAAATTATATGCATTTATACTCAGTTTAAATAAAGGCTGCTAAGGAAACGAAATATAAGATTGAACATGCACAAGTCGTACTAGAAGGAGTATGCGAATCATGCGCAACGAAATGAGAAACGTGATGGCTGAGGAGCAATGGAGTCTGACCACTGAGGTGAGCGTTGAGTTGAATGGCGATAATATAGATGTAGATGCTCTGCAGAGCGGTGTGCTTTGTTCATTGACACAGCGCGTCATGATTATTAGTCCGCTGCCTGAGCGCGTTCGAAGCTTGCTCGTAACGTTATCCGAGGAATGCTTTGATGTATTCTCTCTGCATGACTTTGACCAAAGTATGCTCCGCAGCCTACAGCCCGAGCTGCTCGTATACGATGCTATTCCAGTCAATCACTCGCTGAGCGGGAATACACTTCAGGCGGGTGCCGAGCTACTCGAGTCCGCGGAATCGCATGGCGTACCTGTGTTGGTATTGCTCGACCAGCAATCGTATGAAGAATGTGTAACACCTGCTTTGGGAGCTGCTGAGCTGCTCGTTTGGCCCGCAAGGCCGGAAGAAGCGCTTGTTCGTATTAACCGAATGCTCAGTAATCGCCCGGCGCCAATAGGGGGCACAGCTTCGGAGGACATTCGTCAATTTAAAGATATTTACATTGATTTGAAGAAGATGACCGTTGATCGAAACGGACAGCGCATTGAGCTTACGAAGACAGAATACGATTTGCTTCTTCATTTTATATCATCGGACGGTTCTGTACTGTCGCGCGAGTCGCTGCTTGATACCGTATGGGGCTTGCAAATTTACGTGGGCAGCAATGTAGTGGATGTGCATATCAAAAGCTTACGTAAAAAATTAAAGGATAGCGCCGTTGCTCCTAAATATATTGTAACGGTACGAGGAGCAGGCTATAGGCTGGCAGACTAGCATATGAATCGGGATTTGCAGTTATAATGGTTTTGCAGTACGATGTTAGTAATAAATGGCTGATGAAATCGGGAAAACGGGGGCAGGGCTTAGTGCTGCTATCTACACAAATGATTCAAGCTGGATCTATCATTATATCGCTTTTAGCGGGCGTTTCACTTATCATAATTCGTATCCGAGCTGGAAAACAACCGACTTCCTTACGCAAAATTATTATACCGCCCTTTGGCATGGCGATGGGCTTCATTATGTTTGCCTTTCCTATCACCCATATTCCATGGAGCTGGGGGTTAGCGGCTTTTGGAACGGGTATGCTAATCTTCGCATTTCCATTAGTCGTAACGACAAGCTTAGAGCGAATTGAATCAGAGATTTATGTAAGACGCTCCAAGGCTTTTATTTTCATAATGATAACTTTATTTCTTATTAGGCTATCACTGCATAGTATCGTAGAACAGTACATGACGATTCCGCAAACGGGAGCTATTTTTTATTTACTCGCTTTTGGTATGATTATTCCTTGGCGTTTGGCTATGGTCAGCGACTATATGAGATTGCAAAAATTAGAATCATAATGAGGAAGAAAGGCCGTTAACCAACTTTGATTTCAATCACTGGGGGCAGGGCCTTTTTTTTGTAGAGGAGTCTATTGTTAAGCGAATTAGCTTTGTTTGACAACATCCTAGCAGCGTGATATTATTTTTTTAGAAAATGAATTGTGTACAATATAATTTAGTTAAATTTAATTCGGCTAGAGGAGGCAATCATTAATGATTATTTATTCTTATGATGTAGAAACAATTAAAGGCGAGCAGGTAAGCTTGGAACAATATAAAGGTAAGGTACTAGTCGTCGTTAATACCGCAAGCAAATGTGGGTTTACGCCTCAGTATTCCGATTTACAAAAGCTGTATGAACAATATAAGGATCAAGGCTTAGAAATTCTTGGTTTTCCGAGTAATCAATTTGGGGAGCAAGAGCCGGGCGCAAATTCTGATGTTCAAAGCTTCTGCGAAATTAACTATGGTGTAACATTCCCTTTGTTTTCAAAAATCGATGTTCGTGACGAGACGGCTCATCCGTTATTTCGTTATTTGACTGAGCAGGCTCCTTTTGATGGCTTTAACACAAATGAAGCTAGCGGTAAAATGCTGAATGCTTTTCTCACGGAAAAGATCCCACACTTTTTGGAAGGAAATGAAATAAAATGGAATTTCACTAAATTTCTAATTGATCGTGAAGGGAACGTTGTAAAACGCTTTGAATCGACTGATGAGCCTCTAGCTATGACTGCCGATATCGAACAGCTGCTATAGTCACTTCCAAATAATGGTTCCCTCCCTCACTTAGAAAAAGCATTTATGCGGCCTCCGGGCGACAAAATGCCCATTTTATTACTATTTATCGTCATTTGATGCGGAATTACGACGGCTTATAGTAGTAAGCATCGAATTTGAGGGTGGGAGTTATGTTATAATTGATGGACGAGCTGCTGCGAGATGAATTAAATCTCTTAGCAGCTCGATTGTCTTTTATAGGTGAATGATGAAATTTATCATCCTGTTATAGTACGAGTGCGCACAAAATGTATCAAGTGGCGTACTTGAGGTGTGATGGTTTCGGTTGACTGATATTAACTCTTTACAGAATCAGGTGCCGCCGTCATCACGACACTAACTCAATACCCGCACAATTCCCACGCCAGCACTGAGCCCGACACCAACAGACCAAGATCAAGATCAAGATCAGGATCAAGACCAAGACCAAGACCAAGACCAACACCAACACCAACACCAACACCAACACCAACACCAACACCAACACCAACACCAACACCAACACCAACACCAACACCAACACCAACACCAACACCAACACCAACACC